>JBLHNU010000035.1:0-54492 GCA_047622095.1 Desulforhopalus sp.
AAACATTTTTTGAGCAAACAGTGCGCTGGAAATTTCTAGTTCGATATCCTGTTGCTGCTGGTGTATTTCTCAGTTATGTCATCTGTCTTCTTATTTATGAATATGAAGGGATTCCTACTTCCTGGAAATTTTTCTTGACCTTGGTTGGAGCGGCTGCATTTGTTCGCCTGATTAAGGGGGTTGTAGGGGAAGACTGGAAGGTTCGTTTTATCTATGGTCTGGTCGGCACGATCCTCGTAACAAGGTTTCTCGATGTTCTGGGCATTCCGATACCGTTGTTCAGGTTATATATTTTCCTAGCCGCTCTGGCCGGAGTATTCTTCTGCTTAACTCTGGCTAAACAATTAAAAAATACCAACAAGACAGGTCTCTTTCTTTGGCTGTTTTATGGTGGTGTAGGGTTCTTTTTTGTGGTTGTCATTATAGAGATGTTGGGAAGAAAGACACTGGCGTCTTACCTCTTTGTCTCACTTCTTCGTTCCCTTGGAACAGTCCTTATTTTTTCTCTGCTGATGTATATCGTCCATGGTGGTTTTGAGTGGCTGTTTAAAACTCCGCTGCTTAGACGCTCAACGGCACTCAATGACAGTGAAACGGAAGAAATCATTTTAAAATTGACTCGATTCTTTGATTCGCTGATTGTGATTTTAATTGTTGTACCGTCTATTTTGATGATCTGGGGGGTATTTCAGAGTCTGGATGAAGCAACACAAGGGGTCCTCGATTTTGGCTTTAAGGTGGGCACAAATCGCCTTACGGTTGGTTTGATTTTGATTTCAGCTACAATATTATATGCTTCGTTTCTCATCTCATGGATAGTTCAAAAATTACTTATCGATGAAATCCTTTTTCAACGCCGGATGGAAAAGGGTGCACGAATTTCTATCGCCAGGCTTGTCCATTACATCATTGTTGTTGTTGGCTTTCTCATTGCTATTTCTACGCTTGGAATCGAACTGTCAAAACTGACAATTATGCTGAGTGCGTTGGGAGTGGGTATCGGGTTTGGAATGCAGGGAATTGTCAATAATTTTGTAAGTGGGCTTGTTTTGCTTTTTGAGCAGCCGATCAGGGTAGGAGATCTGATTGAGGTAGAAGGTATATGGGCAGAAATTAAAGGTATTGGAATACGCTCAACAATTGTTCGAACCTTTGACCATGCTGATCTGATTATTCCAAATGCGGATCTGATCTCCAACAAGGTAATCAACTGGACCCTAGGGGATAGACAGGCTCGACTCATTATACCGGTGGGAGTTGCATATGGGTCTGATGTTGAGTTGGTGATGGCAACTCTTATTGAGTGTGCTGAGGAAAACAAACAGACTGCTGTTTCCCCATCTCCCCAGGCCCTGTTTCTCAATTTTGGTGAGAGCACACTGGATTTTGAAATCCGGGCTTTTGTTCCGGCAAGTATGCGTATACAGGCCAGAAGTGAGTTGAATCAGCAGATTGACAAGAGGTTTCGTGAAAATGGAATACAGATTGCCTTTCCTCAACTGGATATCAATCTGCCTGGACTGGGGAGGCAAGATGAAAAAACGATAAATGCTGAGGAACCAATGACTGCTCTCTTTGAAAGAGAGATATCTGATTTTAAAAGAGAAGCAGACAAATAATAGACAGCCATGACAAGGCAAAAACTATTAACCAAATCTATTAGGGGGAGCAAATGAACATAAAACTAAAGAGGAAGAAAAGAGCTTTGGATTACAAAAAGTTACAAATGTTTTTTTCTGTAGCAATTGTTGCGACTGTAATGATTTTTTCACTTCCGGGGCAATCAAAAGCTAAACCGGCTCATTCGGATGGAGGATGGGATTTTGCTGCCGAAGTGTATTTCTGGGGGGCCTCTATAGGCGGAGATACTGCCACTGGCACAGATGTAGACATCGAAATAGATGATCTGATTGACGGTTTGAATATGGCTTTTATGGGTAGCTTTGGAGTAAAAAAAGAACGCTGGGCATTTATGGTAGATGCCATTTATCTCGATTCAAGCGATAATACAAACATAAATACCCGTATTGGAGGAGTAAATACAAATGTAGACCTTTCAAGCTGGATTGTGACACCAATGATAGGTTACGAGGTTCTTAATTCTGATAAGTTCTCTTTAACCATTCTTGGTGGTGTAAGATACCTCTATTTGGATACAGAAATTGATCTCCGTAATGCAGATCCTGCAGGTCCGGCTTTTTCTTTTAACGGTGATGATTCTGGAGATAATTGGGACGGCATTATCGGAATAATGGGAGATATAGAAATCGCCGCAAACTGGTACATTCCTTACCATCTGGACATTGGTACTGGTGATAGTGAATTCACCTGGCAGGGATTTACAGGAATTGGATATCACTTCAATCATATTGACGTACTAGCAGGTTATCGTTACCTGAGTTGGAATTTTGATGACAATGATGTTTTTGATGATATGAATTTGAGCGGTTTTATGGCTGGAGCTAAATTTTACTTTTAATCGTTGTTTCAACCGGGTTGAAAGACCTACTGTTAGATCATAAATGCTAATACAATACGCTAGGGGCAGGTACCCTGTCTCTAGCTTTTGTTAGTATAATACCTGTTGCTTTTCCAAACTATAAAAGAGAGGTGAGTTATGACTGTAGTACGTCGAATCAGTTTACACTTAACCATGGTTTTCGTTTTTCTCGCATGTTTTTGTACTGTCTCCTTGGGTGAACTTGTTGTATACCCTGCCAAAGGTCAGGATGAGGCACAGCAAAGTAGTGATAAAGGAGCGTGTAGCCAGTGGGCAATTAAAGAAACTGGAGTAGATCCCGTTCAACTGGCTAGTATGGGTACGACACCAGCAAGCGGAGGCAATGATCGTAAGGTAGTTAAAGGTGCTGCTCGAGGTGCAATTGCTGGGGTGGCCATAGGGGCAATTGCAGGTGATGCTGGAAAGGGTGCTGCAATTGGTGCTACCGCTGGTGGATTGGGTGGCGTAGCACGTGGACGCAGACAGAATCAGGCTGAACAAAATAGTGCTGTACAGGCCCAGCAACAGCAACAGACTTCTCTCCAGAAATATGAAAAAGCATATGGTGCTTGTTTAACTGGTAAAGGATACTCGGTTCAATAAATATATTCAGGTGGGACGTCATTTAACCCCAAAATCAACTCTTTTCGGTATTCATTTCATCAATCACACAACTCAACAAATTGAGATTAAACATGCTAAACAAACTAACATTTTATTATTCTGGAATATTAGTCGTTTTCCTCATGCTGACTGGTTGTCAACCTAAGGTGTATCTGATGCCCCCTCCGATCGGAATACAATCTGATGGTGTATTGTTTGATCTGACTGAAGGCAGTACAGATGAGAATCTACTCTATACACTCTACGCGACTAATCGTCAGCCTGTAGAGACAAACAATAAGTCAGATCACTATACGATTTTTCCGTCAGATATATTAAAACTTGGATTTGTTGTGCACCGCGTGGGTGAAGGTGAGATGTCGTGGGATGAAATCTATAAAGAGTCTCTAAAAACCAAGCGCAGCAAAGAACTTTTGTTGACCCGTGAGTATGCACGTGAAGTTGTCACCTATGACATTAAAGATGATTTAATGAAGACTTCGGAGCAGGCGGATGGCTTTTTCATGAGGATAAATGAACTCCTCGATAAAAGTATTGATAAGGATATCCTCATATATGCGCACGGTGCAAACAGCAATTTCTATCGTGCAACAGCACAGGGGGCGCAACTCCATCATTTTACTGGTCACAATTCGGTGGTCTTGAGCTTTTCATGGCCATCTGCTGAGAACATTTTTAGGTATAAGACTGACGTTTTGCACGCAAAACAGACAGTTCCTGCATTTGCAAGATTGGTAGAGTTGCTTGCCAATCATACTAAGGCAAAACATATCAACATACTTGCTTATAGTGCAGGTGCCCAAGTAGTAACACCCGCTCTTGCACTATTTGAAGATATTTATCCCGACATGTCTAAAGAGGATTTAAAGAAAAAACTACGCATAGGTGAAGTGTATTTTGCGGCACCAGATACAGCCTTCAAACCTTTTGCTCAGCGCTATATGAAGTTTAAGGATATTGTCGAAAGAACGACAGTAAACGTAAACCAGAATGACTCTGTGCTCAGATTTTCAGCTTTTGAAAATGGCATGTCGAGGCTTGGTAGGCCTGATTTCTCTGAAGTGACAGAAAAAGAATTAAATTTCCTCATGGAAGCATCAAAAACTCCTGAGTTTAACCTTCTCGATATCAGTGGATCTGAAGTGCTCGATATTGGTGGGGCCCACGATTCATGGTATAACAACACCTGGGTCAGTTCGGATGTTTTAATGTTGTTATTGTTTAACGCTTCTCCTCTTGAAAGAGGGTTAGTTGAACATTGGTTTGAGGACTGTTCCAAGGCATATCGTTTCCCAAGTGATTACGACATTAAGTTGCATGATATCGTCACGGGACATAGAAAAGAACTTTTTGAAAAACTTAAATCTGAAAGAAGGGATTAATTTTGGTTTCTAGGGGGATTGCAAAAAAGAGAATTTTCATATGGATTCTGATAGTACTCTCTCTTCTATTTTTTATATTGTTGTCTACCAGCGGGTATTTCCTTAAACGAGGAATTCGTGTTGAGGACCTGAGGTTTGGCGGGACAACAATCTCGAATAGTTTTCTTGTCTGGAAAAATAAGCTTGAACTTGAGATCTCTGAAGTCTCCCTGAACAAAAAAGAAACTTCTTCTCCCCCACAATCGGGGAAAAGCTCGACTTACCTTATTGGTAAGGGAATTGAGTCCGGCTATT
The DNA here is from genome assembly GCA_047622095.1 of Desulforhopalus sp. Classification (GTDB taxonomy): domain Bacteria; phylum Desulfobacterota; class Desulfobulbia; order Desulfobulbales; family Desulfocapsaceae; genus Desulforhopalus_A. The sequence continues at coordinate 4,801 of JBLHNU010000035.1, forward strand.
ACCTGCTGAAAATATTTTCAAAACTCCACGTTGATAGTCTGGAAATTGGTGAAACATCTTTCGAGATTGTAGTGAATCAGCAAGATCCACACTCTCACACCCTATCTGTTACATCCGAAGATATTGCTTTTAAGGCTGACTTGGTCTTAAAAAAAGAAACCCTTGGCTTTGAGATTGTCGAAGCAACCAGTAAGCGTTTTAAAACTGGAGTGACTGGAAGTCTGCAATTGGACGGGCAAGAGGGAAGTTTGTCTGGAGCGCTCTCTGCTCAGGTCAAAGGGAGTTTTCCTGTGGCTGTCAATTTTACAGCCGATGAAAAATCACTCACGTTTTCAGGGCAAGAGGCAGGAGAAATAACCGAGATCACTTCACTTGTAGATCTCTTTGGTTTAAGGCCAGGTATTCAGCGTTGGATCACCGACTACCTGAAGGGAAGTCGCTATCACCTGAAATCATTTAAAGGCGTCGTACCCTGGAATAACCCTAAGGAGATTCTCAATACACTAGAGGCTGAGGTCACTGTTGATGATACCGAGTATACCTTTGCCCCTGGACTTGAACCGATTAAGGCCAGGTATACAGATGTTTCATTTCGGAACGGTGTGCTTGATATTAAACCCCATGATGCAACTTTCTATGGCCAGGATTGTGGCAACAGTTGGGTAGATATTAATTTCAATGATCTTCAAAATAATCTTCTTACAGCCTATATTAAGACCCGAGCAGTGGCCAATGATGATATCTTAAATCTTCTGAAATATTACAAGATACCACTCCCATTCAAGCAGGTGGAGGGTGAGACAGCCACCGACCTTGAACTGGCTATTATCCTTAACAAACAACAATTTGAGGCAAGGGGGGTCTTTGATATTGAGGATGGTGTTATTGAGTGGGAGGGCATAAATTATAAAGTGAGAGACGCACGCATCAAGCTGGTTAACTCTGATGTAACAATAGACCAACTACACGTCACATACGAAGACCTAGTTACAGCTCAGGTCTCTGGAACTATCCTGGTTAAACAGAAAATTGGCGATTTGGATGTAGTTTTAGAGATGATGAATCTAAAACTTGGAGGTTCGACGTTAACACTCGACAAGAGTCATCCTCTTAAGGCCTCGCATCACTTCGATCCCACAGGACATACGGTAGATGTTCAATCATCATCATGGTTACTCGACACCTTGGTTTTACAGTTAGGTTCTTTTAAAGCGCCCTTAAATATCGACGATTTAAGCCTTGAAGTATCTAAGGTACAACTTGGGACTCCCCCTGGAATAGAGTCTGAAATCTCAGGAGCCTTTTCTTTTAAACATAAGCAGGCGGATTTCACCTGCGACTTATTAAAATTTCGTGTCAATGATTTGGAGTTAAAGACCCCGCATATCGATATCGATATTAAGTATGATGAGGGCCTTTTTGTCACCACCGAAGAAATAGCTGAGTGGGAATTGAGCAAAATGCCAATCTCTCTCTTTCCTTCACAGTTTGAATTTGAAGATGATGTTTTTTCTGTAGTCTCAAGCAGGATAAGTTACGGAGAGTTATTTGATAGCTATCTTGCAGGCTACTTCAATATAGGCGAGAAGAATGGCCGTTTTTCTCTCGAAAAAATTGATGTGAAAAGTAAGGATCTTGAAGAGAAGCTTACCCTTGGTCAAAATGTTGATGTGGAGATAAATGGCAAGGGTGGAAATTATGTAATTTTCTTTCCTATTTTTGATTTAAAGATCAGTACAGATAAGGAAAAAAAATGGGCCGCTAAGTTTGGTGATCTTGCAGCAGTATATCCCCGTTCAAAAATTCTCCAAAAATATAATATTAAAGAAGGAAAAATAGAACTATCATCAGTGAACGGTAAAAAGCCATACAGCTTTTCTGCCGACATTAAATCGCCATATCCTTTATTGGTCGATGATGACGGTCCAATTGATCTTTTGCATATTACCGGTCAACTCACAGATAAAGGAACGTTTGTACATATTAATAAAGATCTTGAGCTAAGCTTTGCTGACAAAAAACTGGACATTAAATCCCATAAAATTGGATATAACTTGTCCGCTATTTTACAGATTATTGAAGAGCTGCCCACCCGTTCAGCAGACAGTGAAGAAAAGAGCGGTGAAACGTCACCTTTTACTCTGAAAATGTCCGCCGATCAGAGCCATATTTACCTTGGTCCCAAAAGTAGCATTCTTGCTGACAACATGCAGGTTGATTTGCTTGATGGTAAATTCACTATGAAATTGGATCATGGCAAAGGTCAGCTTTCTTTTCAGTTGGACAAAGGATCGTTTATTCTTGATGGCAAAAAACTTAATGACGCGTTTATGGGTGCTTTAATCCATAATTCAAAATTTCAAGGTGGAGCTATGTCTATCGCCGCTAAGGGAATGTTGAACGAATTCTCAGCAGTTTTTGAAATAAAAGACACCCTCTTATATGAGATGGCGACAGTAAACAATATTATGGCATTTCTAAATACTGTCCCCGCCCTTGTAACGTTTTCTTTGCCTGATTTTGATACCAGTGGATTTCCTGTTGACTCCGCTGTGGTTGGAATGAAATACAAAGATAAAATTGCTGATATCGAATCGTTAGAGGTCTTCTCTCCTGAAATGTATGCTAAAGGGCAGGGGACGATAGACTTTTCCACTAAAATGATAGATATGGATATTAGTTTAAAAACCCAAGCTGGTCGCAATGTTGGAAAAATTCCAGTCATGGGTTACGTACTTGCTGGAAATGAAGATGATGAGTCATTAAACGTGAAGATTGAAGGCCCTCTCGATGATCCTACTGTGGATCACTCTCTCATGAAGAATATCGTTGTTTACCCGGCTGAAATACTTTACCGAACCCTGAAATTACCGTTTCATCTCGGTGGTAAAATGCTTCCTGATTCATCTGGAAATAAAAGTTCTGACGATAAGAATTAAAGTACGATAAATTCTAAAAATAGCATGCACGAAAATTAATAAGGATACGCATGAAATCTAGGCAATATACGATTGTTGTACTCTTTAAAATTATTGTAATAGTTGCGCTGATTTTTGCCTGGATATGGGGAGTTGTTGCTCTTTTTCTTAATATTCCCGGTCCTATGGTGATTAAATATTGTGTCTCAACTATTTTCGCCGTGTTACTCCCAGGTGCTTTTATTTATACCAGATCCTTTTTTCAGGGAACTATGCTAGGCCTTTGTGTCTTTGCCGTCTTGCTCCTTTGGTGGCAGACGTTGACGCCTACAGGGGATAAAGATTGGGCGCCTGATGTGGCAAAAATATCCCACGGAGAGATTCATGGAGATATTCTAACCATGCACAACGTGAGAAGTTTTGAATATAAAAGTGAACAACTATATTACCAACACTGGGTTACAAGAACATATAATCTCAATAATCTTGAGGGAGTTGACATCTTTCTCTCTTACTGGGCGTCGGAGCATATTGCCCATACAATTCTCAGTTGGGATTTTGGTGAGGACGGGTACCTGCCTATTTCCATTGAAACCAGAAAAGATAAAACCCAAGAGTATTCGTCAGTGAAAGGATTTTTTAAGCAGTTTGAAATTGCTTATATTGCAGCCGATGAAAAAGATATCATCCGGCTCCGGACAAATTATAGAAAAGAAAGGGTCTATCTCTACAGACTCAAGGCTTCAAAGGACCAAGTCTTGGTATTGTTAAAAGATTATCTTGTCAAAATGAACAGCTTGGTACAGACGCCTGAATTTTATAACGCACTTACCCATAACTGCACGACCACAATTCAAATTCACGCAAATGCGACCAGAAAGGATGCTCCACCGCCTCTAGGTTGGAGGCTTATCGCTAGTGGTCATGTTGACGAACTGCTCTACGATCGCGGTGTCGTTCAATCTGATGTCCCTTTTGCTGAACTTCGAAAGGTGAGTCGAGTTGATCCGATTATGCAACAGGAAGGCAAAGAAAATTTTTCAAATAGAATGCGGGAACACATTAAAATTGCATTGAAAACAAATTGAGAATTATATCGAAGTTGAAAATACAGTAACAGAGAAAGGAGAAAAAATGAGATTACTATTTTATGCTGTACCGTTGCTTTTCATACTTCTTAGTGGATGTGCAAAACCCCCTGTCCCGCAAAATCCTGCCTATCAATTCGAACCACCTACAAGGGAGTTAAGTTACCTTGCCGATGTGGAACCAGTACTTGTGAAAAGATGTGTTGTATGCCACTCCTGTTATAACTCACCCTGCCAACTTAAACTCAGTTCCTGGGATGGTTTGGAAAGAGGTGCAAGCAAGGAAATGATTTACAATGGCGGTCGCTTAAAGACAATGGACCCCAGTCGTCTACTTATGGATGCTCACTCCGAAAGCGAGTGGCGGGAAAAAGGGTTCTTCACGGTAAAACAAGAACAATCCCAGGAGTATACAGACTCTATGATGTATATGCTTCTCGATCATAAACGGATTGCTCCAGCGGTGCGTGGAGAGTATTATTCAGAGGCAACTGATCTCACCTGCTCAGAAAATAAAAGTGAGCTAAAAAGTTATCTGAAAAAACATCCAAACCGGGGTATGCCTTTTGGCTTTCCACCTCTGACGCAGCAAGAGTTCAATACTGTAGCTGGCTGGCTAAGTCAGGGTGCCCATGGCCCATCTGCTGAAGAACAGACAGTCCTTAAAGCTATTGCCGAAAAAGACCAGGCAATGGTCAAAAAATGGGAAAAGTTTCTTAATAACCCGGATGCCAAAAAACAGATGACGGCTCGGTATCTCTACGAGCACCTCTTTCTTGCCCATTTAACTTTTGATACGGGAACTGACGCTTTTTATGAGCTTGTTCGCTCTACAACAGCGCCTGGTGAAGCTATTGATATTATTCCCACAGTGAGACCCTACGATGACCCGGGAGTTGAACAATTTTATTATAGGTTTAGAAAAATATACTCTACAATAGTCTATAAAACCCATATGGTTTTCAGCATGGGTGAAGCCCAATACACAAGAGTTCAAGAACTGTTCATCAAACCTGAATGGAGTAAAACTCCTTATATCGCCGGTTACGATAAGATAGAAAGTGCCAATCCATTTATAACCTACGATCAGATCCCGACTCAATCACGTTATCAGTGGCTACTTGATAATGCACATTATGTCATAATGACGTTTATAAGAGGTCCGGTATGTAAAGGACAAATCGCTCTTAATGTTATTAATGACCATTTTTGGATCATGTTTATGGACCCTGAATACGATTTGTCAGCCAAGTATCCAGGATTTTTGAAACTGCAATATCCGAATCTGAGAATGCCCGGAGAAGATGGCAGTGATACTAAATTATACAAAACCCTTCTTGAAAACGACCATTACAAATATGCGGTAGATTTCTACAAGCAAAGGCAACAATTTTATAGTGCACATTATCCTAATGGATTAGATGCGAACATGATCTGGAAGGGCAATAAGCCTGAAGATGATCCGCTCCTCACGGTATTTCGACATTTTGACAGTGCTTCTGTTCATAGTGGAGTTCTGGGGGGACTGCCAAAGACTACATGGTTGGTCGATTACCCATTACTAGAGCGCATCTATTACTCACTCGTTGCAGGATTTGACATCTATGGTACAGCAGGGCATCAGCTTGCAACCAGACTGTATATGGACGCCTTGCGTATTGAAGGTGAGAGTTACTTTTTAGATCTTATGCCGGAAGAAAAGAGACAGGAGATGATGCAAGACTGGAATTTAGACGTTAAGTTCAAAGATCTACACTATACTCCAGCGCAAATTCCAGCCGGAATGAACTTTGTAACAAAGGAACCTAAAAGAGAGTTTATCGAAGAAGTGGTCAAAAATCAGATTAAGGTTTCCGGTGTTGATTTTGACCAGAACTATCTGCCTGCTGGTAGTTCATATCCCAAGTTACCCAATACATTCCAAAACGATAACGATGTTCTTGATGCCTTTACTGCAGTCTCCGCACCAGGGGTGTCTTTTTTTCGACATGTTGAAAATCATAACGCGAACGTAGCCTGGGTAAGAATAACTGACATTGAAGGCAGAGACGACCTCGTTATATCGGTCGTTGTAGACCGCTGGCATGATAATGTCAGGTTCCTCTTTAGAGAAAGCAAGAACCTTAAGCCTGAAAAGGACAGGGCGGATTTCTTAAAGGGTTTTGTCGGTTCTTATCCCAATTATTTCTTTGTGGTAAAGCGTGCAGACCTACCGGACTTTTTTGATATTCTCAACAATTACGATAATAGTAGTGAATACGTCACAAGACTTGAGAAATACGGAGTCAATAGAGCCGAAGATAACTTCTGGGATGTCTATGACTGGTTTCAAACCGAATTTGACAAGTTTCATGGGAGTGACGGGGGCCTTATAGACCTCAATAGGTATTACTACTATGCCGATGGTGCAATGTAGAGCCAAAATGAAAAATCACAGTCAGAAGTATTTTCCGACTGTGATTTTGTTCCTTCGCGTGATGACTAGAGCTCTTTCCTAGCATCATTATAGACAATACTCTATTGTATCACTAACAGTTCATTCGTTCTTTATTCATCTCCTCTTGTAGTTTCTGCAACTCAAAGCAAAGCTTGGTGTATTTACTACCTTCACTCTGCGTCTTTTACAGCTAAACTTTTTGGATTTACTAAAATCGATCGATAAGTTCGAAAATGTTGTTTCTCATTATTATTATTACGAAGAAATCAACTAGGAGATCTTTCAGTCAGGATAGTGACATTATGCATTGGTTTGGAGATATGTTTGTGTGAAATAGATCAAACAAATGTTAAATTGTGGCGTTGTATATGAAAGGAAAAATGAGCATGATGTGCGTATCTGATGTGTATTTTAAATTATGCACAATCAACAAGTTATTCACTCACTCAATACTGTATGGTGTGCTTGAAAAGGTTGATGTGGCCCTTATCGGTGCGGGAGATCTACCCAGCTTTCACCGAACGTGGTACTTGGAGCCCTTACAGACCAAGAGTGGAAATCTCTGTTGGAGGTGGACTCTGTAGGTGAGGTTTTTGGATATTTTCTTGATAAAAATGGAATACCTATTGATCATCCTATTAATAAACGTTTTATGGGTGCAGATCTGAGCCATCTTAAACAGATACCAATAAAAGTAGTGGCAAGTGGCGGGGTGCAGAAAGTGCCAATCATCAAAGCAGTTCTAAGGGCGGGGTCTGCTAATATTCTTGTGACCGATGCGGTAATCGCCAGGGCAGTATATGATAGTGACTCAAAGTAACCTTGATGGCGTCGTAAAAAGTCCGATCTACTTCGTTGTAGGTTTTTGACAGACACTTGGCGGACCATTGATATTCCGAAGATTATTTTTTCGCATAACGAAGATATCGGAACAAAAGACAGTAAGTTAACGGGCTCATTAAATGAATCAGAAGATTAAATGAAATATGGATATAACAATGCAAAATCAGGAAGAATCTACAGTTAAAGCAGTATTTTGGGATATAGACGGCACTCTTATTGACAGTGAAGAACTTCATTATCAAGTGATTGCTGATTGGTGTGCTGACTTAGGATTTCCACTTAAAAAAGAAGACAATGATTCTCTGCTTGGTAAGTCGATGGTCGAAAAATGGGAAATACTCTCAAATAAATATCCAATTGACTCTGACGAAGTTACCTTTAAAATAGAATGTGCTAAGAGATATTGTGATGCAGTAAAAAAGGAGTTGCAGCGAGATGAAGTTGCCGCAATATTTCGTGCAATTGCAAAAACCTCTATACCTCAGGCTTGTGTGTCAAATGGGGATATGGTGGTTGTGGAGGCAAACCTGCAGGTTTTGGAACTTACTGAGATGGTAACATTCTGTATTTCTGGTGATGATGTTAAAAATGGAAAGCCGGACCCTGAACCGTATCTTATGGCGGCTGAAAAATTAGGTGTAAAACCTGCGGATTGTCTTGTGGTTGAGGATTCTACAGTAGGTGTTGCAGCAGCAGTTGCAGCAGGAATGCGCGTTGTTGCCTGGCCGGAAGAAAATACTCCACAGGATAACTATACAGAAGCTGACTTTTTTGTAACGTGTACTAAAGAATTTCCACACCACCTGTTACCAACTTTTGTAAAATCTGATACTCTTAACTGAAATGAAACAAAAAACGCAGGGTTTCATCTCTGTTTGGCTATTTTACGCACCCGATAGGTGATATTATGGCACTTGATTACTTCTGATACCGGCTCAATTGCAACACAGATGACTATGAAGGCTTCGAACATATTTTTTGATAAAGACGATTATCAACTGCTACAGATAGTAAACGATGTATTGGAACGGGGTTCGGAATCCCGTACTCTCAGGTCGTTGCTCGTCGAGCATATGCACCCCCATGGCATCAAGGAGATGGCGGCTCCTAGAGGACTGCGTATTGCATATGCTATTGTGGCTCTACTTGGTTCTTTTGAAACAGGCCAGGCTGGTGACAGAATTAAAGCACTTGGTTCGCTTCGTGATGAGGTATTTCTCTCAGCACGTACATTCTATCAAAAAAATACTGCCAGAGTGCTGTTGCAGATAATGAAGGAACTTGTTCGTTGTCGCAACAATGAGCTTCGCCAACTAAAACTTGCCCATGATTTTCGCATGGTTTCAACCGGTAATCCCTCCAGCGTGAGAAAAGAACTTGCGAAATATCACCTTGTTGAGATGCCGGAAGAGTGGAATCAGATAGCATTTGATGATCATGTGCACGATGCCAACACTAAGGGGCGTAAGTCTCCAACTCATCTGATTATGGATGCCTGGATCAAAGGTATTCGTTATCTCACTGTAGTGTACTACAACTATGTGCGTCCAGAGGTTATCGAAGAACTGATTGAAGCCAGTGCTATTCTTGATATCAAGGTGCAGGTTGGGATTGAAATTTCCACCAGATTTCGGGGTAAATACGCAAGGTTTACCTGGGAACCCCACGGGTTTGACGATAATAGCTCGTTTTTGAAGTTTTTAAGAGAAGACGCGGTGATCCTTCTGATGGAAGAAGGCCGTAAAGTCTCTCAATATCAGCAAAGATATGTTTTTGACGTCTTGCAGATTTTTAACAAGCGGCACCGTAAGACTATTATTGATGAGTTTGGTATAAGTTTAAAATCCCTTGAGCGGAAAAAATTTAAGAGGTTTGTAGGAACGGGGCAACCATCAGTTCTTCACCTCGCACGGTTTATTCATAATGCGCTTGTGGCAGAACGTACTGCTCCGTCAATGGAAACTGTTGATAGTCAAGCAGGGAAGAAGAAAATAATCGACAATGGGGACGTGTTGAGTGTTGATGCCATAATCAACCGTTTTCTTTTACCAATGCATAACCCGGAGGTGCATGATCCTACTGTTCCTCAGAACACTGAAGATCTCCCTACATTACTCCAATGCAGTCTCTGTGAGGTGTTAAGACGTCTCCTTTCACTTCATTCAAGTTCTAAATTCACCTTAAACTTAAGTAATCTTTCGATCCAGGACACTCTCGAGCTCCTCTATGCAGGTGCTGGAATGGTTACCCATGTGGAGGCGTATAATCTTAAAAACGCCACCCACGGTATGAGTTCGGGGGTGACTGTTGGCAGCGGGACAACACATGGTGAAACTGTCGACCTCAAAAATCCGGTTGATCACTACAGGCTGGTGGGAGAACTGCAAAAAGCCCTGAATGATGATAATGTCATCAATCTTAAACGCGTTATTCGCGCGATTCTCTGGGATCATGAAGAGCAGCAACTCCGCATGAAAACGGAGTTGAAAAGACTTACAGTTGGAGAGCCGGAGACACTCAGTCTGGGCGAAGAACTTGGTCAGATGCAAGCTCGAAAACTATCGCTTATCGATATTCTGTACGATCTTGAGACATTTCATAAGTACTATAAAAAACGAACTTTGGGATCCCGAATCGGTTCTGGCTCGACAGGGCAAGCTGAACATCAGTATGGAATGGGGCTGGTCGTTCTTGATACCTTGCCAATAAGAGCTCGGAAGATGTTTCGGCAGACTATGGCACAAGAGCAGGACAGACTTGTTATTCCGGTGAGTGCTTTACTGACAAAAAACATTCATAGTCGCCAATATGTTCCTTCGGAAACATCTGCAAAAATTAGTTTTGTTAAACGGTTTTCTCTAACGAAAAGGGCGGGGACTAGGCAGTGGCTGGATTGGAGTTTGGATGGGTATGAATTGCAACATAATGAATCTGGTAATATTGCTACTTTAGGTGGGTTAACCAGACAAAGTGAACAGGGCCTAGGCGAAGATTGTAAAAAAAAGAAAGAGTCCGTGGGGGAATGGTGGAAGTATCTGAATACCAATCTGAAAAATATTCTCAAGGTGGTCATTGGTTTTATCCCAGCCTTTTTGACCTTTAGTCTTACAAAGGACTGGTGGGTTTTGGCCTATTTGGGCGCATTTATCTGGTTTGCTATTACTGGTTCGAGAAATATTGTTCAATCAGTACTCGGTGGAGGTGGGCTTCGCAGGTCGCCTCTTTTGCCTTGGAACTCGCTGGTGAGTTGGAGCAGAATTTCTGATTCTCTTTTGTATACCGGGTTTTCGGTCCCCTTATTAGATTATCTTGTGAAAACCGTTCTCCTTGATAAGACATTTAATGTGACCACGAGTACCGATCCGATCCTATTGTATTCGGTGATGGGGCTTGCAAACGGGATATATATTTCAAGTCACAATGCGATCCGTGGTCTCCCTAAAGGAGCTACTGTTGGAAACTTTTTCAGGTCAATCCTGGCCATCCCCATGGCGATTCTTCTTAACTCTTTAATTGGTGCGGTATTAGGTGCTTTCGGTGCCCCCGATGTGAGCGGTGTCTTGCAGAAATGGGCTGCGATTATCTCTAAATTTGCATCCGATTGCGTGGCTGCTGTAATTGAGGGTGTTGCTGATCGTCAGATTAATATTCGCGCCCGTCTTGCTGCGTACAAGACCAAGATATCTCAGGTCTTTAGTGTTTTTTCCCGGTTGGATCTTATCTTTCCCGAAGAAGATGTTCTTGAAATGCTGCAATCACCTAAAATTATGATGAAAACCCTTGGTGAGGAAGCTGAGGATCTTGAAAGACTCACAATCGTAAATGCGTTGGATCTTATGTATTTCTGGATGTATCAACCCAGGGCCAGAAAGGCATTGTCAACTATTTTGCAAAATATGTCAGAGGAAGAATGGCTCATATTTTACCGGTCTCAACTTGTGCTCAAAAGGCATAAAGAGATCAGCCAGGTTTTTGTTGACGGTCTGGTGGGTAAACACTTCTCAAAAGCTCTCTCATTTTATCTAGATCAGGCTCAACTCTACCTCAGAGATCTGAAGGAATTGGGCGAAAATCGAAAGATTAGCCCTGAACAGCAGCTTCGCTACTGATCTAAATACCAATGTAATACACGTTTAAGGCGTGTTGTTCTTATTTGAAATTGTTTAACGCCTTCTTGCGTCTGCTTCTTCGCAGCGCAGTGTTTAACTGCGCTGCTATTGACCTCCTTACTATTTGACCATACAATTAGATACCACATTGTCGTAGTTGGTGTGGTCGAATTATGCTCTTAAGAGAAAAAAGAGGAGGTTTTGAAATGGGAGAGAATAAAAAATCATCAAAAATAATTAATCTATCTGATCTTGCTTTTGAGAGAGATAAGAAAAACGCAAATGTGGAGTTGAGAGACTATTTTGTGAAGAAAAATAGGCAAATTAAGGCGGCTCAGTTGATCAGTGCAATGAAAAGCAGTCTTAAGAAAGAAGTCTTCTCCTGTTCTGAGGCAAAACAACTTGCTGGCTTTCTTGCCAGAAAATTTGATATACGGGGGCCGGCCATTCAGTATGCTCAAGCTGGATACCTTTCACCAGGCCCTATATCTAACAAGGGATTGGCTCAAACTGAAAAAAATAAAAAAACACCGTTGAGAAGGTCAGTAGATCGAGGCAATGATCTTTTTCATGAACTTTTCTTACGCTTGCAATCGGCTGTTCAGGAAAATCTGCTCGACTATAACGGTGCACGCGTGCTGGTAAGAGATATTGTCATAAGTTATCCAACATCCAGAGATAGTTTAATGAGATAACGCGGTATTTTGCCTAGTATGGTGTCGCCGCTTCTGTTTTTTTACAATGCCGGATGTTTCTCATCCGGCATCGTTGTTTTTGTCTACCTATCTATCTTGCTGAAGAGTGGCAATGTTGCCGTTTCTCATGCTTGAAAAGCGTTTTTATTTTCGTGAAGAATCTGGCAACTATACGGAGCACCTCTTCATCATGTAAATGATGGCATTGTCTACAAAGTACGTCTAATTCCTCAAGGCTTACTTCTTTTTCGACTACTGTACTGTTGTCATAAGGTGTTGTGTTGTGTCGCATAACTCCCTCCTTATCGATTATCGATAATCTCTTGAAATGCACTTTTCAGTCTACTAAGCGCCTACTGTCATGCACTTTGTGGTGATACAGATGGGCTACCTCATTCCAGAGAAGAGGCACCGTATACACTTTTAACTGGAACTGTTCCAGTAGCTTGCTATTTGTCGGTAATGCTCTGCTAAAAAACGCCCTGCATGTTCACGGTGCTGATGTTTAAGCGAATCGACAATTGGTGGATGGAGCGCATACAGTTTTTCTAGTGGCATTGATGCATCGCCGATAGTGGCTATTACCTGTAGTTGCATTCTTAAGGAATCCCAGATGCCAAGCATGCTTTTGTTTCCAGAAAATTCAACAATTGTACGATGAAAAAGATTGTCAGCCATGGAAAAGGTTTTTATATCACCTTTTGTCATGGCCTCGTGCATTGTGTCGGTATGTTGGGTCAATTCATCTACAAGTTTTGTGAGTTCAATATTTGCAAGGATGAGACAATGGCCTTCCAATGCTTCACGTACCTGATGAGCTTCTTCAATTTCTTTTGCGGTGAATGTCTTAATGAGTGCTCCGACATGGGGGATGTGTGCAACGTAACCAAGGGCCTGCAGGCTTCTGATTGCTTCACGTACAGGAGCCTGACTTGTTCCGAACTCGTCAGCTATCTTCAGTTCTTTTAACCGGTCCCCAGGCGCAAGCGTGCCGTCAACAATTCTGTCAATGAGAATTGATTTGATCTGTTCCGTCAGGCTTTGGCGTTGTATTACTTTCTTTCCCAATACTATCTCCTTTATCTATTATCGATAATATTGGCAATTGGTCTATTTGTCAACATATGTTTTATAGGCTACATTTTGAAGCCATGTTTTGAAGGTGTGTTTAGAAAAATGCTCTGATAACGATATATAATCCAAGTACAAACATAAAGATAAAAAAGAACCGTCTGAAAAGGATGTCAGAGATTCTGTTGCGGATACGTACGCCTAAGAACATGCCGATATACGCAGGTATAAATGCCAGAGCTGAGAATTGCAGAAGTTCAGTGGTGAGCAGGTGGTTTTTTTGCAGAGCAAAAGCAAGGGTTGTGCTCGATGTAAGAAATAACAGTCCCATGGTTTGGACAAGTTTGTGACGTCCAAGATCAAGGCTTTGCAGGTAGAGAACTCCAGGGATAACCGATGATCCTGTGAGGCCTGTTAATAAACCATTTATTGCTCCTACTATGGGGGATAGCCATTTTTCTAAATTGTGGGGGCGGGGGATAGCTGTACTACGAAGTCCAAAGGCTGAATACAAAAGTAAGATAACCCCAAGGAGTCCGGAGAGAAAGGATATTTCAACTCGTGCAAGTAGAGCAGCGCCAATCCAAATGGTGCAAAAGGTTGCAAGGAGAAAGGTCCAACTTCTTTTAAGGACAGTCTTGAGGTGACCGCCAAGTAAACCCTGTTGGATATTGGTGAGGATGGAAGGGAGCAAGATGATAGCCATTGCTTCTCTAATTCCGATGGTGGCGGTGATGAGGGCAAGGGCAATTGTTGGCAGGCCTGTACCGATGATTCCTTTCACAATCCCGCCAAGAAAAAACGCACAAAACAATAAAATAAATGTTTCCGTCGTCCAGAGATTGTTCATAGCAGGTATAGAATCCTTCTTATTTTACGTATTCAAAATTTAAGTATCTATTGATACCAGCTTAGTGAAAAGGCTTCTATAAAATAGTTTACTGATTTTAGGCCTGAAGAAAAATGAACCGTATTTTAAACAGATCTTGTGGGTGTGTTTTATGCTTTCGGCTAATGTGTAATAGGTAAGCAATAGGAAATACTCTTTAAGCGGGAAACTATAATATACAAAAGGTGGGTAGTTGGCTGTAATAAAAAGGACGACTCAGTCTGAAGTGCCACGTGTTGTTTTATAAACACTGGTCCACTCTTTATTCTCCAGCCCGGATTTGTCACCAGTTTAGACAGCGCCATGTTTAAAGTTTTTGGTAATAGACTATAGTTGTCTATGTTTACTGCCAAAATACTGAAGAAGATGGCGCAGTATAGACTGACCTTTGGTGAGCGTTTTGTCGAAATTTATCTCAATCAGAATAATTAGCCTGTGTTTGAAATCATTCAAGTATTCGTAAATAAGACAAAATGCTCATGAGAAATGGGGGCTAGAGGAGATCGGAGACAGACATGGTCGTATTGTTGAGGCCCTGAAGTCCTCTGGTGCGGTTCAGGTTGAACAGACAGTTCGAGATCACTACATTGGGACCAGGACGAAGATCGCGGCACTATACTCTGATATGCATGTGAGTAAAACGGGTCACAAATAGTTGCTAACTGTATAGTTATAGCAGTAAGCATTTATAGAAATTTTATGACAGGTCCTGGTTGAACATTCTGGGCTGTTTCGTTCCAGATACTGACTGGTTTAGTTTGGTAAGGAGTTTCGTAAATCAGAACGTTTCCTATTTCTGCGCAGACAATAACTATAAATATTAACACGAAGTAATGGATTATCTGGGTCATGATTTTCTCCTTTTTGGTTGTCTCTGAAATGGGGTTTTGTATTGTTGCCAGTTTTGGTAACGACACAAAATATGCATAAAAGAGTGAAAATCATCTCCTTATATTATAGGTTCTACTGATGGGAATGTCTAGTGTTGCTGAGGTGTGTGGAGTTTTACACCCGCTCTTTGGATGTTTGTTTTAGAGCGGGTGAAAGTAAGGTGA
This sequence comes from Desulforhopalus sp., assembly GCA_047622095.1. Classification (GTDB taxonomy): domain Bacteria; phylum Desulfobacterota; class Desulfobulbia; order Desulfobulbales; family Desulfocapsaceae; genus Desulforhopalus_A. Next base: position 19,906 of record JBLHNU010000035.1, read on the forward strand.
AGATATTTAAGAATTAAATCGACGCTCCCAGTCGTACTCCCGGGTGGTGACTTCATCTTCCATTCTGCGTATTCTTCTATCCAAATCCCTGAACTTTTTCTTCAGCCTGTGTGTCGCACTTCTGGGTGAGTGGACATAGCTGTCGTAGAATTCTCGTTCTTCTTCAGAATGAATAGGTTTTACAGGTTTCGGTTTCATGAAAAAGGCGGCGACGAGATAGATGCCAATTACTGGCCAGAAGCCGCTGAAGATGAAAAACACCACCATTCCCATCCGTATCCAAAAGAGGGAAAAATCAAAATATTCAGATATGCCTTTGCAGACACCGAGAAAGACGCCATCCCGGGCCCTGTAGATTCCGCCCTGTTTGTCATAGTATTTACTCATTGTTTTTATCCTTTTCTTTGGTGTCCATAAGGATCGTTTCGAGTGATTCTATTCGTTCTTCCATTCGACCCAATCCCTGGTAGATCTCTTGAATTATTTTGGCTTCATCCTGATCACCAGCTCCTGTGCCTTGGCTTCTGCTCCGGGTTTTCAGAACAATGAGAATAGTACCGCAAATGAGTGCCGCCAGAGCGACGATGGAGCCAAAGACTATTGAGACAATAATAATGTTAAGCATGGTAACGAACTCCAATAGTGTTGATGGATAGGATTATACAGATTTACCATTTTTACTGTATTGGGCCGCTTTGATGTTGGCAAGTTCCTTTTCGATTTCGTCATCTGTTGCGAGGTCTTCAAACTCGTCTGCAACAGATGGCTTCTTGGGCATATTGACGAGATCCGCTTCCGCTTCCATCTGCTCTATTCGGCTTTCAAGTTTGTCAAAACGTGCCATGGTGTCAGCACTGTCGCTGCGACGGATATCTTCGTGAGCTCTTTTTTTACCCGTGGCTCGTTTATGGCGTTGAAGAAGGAGACGTTTTTTTTCTTTTGCGCTTTTCAACTTTTCTTCGAGTTGAACAATATCTTCCTGGTACTGTTTGAGAAGATCCTTGAAGCTTTCCAGTTCATTTTCAAGAGCTTCAGTGCTTTCGCTAAACCTGCGTTTTTCCATAAGCGCTTCTCGGGCCAGGTCATCGCGGCCTTTTTCTACAGCAAGGGCGGCCCTTCCACTCCAGAGGTTCGCTTTTTCTCTCATTGCCTCAAATTTGCGTTCAATCTTCTTTCGCCCAGCAATAACGCCTGCGCATGATGACTTGAGCTCTATTAAGGTGTCTTCCATTTCGTGGATCATGAGCTTGATCATCTTTTCTGGATCTTCGGCTTTATCGAGCATGGAGTTTATGTTTGAACTGACGATATCTGTAAATCTTGTAAAAATTCCCATTGTAATCCTCCTGGATTTTGTTTGTTGGTCATAAGTGTTAAAGCAGAAAGTGTGCCTGATGAGTGAAAAGTGTGAAACCGCCTGAAAACAATGTGTTGTGCGCTTGATAAAAGAAGGTGATGTGGTTAAGATAACTATTAATTGGTTTCATTAACCGATAAATGGTCAATTTAAGCATGGGGAGACATTGTGGGAAGTTCATTAAATAAGGAAGCAATTGGACAGTCTGAGTCGTTTTTGGATTTTCAGGAGCGGTTGTCAAAGGTTGCCCCAGTCGAGCGACCGGTACTTCTAATAGGTGAACGGGGGACAGGAAAAGAGCTTGGGGCCAGACGATTACACTTTCTCTCTAAGCGTTGGGATGGTCCCTTTGTTACGCTTAATTGTGCGACATTATCCCCGCATTTGATCGAATCTGAACTTTTCGGTCACGAAAAAGGTGCATTTACAGGCGCGGATAGAAAAAGTGTTGGACGTTTTGAGTTGGCCGATGGAGGTACACTCTTTCTTGATGAGATTGGCTCAATTCCACTGGAGGCTCAGGAAAAAATTCTGCGGGTTGTGGAGTACGGTTTTTTTGAGCGGGTGGGTGGAGAACAAGCTGTTGAAGTTGATGTACGCATCGTCTGTGCCACAAATGCAGATCTCGCGGCCATGGCAAGGAGTGATCAATTTAAAAAAGATCTCTTAGACAGATTGTCATTTGAAGTGTTGTTTCTCCCACCCCTGAGATACCGCGTGGAAGATGTGATGCTGCTCGCCAATTACTTTGGTTCGCGAATGTCCTATGAACTCGGACGAAGTGGGGTGGTTTCGTTTTCCAGGGAGACCCAAAAAGAACTGGAAGCTCACCAGTGGCCCGGCAATATTCGAGAACTCAAAAATGTGATAGAACGTGCAGTGTATCAGTCGGAGTCAGCCTCAATAAATTATATTGTTTTTGATCCATTTGTGTCACCATATGTGGCATTAAAAGAGAGCGCACAGGGGGATGAAACAATCACTTCTACTGAGCCATCGGCAATGCAACGGCCGGAATTTCCCCAGAGCGCTGGTGGGTCTCTTGAGGATACGCTTCGTGATGTTGAGATCGGGATAATTAAAAATGCACTTGAACAACATCGTCATAATCGGAAAAAAGTCGCTGTGTTTCTGGGCCTTAGTTACGATCAACTGAGGGGGAAGATACGTAAATACGGTGAAGAATTGTTCTTGTAGTAAAAGTTTTATTTCCCCCTCATCAATTGCTGCACTTTTTCGCGCATCTCTTCAACCGGTGGTTGAATTCCTGTCCATAGTTTAAAAGCCTCAACTCCCTGATAGATGAGCATGCCAATGCCTGGTACAATGGGGCAGCCTTTGGCTTTGGCCACTTGTAGGAGTTTGGTCTCACGTGGATTATAAACAATGTCTGCTACAATAAGTTCTTTGCGTAAAAGAGCCTCGTCGATAGGCATAATATCAATATTTGGGTGCATGCCGATACTGGTGCTGTTCACCAGAACATCACACAGGTCGATAGCTTTTTTCTGATGTGTTTGATCGTTTAGAACGACCTCAGCACAGTTGCGAATATTTTTATTGATTTCAGTCGCTAGCTGTTCAGCCTTTTCTGCGGTTCTATTACACAGGTAGATTTTTTCAGCACCCCTAAAAGCAAGAGTCATACTTATCGCTCGGGCAGCCCCCCCACAGCCGATAATGAAAAAACGTTTGCCTTGCACAGAGCGTCCGGATTCTTCTTCAAGAGATTGGATGAATCCTTCACCATCGGTATTAAAACCTTTTGATTTTCCATCGTTTATACAAATGGTATTCACCGCGCCAATGGTTGCGGCAACAGGATCAAGCTCATCGAGGAATTCCATTATGTTTATTTTATGGGGAATCGTGACATTGAGCCCGCCAACATTCATTTTAGAAAGTCCTTTAAAGACGCTACCTAAGTCGTCAGTTGATACTTCGACTGGAAAATAACAGCTGTCCATGGATAATTTTTCAAAAGCGAGATTATGCATGGGCGGTGAGACGGTGTGACCAAGTGGGTTACCGAGAAGGACGTATAATTTTGTCTTTGTTGTCAAGGATTTCATATAGTGAGAAGAAGAGAAATGAAGATTGATTGTAGTGAGTTTGAAAATGCAAAAGTATATATTATATGAGTCTGTTGATTTACTAGGATTTTTGTTCGAGATCAAGGCATACTAAAAAAATAACCACAGGCATATAGTTGATATTCCGAGGATTATATTTTTCGTATAACGAAGATATCGAGCCGAAAGACAGTAAATCAACGGACTCATTATATTTACCAGAATTTATCATACCGGCCAAGTGAAACTACAGATCAGTAAGGTGAGCTGGGATTGGGTAGGATGGCCGCTATTTTTCGCGCAATGTCCTCTCTATTTATGGTAAACAGGATTTCCAAACAAACGATGGGCGTTTGTGACAAAATGTTTCGGCAACTTTCTATGGTTTTTTTATGTCCTTTTTGAGTATTGGTGCAGCTTTTCTTGTTTTACTTGTGGTGGCAATGACCTGGTTTTTTATCTATTACTATGCCAACCCCGTTCTGGATTCTCCCGATGGTCTTGCTAAAGTAGTTGGTAATTGTGGTGATACTATGGAGATTGGCCTGCAGTTTAAAGATGGTCATGTCGTGGCTACCCAGAGTTGGACCAACGGGTGTTCGTTTAGTAAGCATTGTGTTGAGGCAGCAGTTGCCATAGCACAAAATAAGAGTGTCGAGGAACTGAAAAAAGTGAACATGATCTCAATTATGGAGGTGACTGGTACTTTACCGGATACACATCTACACTGTGCACAATTGGCAGAATTAACGCTGCAAAGAAGTGTTGATAGTTACCTTTCAGGTGGGCCGACTAAAAGTGACACAATGTCGTAATTGAAAATCATTATCATTTGCAGTACTCTTTTTGGTGCTATATTAATGGGTTATTGCAAAAGATTGATTTGATAATAATACAGCATATAAATAAAGGCTGGTAACAAGTAACTGTAGGAGGAAACATGAATTACCCTGTCTGGTATTTGCCGGAAACCGGAGGTGGACTTCTTATTGCTCTCATCGCCGTGTTGCATGTTTTTGTTTCACATTTTGCGGTGGGCGGTGGGTTATATCTTATTTACGCCGAGAAAAAGGGACTGCGGGAAAATAGCCCAGCCATTCTTGAATTTGTAAAAAAACATGCGCGTTTCTTTCTCCTTCTCACAATGGTGTTTGGCTCTATTACTGGAGTTGGTATTTGGTTTATTATAGCCCTGGTCAGCCCGGCAGGTACTTCACTTCTTATCCATAATTTTGTTTTTGGCTGGGCTGCAGAATGGGTGTTTTTTGTGGTGGAAATTGCAGCCGCCTTTGTCTATTTTTATACCTTTGGTCGTATGGACTCAGCCACCCATATTAAAGTTGGTTGGGTGTATTTTATTTCTGCCTGGATGTCTCTGCTTCTTATTAACGGCATTATTGGGGTGATGCTGACTCCCGGTTTATGGGCCGAAAATATGGACTTTTGGGTTGGGTTTTTTAACCCGAGCTTTCTTCCATCTCTCTTCTTTCGTACCTTTATTGCAGTGATGATTGCTGCTTGCTATGGTTATTTTAGTGCTTCTTTTGTCCAGGATAGAGACGTACGCAAAGCAATGACCCGTTTTTCTGCAAAATGGGCGTTGGTCTCTTTGTTTCTGATGCTCCCATCGGCGATCTGGTATATTTCTGTATTGCCTGAGGCCGCACACACCTTGGTCCTGGGGAAATCACCAACCATCTCTGGGATGATGCCCTGGGGCCTTGTTGGCATAATTGGTGTTCTCATTATTATGCTGGGAGGTGGGGTTTATCGTCCGCGTTTCAACACGAAACCAGTGGCGGTTCTTTCACTGTTCTGTGCTTTAGCAATAATGGGGAGTTTTGAATGGATACGTGAAGCTGCAAGGCGCCCTTATGTTATCAATGAAGTCATGTACTCCAATGGTATTTTAAAAAGTGACGCTGAAAAATTAAATAGTGAAGGTTATCTGCGCAACGCTTTATGGGTGGAGAATAAGGAGTTGATTGATGACAACATGATGCAGGCGGGTGAAGAGTTGTTTATCCAACAGTGTTATGCTTGCCATACGGTCAATGGCATTAATAATGACATTGTTGTGGCAAGTGGGAACATGAGTTTCAGGGCGCTCACCAAATATATCGATACGATTCATGAACGTCGCTATTTTATGCCACCTTTCTTTGGTACCGACGCTGAGAAACAAGCTTTGGCAACTTATATAGCCGGAGGATTACTCGGTAAAGAGATTGTGAAGGAGCTTCCCAAGCAGATGGATAGTATAGCGATGGGAAGTGCTGTATTTGAAGAGCATTGTTCTTCCTGCCACGCACCCGATGATCTCACTTCCGGATTTGATGGTGTGCCTTTGGTAGAAATCATAGCGACGCTTCCTATCTTAAATGAAATTTCTGATGAAATGGAGCCTTTTGCCGGAACAGCTAAAGAAGGTGAAGCTCTGTCGCGTTATCTGGATGGCCTCAATAATCCGGTTACTCAGCTTCCCATTCAAGAGGAAGGCGCTATAACTGGAGAGCTTCTTTTTGAAGACAATTGTTCCTCTTGTCATGAGCTGAGTGAAATGGCGGAAATTGTTGAAGGCCAGGGCAAGACTGGGCTTGTTACAATGCTTGGAGAATTAAACGATATTTCCGATGAGATGGAACCATTTTCAGGCACTGCAGAAGAACAGGACACTTTGGCTGAATTTTTAGAGAGCGCAAAGAAAGGAGGTCAGTAATGGAAAATTTCATTATTCCACAAGCGGATATGATACCTGTCTCATGGGGTTGGTTTCAGTTCCTGTTGTTACTTACGTTTCCTTTACATCTTCTTGCGATGAATGCAATGCTCGGTGGTCTAGCCATTGGCATTGTGCAGCATTTTAAGGGAGGAGACGTCCAGAAAAAACTAGCCCATCGAATTGCTATTGCGCTCCCCTTAGTCATAGCATTTGTGGTCAATTTTGGTGTTGCACCTCTGCTTTTCTTACAGGTGTTGTATGGACAATTTATTTATTCCAGTGCGGTGCTCATGGGGATCTTCTGGATATCAATCGTTCCGATTTTAATCATTGGCTATTATGGTGCGTATCTTTACGACTTTAAGTTTAAAAGCTTAGGAATGTTTGGTCCTGTTATGGCTACCGGAGTTTTTGGGATTCTCCTTGTTATTGGCTTTTTCTTTTCTAATAATATGCTGCTGATGAGTTTGCCAGAGCGGTTTTCGGAATATTTTTCTCATAAGAATGGAACAATGCTTGTTGTCGACCATGTGACATTTTGGCCCAGATATCTACATATGATGTGCGGGGCTTTGGCTGTGGGAGGTCTATTTGTTGGTCTACTTGGACGTTTTAGAAAAAAAGCTGATCTGGAACTTGCACACCATAGTGAGCGTCTTGGTCTAACGACATTTTTTGTTTTAACACTTGTGAATATGTTCTTTGGTTTCTGGTATCTCCTTTCGCTGCCCAAAAAACAGATGATGCTTTTTATGGGGGGGAATATCGGAGCAACTCTTGTACTTCTTATTGCGCTACTTGCAGTCGTTGGAGCAGTGGTTGTTGCATACAAACGAAGGTTTTGGCTCACATTTTTCCATGCAGTTTTGATTGTTGTATTGATGACGTTTCTCAGAAGTTGGTTGAGGAGTGATTATCTCAGTAACTATTTTACCCTTGATCAGTTGCAAGTGTTACCACAATATTCTCCACTTATTATGTTTTTGGTAACATTGGTTGGAGGTCTTGTCTGTGTAGGTTGGTTAATTAAAAAAACAGCTGATGTGTTCGTCTCTGATACTCAATGATAATTTGTGATACTTGTTTTCTATGGCCTCTTTGCTTTTTTGCTAAGGGGCCATTGTTATGCGGTTATAAATGTTTTTGTTTGAATAGTCGAATGCAGGGAGATAACATACGACTATAGTTTCTCTTATTACTCATACATTGAAATAGACAGTTATTGAATCAATAGTCATCCAGAAAGGAGAACGTTCTGAATTACCTCGATAATGACTTGGTTAAGGGGGAGGAAAAAGAAGGCTGTGAATCTATGGAGAGGTCTGTTTTGGAAATTGATCGTAGCTTCAGCACCGCAATTTTTTTCGTCTTATTTCTCCTTGGTAGTTTTCTTCCAGTGGCAACAGCCACGGCGGAGCCAAGTCCAGAAATATTGATTCTTAACTCCAATCACCATGGTAAAAAATTCCAGGATATCATGGTTCATGATATTGAACATAAACTTGTTGGTGGAGTTGTCATTGTTAATGAACCACCTCATTTTCATGAAAAATTTCAAAATGTAGTGTTTGCTGTTATTGTCTCTTTTCTTGTTTTGGGGCTGGTGATCTATTTTTTAGTAAAAAGTGTGAATGCCCGAAAAAATGCAGAGCGAAGTTTAAAAGAGCGAGAAGCTCACCTCAAGACTCTTCTTGAAACCATTCCAGATCTTGTCTGGCTCAAAGATGTAGAAGGTGTCTATCTTGCCTGTAACCTAAAATTTGAACGTTTTTTTGGAGCAAAACAGGCCGATATCGTAGGGAAAAAGGACTATGACTTTGTAGACAAGAAGCTTGCAGATTTCTTTCGTAGAAATGATATGGCTGCCATTGCAGCTGGAGGAACCTGCAGGAATGAGGAGGAGATAGTTTATTCAGAAGATGGGAGCAAGGCACTACTTGAAACATTAAAAACACCGATGTTTAACAGTGAGGGGGACATAGTTGGTGTCCTTGGTGTGGGGCGAGATATCACCGATCGTAAGAAGATGGAAATGAAATTACAGCAGTCTCAGAAAATGGAGGCAATTGGTACACTGGCAGGAGGCATCGCCCACGATTTTAATAATATACTCACGGCGATCATCGGATTTTCTGAACTTGCCTATGAAGAGGCACATTCAGAAAAGATTGTTTCAGAGTGTCTACGTGAAGTCTTGGGGGCAAGTGATCGTGCAAAAAATCTTGTGGAACAGATACTTGCTTTTAGCCAGCAGGGAGCTCGTCAACGTGTTTCTCTTGATATGAAACGGGTTGTAAAAAAAGCAGTCAGTTTTTTAAGACCGTCACTTCCAACAACAATAACAATTTCTACAGACACAGACTCCCTGATAGGTCCGGTACTAGGTGACGCTGCACAGTTACACCAGATTCTTGTAAATCTCAGTACGAATGCGTTTCATGCAATGGAGGAGACAGGAGGAACTTTAAACATATCTCTTAAGGAAATACATTTGTGCCAGGAAGAATTGCCCCATGCATGGGAAGTGGAGGCTGGCTGTTTTGTTCGTTTATCTGTTGTTGATACAGGTGTAGGGCTAGGGAAAGAACTTGAAGAAAGAATTTTCGATCCATACTTTACGACAAAAGAGCCGGGTAAGGGGACAGGGATGGGGTTGTCCATTGTGCATGGTATCGTGCAGAATATGAAAGGGTTTATAACTGTACAAAGTGAGGTAGGTAAAGGAGCTACGTTTGAAGTTTTCTTTCCGGTCAAAGAGCCTTTTGGTCTAGTAGAGCACACTTTTGAGGGAACTCTTCCCCTGGGTCAGGAAAGAATTCTTTTTGTTGATGATGAAAAGATGTTGGCTGATTTGGCTGAGAGGATGCTTAAAAAACTCGGTTACCAGGTAACGGTCTGTAGGGAGAGTGTAGAGGCTCTTCACATTTTTCGGGAAAAACCGGATGAGTTCGATCTGGTGATAACCGATCAGACCATGCCAATAATGGATGGAGCGAGATTGTCTATTGAAATGTTGCAGATACGGCCGGATATTCCAATTGTTCTCTGTACAGGATATAGTTCTGTAATGTCAGAAAAAAGAGCTAAGGATCTTGGTGTAAAAGAGCTTGTTCAGAAGCCACTTCGAACAAAAGAGGTGGCCCAGATAATAAGAAAAGTTCTGGATGAGAACTGATGTAATCAATATATAGATATATAACGGACTATAAACAAGAGAGGAGAAATGAACATGAATCGTAAGTGTATCACGACTTGTTTTGTTGTTTTGAGCCTATGGCTTCTTCCCATGATGTCATACGGAGTTACCCCAACGGAGGAGATACAAGCTCCTGTTCAGGTGGAGTTGATAGACATTGAATCCAGTGTAATGGCTGACGTAGCTCCCCGTAAACGGTTTTTGGTGAGTTGGTTGCATATGCTAGATGGAGCAAAGAAGGACGGTTCCGAGGCGAGCAGTGTGTTGGCCTTTGGGCCTAAAGTTCCAGGAGATCTTGCAAGGGTCCTTAGTGTTGCTGGCGGAAACAACGGTTTTTGGGGAGTCTTTTTGGTCCTTTTCAAAGCTGTGTCATCCATTGTTATAGGGTTCTTATTGAGCTTTGCCATAAAAAAAGTATTCCGGGCGCGATTGGATGCTTTACACCATCTTGCGCCACCAGATGGTGGTGGACGTTCTAAGTTTGTTGCTGGACTTTTGCGCAGCCTACCTGGGTTTTCTTCGTTATTTCTACTTCTCATTTGTTCAACGATATCATTTTTGCTCCTGGCTGGAGATATTACTCCAGAAGGTCGTATGCTCTATCAGTTGATTTTAGGTGTTGTTCTTATTTTTATCTTATTTCAGGTAATTGGTGAAGTTTTGTTTGCTCCTGGCGATAAAACTGTTCGCCTGGTTTCTATAGATGATTCTCTTATTAAGCCTCTGCACTCTGCTTTTTCCATAACATTTACGGTTCTTGCTTCTTCCATGCTCATTGCTCGATGTTTTCATGAGTTGGGGGCACACTCCCACACAGTTTCATGGATTGCGATTGTTCTGGGTACGTTGATCCTCACGGTTATGGCTGGTCTGATTGTTTTCCTCAAGGGGCCTGTGTCCCAGTACTATGCAAATGAATCTGATGTCGATTCTGGGGGCTGGATGCAACAGCAATTTGCGCTATATTGGCATCTTCCTGCACTATTGTATGTGGCAATAGTTTGGATTGCATGGGTTGGACAAAAATCTACCGGGACTTTTGTTGAGAATGGGTCTTTTATAGTTAGCGTGCTTGTTGTTCCTCTCTATTTTGTGTTGAGTTATTTTGCCAAAAATCTTATTGGAGCGGTGGTTGTATCTCTGGGTCTTGGCAGGATTGGGGCTGGAGATGAAGAAGATGAACTCACTAGGGAAGAAGAAGTCGAAGAAAAGAACAACCTGCTTGCTGGTCGGGTTTATTCGTTTTTTAGATTCTTTCTTATTTTCATTCTCTTTGCCTGGTTGGTTAGTCTTTGGGGATATAATGTGCCGTTTGCAAAACAGGCAATGAAAGCGGTTTTTGAATCGCTTGTAACAGTTGGCCTCGCTTTAATGTGCTGGCGTTCTGCTTCCGCTTATTTCGAATCAAAATTGGTTGATCCGGTGGTGGATGAAGAGGAAGAATCAAAAGATATTGATGATGAATTTGGTGGTGCGGTGCAGCGGGGACGGAGTCACACCCTGTTGCCACTTTTACGCAAAGTAATTGGGTCAACATTGGTTTTGATGGTAGGTCTGATAATTATATCATCTATGGGATTAAATATTGGTCCCTTGCTTGCTGGTGCTGGGGTGTTGGGCCTTGCTATCGGATTTGGCGCACAAAAAATAGTTTCAGATGTTCTGTCCGGATTCTTCTCTCTCCTCGATGATGCATTTCGGGTGGGTGAATATATTACGGCGGGTAAAGTCCGAGGCACTGTGGAGGCCATTACCCTTAGAAATGTTCTGCTCAGGCATCATTTAGGAATGCTTCAGGTTGTACCACACAGCGATTTGGGGGCCATCACAAATTATATGAGGGGAGGCATTATTATAAAATTTCCTCTTGAATTTCCATATGATACCGATATTGATAAGGTTCGTAAAATTATTAAAAAAGTTGGACAGGCTATGCTGTTGGACGAAGAACTTGGAGATGGGTTCCTCCAGCCTGTAAAATCCCAGGGTGTAAATGAAATCACGAATTCTATAATGATCATTCGTGTCAAATTTACCGCAAAGCCAGGACAGCAGTTTCTTATTAAGCGAGAAGCTTTTAGGCGTATTACTGAGGCGTTGAATGCAAAAGGTATATATTATGCCCACCGAAAAGTTATTGTAGATTTCCCAACTGACACTCCACGAGTTGCGATGGATGAGGAAACCAGGAAAAAAGCACTGGAGGCAGGAGCTGCGGCTGTTGTATTAGAAGAGTCTCTTGCTGTACCTAAGGAAGAGACCGAAGAGAAAATCTCCTGAGGACCAGTAACCGAGTGAGATTCATACGTTACATGAATAGTTGGGGAGGATAGTTTTTTCTGTCTTCCCCAATTGTCATTTTACGGTAATTCAACAGTAACTGTTTTACCCCCATATAGATGGACAGAGTCATGAGCTCTTACGGTTACTGCATTGATGTCTTGTGGTATTTGTACATGTGAGAGACTACGTGTAAATGGTTGTTCGGAGACATGGGGGTGATGAAGGGTACGGGTTCCGTAGAGTGTTCCCTGTTTGTCTCTGATTTCCCAGCTGTCAGCATAGTGATCCCAGCCTTCATCGTTGTGGGATATAGTCACTTCAAAAGTATATGTTCTTGCTTTTTCAGGGATGGCAGTGACTGCGGCAACGTCTACTTGGCCAGCTAAGCTATCACTTGAAAAGGCCAAGGATGGAGAGTAATGCACAAAGGTGTAGTCGTCCCATGGTTTACCTCTTAATGGTGAGTAAAGAGAAGTTTAAGGTCCCTTAGTCAGGGACGTAGTTAACTAGTGTGTGGTGTTCCTGAGTTAGTTCCTTGTTAATAATGTGTTCAATTATGTTCCAGTCTCCTCCCGCAAGACCTGCTCCGATTTTAGGATATCCTATACGTTTACCTGAAAACTCCTTTTTTATTCTTTTAAAAAGATTTTCTACTGCATCATAGTCAACAAGAGGAAGAGAGCCGGAAGACTGAAATTGGGTGTACCCATTGACTATAATAATGTTGTGTCCATTTTCTTGAACAGTGGCTGATGAAAAATACCCCAGTTTATTTCTGTCACCTTTGGTGGTCATCAGATCAGCAACGTACGCTTCAGGAAACTGTAACTGGATTGAGCGTGCTATTCCCGCTCCCATGCGACAAAAACAGTTGCAACCATGTACGATCACATCAAATTTACCCTGTAGTGTTAGAGTAATGAGGTCTCCTGTCACTACTCTCACTTGAGATTGTTCCAATTTATTCTTCCTTTCTAGATGGGACATTGTACAAGTTGGCCAGTTCTTCAAGAACCTCATAGCTCTGTGCACCAGTGAGCTTATGCTGGCCCATTATAAATGTTGGTACTGCGGTTACACCCTTGAATCTGGAGTCAGCCCAATCAAGATCAACATTCTTTTTATAGGAGCGATCGCTCAGTACTTGCATGGCTTTCTCTGTATCAAGCCCAGCCTTCTCTGCAATGGTGAGTAGTTCTTGGATTCTCGCCAGATTTACTCCGTCAGCAAAATATGCGTGGAAAGCTGCCATGTGAAACTGGTCCCCTCTACCTTGATCCTCAGCCCATAGCCCGAGTTCTTGAGCGAGTCTGGAATTGAATGTTTTCGGCCGTGCACTAAAGGGGAGGCCAAGGCTTTGTGCTGTTTTTTGCAGGTCTCCTAAAATGACCTGTATTCTTTCTTCTGTGGTATTAAAGAGATCGGTCAGGAGAGTACCTTCTTCCGGGGTCTCCGGGTGGAGAGGAAAGGTGCGCCAGTTTACAGTAAGGTCAAATTTCTGTTTTAGTTTTTCAATACGCCCGGTAATGAAGTAACAGTATGGTCAGATGTAATCTGAAAAAATTTCCAGGACTTTAGGCTCTGTCATATAATTTCCTCTCTCTTGAAGTGAATTTATTCAACTGCTTGCTTTTACATTAAGTTCAGGCGAGAGGGATGGCAACTAGAATCAAAGACCTACTATACTGGGTGTAATTATTAGGTGGGTTTTGGGGCGTATCTGGTGAGAAGTCGATCCAAGGCATTGGCAAAGGTTTGCTGGTCTTTTTTGTTGAGTGGAGGCGGCCCGCCCGTGTCAACCCCGTCTGCTCTGAGGGTGTCCATGAAATCACGCATGCTAAGTTTGTCAGCTATGTTTTCTTTAGTGTAGAGTTGGCCTCGTGGATTTAATGCGTGACAATTTTTTTCAACAACTTCTGCTGCCAGTGGTATATCGGCTGTGATAACGAGGTCGTTGGGTTGCAGGTGTTCGGCTATATAATGATCAGCCACATCTTGGCCCGCTGGAACGAGTATAGCGGTGATAAGAGTGGAAGGTGGGGTTCTAAGTGGTTTGTTCGCAACGAGTGTTACTGGTGTTTGTGTCCGCAGACCTGCTCGAAAGAGGATTTCTTTTGCAACCGTGGGACAGGCATCGGCATCCACCCAAATTGTAATTTTTCTATTCATGTAATTCTAATTTCGGCAAAATTGGCCTGTAATCCGGGGTACGTGTCTCGAAGGTCTTTCTCGCACACTAAAAAACCTTTCATATGTCATAAAGGATGACACCTGAAAGGTTTTCGCAATAATCACCTTGTTAAGGTGTTATTTATTCTTCGTAACCTTTGCCGTTACAGGTTGGGCAGACTTGATCAGGAGTGCAATTCATATCATCGGCATCGTCTCCTGTTCCACTCCACTCTGAACTGGTCTCACAAACTCCTTCGATGATTTTCTTACCTTGGCATGTTGGACATGGTGGACGCTTTTCTTCAGTCATCTAATTCTCCTTTAGCATGGATGTGGGTTGGTTTACGGTACAGCTTTTAAGGTTTTTCTTCCTCAATATAGTTTTCGAGTTTTTTCAGGAGTGAATCCGGAAGCTCTCTATTGTACATAAAGGCCTCCGCTTCATCGCCACTAATTTGTTCTTTTATTTCAAGAGGGAGGGAGCGTAATACTGCAACGCGTTGCGGATCAGGTTTTTCGTTTTTACTATTATCCATAATTTACTCTCTCTTTTTTATATATTGTGCTACCCACAAGCTATGTGAGTATTATTTGATATAACTATATATTTGTATTTTCTTCTCTCTTCTGTCAACTCTAATGATAATATTTTTTGAAAAACCAGAAGAAAAACAAGTTTAGTCGACGAAACGCTTGTCAGAACGTTTGTTTTCCACATCAGCAGCAGAACCCTTCATCCAGCCAGAACGACTGTCCTGTACCGCATCAAAGTGTTCTACGTAAGGTTTGACATCGAGAAGTGGAGTCCCGTTGAGTATATCTATTCCGCGTACTTTGATCAGGTTTTTCTCTACGCCAACAAGTTCAACAATAGATAACCCTATGTGATTAGGACGTAAAGGTGACCTCGTGGAAAAGACTCCTCGTGGAGTTGTGTCCATAAATGGGGTGACGATGAGGTCAGTTCTTGCCGCCTCGTGAAAATTATAAAGGAGATAAATGTGACTGAAACCATCAAGATCCTGAAGGCCTTCCTGATATTCTTCGTTAATTTCGATTGTTCCGATTGTATCTTTTGCTCCTTTTGGCTGGATAGGCATATCTTGTAGCGAGGTGAAGGGAGAGTGTATCGTTCCAATCGGTTTCATATCGTCTCCGTGCAAAAATGAGTTTAATGTGTAACTATTTGTTGTAGCTTAGTATAGTGATTCTATGTTTAGAGGAGTTGTTTGTACGTGTTGTATTATAAACGTTTAAGCCAAGAGATCAATTTGAATATAAAGAATTACTGTCTTTGACTATAGTGGAGTGTTGCTATGTTACAGATGTCGCACAGTAAATCCACGAGTTACAGTGTACAAAGGTATAACACTTCGTTATAGTGTGTTTTTGAAAAAATAATAAATGCGTTTCCGCCGGACATTATTTTAAAGAACTCAAGATTTTTAATTGGTGGAATATATGGACATTGCAATAGACTCAACAGTTGGAAAAGAGGCAGAAGGGGGGGGGGGGCAAAAAATTCTCCTGGTGCTTCTCGCTTGTGTAGTTGCTTGTACAGCATATTATCAATTTGTGGTGAACACTGCTGTTGTAGATCTGGAAATGAGTGTTAAGCAAAGTGGTCAATTTTCAATCTACTGGGCTGCTGCTGGTGAAGGCTATTCTGAGAGACGTGTTGCACACGTAAAGGTTCACCCCGGAAGAGATACGTATTCATTTAATCTCACAAATATTTCTAAGGTTGGTCGTCTTCGTGTGGATACTCATTGTACAATTGGTGAAGTGACGCTTAAAAGTCTTGCGATACGTCAGGAGGGGTATGAGTCTATAATTCTTGATGATCAACTCAGTTTTTCAAACCTCATTCCGTTGCAGCAAATAGAGACAACAAGAGTGGATGAAAAGGGTCTATGGATAAAATCTAATGGAACTGACCCCAATCTTGAGCTTCTGGTTTCAGCTCGTTCTCTTGGCATCGATAAATTTTGGTTGTTCATTCGCTTGCTCGTTATTGCTATTTTGACATGTGGCATTGTGTACGCTCTTGACCCTCTCACCCAAAACTTTGTTATTGTCCCGGTATTGTTGTTTGGGGTTTGGCTTCTTGTGTTCACAATGGCTGGAGTAAGTAAGCAAAACGTACATCCTGATGAGTATGTACACATTGCTGCTACTCATTACTATGCTGACCATTGGTTCCCACCTGTTGTGGATGATCCGTCTATTCAAGATACGTATAGTGTTTATGGTATTTCCCGCCTGAACTCTGGTGAAGTATATTACTTTTTCTCCGGAAAAGCCTATAAGTTTTTACAGTTTTTTGATATGCCTGAAAATTTTGCTTATAGGTTCTTTAATGTTGCACTTTTTGGTGTGATCTTTTTCCTGACCACAGGGAATCTCTATGCGCGTATAGCCGCTTTGCCTTATCTTGTGAGTTCTCAGATATGGTATGTTTTTTCATATTGTGGATCTGATGCGTTTGCGCTCTTTATCTCATTTCTCGTAAGTTGGCAGTTGATTGATCCCAATAGTCTTCTCCATCGCTACCTTAAAGGCGGTGGAGCTTTGCTGCGTTTGGCTGGTCTTGTGGTTCTGCCTGTTTTTCTGGGAACTATATTTATACTCAAGATGAACTATTATCCTTTTGTCGGTCTGTTTTATCTGGTTTTAGGTGTAAAGATGTTTTTCACCGAAGAATATTATTGGGAAAAAAAGGATGCACTTAAACGACTCATTCTTATAACTATTCTTGGACTGAGTTTTCTTGGTGTGAGGATGGCCGCAGATTATTCAATAAACGGTTCTAATAAAGGTGGAAAAATTGTTGAACTTCAGGAAAAGTATGCGCATTACGAGTATAAGAAAAGTACACCTCCTGAAGACAGAGCTCGGGCTCTTTCCGTAAAAGATAGGGGCGTAGCTTTTGGTGAGCTGATTCCTAAATATCATTGGGATATAAAAACCTTCCAGTCAAGCTTTGGAGTGTTTGGATATTTTACAATTATAAGTCCACAACAATATTATTTAATAGTGAAATGGTTTGGGTCAGCATTGCTGGTCTTTATACTTATTTCGAGTTTTACTCGTGGGGGGCTACTTGGTGCTAGTATTACAGGTGCAGTTTGTGGGGTCTCTGTGATGTTAATTCTTGCATCTCTGCACCATTCCTGGGTAGTAGATTTTCAACCTCAAGGCCGTTATTTGTTCCCAGTTATTCCCATGTTTGCAATATGTTTAGGACATAATATTAGGGCTATTAATAGAAAGGTATTACTTCTTCTCGTTGGAATTATGTGTATGTTGGGTCTATATAGTTTTATTTTTCAAGGGCTTCTTAAAATACCTAAAATCCATTTTTAAATGATTTTTTCGATAATATGAAAATTGACAGTTTGATCATGAAAAACAAGATAATGTCTTTGGTTGTTACAGTATGCTGCTTGATTTTTTCTGTGGGTAGCATTGCTTCTCCAGTTGTTGCAGAGGAAATTGGCGCCTGGACCGGTAAACATGCCCGTCTCGTTTGGGTGCAAGATCAGGGGAGGGGCTCTGATACTTTTGCCCATGGAAAACAATTATCGCTTTATGGCTTTGATTCTAAGGATGGGAAGGGCGAGCGATTGCTGGTAAAAGGGGTTGGGAATTATTTCAAACCAATTTTTACTCCCGATGGAGGACATGTAATATATAGCGATCGCCGGTCCCGTAAGATGTTTCTTTTGGATTGGGAAACAGGCAAGGTTAAAGATCTTGGATCGGGTGTTGCTGTGGCGATCTGGCAAGATCCGAAACCGAGCTTATTGCTCAGAAGAAAAACACTATGGGTATATTGTTTCTCCGGTCTGCAGCCTGAAAATAAATATGGAACTTCTCAGCCGCTCTATCGTTTTCCACTTCATAAGCCAAAGAAAAAGGAGTTGATCTGGGACAAAACCAATATGGCCTGGTCTAACGTACAGCTCTCCAGAGATGGTGAGGTCTTGGGAGGCCTTTTTCCTTGGCCGCATGGAGGTGTGATACAAACCAAGACTGAGGCTTTCACACGCTATGGTAGAGGGTGTTGGACTTCTTTGAGCCCTGATAATTCTAAATTGTTGTGGATCTTTGATGGGTTGCATCGAAATGTACAGATTCACGATGTGAAAAATGGAAAAAACTGGAAAGTTAACATCAGCAAAGCTCCAGGTATTGCTGGGTTTGAAGTATATCATCCGAGGTGGTCAAATCATCCCAGGTATTTTGTTATCACTGGCCCATACGAGAAAGGGGATGGTGGAAATAAAATTGGAGGTGGTGGTGACAAGGTTGAGGTCTATATTGGTCGTTTGGATGAGAATGCTAGGAGTGTGGAAGATTGGATTCAAGTAACCCATAACAAGCGCGCTGATTTTTACCCCGATCTTTGGATCGAAGGTGGTGGAAAGGCGCAGTTGACAGATACATTATCTAAAGTCGTCGCCCCTGTTGTTGCGGTTGGATGGCCCCTGCGTAAAGAAAACCTTGTGTATGTGTGGGAAGATATGAAGGCTGCAAACCAGCTTTCTGAGGATAGCCCAATTGGATTTTATCAGTGTAATTTGGCTCTTAGGGGCAAGGCCCTGTTCTCTCGATATCTTACTCTACATTCTACAGGTGGATGGGGAGAAACAGGAGATGCCGGTACTAAAATTGGAAAGGCATTGGCTGATTCAAACACGGTGAGTGTTGAATTGTTTGTAAAACAGGATAAAGAGCAGCAAGCCTCCTTTTTTTCTCTCAACTCAACAAATGCCAAGAAGCTATCTCTGGTGCAGAGTGGGGATAGTCTTGTCATTGAAAATAGTCTGACTAAACAGAGTGCTCAACGTTTAGTCTGGGATGACTTTTTTAGTGAAGGGAGCCCCGTGCATCTTGCTCTCACAATAGGTGACGGTGAGGTTGAACTGTTTAAAAACGGAAAAAGTGTCGGGGGAAAGGATATAAGCGTTATTTTTTCAGAGGCCTTAATATCTGAAATGGTGTTGGGTGATAAAGAGGGGATGTGGAGCGGCTCCATTGCCCATGTTGCAATCTACAACCAACCTGTAATGAGCGATGAACTACAGCAGAATAGTAAGTATTGTTTTAATAAAAACAGTCAAATGAAATCTGTTGGTACTCTTGAGATAGATGCTGCGATTCAGGAAACCACTGAGATTCCGGCACCTGATAGTATCGGTGCCTATCGAAGAGCCTTGGTGGTCAACAGTTATCAGGTCCAAAAAGTTGTAGACGGACAGTATGATGACGAAAAAATTCTGGTTGCTGAGTGGGCTGTTTTAGACAGAAACATTGTTAAAACCTATGAGGGCACTGGTGGTGTTGAACGGCTTATTCTGGAAAAATTCGATGATCACCCAGAACTCGAAGGTGAAAGGCAGCTGATGGACATTTTTGAACCGGATCTTGATATGTACTATCGACTTAATTAGTTTGTACCTAAATCTTGCGTACGCAAAATAAGAAAATAATTTATCATTGCAAAACAATATATTTTTTTCATGGGGCTTATTTTAGAAATAACATTCCATGAATATTATTTTCTCATATTTGCTACCCTTCGGGACTGGCAATTCCACCGAATCTACATTGTTATCGAAGCCTTGAAGTATAGGTATACGTCTGCAGTTTCGATGCCTCGCATATCCGGTAGGTAGCGCAGACTCCGAACTTGCCAGTTGCAAGATTTAGCTTGTATTGCCATAAATCGCTTTTTGTTCATACTCATCGTTTTGTGTAACCTTTACGTTCATTGCTGTAATTATGGTTTTTTCATCACATATTTTCTTATTCTATTTCCTGCCGTTGAGTTTGTTGTTGTACTACAGCATGCCAAAGCGAGGGAAGAATGTTGTTTTGACCGCAATAAGTTACATATTTTACGGTTGGTCAAATCCACTCTTCACTCTTCTGATGTTTTTTTCAACAGCAGTGGACTATTGTTGTGGACTTGTTATTGGAGTTACGCCAGACGAACAGCAGCGGCGTCGAAAAATCGCATTGTTTGTTTCTATTGCAGCAAATCTTTCACTGCTAGGCTTTTTTAAATACACAGGATTTGCACTGGAGAGTTATAATCAACTCTTTGGATTACTTGGAATTGACGGAGCTGAACCTGTACATGTGCTGAAGTTTCTCCTTCCCCTTGGCATAAGTTTTTATACATTTCAATCCATGAGTTATACCATCGATGTGTATCGCCGTGATGGAAAGCATATTACAAATTTCCTCGATTTCGCCTGCTTCGTTTCCATGTTTCCCCAGCTTGTGGCGGGACCAATTATTCGTTTTCAGGAAGTGGCTGATCAGTTAGCCTGTCGTGTCCACTCGATTGAGAAGTTTTCACGGGGAGTTGCTTTCTTTTCCTTTGGGATGGCTAAAAAGGTTCTTCTTGCCAACTCATGTGGAAAAATTGCTGATATGACGTTTGCCTCTGGCAATCTTAGTGTTCTCGATAGCTGGTATGGAATTGTTGCCTATAGTTTTCAGATCTATTTTGATTTCAGTGGTTATTCTGATATGGCAATTGGCTTAGGTTTGATGTTTGGTTTTGTTTTTGCTAAAAACTTTGATTCTCCCTACACTTCCGCGTCAATAACAGAGTTTTGGCGACGTTGGCATATCTCACTTTCCACATGGTTAAGAGAATATCTCTATATTCCCCTTGGAGGGAACAGGAAAAGTGGCGTAAGGACAGCAATTAATCTGGCAATTGTCATGCTGCTGGGAGGATTGTGGCATGGAGCGTCTTGGAATTTTGTTGTTTGGGGCGCGATCCATGGTGTTCTCTTGGGATCAGAAAGGCTGCTTGGGAGAAAACCCTTTTACTACGGTTTGCCTAAGGCGTTACGCGTTGCAGTAACCTTTGTCTTTGTGCTTATTGCTTGGGTGTTTTTCAGGGCAGACACGTTTACCCTGGCTCTTTCTTACCTTGGGTCGATGTTTGGTCTTGTGGATGTTCCTGAGTCGGCGATGCTTTTGAGTGGTATGCTTTACTCACCCTATTACTTGATAGCCATGCTAATTGCAGCAATCGTTGTGTGGAAGATGCCTCAGACCTGGGACTATACGAAGTGTCTTTCGGTGGGAAAGGTGCTGGTCGTCATGTTGGTATTTGTACTTTCAGTCGCTGTATTGAGCATGCAGTCTTACAACCCATTTATCTATTTTAATTTTTAAAAGTTCCGATTAATTCGGGTTAAGAGTATGTCCGGTAAAAGATTAAGTAGAGAAGCTATTGCAAATATTGAGATTGGGGCAACAGCCATATCAAGGCTGATGTCGTGGTTACTTTCATGTTTTTTTCTCCTAGCTGTGTTTCTAGTTCCCATTGCTCAATATCAGATAGAGGGTAAGGTGAACGATAATGGTTCTACCCTTTGGGAAATCTCCTCAAATGGGCTAGAAGGACTTTCCCTCTTTTCGAATATCAAAAGAAAGAACATTCTTCTTTTAGAAAATCTTGACGAGTTAGAGACTTCTCTTGAGGAAGACAGTTTTCTCAGGTCCTTATTCTTACCACCTCTTCAATCATTTTTTCTCAAATTTCTTAAGCAGGGTAATGAGAAGGCGGTAGTTGGCGAAGATGGGTGGCTGTTTTATCGTCCTGGAATTGATTCATTATCTGGTCAACCTTTTTTAGATAAAAAACAGTTACAACTACGTATTGAGGCGCTCGAACTTTGGGAAAAACCTGTGCAGCCTGATCCCGTAAAGGCGATTGTTGATTTTAATCGGCAGCTGGATAAACGTGGAATTACACTAGTTCTATTGCCGGTACCGGTAAAAGCTTCTGTACATCCAGAGAAGATCTCAAGGGATATATTTACTGGTCCTCCGGTTAATCATGATTGGACTCAATTTTTACAAAGGCTGGAAGAGTCTGGTGTCACTGTTTTCGATAGCCGTTCTTTGCTTTACGATTATGCTCAAAAACATGGTACAGCTTTTTTGACGACGGACACCCATTGGCTTCCCGGGGCAATGGATCTCGTTGCAAAAAAACTCGCTGGTCAGATCCTCTCAGATTTACCAGATCTCGGTTCAACAACAAACTTTGTTTTGCAAGAACAGAAAATCGAAGCTGAAGGTGATGTGGGCAAGATGTTAACGTTGCCCGATTCAAGTGAACCTTTTCTACAATCAGTCACCATAGAGCAGGTGGTGAATGGCGATAATGAGTTATGGCAACCAGAGACTGATTCTGAAATACTTCTTTTGGGTGATTCTTTTACAAATATCTATTCGACGATTGGATTAGGGTGGGGACGTAGTAGTGGTTTTGCGGAACATCTGAGCTATCATTTACAACAACCACTTGATCTGCTTTCCAGAAATGATAGCGGAGCCTTTGTGACCCGTGAGATGTTGAGCCTTGAGCTAGCCAGAGGTCGGGATCGACTTGCTGGGAAAAAAATAGTAATTTGGGAGTTTACAGAGCGGGAGCTGACCCATGGTGATTGGAAATTGATTGATCTCAGTCTTGGTAACCCCATTGAAAGTGGTTTCTGGGTCGGTAAATCTGGGCAAGAGGTAGATGCTCAGGCGGTTGTTGCCGCTGTTTCTAAATCCGCCCGACCAGGCTCTGTACCTTATCGGGATAATATCCTCACTTTGCATCTTGTCGACATCCAAGGGAAAAGTGGTGGTTTGGCAGGTGAGCAAGCTTTGGTGTATGGTTTTGGTATGCAGGATAATGAGCTGACGGATCTTGCAAACGTTCGTCCTGGGGATCAAATTGCGATTACGCTTACTGCGTGGGAAGATGTCGAGGCTGATTATGGGAGTTATCGACGAAGTCCGCTTGACGATGAAATGATGGAACTTGAACTACCTAACTGGGGAATTTTGAATCATGATGAAAAGAACTAGTATAATTATAACATTGTTGATTGTGTTCAGCACTACAGTGCTTTTTGGGGCACCAACCTTGCGTGAAATGTGTAAAGATCTGGTAGCGGCAAACGGAGATAAAAGTGCAGTAGTTGGTGTTGATGGCTGGCTCTTTCTAAAAGATGAGTTGCTACATATGAGTGGAGGTCAATTTTGGGGGAAAGATGCTGCTCGCGTATCACGAGCAAAGAAAAAGGAATACGCTGATCCAATACCTGCAATTATCAGCTACAACAAGGCACTGGCTAATAAAGGGATCACATTATATCTCATGCCCGTTCCACCTAAAGGCCTTGTCTACCCAGGTAAACTTGTTGAAGGTGTTGTGCCTGGGGATGTTGAAAACGAAAGGGCGATATACACTGACTTCTATGAGCAACTCAGGAGCAATGGTGTAAAAGTTATAGACCTTTTACCGCAACTGACCAAGAAAGCTGCAGAGAAAAATGTATATTGTAAAACAGATACCCACTTTTCTGGTTCTGGTCTTGGCCTTTTTGTTCAGGAGGCTGCAAAAGAAATCAAAAGTGAACCATGGTATGAAGCTGTTTCTAAAAAAGAATATGCTGTTAAAGATCAGCATGTTTCAATTACAGGCGATCTGAGTCAGATGCTGGGATTGGAAAAACAAGAAGATATTTTGCTGTCCCTGGTTAGTTCCAAAGAAGATGGATCACAGATAAAAAGTGACGATAAAAGCCCCGTAATTCTCATGGGTGACAGTCATACTCTGGTTTTTAGTGTTGGTGGGGATCTCCATGCAAAAGGAGCAGGGCTCTTTGATCATTTATCAGCTAGTTTAGGTTTTCCATTAGATCTACTAGGGGTTCGAGGGTCAGGAGTTACCCCCGCCAGAATTAAACTGTATCAACGGTCGAAAAAAAATCCAGACTATTTTGCTGGGAAAAAGGTTTTGATCTGGTGCTTTACGGCAAGAGAATTCACAGGAACGGGTGGCTGGAGAGAAATTCCTGTTGATGCAAAGAAGTGATACTCATGATCATGTATCTGATAAGGTCGAAAACATATGGGCAAAGATTCTTGGTGCAAGTGAGCCGAGGATAAGCAAATCCCATATCTGACTGACGTATAGCTTTGCAAGCTGCTCTCAAGTGCGTTTAGTCTGGAAGAACCTTTTTTATCTCCTGCAACGATTTTATTATGAAATTTTACTTTGGGAGAAAAGAGTACTCTATAAAGTGCGATAGGTACAAGACGTTGTTTGGGGTGACTGGTCTCATCAGGAAACGTGAAGCTGTCGACTGAAAATGGGAGCAGAGTGGAGTGTTGTTCTTCTCGTTGTTAACTGTGGAGAACCTTGCACTCGAGATTTAATAATTGTTGTTTGATATCAAGCCCTCCGCCAAATCCGGTAAGGGTGCCATTTTTTCCAATGACTCGGTGGCAGGGGATGATGATGGGGATTGGATTTTTACCATTTGCCATTCCTACAGCACGGCAGCCTTTAGGGTTATTAATACTTTTGGCAACTTCACCATAGTTGGTAGTTGTTCCATATGGGATACTAGAAAGTTGTCGCCATACTTGTTTTTGAAATGGAGTGCCTATGAGGTCAAGTGGGACAGTGAACTGTTGTCGTTTCCCACTGAAATATTCATCCAACTGAGTCGTAACGTGGGTAAAATTGGATTTATCCAGTATGCAATCGGCGATGTCCTTTTCTTTCCATGTTTCAGGAAATGAAATTTGTGTGAGCGCCGTTTTGTGACCAATTAGGAGAAGTTTCCCAATAGGTGCCTGATGATAGCAGTAAAAAAATGACATAGAATTTAACGCTTCTAAGAGATGATGTTTTACTTACTTTTCTTGCCTATATATTGAACAACTGCACCAAGACCGTTATGTAGTTTTCCCTCATGGATTTCTCTTTCAAGCTCAATGCCATGGATGGTTTCAAGGCCGGAGAGTTCTTCCTGTAAAACGTGTAACTGCATGAGCAGTTCTTTAATAGGCGGACCACCGGTGCTATGCTCTAATTGTTTTGGGGTGTACCCTTCTAACAGGAATATACCATCATTTCTCAAACTTTTCGGAATGAAACTATGTACTATTTTTCTAATAGGTATCGGCAGGTGACAAAAAATCGATATGATACCATCATATTGATTGGGCTCCAGGGTGAACTCTGCAAGATCAGCCACAATTGAGGTGACCTGGACTCCATGCTTTTGGGCCAGTGCCTGAGTCTTGTCCATGGCAACCGGAGAAGAGTCAACAGCTGTTACTTTAAATCCACGTCGAGCAAGAAAAACACTGTTTCTTCCTTCACCTTCAGCGAGACACAGAACTGAGCCGTTTGCTGGTAAATATTCTAAGGATGCTTTTAAAAAATCATTGGGATCAGTGCCATATGCATACCCTGGTTCACTATAACGCTGATCCCACTTTAGGCTTTCACTCATTATTAACCAATTGCCTTAAGAGCGCTGTCGTAATCTGGTTCTTGAGTAATCTCTGGAACTTGTTCCACGTATTTGATATTTCCTTTCTCGTCTATAACAACAACAGCTCGTGCTAAAAGACCAGCGAGGGGACCGGTGGTGATTGTTTGTCCATAAGATGTGCCGAATTCGGCTGATCTGAAAACGGATACCGGAACAACATCTTTTAGACCTTCAGCTTCACAGAATCTGCCGTGAGCAAAAGGGAGGTCAGCAGAAACACACAAGACAACGGTGTTGTCAGTTTTTCCTGCTTCACTGTTAAATCGTCTTGTTGAGGCAGCACATACTCCAGTGTCAATTGATGGGAAAATGTTGAGAACAACTAATTTCCCAGTATAATTGCTCAGGTTTACTTCCGATAAATCAGTTCCCACAGCAGTGAACTCTGGGGCCTTGCTGCCCACTTCAGGAAGTGATCCTACAGTATCAATCTCATTGCCTTTAAGGGTAATCTTAGCCATGTAAATCTCCTGTTATATATATTAAACGGTTCTTAATTTCACTACACTTAGGAGATAGTAGTTCTTCCTGTTTCGATCATTGTCAAGCAGGTGAGAGAGAAAAATGTCAAAGTTCTTTATTCTTAGTGCACAATAGTAAAATCACAAGTGAGTTTTGGAGAAAAGCGTCTATTTGTATGTCTTGCCGTTGTGTTTTAACCAACCATCCTGGTGACGTTTACCTGGGTCATGGTGGGTCCAGTGGACAACTCCTCCTCTGTTGTTATATTCGTATTCACCAGCAAACGAAATCTGATCTCCCTTCTTTAGCGTTTCTATTTTAGGAGCCAAATCAATGTTATGGGCGATGAGTATCGTGAGATCTTGAGAGATTTTAAGAATAAATTTTTGATGTCTTGAACCCTTCAGATCATCTGGTAGCAGTTTTACCACTGTCCCGTGGCCTGACACTTGAACTGACTCCTGCTTTTTGAGGAATGCTTGTTCAACGGATGTGTTGTCTGTTATTGAAGTGGGGACAGTGGAGTGTCTCTTTTGATAATTATCAGCAACAACGAAGAGAAGAGCTATGATGATAAGGAGTATCGCCCGTTTTAGCTTAAATTTGTTTTTCATTATTTGTCGGAATCCTTTTTTGAGTGGCGTTTTGGAGTCTGCCTCCTACAAATGTGGACACTGGTGCGTTGGTCTGACGTTGTCTGCTTGTTTCATTGCATAGGAATATAATGAATGGTGTGCTTTAGTGTAAGGAGCTAATATTACGGGGTAAAGGCAGTTGCTCCTTAATGTATACCTCCCGTTTAGTACGATGTGATATGGAAATCTTTAAGCTAACGCAGGTAAGTAGTTGAAATCATAAACGAGGCGTGGTTTAAGTAAGAATAGTGAAAGGGAAATTTATAAAATATCGTTAAATATTACAGGTCGATACTATACAGCCATTAGGAAAAAATGTCATTTGTACCGGTTATAGGAACGTCGATAAAGTATCAGTTAGAGGTAAGAGAAGAGAAAATACTTTCGCCTTTTGCTGCCCTTAATAAAAATTCATCAGGAAGGCAGGTTGAGGAGGCTGAAGACGTGGGGGATATTCGTCTCCCATTTCAGCGAGATCGTGATCGTATTACTCATTCAAAAACTTTCAGACGCCTCAAACATAAAACTCAGGTGTTTTTAGCGCCTACTGGGGATCATTATAGAACTCGTCTAACCCATGTGTTGGAAGTTTCTCAGATAGCCAGAACCATAGCCTCTGCACTTTGTCTTAATGAACCGCTGACTGAGGCTATTGCACTGGGACATGATCTTGGCCATACACCTTTTGGACATGCGGGTGAGGCGACGTTGAATGAACTGCATCCTACTGGATTTCGACACTATGTTCATAGCTTACGGGTAGTTGATTTTTTAGAAAATAATGGGAAGGGACTTAACCTTTCCTTTGAAGTGCGAAACGGTATCGTTCGGCACTCTAAAGGACGGGCCGATATTTTACCAAACGATAAAACTGAAATCGCGGTAACCCTAGAGGGGCAGGTTGTACGTTTGGCTGATATTATTGCCTACGTGAATCACGATCTCGATGATGCTGTAAGGGCCGGAATTCTAAAAGAATCAGATCTGCCTCAAGCAATTAATAAAGTGGTGGGTGAGAGACATTCGATGCGTATTGGTACGATGGTTCGAGATCTCATTGTTGAGACACTTGCTTCAGACGACGGTAATTTACATATCAGTGACGAAATGCTGGAGGCAATAAGTAACCTTAGATCATTTCTCTACGACAAAGTGTACACCTATTATAAAGTTCACAATGAATTCACCAAGGCTCAAAGAATTATCCGTGACCTCTATAACTATTTTTTGGAGAATGGTATAGTGCGGATTCGAGATGGAGAATGGGTTGATGGTGTGTGGGGTGACGGTTGGGGGAATGAACAGGAGGCCCATCGCAGTGTATGTGATTATATTGCTGGTATGACTGATCGGTATGCACTGTCAGTTTATCAACATGTGTTTTTGCCAGAGCCCTGGAGTGTGAGATAGACGTTAGATTTTTTTTCGGCGGATCCCTCTCATAATGGATGATGGAATACGTATTGTAACTTTTTTACGAAGAACAAAACACACGAAAATTCCAGCAAATATAACAGCTAAGGCAAATTGTAGATTGAAGTGGTTTGGACTTATAAATTCTCCCTTTGACGAAATCATTTTATCAATGGAATCGTTCCAGGTTTCTGCGAGATAGAGATATCCATTGTCATTGGGATGGATTCCATCGTTATTGAGAGACGGCCAGGACGTCTCGATGGCTGAGTATTGATCGACAAGAGGAATCTTATTTTGTTCAGCGAGTTCCTTTATCATTGGGTTGTATCTGTTGGGGATGAGCACTTCTGAATTAGCTTGATCACTTGGCGTAAGTGTTGACAGAATTGGAATAACACCTTTTGCTTTTGCCTTATCAATCATGAGTTGAAGGTTGAGCTTTGTTGTTTGCCAAGGGTGGTGGCTACGAATGTCATTCGTACCTTCCATAATGAGTATCATGTCAGCTGGAATGGCATTGAGCACTACATCAATTCGTTCCACTCCCTGGTATGTCCTTTCTCCCGGAATCCCAAGGTTATAGATTGTGCAGGGTTTGCCTGTCGACTCAACTATCTGTTGCAAGCGTGAAGGGTAGCCTCCTGAAGTGCTTCCGGTTCCTGAAGTGATTGAATCACCAAATGCTATAATTTCGATACCCCAAACAGGCATAGCAATTGTAATGAGGCATATAATCAGTAAGGTGGCTGAAAGATAGTCTTTACGTTTTGAAGTGGGTCTTTGTCTGGAGCAGGTTTTCAAGGTGATACTCTTCTTGGTGGATCTCTTTGCGGGCGGTTTTTTATAAATGGCCTTCGTTAATTTTAGGATATGGTTGTTTCTATGTGGAAATGTACAATTGTTCTCTCCCTTCTGTCAAGAGTCAAGTCGGTGTGAGATTGAGGTGATATCTCAATATAAAACAGATAGAAATAAAAACTCTAAGATATTTTATCATAAAAGTGATGCTTTTTATTCACCATAGGCGATAACTATTGAATTCTCGCAGGCTAATAGGTAATTTCAGAAACGGTGCGCCGAAGGCGTGGGACTGAAATTTTGCAACTGGCAAGTTCGGAGTCTGCGTTACCTACCGAATATGCGAGGCACCGGAACTGCTGACATATAAATATACTCCAAGGCTCCGGTAACAGAGCAGATACGGTGGAATTGCAAGTCACGAAGGGTGCAAATATAAAAAAACAATACTCATGATATGTTTTTTTCTTATTTTGCATATGCAAAATTTAGGTGGGATATTTAAATCAATACTACAGATCAGTAAATTATGACTATAAAAGACGAAAAAATATTGAGTAAGGGATATGAGTTTGCAGCTGTTGAGGAAAAATGGCTCGACCAATGGCAGAAAAATGGCAGTTTTGCTGCAAAAATGGAAGAGGGTAAACCTGCGCATTCAATAGTGATCCCTCCCCCCAATGTGACAGGGGTTCTCCATGTTGGACATGCTCTCAATAACACTCTTCAGGACATACTTACCAGGTATAGAAGAATGTGTGGAGACAATACCGTCTGGGTTCCGGGGACCGATCATGCAGGTATTGCGACCCAGAATGTTGTTGAACGACAACTGGCCACTGAAGGGAAGACCCGAGATGATCTGGGGCGAGAAGCGTTTGTTGAAAAGGTTTGGGAGTGGAGAAAAGAAAAGGGCGGCACCATTATCCATCAACTGAAAAAGCTTGGAGCATCCTGTGATTGGGAGCGTGAGCGATTTACCATGGATGAAGGACTCTCTGATGCTGTAAAAGAAGTCTTTGTTCGTCTCTATAAAGAAGATCTCATTTATAAAGGCGATTATATTGTAAATTGGTGCCCTCGTTGCCAAACTGCTCTTGCCGATGATGAAGTTGAGCATGAGGATACAAAGGGTAAACTGTACCATGTTCGTTATCCTTATGCGGATGGTTCAGGTCATGTTGTTGTTGCAACCACAAGGCCTGAGACGATGCTTGGAGATACCGGTGTTGCGGTACATCCAAAAGATGAGCGTTATCAGCATTTGGCCGAAATTGGTATCAAACTTCCTCTTACTGATCGCATATTGCCCGTAGTGTTTGATGACCACGTTGACAGAGAATTTGGTACAGGTGCACTCAAGGTCACACCATCCCATGACCGGGACGATTATGAAATTGGACTGCGTCACTCCCTGCCTCGTCTAAAGGTAATGGATGAAAAGGGCTTTATGAATGAAGCTGCTGGAGAATACTGTGGACTTGAGCGGTTTGAATGCAGAAAGAAAATTGTAGAAGATCTGGATCGCCTCGGTTTCTTAGAAGAAGTCGAAGAGTATGATCATGCTGTAGGACATTGTTATCGCTGTAAAACAGTGAGTGAGCCTACAACCTCATTGCAATGGTTTGTTTCTGTTAAACCGCTCGCCGCAAAAGCTGTTGATGCAGTAAAAGATGGACGTATAAATATTTATCCAAAAAACTGGTACAACAGCTTCTATAGCTGGATGGATAACATCCGTGACTGGTGTATCTCCCGGCAGATATGGTGGGGACATCGTATCCCAGCCTGGACCTGTGATGATTGTGGCGAACTCATGGTGGAGACAGCAGCACCTGCTTGTTGCTCCAAATGTTCTTCGACCAAACTGACCCAGGAAACTGATGTCCTTGATACCTGGTTTTCATCTGCTCTCTGGCCGTTTTCAACCATGGGTTGGCCTGAACAGACAAAAGAACTGGAAACCTTCTACCCAACTTCTGTACTCATTACAAGTTTTGATATCCTGTTCTTCTGGGTCGCCCGAATGATGATGATGGGCTTGCATATCATGGATGAAGTACCTTTTAAAGATGTGTATTTACATGCTCTTGTTCGTGATAAGCATGGAAAGAAAATGTCCAAGTCTACTGGCAACGTCATTGATCCACTCGTTGTGATGAAAGAGTACGGTACGGATGCGATGCGATTTACCCTCACAGCTTTTGCTGCTCAGGGAAGAGAGATTAAGCTCGATGAAGACAGGATTGAAGGGTACCGACATTTTATTAACAAAATCTGGAATGCAGCAAGATTTGCACTCATGCATGTGGGTGATTGTGATGATTCCGTAAAATCAGTGGTTGATGACCCAAAAGAACTTCCTCTGGTACATCAATGGATTCTCAGTAGAACTGCTGCGACTATACAAGATGTGCGCTCGGCTCTGGATGAATACAGGTTTAATGATGTGGCTTCTGCCAACTATCAATTTATCTGGCATGAATTCTGTGATTGGTACCTTGAGTGGATTAAAGCCGATCTCTTCAGTGACAACGCTGTGGCCAAAAAACAGGCACAAGGGACACTCTTAGTTGTTCTTGAGACCATTCTGAAACTGATTCACCCAATAACTCCATTTGTATCCGAGGAGATCTGGTCTGTTTTGCCTGGTGACAGAGAATTGCTTGTAACCAGTTCTTTCCCTGAATTGCAACCAAGTTGGGAGAATGAGAAGGTTGATACAGAGATGGAGCTTGTCATGGGCATTATCACTGGAATCAGAAATATTCGTTCTGAAGCAGATGTTCATCCTTCAACTAAAATTGTCGCCCTTATTCGTTGTAGTGATCAGGCAAGAGTCGAGTTGTTGCAGTCCCATGAAGCAGCTATCTCTGATATAACCAGACTGAGTAGTTTCAGCGTAAGTGTGGATGCTGCAAAGCCTGATGATGCGGCAACATATATTTATAATGATATAGAGATCTTTGTGCCTTTGAAAGGACTTGTCGATGTTCAGGCTGAACTGGATAAACTTGCAAGAGAAGAGAAAAAAATAGAAGGTAAATATAAGCAGGTGACAGGAAAGCTTTCTAATGAAAAATTTCTTGCCAATGCGCCTGATGCTGTTGTTGAAAAGGTACAGCAAGAAAAAGCGGCTCTGGATGCCAAGATGGCAAAAATTGTAGAAGCAAAAGAGCATTTGAAAAAAATGGCATAGGAACCAAGAATGGATAAAAATGTATTGCACGAGATGATTCGTGGTTTTCTGCGTGAGGATGTTGGTCGTGGAGATCTGACCAGTGAGTCAATATTTTTTCAGGGTGAAGCAGGAACAGCCAAGCTGGTAGCACGCGACAGATTTGTTGTTGCCGGAATGGAAAGTGTTGCAACTGAGGTGTTTAAGGTACAAAACCCATCTATTGTCACAGCAGGAGCCGTTGCAGATGGCACTGTAGCAGAAAAAGGTATGGTTCTTCTTTCTGTAAGTGGATCTGTTGTTGATATGCTTAAGGCCGAAAGGGTGGCTTTAAATCTTGTACAGCGCTTGTGTGGGATTGCTACTCTTACAAAAGAATACGTCGAAAAGGTAAAGGATACTAACGTCAGGATAACTGATACCAGAAAAACGACTCCCGGCCTTCGGATTCTTGAGAAATATGCAGTTCGCGTTGGAGGTGGGTCAAATCATCGATTTAATCTCACTGATGGAGTGATGATCAAAGATAATCACATTGCAGCCTGTGGTTCAATTACCCAAGCAGTCAAGAGGGTACGCAATGATATTCCACACACTATTCGAATAGAAGTAGAAACAGACACTTTAGAACAGGTGAAGGAATGTCTTGAATGTGATGTCGATATCATTATGCTCGATAATATGAGCGTTGAGGTAATGAAAGAGGCTGTAGGGATGATTGAGGGTAGAGCATTAGTAGAAGCCTCAGGTGGCGTGAATTTGGGCTCAGTTGCAGCGATTGCCAATTCGGGTGTAGATATTATTTCTATAGGTGCTCTTACCCACTCGGCATTATCCTGTGATATAGGGATGGACTGGTCTTTTTAGTGTGTTGAGGTTAGAAACTTCATGTTGATACACGTGTTTAAGCCTTTTGCCTAGCTAGAAAAAACTTGATTAGTTACTCTCATATATGCGATACTAGCCTGTGAGTAGAGTAACATGTATTGTTTTACCTAAGTCTAATTCTTCGTAATAAAGAGGTCTTACGCCATGCGTTGTCCAAAATGTGGATACATTTCCTTCGATCTTGTTGATGAATGTTTGAAATGTAAAAAAAATATCAAGTCTACATCTGAGGTACTGCAAGGATCTGTTCTTAAAGTTCCTGCTCCAAGTTTTCTAAAGTTTCGTAGTGAGCCCAAGGAAACAAAAGAAAATAAAAAGGATTACTCTGATGAGTTCTCATCTATTGGTTCTGACTTCGCAGAAGAAGAGTCCGAGTATTTTGAAAGTGATGTCGATTTCTCAAGTGATGATGCTGGGGAAATTGAAATCATGTCCGACAGCTTTGAAGAAAACGGCCTTGAAGAGGAAGTGACTATATCTCCTTTTGAGGACGATGACGTCCCAGAAGGTGAGATAGAAGTAGATCTCAGCCAGTTTGAAGAGGTCTCAGATCCTGAAGCAGCTTTTCTCTCTGCTGACGATGATTCCAGTGGTGATACTGATGCTGATTTGTTCGAAATATCAGTACCTGAAGAACTGAATGATATGTCTGATTTAGATCCACCGGAATTGGCAGCAGAAGATGATGCCACTGATGACTTTGATCTTGACCTTGATCTTAATCTTGATACAGGACCAGTTGATCTTGACTTAGATGACCTAAATTTTGATCTTGCCCTGGATGATATTGATCCTGGTGAACCTGTTTCAGCAGAGCCTGCTCAGGAAACAGTACTAGCTCTAGATGATATTGATTTTTCAGAAGCTTTATCTGAAGATGGCGGGGCTACAGGAGATGATTCTTCTTCCATGGACATGGATGGAGATCTCAATTTTGATCTTGATTTGGGCGGTTTGTCCATTCATAATGACAAATAAACTAGAAAAAGTAATAAAGTGAAAATAAATACAGAAAATGTGTTGACACTCTGCGTCAATTTGGGTAAATAGACGTCTCCAAACGATGAGGCGCCGGGATAGCTCAGTCGGTAGAGCAACGGACTGAAAATCCGTGTGTCCCTGGTTCGATTCCTGGTCCCGGCACCATTCGTTTTGGATAAAGATACTAAGCCCTTACAGTCTTTCAACTGTAGGGGCTTTTTTCTTGTCTTTTTGTCTAGTCAGAGGCCAGTCAGAGGAAAATATATATTATATGTGGCTGGGAAATGCTGCCGCTATGATAATGAGTATTTCGTACACGGGTTCTACAAAATCGTGAGATAGCGGCCGAGGATCAAAAGATTCTAAGTAGTAGATCATTAAGAGTTTTGGCAGCACAGTAGGGAAGGGTATAGGCCTCCGCCCCCTACACGGCCCATCGTACACACTAGTTAATACCGATCTACACATTTTCGGGAACCATCCTGCTCCACATTGCCTCCACGCTTGATGTTCACGCTTCACCCCTGATAACCTTCCCCTCTTTCATAACTGTATCACTACCACCACTGTATGCAGGTGGTTGGTTGCCGCCTGTATTATGGTGGAGGTCAGTATGTGGTGGCTATAAAGATAAAAGTTGGGATGATAGAGATATAACACACAGGAGGTGACTGGTTTTGTCCTCCTCTCACATGTGGAACCAGCGTGAAGAAAAGAATGCCTGTGTTCCCAATCTATCAGTATTTTTCCCACATCATAAAATATTAGGTTTTGTATCAATATCTTACTAAACACTACTACAGTGTGGCACTTGATGTTAATCGATTGGGTGTTATGAAATAATATAAGGGGAGATCTGGTACATAGGTCTACCATGGAAACATCTTTCTTTTTTGGTTGTCGAGGTTTACTTGAAAAGCCACTATTATAATGAGATGCGAGCCATCTCATCAATGCAACTGGAGGAAGTCATGTATGCGAGAATAACTACATATCATTGCAAACCTAAGATGTTGGGTGATGCCGTTGAGCTTGCCGAGAAGATG
>JBLHNU010000036.1:0-54437 GCA_047622095.1 Desulforhopalus sp.
GGGGGACCGGAGCATGTCCTCGAATATCTCGGCCGCTACACACACAGAGTGGCGATAACAAATAATCGGATTGTATCTATCGAAGGTGGTGAAGTCTCTTTCAATTATCGTGATCGCAGTGATGAAAATAAAGTCAAAGCTCTTACTCTCAAGGCAACAGAGTTCATTCGGCGTTATCTTCTGCACATCTTGCCACGTGGCTTTATGAAAATCCGTTACTATGGGTTTCTTGGCCATGCAAATAAAAAGGTGAGTATTCCTTTGCTTCGGTTATTGATAAATTCAGAGGCAAAAATTGCTGTAAAATTGTCAGAGACTGTACAAGAGATGATGATGCGATTGACAGGAGTTGATTCGTCTCTCTGTCCAGAGTGTGGTATAGGGAAAATGGTTTACATAGAGGAATTACCAAATCTATTACGGGACACATCCTGACTGTTGCTTTGTTGATAACTTAAGGCTTTACGAAAAATCGAATTTTATATTACACAGGAGAGGTGCGCCTATTTCTGGCAAATACAGCTCCGAAATTAATCTGTTTAACGGCTCAAAAATAAAAAATTGAATATTTTGCCAAAATTTATCAAATTACCGAAAAACTTAGTTTCTTTGAGTTATTTTCTCTTCGAAATACAAGTGTTTTACAAACTATCGCCCCCTCTCAGACATTCATTAAATCCCCATAGAAGAAAATTTAAAACGCCCAGATGCTCCGCACTTCAGTTCTAAGGGTTTTATCAATAATTGCGAGAGATTAATCTGATCAAAATGAGTGGGACAGGGTCTTGTGCTCTGACTTACTTTTGAGATTTAGTCTAGTCGCAACAACTGATAAAACCTATTCACAGTATCCGCATCAAGATTTCTCACGAATACAATTTTTGGTCAAACTTTATTGTCATAAAGAAGAAGGCTATACCGTAATAGATTGTCTGAAAAGGTCAAAAAAATAAGGAAAATACGTCTTGAAATGATCCTAAAAACATCGGATTCTGGTCAAACTTTATTGTCCGCCGACATCTATCGCCTCAACGTTGATTGTTGATAGGCTCGCTGGGATTATCTGTTTCAACATATGTTGTTTCCGTCGCGACATCTTTAGAATGAATAAACCTGATTATTGTTTCTTCTATCTCTTCCCCTGAAAAAGGTTTGCTGAGCAGGTGATCGATGCCTGTGGCGTGTAACTCCTCACGTGTTGGATTGTATCCATAGGATGTTATTAAAAATTTTATAGCTCTATCATTCGTGTTTTTAAGGTTCTCGAAAAAAGTCAAACCATTCATATCCGGTAATAATTGTTCACAAATAATGATGTCATATAGGTTGTTTCCTATTGCACTCAAGGCCTGGGTCGCATTTTCAACCGTGTGTAGTTGGCAATTACGGGTCTCAAAAAATAAAACCAACGCTTTTCTGATCCCTTCATCACCGTCCACAAGGAGCATTTTCATTTCTGTAAGCATCAGAAGAACCCTTTTGGGGTGAGTGGATATTTTCCCTAGGAGGCTGTCCGAGAATGCCCTTTCGCCCAAATTCTTCGGAATTCCCAAAAAATAATGCTCGCAATATCAAATATATGGCTGTGCTTATTTTTTAGGAATTTCTCGATTATGAACAAAATGCCTATTCTCAGACAAGCTCCTAGCACATTACATTATTAGTCTCTTGGTCGTATATAGAGCAGAAACTATGCCAGCAACAGGGTTCTAAATAAAAATGAATTATTACATGTTTTTACATGATTATGGTGTTCGGGCACTTGTGTCTTCTACCTGCAACTAATAAATTTTCCATATTGGAGTTACAATTTTTTGCAGATCAGAATTCATACTGCGATGTACAATGGTCTCTCTTGCAACCGACAACAAACTAAAGATATTGGTGGCATTTAGTAGAGGGAGGCGCTTATATGATATTGAGGATTTTTAGAGTTAGGATATAGCAGCTCAAATACTCCAAAAGTACCACAGAAATGAGTTCTGGGAGGAAGTCATTGATTACACAAATATTTCAAAGAAGCTTGATCCCGACTTTTGTAATAGATAAAAACCATATCATTACCCACTGGAACAAAGCATGCGAGAAGTTGACCGGCAAAACTGCTACGGAAATGATTGGAACAGGCAATCACAGGAATGTCTTTTCTTTTACAGGAAAAGTGGTTTTTGCTGATCTCATTGTGGATGGAGCCTCAACGGAAAAAATTAGCAAAAAGTGGAGTGATGGAGTTCGTATCTCTTCTTATAAGGATGGTGCTTATGAGGGTATGGGACTCTTTTCTAGTTCTGGAGAAAATTCCAGGTGGTTACTTTTCACCGCAGCACCGTTAATAGATGCTCAAGGGGATATTATTGGGGCTATCCAAACTTTACAGGACTTCACGGATTATACAGATGCAAGAGAAGATTTTGTTAATACAGATGGGGAGCTTGAGAGACAAGTAGAACACCGTACCGCTGAGCTTACCAAAATAAATGTTGCATTAAGAAGCGAAATCGAAGCACGCAAACATGTTGAAGATGAGTTACGACGTCGTGAAAAAAAATTCTGTACTGTGGCAGACTTTACCTACGACTGGGAATACTGGATAGACCCGCAAAGAGGACTCACCTATACATCTCCTTCGGTAAAACGGGTGACAGGTTATAATGTGGATGAATTTAATGATGATCCAGACTTACTTCTAAACATTATCCACCCAGACGATAAAGCCACGTTTTCTGGGCATCTAGAAAAAGAAATTTCGGCTGACGAGAGTTCTCATATCGATTTTCGAATTGTAACGAAACGAGGCAAAACAAGGTGGATATCTCATTGTTGTCAACCCGTCTTCGATCTTGACGGGAACAATCTGGGCAGGCGAGCGAGCAATCGTGACATAACCGACCGTAAAGAGTTGGAGAAGGAAATTCAAGAGAAACGTGAAGAACTTGAAGTGCGTGTCAAAGAGGGTTCTGTACAACTTTCATCTGCCTATGACAGTCTACTTGACGAAATGGCTGCGCGAAAAAAAGGGTATGAGGATCTTTTAGCGAGTCAGGAGGAACTGAGGAAACGAAATGAATTTATTGAAACTATTTTGGACAATTTGCCTATAGGTATTGCGGTGCATACCATTTCTGACGGTGTTGTTCATTATATGAACTCTGCGTTTACTCAAATTTATGGTTGGCCAGATCATGCTCTAAAGAGCTTTGATGCATTTTTTGATCATGTCTATCCCGATCCTAAATATAGAAA
Organism: Desulforhopalus sp.; assembly: GCA_047622095.1. Taxonomy (GTDB): domain Bacteria; phylum Desulfobacterota; class Desulfobulbia; order Desulfobulbales; family Desulfocapsaceae; genus Desulforhopalus_A. Next base: position 3,244 of record JBLHNU010000036.1, read on the forward strand.
AGTGATTAAAAAGCGAGTGGTAAAAGATATAGCAAGTCGAGATCCCGCAAAAATGATTTGGAAAAATGTACTTCCTACAACGCAAAGTGGGGAAAACCGGGTTGTTATTGCTGCTAATATCCCACTGTTTGAACAAGATCTGATGATCGCAACAGCCCAGGATGTTACTGAAAAAAATAGAGCTAACCAGGCATTACAATTTACGCGGTTTTCGATTGATCGGGCCAACGATATGATCTACTGGCTGGGCCCAGACGGCAATATCGTAGATGTGAATAAAACAGTCTGTAATAAATTGGGGTACTCAAGAGATGACCTGTTATCCATGACTGTTATGGATATCAATCCTGATTTAACTCTAAAACAGTTCCACAAAAACTGGAAAGACATCAAATTTTATGGAACATTGAGAATGGAAACGAGCCATGACTGTAAGAGTGGTGGCACTCTTCCGGTTGTTACCCACTCTGAGTATATAGAATTTGACGCTAAAGAGTATAGTTGTGTTTTCGCACGCGATATAACAGAGCGAAGAGATCTGGAACGCCTCATAGCCATTCAGGACAAAATGGGTTCACTTGGTCGTGTGGCAGCCGGAATCGCACATGAAATCAGAAACCCTCTATCGACCATAAATGTGTATTTAAGTACCTTGAAAAGGTTAATCGCAACGGACGATTTTGATCAGGGGCGCCTGAGCAGTATTGAAGAAACCATTACAGAAATGGATACCGCATCACATAAAATTGAAACAGTTGTAAAGCGGGTTATGGACTTTTCCAAACCGAATCAACAGAGGAAAAGCCTGACAAACGTTAACGTCTGCGTCAAAGATGCCGTCGACCTATCTGTAGTGACAATGAGAAAGAGCGGGATCACTATGGATATGCAATTGGATGAGACACTTCCTGAATGTTATATGGATTATCAGCTTATTGAACAGGTAGTGTTAAACCTGATTACTAACGCCAGAGAAGAGTTGATAGAGTGTCAGGGGGAAAAGCAACTGGAGATAAGGACAGCATTGAGAAACCATTATAATGGTGAAAAGTTCATTGTCATCACAGTTGCTGATTCCGGTCCCGGCGTGTCTGTTGAAGTACGTAACAAAATATTTGACCCTTTTTACACGACAAAACAATATGGCTCAGGCATTGGGCTTAGTATCTGCCATAGAATAATCAGTGATCATGATGGCTTTTTGCATATCGCAACAAGCAGATGGGGAGGAGCTGAATTTACGGCAGAATTTCCGTTCAAAATGAAGGCGGAAGACAAATGATAGCCTATACAGTTTACATCGTAGATGATGAAGAGTCTTTAGCCAAAGGCATAGCATTAGGTTTGCCCGAAGAGTATCGGACACGTTGTTTTACCTCTGCTGAGTCAGCTCTTGAGTCGATGAAAAAAGGTGTGCCCGATCTGGTTCTACTTGATATTGGGTTGCCGGGAATGGATGGTGTTGAGGCTCTGGAGCAGATAAAAAAGAACTATCCTGAGGTTGTGGTCATAATGATTACTGCTTTTGAGGATATCAAAACAGTTATCGCTGCAATGCAGCTTGGTGCCTATGACTATGTCGTCAAACCAATTCAGATGGATACTCTGGAAGTAACTGTAAGAAATGCTCTGGAGAGTATCAGACTGAGAAAAGAAGTTTATACTCTGCAGGAAAAACATATACAGGAAAACCTGCCTTTTTTTATAGGGGAAAGTAGAGTTATCCAAGATGTGATGGAATACATTGAAAAGGTGGCCAAAAGTCCTGATACACCAATTCTTATTCTTGGTGAATCGGGGACAGGTAAAGAACTTGTCGCCAGCGCCATTCACTTTAGAAGCCCCAATTTTCAAGGGCATCTTGTTACTGTCAACTGTGCAGCAATCCCAAAAGATCTATTGGAAAGTGAGTTGTTTGGTTATGAAAAGGGGGCCTTTAGTGGTGCGACGCAGTCTGGAAAGAAAGGGCTTGTAGAGCAAGCCGCAGACGGTACTTTGTTTCTGGATGAAATTGGAGATTTAAATCTTGATGCACAGGCCAAGCTTTTACGGTTTCTCGAAACAGGTGAGTTTTATAAAGTTGGCAGCACTAAAAAGAGACATATCCAGACAAGGGTTGTTTCGGCAACCAATAAAGACCTGGCTAAAATGATAGACGATGGCCTATTTCGGGAAGATCTCTACTTCAGGATTGGTGTGATCAGGCTTGAAGTTCCATCACTCAACAAACGTCCTGAAGATATTTTGCCAATGGCTAAACATTTTCTCATGGAATTTAGTAAGAAATTTGGCAAATCCTTTGTTGGTATGACTGCTGAGGCGGAGGAAACCTTACAATGCATCAAGTGGCGTGGTAACGTTCGCGAGCTTAGAAATATTATTGAAAGGGCCACCCTTATTGCAAGTGGGCCTGAGCTTACGACCATGGATCTGGGCCCACAAAAACTCAGTGCCGGTGGTTCTCTAGCCCAGATGCCAGATACATTAAAAGTGTCAATACCTTCTGAAGGTATTGATTTGCCCTCACTCTTGGATTCTATTGAAAAGCAATATGTTGAAGAGGCTTTGAGGGTTACATCAGGTAATGAAACCAAGGCCGCTAGCCTTCTTCGTTTTAAGTATTCTACTCTTCGTTATCGTCGAAGGATATTGAATATTTCCTGAACTGTTAAGAGTATATCTTTTTTTCTCTCTTCTCTGGCATTCCACAAAATAAATCGGTGAATAACCATGCCCTGTCTGCAAGTTTTTGTAGATGATCTCTAAAAACCTGCATTTTACAATCTTCTTTGTTTTGTAATATACTGGAATGTAAACATAAATTGCAATCCGTTGTAGCTGGCCTAAACTCTGCAATAGTAATGAGAAGATATGTAATAATGTTATTTAGTGTCTGGACGAAAACCTGCAAAATTGGTGGTTTTTGGTCGAGCACTATTTACGAATAGACACGCTCTGCTAATAACAAGGTAATATCATGGATTATAAAGATTATTACAAGATTCTGGGTGTGAAACGTACAGCTGGCGAGAAAGAAATCAAAAAAGCCTATCGCAAGCTTGCTCGAAAGTATCATCCTGACGTTAACTCCGATGACAGTAAAGCAAACGAAAAGTTCCTGGAGCTTAATGAAGCCAATGAAGTGTTGTCTGATCCTGAGAAGAGAAAAGAATATGATCAGTTTGGTTCAGACTGGAAGAATCATCAAAAAGCCGGCGGCAGGCCAGATGATTTTACTTGGCAGGGGCAGCAGTCAGCAGGTCAGGACCCTCATGCATATCGGACATTTGATCCGGCCGATTTCGAAGAGTTGTTTGGTGGTAAAGGTGGAAATTCTGATTTTTTCGAGGGACTTTTTGGTCGAGGTGCAGGGCAAGAGGCTGGTGACAGGGGAGGTGGGCAGTACTATCAACATTCACAATCCAGACAGGGCCAAGATCTTGAACACTCGGTTCAACTCACGCTTAACGAGGCTTTTCATGGCACAAAACGAGTCTTTGAATGGGAAGATGGACGAAAAATTGATGCTAAGATACCTCCAGGAGTGAAGAGTGGGTCTCGTGTCAGACTGAAAGGGCAGGGTGGGACGGGGATCGGTAAAGGTCATCCCGGGGATCTGTATCTTAGCATAATTATTTCACCTGACAAACGTCTGCTTCGAGATGGCGATGATCTGAAAACGACTGTTAAGGTGGATCTTTTTACAATGCTGTTGGGTGATAAGTTGTCTGTCGCTGGCATCGATCGAACGGTTAAATTGGATATTCCACCAGGGACGAACAATGGTCGTGTTTTCAGACTCAAAGGATTGGGGATGCCACACGTAAAACAGGCCAAACAGCGTGGCGATTTATATGTCACTGTGGAAGCAGATCTACCTCAGAAACTATCTGATCAAGAGAAAGAACTTGTTGAGCAGTGGCGAGACATACATTAGTGGTTTACGTCTTATTTACCGGGGCTCGATGTTGAACAATGATAGAGAGATGCTATGGAATATTATCCCGTAACAATATATTTTAATCCACCTGGATTTCATTGCGATTATAAGACAGCAGCACTACTTGCGAGTGTCTCTGTGCATTTTATCCACCAGTGTGAACATGCAGAGTTGATTACATGTCAAATGATGATGCATGGTAGGAGGGGGTTGTGTTTTGCTGACGTTCAAAAATTGAAACTCATACGCCATCTTCATGAGGATATGGGGGTGCCTTTAGATACCTTAGATTTTCTCTTGCTCTACCGAAAACGTATTAAGGCTATGGCACGAGAAATAGAGGAAATGAAGAGATATATACGGATGACAGAACGAATGCATAAGGCTGAAATCCTGTCCTTGTATGGACGCTTTGGTCAAGAAACAGATGTTGATGAAATATCCTAGTGATGGCCAGATACGTCTTGGTCTTTAAATATCGAAGTAGTGTGGGAACTTACAATTCTCATCTGCAAGTTTTTGCAGATAGTTCTTTTCCCCTCATATTATTTTCAAAAATCACTCAAGACTAATTACTTGGAGCGGTATCACCGATTGAAGTGAGAGACCTGATTGAGTTGAAGATATGCTTTTAGATTCTAGGGCTCCAATGGGTCTTTTTGTTATCATCTCACACGCTTTATGCCTTCTATCTGGCATGCTCTCTGCAGTAAAAATAAACAGTGAAGGAATGTCACTTATTTTCAATACTCCTCGGAGTCTGTCGATACCTGAGTGGAGTAAAAAAACAAGAAGCCTGGAGACTCCTTTGAAATTAAGAACTCAAAGTAACCTGTAGATAGTGAACGCAGAGAGATTTTCGAGGCACTTATCCCTCTCGAAGGGGACTAAGCCGTTGTTATAAAATAACATGGCCGAGGTCTCTCTCGGAACGGCATAAGGCTCCGTAACGAAACGAATGGAAATGGCCAGGTTATTTCGTAACGGGTCCTAAACTGAGTACTCCCTTGTGGGGTGTTCAACATAGTGGAGGCATATGATGGAAAATATTCTGCTTGCAACTGATCTTAAAACAGAAACAAATCGAGCGCTAGATCGGGCAGTGAAGCTCGCATCGAGACTTTCAGCAAAACTTCATATTCTCCATGTTTGTCATTTGTATTCGTGGGGCAAGAAGAAAAAAAAATCATTTTCTCTCAAAAAGGATACTGAGGAAATGCTTAAAGTGTTGTTAAGCAAAGATAAGGACGTCAAAAATATACAAACCTCTATTACTATTATAGAGGGCGGTGAAATCTATGGTGAAATTCTAAAACATGCTGAGAAAGTTAATGCTGGTCTCATAATCATGGGTATGCATAATAAAAAAAAGTTCTCTGATATGTTTGTTGGAACCACAATTGAGCGAGTTATTCGGAAAGGAGTCAAACCTGTTCTGATGGTCAAAGATCAAGCTCGCAATAATTATAAAACTGTTTTGGTGGGAACAGATTTCTCTGATGGTTCTAGACAGGCTTTTCGTGTTGCTGCCACTCTGGTTCCAAAGGCAGTTTTTCGTCTGGTTCACATTTACGGTTATTCACCATTCGATCTACGTGATCATACAGCTTGGTATACAGAAGAATCAATGGCAAAAATTGCAAATGAGAAGCTGGAAGAATTTGCACAAAAGAATGAAAAAATGTTGAAACACTTAGATGTTGAGGGAGAAAATGTCTATTTGGAAAAAGTAAGAGGAGATACCTGTCCTAGTCTACTTAGTGAGGTGACTAAGGGAAAAAACGATCTCATTGCCATAGGAACCCACAGTCATCTCACACTTATGCCTAACACTCTTGGTGGTACGGCGAAGGCAATTCTGTCTAATCCTCCCTGTGATGTATTGATTGCAAAGGGTTTGTAGCTGATAATGTGATAAAAAATTTCACTAACAGATTATGGGAGTGCTATGCTCGTCTTATTCCTGAATGGGCTCCCCACCTTCTGTTTCTCACCTTGTTTGTTGAAAATGGCATTCCTTTTAGGGTTCTTCCGGATTAAGCGTACTTCTCGTTACTGCCCACTACAACAGGATTGTGGACGAGGCGAAGAAATGTAAGGCTCATTATCAGCTGATTTCATCGCTTTAAGCATTTTCAACCTTCTCCTTCCCTCCCTTTAACAAAGGGAAGGGAGGAAAAAACGTTATTTGAAAAATGATTTGTCTCAAAAAACTGGAAAGATAAGAGAACTGTCTCTGTCGAACTTCAACATTTTAGGGCTCTAGAGCCAAAAGTACGCTTGAGTCGGAAGAACCCCTTTTTTAGCACCTTTCTGGCCAGTTCCACTGTTCAGGATGGACATGGAGCCTTGCCTTTGCTTGCCGAATCAAGGGGAGAATTTTTTAAAGTAAAAACTATCAGCTTTCTGGTGGGAATACTTGTGGGGAGTGTTGGCTACGCCTCCGGCTGGTGGGGGGATTTGGCGCGTTTATTGCTATTTCAAAATATGAGTGACTTTGAAATGCAAATTGTTGCACTTGTTAGCGGGTAGATCGTGCAGTTAAATTTTGATGAAAACAATATGGGCATATTTTACTTTAAAAATCCGCCGTAGGAAGGGGGGAGGGCGAATATGAAAGATATAAATAGAGTACTGACGTGTGTCGATTTGTCAGAATATTCGAAGATGGTCATCGAGTATGCGTTGGAGTTTGTAAAAGGGTTAAACACGGAAATCCTGCTTTTCAATGTCATTAATGACAAAGATATTGATGCTGTTAAAACATTGAGCCCTCACTTTCCCGGAGAGTTTAATGTCGAGAGTTATATCGAAAGTATCAAAGCTGAACGGCACCTGATGATTCAGGACCTGATTGAGCGACATTTCCTGGCAGAGAAACTTCAAATGAAAATTCTTATACATGTTGGAATTCCTTTTGATGCGATCTTAAACGCAATAGAAACCGAGAATGCTGATCTTGTAGTTATAGCCAGTAAAGGCAAAAGTAATCTCATAGGAACTCTACATGGCTCCAATGCAGAGAAAGTGTTCAGGCATTCACATGTTCCTGTTTTAAGCGTCAGAAACCGTGATAAATTCGGCCAGAATCTGTAATCGGGAGGAGAGATAATGAATAACATAAAGCGCATTGTTGTCGGTGTCGATTTTTCTGCTTACTCCCCAAGGATTTTGAAATATGCGGCAGAAAGTGCAGAACGAATGTCTGCGGAGATCGTCGCGGTAAACGTTATTAATCAACGACGAATTAAAGATACGATAACCGTGATACACGATGAGAAGGTGCGTAAGCAGATAATGGAAAGTTATGTGACTGATGAGACTGAAAAACGAAAAATAAAAATGAATTCTCTCATCAATAGTTTGGTGCCTAAAGAGGTCTCTTATAGAACGATTATTAGAACCGGGATACCCTTTGAAGAGATTCTTAAGGTTGTAGATGATGAAGATGCCAATTTTCTGATCATCAGTTCACGGGGAAGAACAAATTTTCAAGATTATATGTTTGGCACAACCGCAGAAAAACTTTTCAGATATTCCCCCGTATCGGTGTTGAGTTTAAATTTGATGGATGAGTAGTTTTGCAACAGAGAAATAAAAATTAATGGTGGTGTTTTATATTACTCTGACAGAGCCTGTGTGCAATGTGTTTTTCAAATTGCTCTTTCTAAGAAAGGAGAAAAAAATGAACGAAACTATTGGAATTATTGTACCTGTTGATTTCTTGAAAAATGCGGATAAACTTGTTGATTATTCAATAAAGATGGCGGAAAAATTGTTAGTTTCCATCCACTTTATCCATGTTGTCACAAAGCTGGTAGGTGCTCCCTTTGCTGCTGAATATGAAGGGAGGATGCTGAGTGATGCCCAGGAAAGAATGGCAAATCTTCTCAAAGATAATAGTGAAAGGTGCCCAAGCTGTACAGGAGAAGTTGTCCTTGGTGAACCGGTTGATAAAATTATTGAAATTGCTCAGGAGAAGCAGGCCGACTTGATCATTATCAGCACTCATGGCGCCAAAGGGTTAGAAAAAATTCTTCTGGGTAGTGTTGCTGAGCGTGTTCTGAAGCAAGCTCACTGCCCTGTATTAATAATGAATCCTTATAAGAAGTACGAGTAGGCTTGTGGTAATAGTTTTTTGATAACAACAAGGGGAGAGCGATTTTTTTGTTGTTATTCTCGCCGTTGGGACGTCCGTAGCATAAAGCTTATAGAAAAAACGACCAAAAGGAGCTAGATTAGCTGGAAATTTAGACAGAGATGAGAATTTCGTGGAAAATGTTAGGTTAAGTATTTAAAGAGATTTCTTGTCACTATTACCAGGTAATCCACGAAGAACAGATGGGGAAATCCTATCTTGAAAGGGATATCCGGTTTATTTGAGTTAAAAGAGAGAACCCGTGATGACCAACGATTATCAGTTTGAAACAGGCATTTACCGTCCCCCCAGCGAAGGAGGAAGCGCTTCTCTTCTTGTCCGGTTTACCCGCAATTGCCCCTGGAACCATTGTACCTTCTGCTCCATGTACAAAACTGAAAAATTCGAGTTGAGGCCCCTGGAGGAGATCAAATCAGATATCAATGCCATGGCTGCCCTGGCAGGTGACCTGAAATCAGAATCCATCCGCCTGGGCGGGAACGGTCAGATTAGCCAGGAGGCAATTCACGCCCTGCTCAACCGTTCTCCTGATCTCAATTATCATCAGGGAGCTGACATGCTCATCCAATGGTTGCTTTCCGGTGGGAAAACCGCCTTTATTCAGGACGGCAATTCTTTGATCATGCCCCCCCAAGACCTGATTCAGGCCCTAACCCATTTGAAAACCACCTTTCCCTCCATCAATAGGATTACCACCTATGGTCGGGCAAGAACCATTGCCCAAAGATCCTTGGAAGATTTAAAAGCCATCAGGGCTGCTGGATTGGACCGGGTCCACCTGGGGTTGGAAACCGGGGATGACGAACTGCTCAAGCAGATCAAAAAAGGAGTGGATGGTCAAGGACACATAACCGGGGGCCAAAAAGCCATGGCAGCAGGATTCCAAGTGTCAGAATACTGGATGCCGGGTCTGGGGGGAAAAGAGATGTCTGAACAGCATGCTCTCAATACGGCCCGGGTTCTCAATGAAATCAATCCCCACTATATCCGGTCCCGCCCCTTTAGGCCTATTCCCGATACTCAGGAGTATGATCGGGTTCGGGCAGGTGAGTTGACTCTACTCACCCCAAAAGAACAGCTTTTGGAACTCAAACGTATGATATCAGCCCTGGATGTCACCTCAAAGGTCTGTTTTGACCATGCCGGTAACCACTGGCGCACCTCCAAGGGCGACTTGGTCTTTACCCATGATTATGAAGGTTATCAATTCCCAGAGGATAAAGACAAGGTCATAGAAAGGATTGATCAGGGGCTGAGCTTTCGTAAGAAAATTTAGGAGATTATCCACTTGTGATCCTAGGAGGCTGTTTGCAAATGCCCATTTGCTCAAACTCTTCGGAATTTTCAATAAAATAATGCTCGCAGGTAAGCGTAGACTCCGATATCAAACATATGGCTGTGCTTATTCTATAAAAATTTCTCGATTTTGAACAAAATGCCTATTCACAGACAAGCTCCTAGCGGCCAATATATAGTTTTACAATAATAAATTATTTTCTTATTTTGCGTACGCAAGATTTAGGTAACAGGTTATTCGATTGAATAAGGCCATCAGCGACAAAGATATTGTTGATTGTTTCAGCAGCGGCATTATTGCGACCAATCACCAGGCGATTATCACCCATGTTAACAGGGAGAGTGAAAAGAAATTAGGGATTATTGCAAGGGAGCTGATTGGTAAAAACATTTCAGACGTTTTGACGGATTTTTCCCCTATTATTATTGAGTGTTTGCAAAGCGGCGAAGATATCATGAACCGATTAATAGAGATGGTTCAGGGTCACTTTGTCATCCATGTAAATTTAGTTCGGTCAGGTCAGGACATCGTCGGTGCTGTCTTGAATTTCAACGTATCAGATAATTTCGAAGTATCTGCCAGAAAATCCGATTCGTATAAGGAATTGAATCGACAGCTTGAAACTATTATCGGTGCTTCCTCGGATGGTATATGGGTCTGTAATGCCGAAGGGGTTGTCGTCACGATTAATAGTGCATCGGAGTCTCTCAACGGTATCAAAGCAAGTGATGTTATAGGCAGGAATGTATCTAAACTTCTCGACAATAACAGTCTCGACCAGCTGGTAACCACTAAAGTTCTTGAGAGTGGCCTGCAGGAAACTATCGTCCAAGTTGTTAAAAAAACCAACAGGGTTCTGCTGTGCACAGGGACTCCGGCACGTGACGAAAACGGTCATCTTGTGCTCATCGTTGTCAACGAAAGAGATATGACGGAGCTGGAAACATTACGCAATAAATTCGAACAAAACAAAAAGCTTACGGCAAAATTTAAGGAAGAATTGTCAGAATTGTCTCTGCGTCAACTCGAACACAACAGCATCATTGCTGACAGTACCCAGATGAAACAAATTCTCCAAAAATCTCTAAAACTTGCCAATATTGGTGCCTCAAACATTCTAATCCTTGGAGCTTCTGGGACCGGAAAAGGACTGTTGGCAAGGTCTATACACAAAAACAGCAACAGACGTGATAATCCATTTATTGAAATCAACTGTGCAGCAATTCCTGAAAATCTTCTGGAGGCTGAACTCTTTGGTTTTGAAAAGGGTGCTTTTAGCGGTGCAGCAGAAATCGGCAAAGTAGGCCTGTTTGAATTGGCCCAGGGGGGAACCCTCTTTCTCGATGAGATCGGAGATATGCCTTTAAACTTACAAACAAAACTCCTCAAATATCTCGATGATAAACAATTCAGACGTCTTGGTGGGACAAAAGCAATAAAAGTGGAATGTTCGACAATTTCCGCTACCAACCGAAATCTTCGGGAGCGGGTACGTAATAACCTGTTCCGAGAAGATCTGTTTTATCGACTCAGTAGCTTTACCTTGGAAATTCCATCACTGTGTGACCGCAGGGATGATATCCCCGGACTGGTTGATTTTTACCTGGAAAAATACAATAAAAAATATAACAGGTCGACCCGTGTCAGCTCACCAGTTGTCGAACAGCTGAAAAACTATTCCTTTCCTGGTAACGTTCGTGAGTTAAAAAGTATAATTGAAAACGGAGTCGTCCTCAGTGAGGACGCAACGTTGGACAGATACCTTGCAAATATAGAAAAAAGCAGCCATCCGCTACCGACTAATTTCGAATTATCAGCGGCGGACCAGGACATGGATTTATTGGCAACTCTCAATGAGGTTGAAAAACAACTCCTTATTAAGGCCAAACAGGAGTGTAAGACGACCCGACAGATGTCCACGCTTCTCAATATTTGCCAGTCAACCGTGGTTAGAAAAATGCAAAAACATGGTTTATAGTCAATCTCGGAATCAGTGCCTCGCAATGTAAAAATAATTTCTCCCCAAACGACTCTTGATGCCATGTCGCATCAAGAGTCGTCTTGCATCTATACCTCCATTGCCAAATTTTATTTAAATTCCTGATAACCTTTATCAAATGAACTTTATTGATATGTGTAACATACTGTAAGTAATACATAAAATAAATATAATTCATTGTTCGTCTGTACGCACATTCCTTTCTTTTATGGTTTGATGCGATTTGGCATCAATGTTTTAAAGTGTGAAAACAACTACATATTGTCTATCGATGCTGTTCTGCATCAAAACGTCACTCCATGTTTGTTGGGGAATCTTCGTATCATGTTGTTTTATCGTTGTATTGTTTTTCTGTTAGCTCTTGGTATATTTTTTGCTGTTACCCTTTGTGAAATTGCAAGTTGTCTCATAAACATACAAAAGGGGTAGAAAATGACAAAGCTACAAACAAATGCAGCTCTTCACGAACGTAGAAATAATGTTGTCGCGAAAGGTTTCGGTAGTGCCACAAATAAATATATTGCCCACGCCAAAGGTGCGGTGCTTACAGATGTAGAAGGTCAGGAGTATCTCGATTTTGCTGGTGGTATTGCAGTGATGAATGTCGGTCACTCCCATCCAAAGGTGGTCAAGGCTTTACAAGATCAGGCAGAGAAATTTACGCATACTTGTTTTATGGTTGCCCCCTATGAATCACCGGTAGAGCTTGCAGAAAAGCTGTGTGAGGCTGCCCCAGGAGATTCAAAAAAATCCGTTATGTTTGTAAATAGTGGTGCCGAAGCCGTCGAAAATGCTGTGAAAATTGCTCGGTATTACACTCAGAAAACAGGAATAATTGCTTTTGATAGTGCTTTTCATGGCCGTAGTTTGATGACCATGTCACTCACATCTAAGGTCAAACCGTACAAACATGGCTTTGGCCCCTTCGCCCCTGAAGTTTACCGTATGCCATACGCAAACTGTTATCGCTGCCCCTTTAACAAAGAGTATCCATCTTGTGATCTTGCCTGTGCAGATCATATGGAAGACTTTTTGATCAATCATGTCGGTGCCGAGCAGACAGCAGCAATCATCATCGAGCCAGTTCAGGGTGAAGGTGGTTTTATTGCTCCTCCAAAAGAATATTTCCAGCGGTTGAAGGCTATCTGTGAGAAAAATTCAATCCTTATGATTGCAGACGAAATCCAGACCGGAATAGGTCGGACAGGCTACATGTTTGCAATGGAGTATTATGGAGTTGAGGCCGATATCACAACTGTCGCTAAAAGCCTTGGTGCCGGTATGCCCATCAGTGCAGTTATCGGTAAAAAAGAGATAATGGACTCCGTTCATCCAGGTGGTATTGGTGGAACCTATAGTGCTAACCCAATGTCCTGTGAAGCGGCGCTTGCCGTTTTTGACGTATTTGAATCAGAAGACCTTCTCGCTAAGGCGAAGGTTCTAGGCGAAAAACTCCATTCCACTTTGAAGTCATTTCAGGAAAAGCATACCCTTATCGGTGACGTACGAGGTATTGGCCCGATGATAGCTATGGAGTTTGTCTCTGACAGGGAGAAAAAGACGCCTGCACCAGAGAAGGCTAAGCAACTTGTAGATTTTTGTCTCGAAAGAAACCTTATCATCTTGGCCTGCGGTACCTACGGAAATGTTATTCGACTACTCATGCCTCTTGTCATAACCGATGAACAGTTAGCTCAAGGTATGGAAATTATAGGTGATGGGCTGACCGCTATTAGCTAGCCGGCCAATTTTGTAGATGTACCTTGAGAGTCTGTCGTGCTTTGCACATTGCAGATGTCGCATGTTCGGCAGGCTCTCGTTGCAGTTATTTGTTTTCTAGGGACTGCCAGGGTGGGTTCAAGAAATGGCCACAGGGCTCTTTTTTTTGTTTGCATTATTTTTGATCAACGAGGTTACACATGTTTGGATATTACAATCGCACGTTAACAGTCAATCTAACCGATAGGTCAGTGACCATAGAACCGGTCACTGATGAGGTCCTTGCCGAGTGCTCTGGTGGTAAGGGGCTCGCGACGCGTCTTTTGCTTGAGCGAAACAAGCCGGGGATCGATCCTCTATCACCGGAAAATAATCTCATCTTTGCAACAGGATCTTTCTGCGGAGGACGCATGTGGGGTGCAAGTCGGTATGGAGTGTATACCAAATCCCCCCTAACCGGTTTTTATGCCGAATCCTATTCGGGTGGTAAAGTCCCCGAAGCCATGGACTCTGCAGGGTTTGACGCAATTATCCTGACAGGAAAGGCCGATCGTCCAACTGCTCTTACTATCACCCCGGAGGGTGTTGAGTTTCACGATGCTGATGATTTATGGGGATCCGATTCAATTGTAACGGAAGAAATGGCTGTACAACGATTTGCCGCAAACAGTGAAAAATATCGAAAACCCGGCGCAATCACTATCGGGCCCGCCGGAGAAAAGTTGGTTAAGTTCGCACTTATCGCCAATGACAAATGGCGATGTGCCGGAAGAACAGGGGCGGGTGCTGTAATGGGTTCCAAACTCGTTAAGGCCATTGTTTTTCAGGGAGACAGAAAACGGGAATATGCTGATCCGGATGGGGTCGCCCAGTATGCTAAAGAATTCGGTAGCAAAAACAGTCAGGGTCCTGGAGCGAAAGCGTATAAGGCCATGGGTACCACGATGATGGTGTCCCTCATGAATAGTGTAGACGCTTTTCCTTCTAAATACTGGAGCCAGGGATCCTGTGAGCACTGGGAGAAGATAAGTGGCGAACGGTTTCATGCAGAGCACGAAGTAAAACCCCATGCATGCGCCAAATGTTTTATGGCCTGTGGACGAATGGCGAAAATTAAAACGGGTCGCCATGAAGGACTTCAACTGGAAGGACCGGAGTATGAGACTATCTACTCCTTTGGCGGAATTTGTATGGTTGATGACATGGCCGAAATCGTACACCTCAACGATATCTGCGATAGATTGGGGATGGATACGATTACAGCGGGCAATCTCTGTGGTCTGGCTATTGAAGCCAAATTGCGCGGAAAGATTGATTATGACATCGAGTATGGCAATGTTGATCAGATTGCCACCCTTCTCCAGATGATATCTGATCGCGACGGTATTGGGGAAATTCTCGCCAACGGGATCATTCCAGCCTCCAAGGCTTGGGGACTTGAAGATATCGCAATCCATGTCAAAGGAATGGAGCCTGCCGGATACGATCCCCGATCGCTCAAAGGGATGGGGCTCACCTTTGGAACATCCCCCAGGGGAGCGTGTCATTTGAGGACGACCTTTTATAAGCCAGAACTCTCAGGCCTTATTCCTCCGGAACAGACAAAAGATAAGGCTGAAATGCTTATTGATTATGAGGATCGCCTTAATATTTTTGACACCTTGGTCTTGTGTCGATTTTATCGGGACATGTACACCTGGGAAGAGCTGGAAACTGCCTTGCACGCTGTTACCGGTCAACCAAGTAGTCAAGTTGATCTGAAGAAAATTGCTAAAAATATCGTAAACATGACAAGGTTATTTAACTTGCAGGAAGGGTTGACTCCAGAGGATGACAGGCTACCAAAGCGTATCCACAAGGAACCGTTGCCCACCGGCAAGTCACTCACTTACGAGGAGATGGAGTACATGCTTAAAGATTATTACCGGTTGAGAGATTGGGATGAAGCAGGTGTCCCGCTCTAAGAACCAGCCACAAATAAAACTCCTCCACAAACGATCACCTTGTTGCTAACAAGGTGATCTTAAAAATTAGCCAGAATCGTATTCCATCAGGAGAATACCATGGACAACTTTGTAAGCAGCACCGAGGTTATAACCCAAGGCGCTAACATTATTAATAGAGCTCAAAGTGGGGGGCTGGATTCCAGACTCCTCTATGAGGCTGTTATAGACTTGTCATCACAGGGTCTACTGACAGCCAATTGCATTAATATGGCTGCAGGTATTCTCCTGGAAGATATCGGACTTCCACAATATTTTTTTCAACATATCCAAAAAGATTCATTGATCGGCCTGCTCCAAGCTATTGCCAACTCTCTTCAACTGATTGACGATAAGGTGGTCCTCTATGATCGTGTGGGTCATATCGATTATGATTTCATTCAAGGAAGTGATGTGCAGTGGGTACGAATAGCCACACAAAAAACCCTTGATAACATGGAGTTAGTCCTTTCTGGTCGTATTTGCGGGCATCCGAGAGAGTATTACTATAGCCCCAAAAGTAACTATTACACCTATATCATCCGCCCTGAGACGATAGCTGACTTTGCAGAGGCGGAGTTTACCACCTCGAGATACCTCTTTTCCCTTGCTGGCGATTTTCAATCGACGCCGAAACACACCAGGATCCGCTATGAAAAATTTCTAACCGACAGCGAAAACTCGGTTACTCCAGTCGTGGAGGTCTTTAACCTGCCCGAAACCGGTGAGACGCGGTTGATGTTCAACAGCGACTTTGAAACTCCACAGCTGCCTGTCTTGAGAAAATTATTTGCCGATAAAGGCTTCACCATCCTTCGAGCGTATTGGGAGCCGTACCTGGTTAAATCCGCAGCTCCCTCCTCTGTCTGTGCCCTCTATATCCAAGGGGAGTTGACCACGTCCCAGGAAATATCTCTGGTGGCGGATCTCCGGTCGTTTCTTGCACTTTCTATTAATAAGGCAACGGAATTTTATCTGCAGGGAGAGCTCAGCTTTGATGAAATGCTCTTTGCTGGAAATGCAATGGACTTTACCCATCTGTTTATTTACAAAGAAAGTGAGAATGCGGCGGATAAAGCAATCCTCAAAAGCCTGTCGAATAAAGACCAGCAGGATGCCTTTGCCAAGCGACTGCAGAGTTCGAATAAATCGATATACGGTGCAACCTTAATTGAAACTGTTGCCTCCAAGAATATCGATCTGTTCAAATTCCTTTTTGATATGTTTTCAAAGAAATTTGATCCGAACTCATTAATTAAAATCAGTCCGGAAGAGGTTGCAGAAAAATGGCTGGCCTTTGATAAAATTATCTCTTCACGCTTTATCGACTTCAGCCTTGGTTACGACATCTTCAAATTCATGTTTAAGATTGTCACCTCCACCCTGAAGACCAACTTCTACAAAGATGAAAAGCGTTCGTTTTCCTTCCGCTTCGATAACACTATTCTCGACCCGTTAGTGTTCAGTCAGTATGTGTACGGTGCTTTTTATGTGAACGGCCATTACGCGTGTGGAACCCATCTGCGCGCCGACGATATTGCTAGAGGAGGCTTGCGACTTCTTCGGGTTTCTCAATCGAACCATGAGACGGAACTCGATAATGCGGTGCTACTCAATTACGCCCTCGGACCGAAGGCACAGAGACTTAAACATAAAGATATATGTGAAAGCGGTTCAAAAGGGGTGATTGTTCCCCATGCACATTTTGCCTGTTATTCCATGGAGGCGCTGCTTGATTATACCGAAGGGATGATGGATCTGATGCTCCTGGACGACTCCATTGTCGACTATTACGGTAAACCTGAACTGCTCTTCTTTGGGCCTGACGAAGGTACCGCCCCTCTGATGGATGCGGTCGCACTCCGGGCAAAAGAACGGGGCTATAAATACTGGCGAACTATCACCACCGGTAAAAGTTTTGGCATCCCCCATGATACCTACGGTCTTCTCGATTCCGGTGAACTCTTTGGTCTCTTTGATCGGGGCGAAGAGGGTGTGGAACTGGATATCGATGGCATCTCCGTTACCCTCACCAATGATATGGATGAGATCCATAAGCGGATAGGCGGCAGCATTGAGTCGAGTGGCATGACTACCAGCTGCATAATGAGTTCGTTTCGTTCACTCATTGACCATTATAAGGGAAGTGAAGAACAGCTGAATCTGATGATCACCGGCGGACCGGATGGCGATCTCGGAGCGAATGAAATACAGTGCTACAAAGGTAAGATCTGTCTGATTATCGATGGTGGATCGGTTCTTTTTGATCCAAATGGGCTCGATAGAAAAGAGTTGATGAAGCTTGCCTTCAAGAGAAACTCAATCCCCAGGGATAATTCCTTAAACTTTCCCATTGAAAAACTGAGTGCACAGGGTTTTATGGTGCCCCTGAAAGCAAAAAATATCAGTCTTCCAGATGGCACGCTTGTAGAAGATGGAGCGCTTTTTCACCGCACCTTTCTGGCCGACGTCAAGAATAGAAAATATATCAGTCAGGCAAATATTGAAGCGTTTATCCCATGTGGGGGCTTTAAAGACACTATTAACCAGGGCAATATCAAAGAGTTTGTCGAACTTTTCCAGGAGCTGAAGTTTATCGTTGAAGGAGCGAACGTCTTTTTTGATGATGTAGCCAGGCGCTATATTGCCACCGCCACTGAGATAAAACACATTAAGGATTCCACCGCCAATAAAGGCGGCGTTTTTAGCAGTTCCATTGCCGAAGTACTTACAGGCTTCCTGTTCCAGGATGAGTACGAAGAAAAACTACTCAATGATCCAAAGACAAGATGTGAGCTGATCAAGGATATTATTCACTTGGTAACCCGTTATGCGAGTATAGAGACGGATTTACTGCTGAAGCTATACGATGCGGATCCCACCGTTCCCCTCTTTGACCTGTCAGAAAAAACCAGTGAACAGATCTTTTCTCTGCAGGATAGTCTTGTGGAACAACTTGATAAGATACTGGCAGATGAGGAACTCGTCTGGTTGGTAATGGAACATTACATCCCTTCAGTGCTCATTAGTAAGCTTGGACGTGATGCTGTTATGGCAATCTTTAATTCAGAGGAATTACAAGCGTATCGTGATGCCATCATCACCAAGAAACTGGCCTCCATGGCCTTTTATCGCTTTGGACAGAATTGGGAGAGTTATCTTCAAAAGCTGAAAAAAGATTTTTCAAAATCCTTATATCAAGCAGTGCAGTAGTGAAAAGAAATGCCAACGGCTCAGTCTTCCGGCTGAGCCGTTGTGCATATCTTTTTTAATTGTGAATTATCGATCGTTTTCCATAATATAAAAACTTTAACAAGTTAGCCTATTTATTGGAATTATCATGTCTATACACACTAAAAAACAGCAGGTTCTTGAAATCTTGTATGAAAATCTGAGCAACCCCCAGCCCCAGGTTGTTCGTTCCGAATTGATCGCGGCTAAGCTGGAAATGAGCATGAAAGACACATGCCAACTTCTAAAGGTAATGCATGAGATGGGGGTGGTGGTCAGTGATATGGAGGGACAAAATTCGCTGATAACTAAAGAAGGACTGAACAACCTGGTACAATAACCCGTTGAGAGAAGTTTCTTATTGGTATGTTCAAGTTATGAGTGGCTTACTGTAGGCAAACAATAAAGTTTGATCAAAACTAAGCCATTTTTCATGTTTTTGGACAT
This sequence comes from Desulforhopalus sp., assembly GCA_047622095.1. GTDB lineage: Bacteria > Desulfobacterota > Desulfobulbia > Desulfobulbales > Desulfocapsaceae > Desulforhopalus_A. Next base: position 22,018 of record JBLHNU010000036.1, read on the forward strand.
GACCTTTGGTAAAGGTTGACCATTTTTACATTTTGCTCTTTCTCTGATAGTTTATTATGCAGTGCAATCTTTCAAGAAACCTAACATCTTCGATACCAGTTTGCAGGATCTACACGATTAAGAGAAACAGGAACAGTCCTAAGTTACAAGATTGCTTAAATGGTTAACATTGCCAATAATAGTTTCTACCATTGCAATGACATGCGTCCCAGTAAACTACAGTAGTAGTCTCAACCTGAAGCGTTGGTCAAATATTGAGACCTTTGGAATGGCAATATCAATGTGGAGTTAACCTGCGAGCTTCAGCGAATCGGGTTGAATGGCCCGTCAGCTTCAACCAGCATTTGGAACGAACCATTCCTTTTTCCGAAAAAACAGGTTTTGGCTCTTTGCTATTATCTCATCAGTTCGATCATTTTTAAAATTGATATCATAAAAGCCTTCTTAGGTTCATCATTTTTTATCGAGGACACCGAGAATCAGTTCACACTGGTCTACATTAGACTGTCGATTCTCTAACACTTTTTCGGCAAGCCATGAGAGCCCTCCAGTTGCAATATAGGCGCTGTATTTTCCGTATTTAATTGCTATGTCTTTGGGATCAACGCCAATACTCGGTTCAGCCAAGGTGCCGCCAATGTGGATCAGTTCGGCCAGCCCTAAATCCGTCAAAGAGTTGAGTGCGTTGCGAGATTGCGGATGTATCCCAAAGTCCAGCTCCTCTGTTTTTAGATTGATCTCGCCACTGCCAAACCATGTGACCTCGGAGGTCTGGGCGGCAATCTTTTTGGTGAAATCCGCCATCCCATCTTTAGCATCAAAGCGGACAATAGCGCATTCAAGTATTGTCGTGTCTTTTTTAACCGGGTTAAGACGAGAAAAGAGGCCAGAACCAAATTTAGTCGTCGGTGACTGGTTCAGCTTATAATCATTTAGGGCGCCGATAAACCGGCCGTTCAGGCTGCCCATCACTGCAGCTATCGTTCCACCGTGCCCGTCAAGATCAACATCCAGATCAAGATTGCCGCCGAATCTCGGCGACACAAAATTGTCAAATTGTATCTTAACATCGAGATTCGCCTCTGGGCTACTGGCATCAAGTACAATCAAACTCTCACCGCTACCACCTGATTCCCCCTTTAAATCGAGCGGCCCGAGTTTCAAAACTCCCTGGGTTAGCGTAACGGCAAGACTGCCGTGCACCATGAAATTTTTGCTAAGGGTAAGATTTGATGTATTAACTTTGAGATCGACCTCATAATCCTGCAATGCACCCGTTGTTAGAGGTTTACTGGAGAATATTTTCTTATTTCCAGTCGAGGCAGCTTCAGTCTCGGACTCTGCAATCACTTCCAGAGTCTCCTCTGTCTCTTCGGCAACTTCAGCCCTGTTATCTAACGAATCGCCTTCTTCCTCGTTTGCTGGAAATATTTTGGTTAAATCGAATTCATTGATTTCCATCTGCCCGACAAGCTTGGGCTTGTCCTGATCGCCCTGTGGCAAGATGTATTGAAGATCGGCGTTTGCGGTAGCATCTCCCAGTGTCATCTGAAAGTCATCAACACGGTACTCTTCCGGTTGGACAACTGCCTTTGCCGTGACTTTAATAGGCCCTTCAGCCTCCATCTCCCAGCCCAACACCTCACCTATTACAGCCAGGGATTCTGCCTCCATGAACAACGATGCCTGCAGATTTCTAGGATCTTTTATTTCAGGGATATTTGCATTGATCACCGCCTTTAGGCCATCACTGGTGAGATTTGCGACGACCTCTGTAGCCCCTTTGGCTTCAACGGCAGCTGCGGTGACATTCAGGGCCCAGGGTCCGGTTTGCGGCAACTCTAAATCAGTAAGTGTAGCAAGAGTTGAAAGTGATTCTATTGTTATTTCGGCAGTACCATTAATCCCCGAAAAAGTAATCAAATCCGCCACAGCTGCGGTCACTCTGGTGTTCATACCTTGCTGTTTTACAATTGCTTCCAACGACTCCAGCCTGAGTGATTGTTCCGAGGAAGAAATCTTTCCAACCAGCTGTAACGAACCAAGGTCAGGAATCTTAACACCGGCTACCTGAGCAAGCTGGGATATCGACGCGGCATCAGCCTTTAGGGAAATGGCCACATTTGCAGCCCCATAGTTTTCTGGGGTCTCCGGTACCTCTATAAGAGCCATCAAGTCATCGACAACAGCATCGACTTGAGCGCCAAGCAACTCGCCACCCCCCAGTTTGATATTCATACTATCCAACCGAAGCTGTTGCCCTTTTGAGACGATCTGCCCCTTCATATCCAAGGCGCCGAGGTCTGGTATTTCCGTTCCTGCAAATTTGGTTATTTTTGCAATACTGTCAGCAGTTGCTGCAAGGTTTATAGCAACGCCTGAAGGTGCGAGAAGATTCGTCACCTTGCCGTTAATGATAACGGCGACACCCTCGTCCTTTACAACGGCATTCAATGAATTTAGGGAGAGCTCCTCCAAACTCCCGGTTACGGCACCTTTGATGGACAGCGAGGCAGGCATAGCCACTGATAACTTGACCCCTATTTCGTCCAGTACCTTGTCAAGGTGTTCTGATTTGATCTCTGTTGTCAGATTAATTCCCGCGACATGGCTGAGATCTGCAATATTACCTGCAATATTGAGGTCCAGTGCTTCGTCATTGAGTAAGATTTTTATGTCCTCAGCAGAAAGCTTTCCTTTATTGGCATAAGCCCTCAGGGATATATCGAGTCCATGCAGGTCTGGCAATGTAATGCCAACATATGGGCTGAGTGTAGAAACTGTATCAGCCCTCAACAGGAGATTAATTTGTGCGTTTGGCTTTGGGGATAGAGGCCCAATTGACCCCTTTATTGTCAAGTCCGCCCCATTCAGCTTCCCATTCAGAGATATATCCGTTAACCGGTTTGAGTGAAGATCATCTATGCGGCCCAGTATTCCATCCAACTCCACCGGTGCATCATTGTACGCTGCTTTAACAATTAATGGAACTTCACCCCCATCGACAAAAATCTTAAACGTGTCCATGTCGACTGAAATCTGTTTATCACCCACGTTGTCTTTAAATGCGAACTTGAGATTCTTGATCTCAAAATTACGAATATAGGGTTTAAGTGGGAGTGTAAATGAGCCTGCAGTTTCTTGGGATTCCTGCTCAGGTTCTGACTCCTCCAGCGCTGAATCCTTTAAAACCCAGTTCCCCCTGCCATCATCATTCGTCTCCAAGAGGATATCCGGGTCATCGAGTTCTATAACAAAATCAAGCACACCTTTAAAGATGGGCAGCAACGCCACCCGCAGAAGTAAACGATTTGCAGTGACCATATCTCGTCGACTCCCTTGTTCAGTGTTGGCAAATCGAATTTCTTTTGCCATAAAGGTTATCTCTTTGCCAAAATGAACATTGAAGTCGCCATCAAACACAAGTTGTCTGCCAGTGGCACTGGACGCAGCATCACTAATCCATTCTTTATACTGGTCGTTGCTGATCGATTTGATGACAATGACGCAGGCGATTACCAGGCAAATAAAACCGGCTGCACTCCAGCATGCAATTTTCATCATCGGTTTCATGTCTACTCCTTTAGGTTGCACTTAAAATATTTATATTAGATTTCATTAGTTATAATGAAAAATCTCGGCTTTCAAACGGCTATCGCAGATGGCTGAGTAGCAAGGTTGTCGACATCGACACATGAGCAATTCCAGGCCTGATTTAACGCCTTTTCCCTAACGACCAATTATTCCAGGAAGTCAGAGGTAATGACTAAGTATGAGAGGCATGTGCATAAGGGCTTAGTCTGAGAATCAAATCCGTGGTTGAGGCCATAGTCACGGTACTTTCGATCATATCCTTCTCAAACAAGAGCTTATCATTATCAATATAAGACGGATGCAAGACATATTCAGTTAAGCCTATTCTTGATGCTCTTGTAGTGCACTAACCATCAATCCTGCCTTTCTGGTATCATTAAAATGAAGCATTTTCCGAGATTTCCCAACACATCAGGAGGTGCACTATGAAAGTTTCACAAACAGTCGATTTCCATCTGCAGTATCACCGAGCCAACTCAAAAAAAAGGATGACGTGATTCGCCAAAACGGTGATACATAAAAATAACCGCCTAGGGGCCTTCTTCTTCGGCCAGGACCATTGAGACAAAGAAAGCGGCAGCATGTAAATCTGCTGTAAACGTGTCAAAATGACGGACAGGTTTATTATCCCTGTCACCAGGGACTGCAATATAAATTTCAGTAGCACCGATATCGATACCGGCCGCATTTAGTTTAATGACATTGAGCAATTTAACGTTTTTATTTTTTTTCTTTCGTCTTTTAGCCATCACCTTGAAAGGAATTGGTGATGGCCAAGAGTGCAGGAAAAAAATATTCTTCTAAGCTGGATAGATCACCATATTTCATAAAATGATAATCTTCACAAATAATAAAGGCACAAATCTTGGAACCATGCTGTGAAACGGGTTGCCCATAAATAAAGAGCGTACACCAGTGAAATGCCGGCCTACTTCCACCACCGTTTTTATACAGTATGATATCATTTCACGACGAAAGTTACTTTTATAATAAACGCCGGAATTTTCGCCTCCGGTTAGGATGCTGTGAAGGTAATTGTGGATTCCCCTTAGAAACTTAATATTATTATAATCTACTTTCGACCTTTGTAGGTAAAAGATTATCGAGAATAGCCTGACAGGAAAAGGTTACCATCAAAGGGAAGATGGTTCCAGATTATCAACCGATAAAGAAGCTCTATTTTTGAATGAGTTTATGGAAGACAATACGCTGGTGTTAGTCAACTGAAAACGAAAATTAGCAAGTCTTTTTGGTAGAGGTTTTTATCAAGATGTTGGTCAAACTTTATTGTCCTCCGACACTTACTCCAGAAAAGTGGCTCTTATAAAATATGAGTGGGTAAATATCACCGTTGACCAGCAGCAAATCTTATTTATGTAAAACGACTTTTCTATAAAATGAGGCTGACTCAGTGTCATAGCATAGCTGGTGGCACAGTCTATTATTCTCTATCAGAGAAAAAGAGCTGTTTTACCCACTCGAATTTCAAAAGAGCCAGAAAAGTTGTACTAAAGCACAAGAAATCTGGAGGATGTTTTTGAGAAGAAGAACTTGAAATAGCCTCCATAGCACTTATTCATCTCAAGGGTAGTTGTGCTAATCTAAACAGACCACCCTTTGTGTGTGTTGGGGGAATTACCTTTTTTTAGCTACTGCTGACGGCCCTTATCTCTGAAAGTTCTGTGGAATTTAATACAGGAAAAAATCTACCGAGAAAGGTCATGGATGCATTAATTGCATTCTCGGGAGAAATGGAACCAGGTGATATCAAATAATTAACCCAGAAACCATCAATCATACACGTCAAAGTGACTGCAATGGCATGCAGAGTCATCCCATATACGACTTCCTCTCCTCCTGAAAGTTCCCGTAACAAGCTTTCCACCTCTATCTCATACTCACGGTCTACATTCTTACCTATCTCAAGATAGGTCTGTCGGTGTGGGGTTACTCCCCAGAACGCCATCCAGACGGCGACATTTTTATGGTCCGCAATGGGGGGAAGGAGTACGGTCTCGAGAAAAATTCTCAATCTAGAGACGGGATGTTCATCTAGATTAGACAACGTTTTACGCCACGCACGTTCATGCTCCTGATACAACATGCGGAAAGCCTCCAGCATGAGTTGTTCTTTGGTGTCGAAATGAAAATTGCAAATTCCCCGTGATAATCCAGTCCGGCCAGCTACTTTAGCCATTGTGACTCCAGCAAGCCCCTCGTCAGCTATGATGTCAATGGTAGCGTTGAGGAGTTTATGGTGGGTGATTTGTTTCTGCCTGGTGCGATTGGTACTTTGTTTATGTGGTGGCATTGGTGACTCTCCGGTCATGTTCAAAATATTGATAAAATAGTCTCTTGACAGTACCACTGAACCGGCGTATAGTCAAATCGAATTCACTTGATGAACGTTCAGTCAGGGTGGGGTATCCGCACAATGTAACGAATTTTTTTGAAAGCGTAAAAATAAATCAACTACCTTCGAATTTCTGTTTGTCTCCTTTCTCAGATGGACATGTTTCCGAGGTAGAAAAATATAATGTTTTATATTTTCGGTGAACCAATCATTTACCGAAAGCCTTAATCACTACATAGTAAAGCGGTGGGGACTTGTCTCGATTTCGTCGATAAATCACCCATCAAAATACCTGCCACGTTGATTCTGTATCAACTGGTAGGGGACTAAAAATTGGCTTCAGCTATTTTAGTTTTTACTGATGAAGGAGGATTAATTATGGAACAGAGTTTTGGTTGGTTAGCTATATTACCACCGATCATTGCAATTACGCTGGCAATTACCACAAAAGAAATACTTTTATCCCTGTTTCTGGGTGTCTTTTCCGGGGGGCTTGTTCTCTCAGGATATGATCCTGTCGGTGCTTTGACCAAGACCATAGAAATCATCGCCAATAGTCTTGGAGATGCAGAATTTAGAATCCGCGTGGTCATAGTTGTTGTTCTGCTCGGTGGTTTGGTGGGCCTTTTGAATAAATCGGGTGGCTCACGTGCATTTGCAAGATGGGTTGCATCGAAAATATCCAGTCGAACAGGTGCCCAGGGCGCCACATGGGTGATGGGTATTCTGGTTTTTTTTGATGACTACTTTAACAGCCTTACCATCGGCTCTGTTATGCGACCTGTTACAGACCGGTTCAAGGTTTCCCGTGAGAAACTTGCCTATATCCTCGATTCAACGGCGGCACCTGTCTGTATTCTTGCCCCTATCTCAAGTTGGGTCGCCTATGTCGTCTCCCTTATTGCTGGTGCATATGAAGTAGCAGGTATTGATGAGCCGGCCTTTGGTGTATTTCTGGCGACAATTCCGTATAACTTTTATGCCTGGACAGCCATTCTCATGGTTGGCATCGTTATCTTCACTAAAACGGAATTTGGTCCCATGGCTCGCGCTGAAAAAAGGACCATCGAGACGGGATGCGCCTATGATAACACTGTTGTCGGAGCCTCCGACGATGATTTTAAGGACATGGTGATATCTGAAAAAGGTAAAGCCTATGATCTGCTTTTGCCAATTATTACACTCTTTGCGGTTACCATACTTTTCATGCTGCAAACTGGTGGATACTTCGCCGAGGGTGTGACTATAAGTGAGGCATTCAATAATACCGATGCCGCATCTTCACTCATCTATGGAACGTTTCTCGGGATCGTTGTTGCAATAATTACTTACAAAGCTCATGGATCCGTCACTGTCACAGATTCGATGGCTGCACTGGTTATGGGCATGAAATCCATGTTTTTTGCCTGTTGTCTCCTCACTATGGCATGGACAATTGGTGGCATTTGCGAAGAACTGAAAACCGGCGATTTTCTAGCCAGCCTTCTAGCCGATTCATTGCCTGCCGGGATGATTCCGGTCTTAATTTTTGGACTATCTTGTTTTACGGCATTCTCTACCGGTGCTTCCTGGGGAACCTTTGCCATCGTTATCCCTATCGCAGTTCCATTGGCAATTGCTACCGGCGCACACATCCCAATCTGCATTGCTGCGGTCTTAGGTGGAGGAGTGTTTGGGGATCATTGCTCGCCCCTAGCAGATACTACGATCCTTTCTTCAACCGGGGCGGCATGTAATCACCTTGACCATGTTAAAACCCAACTCCCGTATGCTGTAACGGTTGCTGCTTCTGCTTCCGTTGGTTTTCTTTTAGCTGGATATCTGGAAAGTCCATTTATTCCATTTCTGGTGACACTGGGAATGTTCTTCTGTTCCGTAATTATTCTGCATAAAATATGGGGATATGATGCGGAAGAGGTAAGCATACCAGTTGCTGTTGAAGAGACCACAACGTCTGAAGAAGAGTTTCCACCTCTGGGTGTAGCACTACAAGAGTAGGTATTTCAACGCTTGGTCCTCCGGAGTATCTGGCAAGGACCATAGCGTTCAAACAGCTGTGTAACTTCAGGAGAGATAGATGCAAACCACTTCAAACCATTCAGAAACTATCAAATCGTATCTACCAGACGACTGGCCCTTGTTAATGTCTGCCTTTAGTGCAGCCTATGGTATAGGACTTCTGTCACTCTTGTCACTGCCGTTTCTCATTGGCACTGCTATGGCCAGTTTTTCCTTAAACGAGGCACAGGCGGGACTTCTTGGAACGGTCGAGTTCGCAAGTGTTATGGTTGTGTCCCTCATAGTGGCCCCTATGATGGGAAAAATGGATAGGCGTAAGCTTGCCTACACCGGATTACTGGTGGCGCTGTGCGCAAATGTCCTATCAATCTTTACTCCCAGTTACCAACTTCTTTTGGTCTTACGGATTGTGGCTGGTCTCGGTGCCGGAATGGTCATGGCCTGTGGTAATGCAACGGTGTCTAACGCTAAGGATCCTGAACGTTTCGCCGGACACATGTCAGTTCTGGTCGTCTTTTTAATGATTTTTATCATGTTCGTATTTTCAAGGGTCAGTGAAGCATGGGGGCTGGCGGGGCTCTACTCCGCAATGAGCATAACTATTCTTTTCATGGGTCTTTTTCTGCGAAATATCCCCAGGAATGCACTACAAAAATCTGAAGCAGATGACACGCCAGATGTTGTTAAGCACTCTGCGTTAAAAATCACCGGATTGCTGATGCTTGGAGCCTTTTTCGCGTTTTCGCTTCGTGACACGATGGCTTGGGCATTTGTTGAGCGAATAGGTACTGAAGCGGGCTTTAGTGGAGAACAGGTTGGGAACCTGCTCTCTATCCAGGCAATATCCGGTCTCATCGGGCCGATTATCGCCACCATCATTGGTTCAAGATTTGGTCTCAAATGGCCAATTGTTATAGGGATTTTTGTTAGCGGATGTGCCACCTACCTTGTTAGCGCATCAACTGACTCAAAGTTGCTCTACATTGTTGGCGTTATGCTAATGCCAGGGAGTTACTTTTACACTCTGGCTTATCTGACGTCCTTAGCAGCAGAACTTGATAAACAGGGCCGCATTGTTGCTGCCTCAGGTAGTGCATTAATGGCTGGTATTGCTTTAGGACCAGCCGTTGGCGGAAAACTGATAGTCAGTGGTGGAGGCTATGAAATGGTCGGTATAGCAATCATCGCATGTGCAGTAATGACCTTGATCTTTGTCTTGGTTCCCATGACAACTGTACAGAAAAAATATTTAACCAGCAGAGCGAGGCAGGAAGATATAGAACTCGCTGTAGAGAGTCCTGCTTCATGAGTAATATTCTGAAGAACTAAACAAGGAGGCCGTGCGAGAATACCCTTTTACCTCAATTATTCGTTATTGAGAAAAAATGCATATCCTCAGGCAAGCTCCTAAGGGGCGAGCCAAACGCTGTTACTGACATTTTATTACCATCTACATTGGAGATAATTCAAAAAATGAATGCCATAATAACTGACTCTTCTCTACCAACCAAGGGTGCAATAATTGACGGAAAGTGGCTCGAAGGATCCGCTGGAACATTTGAAGTGCGTTCACCTCACACGGGTGAGGTTTTGCATAATGTTGGTAAATGCTCTCCAGCCGATGTCCAAAAAGCTGTCGCTTCCTCAAAAGCTGCCCATCCAGGCTGGGCAAATACCCCGGTAATTGAGAGGGTGAAAATTCTACGTCGTATTCATACGCTGTTTCTTGAGCGTGCTGAACCAATTGCCCAGATGATAACCGCCGAGATTGGAAAAACCATCACCGACTCACGGGAAGAGGTCTTTGAATATTCCGCACCTTCTTGGGCAAAAGCGGCTGAAGAAGTGCTGCGACATCGGGGCTTGTCACTGCCATCCACACAGGAGCAGACGACAAACAAAAGGCTTGTCTTGACCCATCGCCCCCTAGGTGTTGTTGCTGCAATTACACCCTATAATTTTCCAACCGATATTTCTTCGATTGCACTGGCACATATCGTTGCGGCTGGGAACACGGTGATCTGGAAGCCTTCGGAGTATGCCGCAGTATCCTGTGCGATGATGGCAGATCTATTTGTGGAAGCAGGTCTGCCAAAAGGGGTAATCAACGTTGTTCAAGGTGTTGGTGACGTAGGCGCTGCGTTGGTAGAACACGATGATATTAAAGGCGTTTTCTTTACCGGGTCGACAAAAACAGGCAGGGAGATCGCCATCAAATGTGCACTCAAACCACATCTGCTGGAATTAGGCGGAGATGGGCCGTTTATCATCTTGGCAGATGCTGACATTGATAAGGCAGTTGAAGGCGCGATCAATGGTTGCTTTTACTACTCTGGCCAAGTCTGCACATCCGCAGAACGTCTTCTGATCCATGAAGATGTCCACGACGAATTTGTTGAAAAATTCAAAATCCGTGCCCGGAAACTGAAAATTGGGGATCCAAGTAAAGAAGAGACAGAGATGGGGCCCCTTTGTAACGAGACCACCCTACATCGCGCCCAGGAGCATGTGAAGGACGCCGTCGCTAAAGGTGCTGTTATTGAACAGATTGGTCCTGAAGAGGGCCTGTATTTCCCCGCAACTATCCTGACGGGTGTCACCACAGATATGCTGATTGTGCAGGAAGAAACCTTTGGTCCGGTCGCTCCGATCATCAAAATTAAATCGGCAGAAGAAGCCATTGAAATTGCTAATTCCACAGGGTTGGGCCTGATTGCTTCGCTTTGGACGCGTGATTTATCCACCGCCTGGCGTGTGGCCGAGGCACTGCCCCATGGTTCCGTAAATATCAACGAAACGAGTAACTATTGGGATCAGTTGGCTCCTTTTGGCGGCACCGGCAATAGCGGAGTAGGTCGGGAACTCTCCCAGTGGTTCTTAGAGTCGTTCACAGAACGTAAATTGATAGTCTTCGATTTAGGTGGTGAGGATCGTTATGATCGTCGGGCTGAGGGTGGTTGGTAAAAAAGTGAAATTATTTTCTGGCATTCCTATCAAATAGAAAAAATAAGAGGATTTCAAAATGAATAAGGCTCTAGATACTGACGCTATAGAAAAAATTCCATCAAACCGCAACGTGGAAGCTGCATTGGTTGAAGCACAAAAGATGGTGGATCTTATACAAACTCCAGAGGTCGACATCACCGATGATGAGCGTCAATGGATAGCCGACTCAACCTATCAAAGTTTTGCGGACCACATTAATAAGGGTTTTTTGGAATATCGTAAATCGGTTACAGAGTCCAAGGATTCTGCTCTAACAGACTGGACAGGTGAAGGTTCAATTTTAAGAGATGTTATGGGTCGTGAATATATAGATATGCTTGGCGGTTTTGGCCTCTATTCTCCAGGTATCCGTCATCCAAAAATTGTTGCTGCGGCAAAAGCTCAGCTTGATCGCAGTCCACAATACAGCCAGGAAATGCTTGATCCCCTTCGTGCCCAGCTTGCCAAAGTCATAGCCAAGTTAACACCCGGTGATATTCAATATGGATTTTTCGCAAATAGTGGCACCGAAGCCGTAGACGGGGCAATGAAACTTGCAAAGCTCTATACAGGGAAAAGCGGCTTTATCTCGACTCTAAAAGGATTCCATGGCAAATCTCTTGGCGCTCTCTCGCTTCTGGGAAAAGCAGTATATCGTAAACCTTTACTGCCACTCCTTGAGGGAGTAAGGCAGGTTCCTTTTGGTGATGCTGATGCGGTGGAGCAGGTTCTTATAAATGCAAGAGAGGTTGGTGATGATATCGCAGGTGTTGTTGTCGAGCCTATCCAGGGTGAGGCTGGTGCCATCGAACCTCCAGATGATTACTGGCCACGACTCCGCCAGATTTGTGATAAATACGAGGTACTGCTCATTGCAGATGAGGTTCAGACAGGATTTGGTCGTACCGGTAAGATATTTGGTGTCGATCATTGGGACGTAAGCCCTGACATTATGTGCTTTGGTAAGGCACTCGGTGGTGGTGTTATTGCCATGTCAGGGTTTTTCTCAACAGCAAAAATCTGGAAGTGTATGGAGCCAAATCCATTTATGCACACCACAACAACCGGCGGAAACCCCATTGCCTGCGCAGCGGCCCTTGCCCAGATAACCGTTCTTCTTGAAGAAGATCTGGCCGGGCAAGCTGCTGAAAAAGGGGAATATATTAAGAAAAAGGTTGCTGTACTGAAGGAAAAATATCCACAAATCATTGCGGGTATAAGAGGGCGCGGGCTGCTTCTTGGTTTGGAGTTCCCCGATGACGAAATTGGATACAAAGTCTCCTCAGGCCTTTTTAGCAGGGGGGTACTCACAGCAGGGACTCTCAACAATGCACAGACCATCAGAATTGAACCAGCTCTAAATATTCCCTATGAGTTGATTGATGAGATGTTGAAGCGTCTCGAAGAGACTTTAGAAAGCTTGCAATAATCTATGAGTCTGTTGATTTACTAGGATTTCAAAGTCTACGCTTACCTCCGAGGATTGTTATTTTCGTATAACGAAGATATCGGGACAAAAGGCAGTAAATCAACGGGCTCATCTATGGCGACCTTGAATAATTGCATCTGAGAATCTACGCTATCGCAAAATTGTTGGGTTGTGCAATTATCCAAGGAACCGTTTACTGAACGACATGAAAGAATCGGAAAACAATAATTTCGGAGGGTGTATGAAGTTTCTTAGGGTTAATATGACCACTCAAACGGTCCAGTGGGAAGATGCTCCGGCAGAATATTTGACATTAGGTGGGCGGGCATTGACCTCCATTATGGTAAGTGATGAAGTGGTCGCCACAGTTGATGCTCTTGGGCCTGACAACAAGCTCATATTCGCCCCTGGCTATTTTTCAGGCACATCTCTTATTAACACCAGCAGGCTGTCGGTAGGGGCAAAGAGTCCTTTGACCGGTGGTATTAAGGAGAGTAACGTTGGCGGGACTGTCGCCTTTTCTCTGGCAACGCTTGGTATTGGTGCAATTATAGTTGAAGGGCAAGTAGAAGACGATGACTATTTTGTGCTCAATGTTGAGGATAACAATACCGCCACCCTGATAAAAGCTACTGGCCTTAGAGGTATGCGGACCTATGCTGTCACCGAGAAGCTGCATGGGGAATTTGGCAAGAAGAAAAGTATCACATGCATCGGTCCCGCTGGGGAACGACAGCTTTTATCTGCTTCAATTCAATCCACAGATCTAGATGGACGCCCATGTCGCGCAGCGGGACGAGGCGGTCTCGGTGCAGTGATGGGCTCCAAAGGCCTCAAGGCAATTATTGTGGATCGCACAGGCAAAATACCTGCGGAAATAGTTGATGCGGAAAACTTTAAAAAGGCAGCAAGAAAATATGCTAAAGATGTCAAAGCGGACGAGTTTAGCGGCGAAATCCTTCCCCAATTTGGCACAGCAGTACTTGTAGAACCAATCAATGCTGCTGGAGGATTCCCTACCAATAATGCCAGGTTGGGCCAGTTCGAGGGCATTGATAAAATTAGCGGCGAGACAATTGCCAAGGTAATTGAGGAGCGGGGTGGGAAGACACAGCATAAGGGATGTTCCCAATGCATCATCGACTGCTCCAATGAATTTGTTACCAAAGAAGGGGAATATGTCACATCTTCACTCGAGTACGAAACCATCTGGTCAATGGGTGGAATGATCGGCAACGATAACCTTGATGCCATCGCCCGACTCGACTTTCTTTGCGACGATATTGGTTTGGATACCATGAACACCGGTGCAGCTTTAGCAGTGGCATTTGATGCCGGATACTGCGAATTTGGTGATGTGGATGCGGCTATCAGACTGGTTGAAGAGGTAGCTGAAGGAACTGAAATGGGGCTTTTGATAGGTAACGGTCCTGATTCGGTTGGCAAACATTTTAATCATACCAGAGTACCCACTGTCAAAGGTCAAAGCATTGCCGCTTACGACCCCAGAGCAATTCAGGGAATGGCTGTGACCTATGCTACAACACCAATGGGTGCAGATCATACTGCTGGATGGGTTGTAGACCAAAACCTCGAGGCCTTTGGTGGAACGGTTGATCCACAAGGCGCTGAAGGGCAGGTCGAGATTTCCCGTGATACCCAAATCCATATGGCCGCTATTGATACAATTGGTCTTTGTGATTTTGCCCAGACCGGCCTTGCAACAGAAGAAGGATTTGGCAATCTTCTTACCATGATGAGCACAAAATCTGGTCTACATTTTGGAGGGGAAGAGTGGGCCGATCTTGGCAAACGTGTCATCAAGACCGAATTGGAATTTAATCGTAAAGCAGGGTTGACGAGTAGTGATGACAGGCTCCCGCCTATGTTCTACAACGAGCCGTTACCACCGTATAACGTGGTGGTGAAGGTGACTGAAGAGCAGATGGATTCTACCTTCGAATTTTAGAAGATACCCCACGCAGCACCTTGCCCCATGGCAAAGTGCTGCGTTTTATTGGTGTTGACTGTGGGCCGCAATAGTGCCGCCCGGAATAAATCAGGATTTTTCGGGAGGAACCATCGTGACTGGAATTTTGCTCTTTTTCAGCACACGTTTAGCGGTACTGCCGACAGCTGTTTTAGAGAACATGTTCTTGTGACCACCAAGTACAATTAAATCGCATTCATTTGCCACGGAATGAGCTAAGATCTCTTCAGCAATTTCACCTTGGCTCACTATAATTTCACGGGATTTGAAATCGGTTGAGCCTTCTTCCACATCTTCCTGTTTACAGAAATCATGTATGGCTTTTCTTACAACTGAGGTCGTGGGTGTTTTTCCGAGCAAAGATTTATGCGCAGTTAATTTATGAGAGTCGATCATCTCCTCCCATTGATGAACACCAACCAGGTGCTTGACTCTTCCATCCACATGGTCAGATAATTTTTCAATAACATAGAGCATATAAATTGTAGCATCTAGACGGGTTGCTATGTCTATAGTGAAGTCAAAAGCCTGCTGGCAATTTGATGTCAAATCTGTAGCAAAGAGAATCGACTTAACTGGTTTTAGCATGATATTACTATCTCCTATTCAAAGTGAAAACCCAGAGACATCCGGGAAAAACCTTTTTTATCTGATATGTTTCAAAATGTCACTAAAAATATGTAGCTTACATCCCAACATAAGAAGGGAGCCATAGAACTAGTTGCGGAAAGAAAATTATAAGAGTCAGACATACCGCCTGTAGCCCGATAAAAGGCCAGACAGATCTATAAATATCTCCCATGGTAATACCCGGAGGCACAACCCCTTTCATGTAAAACAGTACAAATCCAAAAGGAGGTGTGAGATAGGCCATCTGCATATTGACGATAAATAATATACCGAACCATAGAGGGTCAAATCCGAGAAGGGTAATTAATGGAACATAAATAGGCACCGTGATCATAATGATGGGCAGATCATCCATCACCATTCCAAGCAAAAAGAAACTAATCATCATGGCCACAAGAACAGACCAACGGTTTAGTCCGATGGAATCGATTAGATCCTTCAAAAGCATAGGAAGGCCCAGTGTATTGACCACAGCGGAAAACGCAAGGGTCCCGATAATAATCCACATAACCATACTGGTCAAAAAAGCAGCACTTTCAGCTGCCGTGCTCACCACTTCCATGCTTTTCTTAATGGATCTCTTCCTCAGAAAAACGATTGCCATGGCCACAGCCGCGCCAACGGCAGCTGCCTCGGTAGGGGTTGCAAGTCCTGAAAAGATAGTACCCATGATGGAGAAAATGAGCACAAACGGCATTACTAAATTTTTAACCGATGCGAATTTTTCTGGCCAAGTCGCCCTTTCTTCAACGGGAATGGGTGGGGCAAGTTCAGGATTGATCAGGCTTCTGATGAGGATATAGGCAATAAAAAGAGTTGCTAACAACAACCCCGGAATAATACCGGCTAAAAACATTTTCCCGATGGAAAGGTTGGACAACGAGGCGTAGACGATCATGGTGACACTGGGCGGAATCAAAAATCCCAAGGCTCCGCCTCCGGAGATACAGCCAATGGCGAGGGAGGTTTTGTAATTTCTTTTCAACATCGCCGGAAGGGCAATCAAACCCATGGTTACTGTCGCAGCACCAACGATACCAACCATGGCTGCAAAGATAACACAGATCAAGACTGTGCCGATGGCAAGGCCGCCGGGCAGAGGTCCAAGCCACTTGTAGATCATTTCGAAAATTTCATCGGCGATACCTGATTTTTCCAAGAGACAGCCAATGAAAATAAACAGGGGTATGGCCAAGAGAATGATACTGGTCATATTTTCAATGATGGACGGGGGCAGCATTTGTAAAAATCTGGGACCATTGATCAGGTAGAGGGCAACTATACCCACACTGCCGAGGGTAAAAGCAACCGGTGTTCGCATCACGAAAAGAACGATAACAGCCAGGAACATGAGCAGTACGATTAAAGCGGGATTCATTGCACACTCCCTTTCTTAAATTCCAAAATAGTTTTGCCTAAATCTGCAAAGATCTGAAGAATAAAAAGTACAGCCCCAATAGGAAGCAGCGCCTTAACAGGCCATAACAATGGAGCAAATAGGGTATGTGAATGCTGGTTCGTTGCAAAGGCATGCCAGGCATATTTATATCCCTGCCAAAAAAGCACGATGAACATAAAAAGTGCAACCATAGAGACCAGGAGATCAGCTATAAATTTTATTTTTGTTGGGAAATACTGATAGATAATGTCCACTGCGACATGTCCTTTTTTGAGCAGGACCCAACCACCGGTCAGAGCAACATAGGCTGCAAAAAGATATCCGCACAATTCATGGACCCAGATGGTCGGGCTTTCAAAAAAATACCGTGCAATGACTTCATAAACCATCAGAAACATGAACACAAAGATCAGGTTACAGGAAAACTTACCGACAATTGTGTTTATCTTTTCAATGAAAACAATCGATTTTTCAATGGTTTGCATTATAAATCCTAGTAATTAGCCCCTTTGGATGTCATTGGTCATGATATCCAAAGGGTATATTATTGGTCGGTCTTCTATAGCTCGTATCCCAAACTTTTTAGATGTTTTTTGACAAGAACGATATATTCGGCGGATAATTCATCTTTGGCGAGTTCTTCGTCCCACAGCTGGATGGCTGTCTTGGTCCATCGTTCCATAACGTCAGCAGGAAGCTCAATAAATTCAGTACCCTGGGCCGTCATCGTATCCATTGCTTTCTTGGTTTCTGCATCAAATGCTTTGACAACATTCAATGAGGAATCCCGGAGGGCTTTTTTCAAGATAATCTGTAGGTCTTCGGGAAGTTCGTTAACCCTGTCCTGGTTAGCAATCACCTCACAGTTCTGGGCACCGGATATATATGGAACGGTCTGATATTTTGCCACTTCGAAGGTCTTTCCAAGAAAGCTTTCTGCATGATTTCCACTGATTTCTGCATCAATTGTTCCGCGGGAAAGGGCAACATAAATTTCAGAAAATGGGATAAAAACAGTAGGGATTTTCATCTTTTGCAAGGTCTTTGCGATGGTACCTGACGCTCTAACCTTCATTTTTTTCAGGTCGTCCCAGCTATTAATTGGATTTTTGGAAACGATGGTATAGCCGTCCATAACCAGAGGCGCACCGTAAAATACATTTTGAGTAGCGTAGGCGCTTCTGAGGAAGGTCATGGTCTCGTCCTGATAGATAAAGTCCATAATCTCCTTTACCCCTCTAGGATCTCCAGGTAATGCAAAAGCCGTGGCCCCAACGGGCAAGATACCACCGTGATAGGTGCTGCAGGTGGTACCCATATCAATGGAACCCATCCCAACTGATTCAAAAATAGAGGGTCCTTTAACGAGCGCACCTGAAGGCAGAACGCGAATTTTAATCTGTCCATCGCTCCGTTCTTCCACATCTTTGGCCAATTGATTCATGGCACCAGTTATGGGGTGATTGAGAGAGAACATGTTCTGCATGGTTAACTTATAGGTCTTTGCGGCATGGGCGGTGCTCATCGTCATGGAAAAAACTAAGATCATTGCAAAACTCAATGATAACCTTTTCTTGTTTGTCAACATTACGCTCTCCTTTAAATGTTTGTTTTAGTTGCTATTTCGAATATAACTGCTCCAAAAATCCTGCAACTCCGTATTCCGTTACCACCCCTGTATCCTCTAGCCTTTATGGCAAACGGTACAAGGTCACACTATTAAGGCCTATAATTGATATAATTTTAAATATTCCTAAGGTTCCAGGCAGGCTTATAGGATTAGCCCTTGGGGATCACATTTTTCCCTGAGAACCATGATTTCTTCATTTGTGGGTGGACGTAATTCTTTGGCATTGGAAATATCTACTTCAAATTCCATGTTGTCTAGAATTTTCTGAGGGGTGATACCAGGGTAATAGCTCTCCAAAACCATTTTTTTGGTTGTGTCGTCAAACCCCATGATTGCCATGTTGGTTATCACCTTTGAGGGTCCTTTGCCGGTAAGTCCAGCCCGTTCACGTCCACCTGCGCCGTCCAGCCATCCAGGGCTTGTCAGGTAGTCAACCTTTTTGACAAATTTTCTTTTTTCATGCTGCATGAAAATGAGACTGTGATCAACAAAGGATGCTACATCACTGGCACCACCACTTCCTGAAAATCTCACAGTTGGCTCATCATAGTCACCAATCACCGTTGAGTTGAGGTTACCATAACAATCGATCTGGGCAGCGCCCATGATACCAACCACCTGCTTTCCTGTTTTTCTGTTCTGCATGTAGGCAAAAGCATCGGTAAGGGCTCCATTTACCGCTGTATAGTACATGACCCGGGGGTCCGCTACGGCAAGGGGCAGTTCCTCAAGGAGTGAGTCGATGGCTCCTGTTTCAAAGAATATGGTGCTGTTGGGTGCATTTATATGTTTCGCTGCCATGGCTGCGACCATGGAGATTCCCGTACCACAAAAAGTAATAGCGCCGTCCGGAATTTCTCTGGCTGCGGCTATGGTCATGAGCTCTCTTAATGTATAATCAGCCATTGCAGTCACTCTCCTTGTATTTTTTGCAAAGGGTTTGGCATCGTTTATTTTCTATCAAGGTTAACGGCATAACCGGTTCTTGCATCTGCTTTGATGGTTTCCAAACGTTTGCCCCCTGCCAGGTCGAGACGTTCCTGATGGTTCTTTGTCCCATGAATATATTCGTCTAGGTATTTTTGATATAGGCTGTCATCGGATGCGAATTTTTTATAATCGTTTAAAAACATCGGATCATAATCGTAGTGCTTGTAGCAGGCGGTGGGATAGGCACCCCCCGGCAGATGTACCACGGCATCGACACAGAAGTGTGGGATCTGGTTGGTGTCGGGCATTTTTTTCATCTCATCAGAGCTGACAAGCTCCTCACAGGTGATGATCAGATGCTTGGCAGCTTTTGCCTGCTCAACGTCTGCCATGGGCAAACCCTGAATCCTTGCTGTACCATGTTCGTCTGCCTGTTGAACGTGGATTATTGTGACATCAGGATTAATGGCAGGTACAAAAACCAGGGTTTTAGTATCAGCCCAACCCTTAAAAGGATTTTCGCTAACGATCAGTTTGTCGTCTGGGATTCTTGGATCTTCCCGTCTCAGTTCTTTGGAAAAGCCCCATTTATTAACAATGTCGGTTCCTAGTGATGAACGGGTAGGGAGAAAGGGAACCCCCATGGCACCTGCCTGAAACCTCAAAGTCATTTGATAGTTAGAGTAGTCTTCGACTAGAATACTGCCATTTTGTACGGCACGTTTAAATCTGATGCAGGTGGGTGCAAATCGGCCGTTTCCGGCGTAGGCAATCTCTATTTTTTCTATACATCCGGCCCCAACAAGCTCGTCGACGCCTTGACCGTTAGAGTGGGCGTAGAGATGCATTTTTTTCCGGCCCTGGCGGATGATTTCATAAACAGCCCCCATGGGGTTTCTGTTCACTGTGAATCCGCCGATGGAAAGGTGGCAGCCATCGGTAACAAAAGCTGCGATAGCGGAGGAAAGATCCATCAATTTTTCAGACTTGACTGTCATAGGCTTTCCTAAAGGTGATGGGTGATCGCGTTTTCAGGAACCCTAACCCTGATAAAGAGGACTATCGGGATAAGTGCTTTAAAGAAATTAGTTCATATCGCAAAGACGAAGATAACAATTTCTTTTTTACTAAAAGTGTTCCTGTCCATATACAAAACTTATTTGCACAAAACTTAGCGTGGTCATGATTATATTGCAATCAATTTCTGCAATACGGGCTGATGCTCATGTAAAAGTCCGTATAGTTGTACTATTGTTCCGCATAGCGGAATAGGGAAAGGGGTGCATAATTTGGTGTGGTCGTGATTTACCTGCAGGCTTATCGTTGACCAGGCTGCTTGCTTGCACATGAATCCTGGGTTAGGGGCAGCAGTAGATGTGCTGTAGGAAGAAGCACTTTGATGAGGGCGATAGCTGAGGGGTAGAAATTCGATGCAGCGGAGGAGGCCGGAGGAAGAAGCATTGGAGGAGTGACGCTTTTTAGGGTCTTACTCCGCAAATTCTGTCATTGCTTTTAGTACCCTCGGAGTCTAACGCTTACCTGTGGAGGGGGAAGAGGGTATAGGTGTTACATTAATGTTTGCCGTAATCTACAAAAGTGTTAGCCTTACTTATGCAAATTTGAGTACCGTCTTGACGTTTGCGACCAGGTTGAGCAAGCGGGGTCCTATATCATTTTCAAATACATCGGCACTAAGCTGAAAGGCTGCGCCACTGCAGCTAAAGACCATAATGGCAGACGTGTCGTCCTCTGGTACCAGAGGAACTGCGAGGGCATGGGACTCTGGTCGCCAGTCCCCAAGGGAAAGACAATATCCTTTATCCTTAAAATCGATTACGGCTTTGTCGATTCCAGCCTTAATACGAGGCCAATTCTCCTCATCGCTTATGCGAATTTTTTCCATCAACTCCTCCCGTTTTTCCTTCGTAACTGCAGCTAAGTAAGCTCTGCCCATAGAAGTGGTGCTAATGGAAATTTCGGAGCCAACGTTGAGTTGCACTGCGTATGTGGAGGCATTACGGTAGGTGTCAATATAGACCATGTTGAGGTGATCGCGGACGCCGAAATTGACAGAGGCCTGGGTATGCTCGGCCAGCGCTTGCATCAAAGGGCGAGCGATCCTGCGGACATCCATTTTCGCAAGACTTGCATAACCTAATCTGAGAACCGCAGTGGTAAGTCGGTACTTGTTGTGCTCTGGTACATATTCCAAGTATCCTTTTTCGGTAAGCGTATAGCTGAGTCTTGAAACTGTGGACTTGGGCAACCCAGTTCGTTCTGCTATCTGATTATTGCCTAAAAACAGGTCTCCGACGCCAAAACATTTGAGCACATCAAGTCCCCGAGCGAGGGCTGTTACAAATTTGCGTTCCTTATGGTCGTTTGTCTTCATGTCTTTTATTCTCCCGCTATAGTTTTTGCTACGTCGAACCAATAGGGATTTTTTTCGATAAGGATTAATTGAAAAATGCTTGTCACGTGCCATTAATACGTAATTGTCGGATAATTGTCAAATATTTCAGCACAACGTTCTGAAAATCAGAGTGAAATGAACCGTTATCGCTGGAAATGGCACACTTGTTCTGCAGAGCGTAATTGGTCATCAAGGCAAAGGCTTTTTGGGGTACCATAGTTCTACGCAATAATCTCCTTGCACATAATCTTACAGAAGAGGTGGTACACGATTGAGGGGGGGGGGGGCCAAGGCTTGTGCCAAGATACAAATTATATGTTTTACGACTCGGTTGTGAAATGGTGATGGGGCACCATGAGATGTAGGATGGAAGTGGATCTCCTTTTGGGTTAAGTTTTATCGTCTTCAAGCAATCATGGATAGCTCATCCTTTCAGGAATGACGCCACGCACCCCACCCCGAGGTGATGGGGTATCACCGTCTCTTCTGGGAATCAGATGAATATGGCAGTGAAAGATAGTTTGTCCAGCAGATTCACCACAATTTATACCAATATTAAATCCTGTCACCGAGGGGTCGTGATCAATGATGGTTTTCTTACATGACGTAATTAATTTATCCGCATCATATTTTTCCAAGGCCGTGAGTGAAAAATAATCTTCAACGTGGCGAAGTGGTATTATGAGCAAGTGACCTTTGGTGACGGGGTGTCTATCCTTTATGGCAATCACTGTTTTGTATTTGTCTTCTATTACCATTTTTATTGAAGCTAAGCAAAAAAGACAATCCTTGATAGTTTTATGTTCTTCTATATCTTCCATAGCTTACGATAATTTAAATGATCTGATCATTCAACTGAAGGGTTTAGTGTTTCCCGACAGGTGCGAGATACACAGTAAATTCACTCTCTCCATTGACCCCGAGAAGGCTATCCATTGCTTCCTGATCATATGCTGCAATAGCACAGGTTCCGGCACCAATATTTTCACATGCGAGGTAGAGATTTTGACAGACATGGCCGGCATCAAGAAGAATCACACGGTGTGCAGCCTCTAAATATCGCCATTCCATGCGCTCCGGAACTGTTGCCCAGACGAATGTGACTGCGCTGTTTGTAACAAACTTTTGTCCGAACACAGCACTTGAAATCTCTGTTTTAAGTGTCTGGTGCTCTTCATACAGTAATACCAATTCATGTGTAAGTGGAAGATATCGATAAAGTCCTTTTGGGATCATTTCAACCCGGTGGATAAACAGGTAGGTCTCAAAGCTGTGTCTGGCCCCTGCGGAGGGGACATTTCGATACTGTGGAGTATTGCCAGGTGGATCTCTTAGCCCCTGGGTTGCCCAAAGGAGAAAACTCAGTTCCTGAATAGAAAGTGAACTTGTATTGAAGCTCCGTCTACTTTTTCTGGAAGCTATGGTTTCGACCACATCTGATTGAGGGATATCAGGCTGCCAGATTTTTTTCTCAGGGAGAGCAATTCGTAGGGCGTCGTTTGGTGTTGGTTTTTCCAGTGGTGGGGCCGGGGCCCCTCTATGTTGTGCACTTTGTCGAAAATCAATAGATTTTCTGAGACTATCTTTTAAAAAAGTGCGATGAACCTTGTAATCATCCATTACCAGCTCCTCTCGTTCTTGAAAAACAGCGACGTATTTGCACAATTATCGCCGTGGTGGATATCTTCTATTTCGTTTTATAATTCAATTTTATATAACAAGTAGTAGTATTATATGAAGTTTCTAGGCACAGGCAAGATTATGGCTTTTTTTGTCTTGTAAATCTTTTGTTTTACACACTGAAATGAAGGCTTTAGGGAATTGACATCGAATCTGCAACACGCTAGGCTGCACTATGGTTTACCAGTATTTTTTTGTTTTATGTTCTTTTATCCATTGTCGGTGGGCGGCAGGGAACTCTTTACTAATTTTAAGAGACGGAGGGGAAATGACACACATCAAACGAGTTTTATTAGCGGGTACTGTGTTACTGTTATTTACAGCAGTAAATTCAGGGGCGGCGGATACTTGTGTTGATTGTCACACAGAGGTTTCACCAGGAATGGTGATGGATTGGAATGCATCTGAGCATTCAAAAAATGATGTTACCTGTTCAACATGTCACGGTGAAGAGCATAAAACAGCAGAAGATTACAAAATGGCACAATTGCCAGATGAAGCTGTCTGTGCAGAATGCCATCAGGAGCAGTTTGATTCATTTAGCCATGGTAAACACAATTATGGCTGGACAGTTTTAAATGCCATTCCAGCAACACACATGGCTCCCGATGAACTGATCGAGGGCGGAAAAGGTTGTGGTGGCTGTCATAATATGGGCATTAAGACAGAAGCACAGAAAAAAGATCAACTCGACAAAGGTTACCGTTATCAGGTGAACTCTTGTGATGAGTGTCATACAAGGCATGCTTTTTCAATAAAAGAGGCCAGAAACCCAAGAGCTTGTCAGCAGTGTCATATGGGTTATGATCATCCGCAATGGGAAATGTGGTCTAGTTCAAAGCATGGTACTAGGTACTTTGCTAAAAAAGCTGGCGATCTTCCAGAGGGCGCCGCAGCGCCTACCTGTCAGACTTGTCACCTTCCTGATGGAACCCACGAAAACCATACTGCATGGGGATTTCTTGGTGTGCGACTTCCACTTCCTGAAGATAAACAAGAAGCTGCTGATCGTGTGACTATTTTAAAGGCTCTTGGAGTACTCAACCCAGAGACTGGCGAGCCAACTGCGATTCTTGATGCTGTTAAAGCTGTCGATATGGCAAGGCTTGACCAGGTGTCCTGGGAAAAAGAACGCAATAAGATGCTCAACACCTGTACGCAGTGTCATTCAAGATCTTACGCCAAGAACCAACTGGATATGGGGGATGCAATCCTCGGTAAAGCGGATCGTTTAATGGCTGAGGCTATCGAGACAGTAGCGGCTCTCTATAAAGAGGGAATAATCGAAAAGCCTGCCGGATATCCTCATAACTATCCATTCCTTCTCACCATGATGCACACCAACGGTGCTAATTGGGATGAGGAGCTGGATAAGATATCCTATATCGATCAAATACTGGTTCGTATGTACATGAAACATCGTATGCGTGCTTATCAGGCCTTCTTTCATGTAAATCCTGACTACGCCTACTGGTATGGTTGGAATATGATGACTGAAGATTTAGGAGAAGTTAAGGAGCTTGCCAGAACTATGAGGGCAACCCACAAGAAGTAACGTAGTAGATAGTCCGAGCAGTGACTAGAGCCGTAATCCCTTCGATTTAAGAGTGGATTACGGCTTTTTTTCGTTTGGAGGCAGTGCATTCTTATAACGTAGACTTTCCAAGTATATCCCTTAACAAATAGAAATATGTGCATACTGTTAGTTTTTGTTAGAATGGTAACGTAGCTCTATAACCTGATGTATTCTATTTGTTTACACCTAAAAGGGGACCCCTATGAAATTACTTTCGCGTTGTGCTGTATTACTTGTTGCTACACTCTTCATGTGTTCATCTGCATGGGCTGACAACTATACAGATACCAAGAAGATGTTTGAGGATGCAGGTATATCCGATAAGTTTGAGACCGCCTTTGGTTATGCTCTTTTTCCAACCATAGGAAAGGCTGGCTTTGTGGTTGGTGGTGCCTATGGAAAGGGGCGCGTGTATACGCAGGAAGGATACTACGGAGACACGGCAATGACCCAGGCCACTATAGGGTTTCAGTTAGGTGGGTCCGGTTTTAGTCAGGTTGTGTTCTTTCAGGATCGAAATGCATTTGGCGCGTTTGTTCGTGGGAATTTTGAATTTGGTGTGGATGTTACAGCTGTTGCGTTAACAGCTGCCGTAGAAGCCAGTGCCAATACTGCAGGTAGCTCGGCAACTGCCAGTGGAGGAAAAAATAACGCAAGTATTGGGGACAGTGGTTACAACCGAGGTATGGCAACCTATACCATCACAAAAGGTGGGTTAATGTATGAGGCCACTGTAGGTGGCCAAAAATTCAGCTTTACGAAGAAATAATTATTTGTTTATTAGGCTGAATTTTAAATTACGACTCACCGTTTTGGGTAGTCTATTTTGCATACTTTACTACCCAAAACAGTAATACATTCTTATGAGTGAAGGTGTCTTTCAACCTGCATTCAACATATGCAATTCTAGTTTGTTTTTCCCTGAATTTTTAGCACGATATAACAACGTATCGGCGTGACGGATTAACGCTTCTTCATGACTCACATTGAGTTCGGGGTGAGATATACCTCCAAGGCTAATAGTTACCTTAATGATCTGATCTCCCTCCATTATTGCTAAATTAGCCACTGCTCTGCGAATTCGTTCTCCAATAATACCAACATCAGCAAGAGAGGCGCCGGGTAGCACAGCTATAAATTCTTCACCACCATATCGCACAAGTATATCACCTTCGCGAAGCATCTTTTTGGCACTATTAACAACATTGATTAACACTTTGTCTCCGGCAAGGTGGCCAAAGGTGTCGTTTATATATTTAAAGTCATCAACATCAAAAATAACAAGGCCAAGGGGAGAGTCACTTCTTACTGAACGCGTGTATTCTTCGTGTAATCGTTTAACACCAAAACCACGGTTATATATTGTGGTAAGGGGGTCAATAGTTGCAAGTTCACGCATACGGCCATGGGTTAGAGAGTTATTTAATGCAAGTCCCAAACCCACACTAAGGAGATCCAGGCGCCGTAATATCTCTATGTTGTATGAGTTTTCTGAGACGAGTACAATAACACCCAAAGAGACGCCTTTGTAGAGTACCGGATAGGCGAGAACATTTTTGGCAGAATGTTGACCTACAATATGATCAACCATAAGAGGTTCATCCGTTTCTGGAATAGTAATAGTTTGCGCCTTGTCCGTCCTGACAGCATGGATAACATGAGAACTGTGTATGATTTTCTCTGGAGACAAAAGGCCATGATGTGCTGCTTCTCTGAGTTCTCCTTGATTAACAACTGCGAGCAGACCAGCAGATGAGCCTGTATACAGTATCAATTTATGGATAGCCTTTTCCGCCAGGGGGATTAGATCGAGGTGGGTGGTTAACATGTTCGTAAACGATCTGGCAGCTCTTTCTGTTGTTATAGTACGATTTAATGTTTCGGCAAGGAGGTTAAAGGCTTGTGCACTTTGACCAAATTCATCATCAGAGTCGACATCAATGTGGCATCCCATTTCTCCACAAAGGTCTCCTGTCGCAGATTTTCCAAAATCAATGTCCTCGTCTTTTTGTTCTGCTTCTCCACTGCGCATTGTTTCGGCAAGTCTTCTCATGTGCTCTCCGACATTGCTTAGTGTTTGGAGTCTCTGGCCTACAACTTTTTTTGCAATAAAGTAATTTACGAGCCCTGCTACAAGTCCGGCAGAGACACATGCTGCGAAAAAGGTACTTGTGATTGTCTATTCTTTTGGAACTCCCAATAGGGTAACGAAGAATGGAAATACTACGCCAATAGATAGTCCGAAAACCATCATGAACAAGCCTAAATCATTAAATACTTTTCGTGTGAGTCTCATAATTTTATTTTCTTTGGTGCAATACCGAGCAGTAGTCCTAAAGAAGTTTTTTTTAACATGGAAGGTGAATGTGTTGGACAGGCATGTCCCTAATTTTACAACGATTTAACTGAGTATATCGCAATATTGATTAAATATTCAAATTATAATTGTCCAGACGACAATCTATCGCTAAAACGCCTCTAATAGTCTATTTTATAAAGAGAGTTATTATGACAAGGGGTGGGACAACTCGTAACAAAATCTGGGTTGAAATGGTGACTTTTTCTTTCCAGTTAGCTCGTTCGTGTTATTCTAAGTTTCTGTTATTTTGTGATAAAGAATTGGAAAACGAAATCGGAGGACGCTAATGTGAGTGATTTGATGCAGCTACAGAAAAAACAAAATAAGATATACATACTGGTTTGTATTAATTTTTTGTTATTTATGATTTTATTTACTGGATTAGGTTTTGTTACCTGGAAATCAGCAACACTAGTGAGTCGACTTAATACGGATCTTGATAAAGCTGAACAGGCTATCGCCCAATTGCAATCTCGTTTTCAGAATATGGATACGGATGTGATTGTAGAGCGCCTTGTGAATAAGGCATCTGAACAATTAGGTACCTCGATACGTACTACACTGAAGAGTACTGATCTCGCGCAACCTCTTGCTGAACTCTCTGACAAAATTGCAAAGACCCAGGAAATGGTAGGGAAAAGTAGTGCTGCCATGCAGAGGATTCAAGGAAAAATGAGTCATCTGGATAATGATGAAATCGCAAAACGAGTGTCCTATCATGTTATAAAAGGTTTAGGAGAAGGACTGCAGAAGGCTGCTGATGATCGTTTGCCCTCTGTTGAGGAAAGTAGCAAAGTAAAAACAGGCGAAATTGTAGAGGATAAATAATGGAAAGCCCACAGTTAAATATAATTGGCAAGGTGCATGGTGATATCTTACATCGTGCGGATGCACCTAAAAACTATAGTGAATCTGACCATAAAGGGATTTTGGAAATATACCCTGATTATGTGCAGGGGATGGAAGACATATCCGTTGGTGAAACTATTGTGGTGCTCTTTTGGTTTCATAAGTCGGATAGAGATGTCTTGAAAGTATATCCACGTGGTGATCGGTCAAAAGGATTACGAGGGGTGTTTTCTACCCGAAGTCCGGCAAGGCCTAATCCAATCGCAATTTCAGAACTTAAAGTGTATGAGATCGAGGGGAATTGTCTGAAGGTTACTGGCTTAGATGTGTTGGATGGTACTCCCATTGTCGATATTAAGAAAAAGATCGATTAACACCTTTAAAAACAACTTATTGCTCTGTTTCTCATTACCCTGTTACAGCATAATTTCTTCAAATTAAGCAGGAAAACCAGTCATGCTAATTAGATGTATCATAGTCGACGACGAACAACCCGCTCGTGACGAATTACGTTATCTACTGTCCTCTTTTGATGATGTCGAAATAATTGGCGATGTCGATTCTGTTGGTAAAGCTGCTACGTTAATTGAAAAGTCGTCTCCTGATCTTGTTTTCCTTGATATTCAAATGCCTGGAAGAACAGGTTTTGATCTCATCAAAATGTTATCCCATAAAGACCAATTACCATTGTTTGTTTTTGTTACCGCATACGATAACTACGCAGTAAAAGCTTTTGAGAAAAGTGCCATTGATTATCTTTTAAAACCGCTCTCAGAAAAAAGACTGGCGCTGACAATGGCAGGAGTGCGTAGATACTTAGGAGAGGAAACTAAGGGAGCTCTTCAGGACAAATTACACATACTTCTGTCACAAATGGAAGCTCCAAAGGAAGTGGTGAAGGTCTCAGTTGAACACAATGGCCGGATGCAACTTTTGTCACCTCAGGAAATTGTGTATTGCTCCTATGAGTCAGGGTGCATCATGGTTCATACCATGACAGAAAATTTCCCTCTGCACGGCATATCGACCATGGATAGATTGACTGAACATCTTGGAGGATCTTCATTTTTTAGAGCTCACCGTGGGGTTTTAGTCAACCTTGATTGTATCCGTGAGTTCAGCCCATGGTTTAATGGCAAATATAACCTTATCATGACGGATACAAAAGGCAGTGAACTTGTTGTAAGTCGGACGCGAGTGAAAGATTTCAAGAAGAGATTGGGGATTTAACACGATGACTATTACCGCTCTTATAACCTTTCTGCTAAAGCATGTTGGCTTGTTGGTTGCTGGTGCCTTTGTGCTTCTGACTATCTCGCCCGTCCAGGAGCTCAATTTCAAGAAAAATTCCATCTACAACCGGCTGTTTCTCATCATATTTTTTGGGCTCTTTGGGATTCTCGGTACCTACAGTGGTAACGCGATCTTTCATTCCATTGCAAATTTACGTGCAATGGCAGTTATTACCGCGGGACTTTTTGGTGGTCCAGTTGTGGGGTTTGGGGCAGGGCTCATTGCAGGAGGGCATAGGTTTGTCATTGATCCTTGGGGCTTTAGCGCTGTTGCCTGTTCGCTTGCGACCATATTAGAAGGACTTTTTGCCGGCTATATGCATCTGCGGTACAAGGAAAGGAGTTTGGATTGGTCTAAGGGGATGTTGCTCGCTTTTATAGGTGAGATGTTTCATATGAGTCTGGTTCTTGCTTTTTCAAGACCTTTTGAACACGCGGTTGCCCTAGTACAGGTTATAGCTCTTCCGATGATTATAGGTAACACGCTGGGGACGGGCCTTTTTCTCCATGTTATCAAGAATCTTCAGGAGTTCAGAGAAAAAAAGGACTCTACCCAGGCGCAGAAAATATTTGATATTGCAAACAACACGGTTCGTTATCTTCGTGGTGGGCTTAATATGGAAACAGCTCAAGCTAGTGCAAATATTATCCATCAGCGTTTGCCGTTGGCGGCCGTCGCCATAACAGATACGACGCAGGTTCTGGCCCATGTTGGTGCGGGTGATGACCATCATCTTGCGGGAAAAGCAATTAGAACAAAATCTACCCGGGATGTTCTGGCCACAGGTAAGCCGATATTTTTACGTCGTCATTCGAAAATAGGTTGTAATCATGCTGACTGCCCATTTTATTCAATGCCATCATTGTTCCTCTTAAAAAGGGTGACACAATTGTAGGAACCTTAAAATTCTACGGTTCGACCACCATGGAACTTAACAGGATCCAATTCGAAATAGCCAAAGGGCTGACGGGTCTGTTTTCCATTCAGTTAGAACTTGAAGACATTCAGGTAAAAGACAAGCTGTTGGCCCATGCGGAGATTAAACATCTGCAGGCTCAGATTAATCCACATTTCTTATTTAATTCGCTGAACACTATTGCCTCTTTTTGTAGGACGACACCAGAAAAAGCGAGGGAATTGATTCTCGATCTCTCTTTGTACATGCGTAAAAATCTGGATTCAAGTCGTGGTTATATACCGCTTTCCAGTGAGTTGGAGCAGATTAACTCATATCTTGCCATTGAAAAAGCGCGTTTTGGGGAGCTGATTCAGATTGAGATTGATGTGGAACCAGGGTGTGAAGACTGGCCGATTCCATCTCTTATTATCCAGCCCCTTGTGGAAAATGCTATAAAACACGGGATCAGGCGAAGAGAGGGCGGTGGTACGATCAGTCTTACAATCTATAGGAATCTTGACATGCTTGAGGTTACTGTTGAAGACGATGGTTTGGGCATTGATAAAGATGAACTCGATACTCTTCTGACGAGACAAAATTTGGAGTCCCATACTGAAGGGGTAGGTTTACGTAACTCCAATCAACGTTTAGAACAGATTTATGGGCCTGAGTTTGGCATGGAAATAACCAGCAGTTCTGCTAAAGGGACTACTATCTCTTTTCGAATTCCCCGCACACAAGAAGCTTCCTATGTATCTGCCGTTTGAAAGAGCATGCATTTCAAGTTGTCCATCTGACGCTTTAAGGAGATAAAACGACCTCTCAACCTCAATGAATTGATTCAATAGAAGCAGCGGGATACCCTCCATGCTGAATATGCAAGCAAAGAGCGGCATACAAACATCAATTTAGAGTGGAGGGTCAATATGTTATTTTTTCTTACCTGCGTGGGGTTACTCATCCTCGGGTACGTAACCTACGGTGTTCTGGTCGAGAAGATTTTTGGAGTAGAACCTGAAAGGTTAACCCCTTGTAAAACCAAGGAGGATGGCGTTGATTATATAGAAATGCCAACCTGGAAGGTGTTCTTTATTCAACTTCTCGATATCGCAGGCCTTGGGCCTATTTTCGGACCGATTTTAGGTGCTCTCTACGGTCCGTCTGCTCTTTTATGGATCGTTATCGGTTGTATTTTGGGTGGTGCGGTACACGATTACTTTAGTGGGATGCTTTCTATTCGTGGTGGTGGTAAATCAATTCCTGAAGTTGTCGGCGATATCATGGGAATGCCAGCGCGACAGATCATGCGAGTTTTTTCTGTAATACTTCTTCTTCTGGTTGGTGTTGTTTTTATTCTGGGACCTGCAAAGTTGTTGAGCAATCTTATAGGGGTCAATGTGCAAATACTTGTTGCCTGTATTTTCTTCTACTATTTCATTGCTACAATTTTACCAATTGATAAGATTATCGGGCAACTCTATCCATTATTTGGTGCGCTTCTTATTTTCATGACCGTGGGAATTATGGGGGGACTCATCTATCATGGCTATGAAATTCTTCCAAACCTTGATTTTGCAGCTAACACCCATCCAGGTGATAAGGCAATCTGGCCACTTCTTTTTATCACACTTTCATGTGGTGCTATCAGCGGTTTTCATTCAACTCAATCACCACTGATGGCTCGGTGTATAAAAAATGAGAACAGGGGGCGACAGGTGTTTTATGGTTCCATGATCATGGAAGGTATAATCGCTCTTATTTGGACTACCGTTGGTCTTTCATTCTACACCGGACCTGAAGCAATGAATGCTGTTATTGCTTCCGGTTCTCCTGCTGCAGTGGTTAATGAGGCTTGTAACACTCTTCTCGGTCCTGTAGGTGGTTTCCTTGCTATTGTTGGAGTCGTTATCCTGCCTATTTCAAGTGGTGATACTGCATTTCGTTCTACCAGGCTGATTATTGCCGAAACCTTTAAAATGGATCAATCCAAGGCAGCAAAACGATTGATGATTGCTATACCACTTTTTGCAATTGCTTTTTTGATTACTCAGGTTGATTTTAAAATTATCTGGCGCTACTTTGGTTGGTCAAATCAGATGTTGTCCATGATGATGCTCTGGTGTGCAGCCATTTATCTTGCCAAAAAAGACAAATGTCACTGGATATGTTCATTGCCAGCAACCTTCATGACAGCAGTGGTCGTTGCTTTTATTCTACAGGCTAAGATCGGTTTTAATTTGCCTGCAACTCCGTCAAATATAGCAAGTTATAGTGGACCCCAGTATTAAGACAACAGTTTAAGCTATACGCAATCACAAGGAACCTGAAAAAATGAGTGAAGCAAAGAAGAGAAAGTTCCATGCTCCTGAGTTCAAGGCGAAAGTAGCTCTAGA
>JBLHNU010000037.1:0-53508 GCA_047622095.1 Desulforhopalus sp.
AGTATTTTTGCTTTGATTTTGAAATCGATTCCTGTGATGGTTCCATGTACACCTCCTTGAATTTGAAAGTGCTCACGGGAACATAGTTTATGGGGTAATGCTAGAAGCGGTTTGTGGGGCGCTTACGCAACAAACATCGATTCATTACAACAAGTATCAGACGCAGGTAACATCTGGGCTACCAGCATCCTGGATGAGACTAAGATCAATGCAGAGATCGAGAAAGCAAAGCTCGAGACTACCAAGCAACTAGCCGCTAAGGACAACGCAGCATTGCTAAAGCTAGCAGCATAATATACGGGAGCCCTTCGGGGTTCCCTGTTCTTTTGTAGCACACAGTGAGATAGTCTTCTATATTACTCTTCTAAGAGAGAGATGCTCTATGTTGAGCAGTATGAACCAGTTAGTATAATGAGGGTGCATTACACAGGTTACTGTATAGATAGTGTGTGGGGGTATAACTATGGGTGAGGTAGTACTAAAACCAGTTATCTACAATATCCCCAATACATACTCTACATGGTCTCTACTCAACCCGATACTCAACCGATATATTACGCAAGGGCATCCCAACACACTGATAGACTATTTTTAGTACTACTACCTTGCAGAGAATAGTTCTATAGCACATCTCAATACTTCTCAGCCGAATGCTGTGATGGTGTTTTCGCACCCCAGTTAATGAAATAATGATTCATGTCGTATTGATTAATCTAATCAGCCTGCTTGGTAGCACTGTAAACAAAATGCTTGAATTACCCTCAGTCAAATCCATGCAATGCCTAGCTTGATACAGAAGTATGTCGAAGATCTCGAAGAACTAATCAGACGAACTGAACAGCTATAGATCCAATAAAAAAAATAGTCTTGCGGAGGTACCTTTAGGTCTTGGGTGCCTATGTAGTACTTAAGGCCATCAAACCGATATACCAACTTTTTAAAACAAGCAGTATTTAGCTATACTCACCCGATAGACTATCACACAGTTCATGAACTGTTTTTCAGCCTATGGTGGACTTCCTCTTTGTAACAAGAAAAGGCATAGCAATATGCCTTGTTCATTTTGGTTTGATCAGAGTAGCAAATAAGTATTTAATTATTAGCTGACCTAGCCCTTGTCAATCTACTAAACACTCAATGAGCACATAAGAAAGAACTCGAAGAGCGCACTTGTACTTTGCCTTGCAACAGAAGACTTTGAAGAGCATCCGGCACGGGACAAGCCCGGCAAAAGGGAGCTTTTAAGACTTTGGAGACAGGTGGAGTTGTAAAACGGTGCTGAGATAAAAGGAATTACAACAGAAGATCCGGCCAGAACAGATAATATGGCTTTTCAAAGTGAGACCTATTCCAGCCGAAGAGAGACTTTTTTTTGGCGTTTTAGTTATGTGGTAACTTTTTCATAGATAATGACTCAGCCAGCTTCGGCCCTTTAAAAGCTTTTATCTGCTCTATTGATGTGTTGGTTGCTTTTGTTGTGGTATCGTGCATGAGTCCTGACAACTTTCCTGAATGGAATCTCAAAGAGAATCTGGAAGCATCTTTGACTACAACCTGCTCCAATTTGGGTGAGTTTACGGGGTGTGATCACACAATAAAGATACAGGAAGAAGGTATGGTCCTGTAAGAACAGGCTTTCAAGAGATTCGCATTGCCAACATCAACGCTTGACACGAAGTATTATCAACCAGCCTGCAGGTTCAAAAAGGAGCAACTTCTCATCGGCGATTTCTCTAGAAATGACCAAGTTCCTGGTTCCAATATCAGATAACTAATTTCTGTTCGGTGAACGGGATTTCCAAGATTGTAGATTTAACTCGGTACGACTGGAAAAAATGTCTACAACGTGAGAAAGAAAGCCAGATTAATTTTGATCGACATATTTTCATAAAACCTGCATATCTACAAATACTTAGGTGGTACGATCACACTTAGTCTTTTCTCTTGTAGAAACATGTACTACGCTGTAGCGTTGTTTTCCCCTTAGGTTTTGTCATATAATACAATGATAATATCCATTATATTTGACACGAGAAAAAGCCAAACCTGTTGAAATACAGGGACGGAAAGCCACGGATCTTAACAGATAGCCGAGCTGCCTTTATATAGAAGGCAGCTCGGCTTTTTTATTCAGTATAATGCATGACATCGTTCCCGTAGCGGTTTTCATGAATTGATATAAAAATAGCCGAACCTCACAGGGCATCCCGTTGCGGAAATAATTGTTGAGGAGAAGGAGTGTTTTTATGAAAAGGCTAAAGGCTGTTCTCGCAATCGTGTGCATTTCAAGTCAACTCGTTCTCTGCGGTGGAGCTTTGGCCGCAAAACCGCTAGGCGCAGGAGGGGGAAACGCTACAGGAGGTGGCGGCACAACCCCTCCGGACTATGGAGATCTTTTCGTTCTCCATCGTGATGATAATGGTGTTCCGTATGTTACAGCGGAGATTCTGATTTGGGATCCCGAGAGTGAGCTGTCTGTCACTGGAGGATTATGTCAGTTACCGCTTCCTAGTGACGCATGCCCAGAGGATTGTATTGCTGAGATCGATACGGGGCAACTAGTTGTTGATGTCGATGACCTCACCTGTGGTGTCCCGGCCGAATGTTCCATCTGCACTCAGGAGGTAGAATTCGAACGTGATAATGTCATCCGTGCCAAGGATTCCGTGCTCGCCCAGCAGCTCATTGACGCCACAGTCAAACTTGCCACGGCTGGATGTGTCACTCTGGATCCGTCAGGGCGGCCGGTAGCCAGTAATCCGTCAGGCACGGAGGTCGTTTCAAGTACAATCGATTCACCACTGCAGAACCTCGCGATCTACAACCAGTTGATGCAATACGAGTACGTGGGCAATAATTCCGAAAGTGCCATCGATCTTCGGGCAGACGATTACCTGGTTAGTGCTGCCAGAGCCCTCGGTGCTTCTGCCTCCAAGGAGGGCGATGTCACCGTGGATATGGTGGTGTATATGAATCAGATTTTAGGCCTTACCGAGCAAGGAGCAAGTATACTCCCAAGGACCTACGTTGACGTCAGAGAAGAGGTTAAGGGTGTCATGACAGTTGTCAGAAAATGGTTTCTAGACTTCGCCGACTATAGTTATGACCGAGAGGTCAACTTTTCAACCATTATAGAATCACTCCCCTCTCCGGCCTACATCCCTGACCTCACTTCCTATGGTCAGTTCGAATACCTGGCAAAAGTCGGAGAGGTTTATGTGCCCACTCAAGCATCTATCCTCAGCACTGTCTTTGACCAACCTGAGGCTAACGGTGACATGTTGGCAGGGTTCGCCAAAGCGGCAGACGACACCAGAGCAGTGATTAACTTTATCCATCTCTGGGCAGTTCCTGAGGAGGATGCAACGCCGATTCTCTGCGATGGAACCATTTCAGATTTTTACGATGTCTCTATCAGTGAGCGCTCTGGGCTCCAAGTACCTGTACGCATGGTTGCTGCCGGTGATGGACGGGAAGGTACCCTGACCATAGAAAATGACGGCCCAGCTACAGCACGCGATATCCGCATCACATTACAAGGTGTCGATGACGTGGACCAAGAGGTCGTACTATTGAATGAAATGGACGGCTACCGAATATTTGAAGATTCAGTTATCGTTTCTATCGATCCTGGCTATAGCGTTAGTTTTGACTTCTTCTTTTCCATGGATCAAGCGACAACAATCACTTGGACGGCTAAAGCGATCGCGGATCCCGCTAGTGATCTCGATGTCAATCTGTCAAATAACGAAGTAACAGTGTACACCAAAGTGCTTGCCCCAAAGGGTAGTGGTGGTGGTGCCCACTGATGACACCTTCTTCTATGTAAACTTAAAAAGCTCAATCCGGATCTGCTAATTCCGGATTGAGCAGCTAAAGATGCTGAGATGTTGTTGTTGTTGTGAGAATGGGCCAAAGTGTTACCCAATGCATCGGCAACAATATCTCAGTCGACCATGTAAATAACCTTTAATACAGGAATAGGGCTATTCTGAACTATCTGGGGAAAAACTAGCCCGAAAATGCTTTTCCAACCAATGTTTGCATCTTTTCATTTAATGTTGCCACAACGAAGCTAATCAATGTAGCATTATACTTCAACAAAAGGTGTTTCCTGTGGATCTTCGGTTCTCAATATGGGAAAAGCCTAACACGTTTCGAGTTGATGATTGTAAGAGATGCTTCCAGGAAATCAACCGAGAGGATTGCTCCATTTTCCAACTTGCTAAGTGTTGATACTACTTTCGTATAAACGCTTTCGCTTCCAACCCTCTCTGTCCTAATTAGGACCGTGAGAATGTTTTCAGCACTTGCTTAACCTTTCGGAAGTCCTTGCCGTATCTCTTCGATCTTCGCCATGAGTTCTTCCTGGGTAATGATGCCTTTGTCTACCAGGAGATCTATAAGTGCTTGGTTGATCATAATCTCCATGTTCAGAGCTAGGGCGGCAATGGTTCTGTAACCTTTTTCGAATAGAGTTAGTCCTTCCACCATGCAGATGGATGCCATTTTCAGAGAAGAGGTGTATTCCAGGTTCCGGAGTCTATACCTGCGATTTGATTTCTCTTGCAACTTCAGAGATGTCTTTCCCCTCAATATCAATACTGAGGGAGGCTGTTTGTCTGTATAGAGGGAGTCGGGTGTCGTAGAGTCTTCTTGCCTTATCAAACTCTTGCAGAAGAGGACGCTTGTGTATCTTTTTTGCAGCATTTGGATGGTTTTGAACTGCCTGGAGGATTCCATCGATACTCGCATGAAGATGGATGACTGTGCCAAGTTTTTGAATATTATTCACCATGAAAAAGCCGCCACCAGTTGAGACAATAGTATTGCTGACATTGTGTTCTAACCATAGGGCTAGCTCATGCTCGAGTTTTCTAAATGCTGGTTCCCCCTGTTTTTCAAATATCTTTTTAATCTTCACATTTGTTGCTGATTCAATCAGATCATCTGTATCGATCGTAAAACGACCTGTTTGTCTAGAAAGCTCACGTGCCGTGCGTCCTTTTCCTACTCCCATGAAACCAATTAGAATTATATTCTTTGGCATTTGTGTAACCTTTATGTTTTAGCAGTGGGTAGCTTAGTTGCATGAATATTGTAATTAATATTTATACAATGTAGCAAAAGAGAACGATTCTTCAAGTTTCTGTAATAACATCCCAGCGATCCTCGAATTGCTCTAAATCTTTTTTGAATAAGGCACAGTGTAGCGATTTTGGACTTCGAGGCCTGCCACTATCATTTTTGGCCAGGAATTTTCGATATTCCTCAATCATAGTATTTTGGATCTGCAGAGCAGTAGCTATAAAGAAACGAGCGTTACTAATGTCGTTATCCCTGATGGTGACCATAATCCAAACCATATTCGGATGAACTAGTTTAGTCGGCACACCAATAATCTGCTTGTCATCTTCTGTGACTTCGACCTCAACCCATTGCGTTATCTTGCTATGAATCAAGGTATCAGTGTTACTCGCCTTAACTTGAATCGGGATGGATTCAAGAGTTTCTGCGTTGGTGGCAATCAGGTCAAACCCTGGAACGTTACCTGAAAAAGGTGTTGCGTAATAGCCTTTGGTCCCAAGCATTGCTGAAACCAGCTGTTCGCCTATTTGACCTGTCAACTTGGTGTTGTTTGATCTAGCCATTTCTCTCCTCTTGTTACAAATCTATGGCTTACACATCCCACAAGCCCGATAGCCAGCCTTCAAAGCTGTCCCCTTGTTTAAGAACGTATCGGTACAATTCTTACAGTTATAATGTCGACAGGAAGGCGAGTGGAACACATGAGATTTAACATTGCCATGGAAGCCCCCGGGGGAGGCCGCGTACTTTCCTGAAGTCTTTTTGACATGGCTGGTGTTACGCTTACCTTTCCTCCATTGCCAAGGTGGAACCGGATCTTTGTCTTTCCATAGGCCAATACTAGAAGCTTTTGCCTTCTTTTCTAGCTGCAACCAACTCCTACAGAACTTTTCCTTAAAATATTTCTTATACTGCCAGGCAAGGCCGGCTTTGATAAGGCTTTCATTGACGTTTGTACCACCAACTTTGACCACTCCAACTGTTCTACCATACCTGTCAGTATCATATACTTTGACAGTAGCTAGCTTCTTGTAGGTAAGTCGAGAGGTGTACTTCTTGGCTGCTTTACCAAAGGTTTGTTTCTTCTCTGGGGTATCAATGCCGTAGAGGCGGATCTTGTGCTGCTTGTTTGAGGAATCAAGAATGGTGATTGTGTCACCGTCTGCAACGCTGACAACTTTACCGGTGAGAGCGTAACTCTGCAGGGGAAAAGATGCGATTAGAAATAGTAGGCATATCAAACCACTCCTAAAAGACAATCTTGGCATTTTGTATAGAAATCTCATTTGTGCATTAATACCCGGCAATACTTTATCACGCGTTAAGTCCTTTCATCTTACTGATATATCTGTCCATCACTTCCTCTGATGCTTCTAGCTCTTCCAGGGTCTCTTTCACTGATTGTCCACCAGCCCACCACTTGTATTTTGCTGGTGCATTACTTGTAATTATCAGTTCTCCATTTTCTTTCAGGTACGGCATTTGCTCTGCACTCTCCATCTTTTCTCCGGTTATTTCCAAATGAGTAAAATTGTAAGCAATATTGTTTTCATAGGTCACTTATACAAGATTACTTATAAAGTGCAATATGGGGTTGAATGGTGTTAGGTGCAGGACATCATAACTATTGTTGATAATTGTTTTTGGGTGCTGTTTTTTGACAAATTAAAGGTGTTTGGATAAAACAAAATGAAAAAGATACTTTGTGTGGTCGTTATTGGATTGATGGTTTCTGGGTGTGCCGGAATGATGGAATCAACAAACAAGACCTCAATAGAAGCTGAAGACATTGGGCCAATTACCAATAGAACTGTTAAGGCTATGAATGATTGCATTGACTACAAGCTTAAAAAGCAATGCGAAGAGGCAGACAGGTTGCTCGAAAAACACGAATGGCTACTTTCAAGGGACGTTCGTATAACAAACATGGACGGCATGAGACAAAACGAGTGGGACATTGAGGTGAGAACTACTAATAAGAATTTAGACATCATATCTCAAAAAATCGGAAAATTCTTTAGCGTTAACTACTAATCTCAACTAAAAACACATGTGCACCAACTCTATTTTAAATAGGTAATGGTTCACATCCGATCTGACACTCACCTTAAGAAGAACTTTTAGTAATCCATGATTAAATCTATATCACTCTTCGGGCTTATCGCCTTCAGCCTATATTGAGCTTCTTCATAGGACTATCGTAAAGCAATTAAGGAAAGATTCAAGAATGAAGGTGTTATCTCGTTATTATCCTGCAGAAATGCTAAGATTAATAGAAACGCAAAACGTGGGACAATAGTGGGACAATTTGTCATTAAACAAAAACAGCCACTTAGTTTAACTGACTAAGTGGCTGATATGTATGGTACACCCGGTAAGATTCGAACTTACGACTCCCGGATTCGAAGTCCGGTGCTCTATCCAGCTGAGCTACGGGTGCATGTGATTTAGAAAATACATTTGAGAAAGGACAATATACACTAAAAACAAGACTCTGCAATGGTTTTAGGAAACAATTTCATGATCGTTTCCTGGCAGGTGCTTTTATGTAGTTATTCTTTCGTTTATTCCTTTTTTATAAGCTAACAAAGGCCCTGAAAATAACAGAACCTTATTGAGGGATGAGTGCGTTGCTCTTTATATCTTAAAACTATTTACGATAGCATTGAGCTCGGTGGCTCGTTCCCGAAGCTGGGTTGAACTCTGATCAACTTCATTGCTCCGTTCTGAGATGTTGGTCGCAGATATGTTCACCTGTGCAATATCTTCAGATATACCCGATGCCACAGTAGAGCTCTGGCTTACGTTTTCGTTTACCTCTTGAATACCTTGGCTAGTCTGGGAGATATTGTCGGCAATTTCCTGCGTCGCAGATGCCTGTTCTTCAACTGCTGTGGCTATTGTTCCAACAATTTCATTTACTCCACTGATAACCTGAGAGATTTGCCCAATTTCATCCCCAGCCGATTGTGTCGTCTTTTGCACATCTTCAATTAAGTTTTTAATATCAAGGGTGGCTTCAGTCGTCTGTTTTGCAAGGTCTTTAATTTCATTTGCCACGACTGCAAAACCTTTTCCTGCCTCACCTGCTCTGGCTGCCTCTATCGTAGCGTTGAGAGCAAGAAGATTTGTCTGCTCTGAAATCTCAGTTATTGTTTCAGTCACTCTGCCAATTTTTTCTGCAGCAAGGCCAAGCTCACTCATTTTTTCAGATGCATTTTCAGCCTGGTGTACAGCATCGCCAGATACACTACGTGCTTTCTCAGCATTCTCTGAAATTCCGTTGATAGTAGCATTCATCTCTTCAGCTGCCGATGCAACCATATTCGCATTGGTGGAAGACTCTTCCATGGCTGCAGCAACATTTGTGAGGTTGGCACTCATCTCTTCCGAGGATGTTGCAACATTATTGGCACGTTGAGACGTGTCATTAGCCTCACTAGATAGTTTAAGGGAAATATCTGATAGTTGCACTGAAGCTGTGTCTAGAACAGCCGAATTATCTGAGACTTGCTTGATTATTCCCTGTAGTTTTTCTATGAAAATATTGAACCAATGCGCTAACTCTCCAATTTCATCACGGTTCTTTGCCTGCAGGCGCATTGTAAGATCGCCTTCCCCTTCAGCTATATCTCGCAAGCTGGCTACAGCCATATTGAGTGGGCGTGCGATGATAAACGTTGTAATCCCGTATACAACGATAAACAGTATGATCAAGGAAACGAGACCTATAACGATGCTGGTATTTCGTAGAGATTTTACCTTGGCAAAGACCTTATCCATGGAGGCTGATACTCCTAGATTCCAGATCTCAAAGTTGTCCCCGAATTTTATTGGTGCAAAGATTGATAGAGTGTCGCCGGTAAAAGATTCCGTTTGAGAAACCTCCTTAAACGATTTACCTGCTCTAATTGCCTTAATTGCCTCCGTGGAGGCAATGGTTTTACCAATTAATTTTTCATCGTGATGGGTAACGATTGAACCATCACTGAAGTTGATAAATCCATAACCTGTATCAAATGGCTTAATAAAAGAAATTATTTCTTTCATCTTATCCATACCGTAGTCAACTCCTACAACACCAATTGCCTTTCCATGTACTATAATTGGTGATGTTGCGGAAATCATCATGACAGGAATTCCGTTTATATCATATGAGCTGGGGCGTGTTATGAAAGGTTTTCCTGAGCGTAGTGGTGTCCAATACCAGCTGTTTTCGCCATTGTCTCTTTCTGGTAATCCCGTGTTGCTTGTGACGAGTGTTCCACTGTATCTATGTACATTCGGGTAGAATTGACCATTAGGGGCATTGTATGGCTGGTTGACATCGATACTGCTGTCGAGACCATCAAAACTGTTGGGCTCCCAGATTGCCCATACACCAAAATAGTCTTTATGTTTAACCGCAACAGCATGGAGCATCTCAACTATTTTTGCGCGATCAAGGCTACTTTCTCCTGTGCTGGGACACTTAATATTTCGGAAATGGTATAAGAGACATTAATGGCTTTTCCAATTTCATTTTTTACTTGAGCACTACTTTTCTCTGCAGTTTCAACCATAAGGTTAATAGCATCGATCTGCGCATTATTCGTACTGGTTGAGGATATGATAAAAATGGTGACTGAGAACGCAATAAAAGCGACTCCGCAAATAGTGATCAACATTTTTGTTTTTAACTTCATTGACTGCAGCATGGTTGTGTCCTTTGTTAGGTTGGTACATGAATCTATTTAATAAAAACAGTTCTGCTGTGATTCGCCGAAGGGCTACAATTCACAGCGTAAAAGGCATTACATCACTTGTGATTGTGGAAGTCAAATTCAATATGAAGATAATGGTGAATTAGTGGTCTGGTATGCGTTGGTAGGATTCTGTGGAAAAGATGTTGGTGCTGTTCCTGGAAATGTTGTTGATGCTGGATCAATAGATATACAGCTTAAACAAGCTCTAGGAGTCTGTCGGATTATAGACATTTTTTCTCAGATCAAAGCATTTTGAGGAAATCAAGCACAGCCATATAATTGATATTGCGAGCATTGATTTTCTGAAAATAACACAGAGCTGGGGAAAAAGGGCATTGTCCGACAGGCTCCTAGCAGAGGGTGAGCTGGGTGTCACGAATAAAAA
The DNA here is from genome assembly GCA_047622095.1 of Desulforhopalus sp. Classification (GTDB taxonomy): domain Bacteria; phylum Desulfobacterota; class Desulfobulbia; order Desulfobulbales; family Desulfocapsaceae; genus Desulforhopalus_A. The sequence continues at coordinate 10,219 of JBLHNU010000037.1, forward strand.
CAGGCTTGAAGGTGGACTTGAATTAGAGCTTGTTGGGTGTTGATATCTTTGGTTGGATCGGTGATTACGAGCTTGATTGACTTCATGTATTCCTCTGATTAGGTTATCAAGGGAATGTTTGTCTGTGCAGTGTAAATAACTGTAGTTGCACAGATTCGAAGTCCGGTGCTTTGTCCAGCTGAGCTACGGGTGCATATGGTGTATCATAAGGTTGAGAGGGGCTAATGTACACTAAAACCAAGACACTGTAATGGTTTTTAAAAAGAGATACGAGGTTGGCCTCAGATTAGTTTTCAACCCTGCGTATACCAAGCAAGCCATGTTTAAATTTTTTGTGTCTGGTTAAAACGCTTTTGCTATTTTAAGAGTGCCTCTAAGAGCTGTAAGAAGCTAATCCCCATGATTAAAACAGTTTATCAATTTATTGCGATTTTTGGATTTTTACTATTTGTTCATCCACTGTCTGCTCTGGATTTACAATTTGCTCAACTCAGGAAAATTGCTGAGCAAGGGCATCCGGTCGCCCAATTCAATTTAGGTAATAGGTTTTTCAACGGCAAAGGTGTTGCCAAAAATGACAATGATGCCTTGCTGTGGTATCAAAAAGCAGCCGAGCAAGGATATACTTTTGCCCAGTACAGTCTCGGCGTTATCTATCATACCGGCAATGGAGCAAACAGGGATTATGCCAAAGCGTTTAAATGGTATGTGAAGGCCGCTGATCAGGGCTATGCCGGTGCTCAAAATAAGCTGGGGATGATGTATGAAAATGGTCAGGGAGTGGCCCAGAATTATTACGAGGCCATCAAATTGTATAGCAAGGCCGCTGAAAACGGATATGCTGGCGCTCAATACAACCTAGCCTTATTGCACTACAATGGTCTCGGTGTTCCCCAAGATTATATTCAAGCCTATGTCTGGTGCTCTATGGCAGCAATTCACGGACATTCTGCAGGAAAAAACTACCTTACTTTAATCAAATCAAACATGAAGGCCAGTGAACTGATAAAGGCGCAAAAGCAGTTAGGCATTATCAATTAACAAACAACTCCCTAAATCCTTCCGTTTAGACATCACCCCAAAATAAATAAAATTCAAATAATTGACAAAACAAGTATCGGCTTTGGTTGTGGGTACATAGATTGCTTTAATTTATGAACACTCTCTACTTGATCAAGCACTAAAAGATGAATAACCTATCACTTTAATGGTTTCGTTTGTTTTCTTGACAATATTTCAGATGTTGATGATTTCATCATTTAACGAGGGGGTTTTATTGTTTTTGCATTATTTGTTGCTTGTAGAGAAAAGTGCTGTTTCGGATTGTCATTTTTATCTTCTACATGAAGGAGGATTATGCACATCGGAATGAACTAACTTTGTAGGTGATTGGTTTGGATCTGAGTATGCTTGAGTGCACTGTGCACTCCTGGAAATTTATTAAATTGTAGTGTACGTAAGGAGATCTTCAAATGAAGAAAATTATAAGTTCAATGGTATTCAGTATGGCTGTGCTTGCAATGTGCTTACCTGCCATGGCTATCGAGTTAAGCCCTGACGCAGCTAATGTTCCTTCCACGTATGCAAAAGTTGTAAACGGAACGGTTGCGTACAACAATACCGCAACTGCCTACAGCTCAGAGACCTTTAACGCAATCCTTGGTGCCTATGGCTTAACCCTTTCTCCTGAAGGTGTTGCAAGCGTACCTACGAGTTACGCAAAAGTGGCCATGGATAAAGTGGCGTTTAACAAGAATCATATCGCCTATGATCCTCAGGGTTATCACAATATCTTTACCGCCTATGGTTTGCAACTTGCACCTGAAGATGCAGCTACTTTGCTTGGTGCAGTGACTTACTGTAAAGTTTCTGATGGGAAAATAGCTTTCGGAAATACCTCAACCGCATATGGTAGCAAAGAGCTAAGTACAATTCTTGCTGCCTATAATCTCCCAATGGTCCCAGGTATGGGAACCGTTGTGGAAACAGTCGTAGTAGTTGAGACTGATTGTATAGATTCTGATGGTGATACGGTTTGTGACGAAATTGATGTCTGCGTAGGGACTCCAAAAGGGGTTACAGTTGACGAAAGAGGCTGCTGGACTTTAGAGCAGACCTATCTTTTTGATTTTGACAAAGCTGAAGTAAAGACAGAGTTTTTGCCACTGCTTGACCACGTTGCCAAAATCATGAAAGAGAACCCTAAGATGACGGTAGAGCTGGAAGGTCACACAGACTCTACAGGCACTGAAAAATACAATCAAGGTCTGTCCGAGCGACGTGCTAAGGCAATTCAACAGGCTCTTATCACAAGAACGATGGCTGATTCTAAGAGTTTAAAGGTAGTTGGATATGGCGAAAGCAAACCTATCATGTCAAATGACACCAAAGAAGGCAGGGCAAAAAACAGGAGAGTGGATCTGAAGCCTATCTGGTAGTCCAACGCGTCAAATAACTGTGCAGTAAAAGACAAAGACCTCCTTATAGAGCCTGATATAGGCACGCTATAAGGAGGTCTTTTTGCTTTAAATTAAGGGAAAAGACGGTTGGAATCATAAATTTAGGTTAACAACCATTCGTTACTGTACGTTCATTCGATAGGCCGTCTCGTCTTAGCAGGGACGAGACAGCCAATTGCTTGAGCTTGCTGGATGAAAAAATTATCGGTCATTCCGGCGATGAAATCTCTAACGCGTTCCTCATTTGAATAGGCGATATTTTTTGAGTTTTTGATGTCTTCCATGAGGTCGACATGGCCAGAAAGATGTTGTGTCTTATCTCGAAGGCTGAGAAGGTAGTGTTCGAAGAGATTTTTATAACATGCTTCTATGAGGGGTGTCTGAGTCTTTGTCTCGGGCGCCATGTAGATATTTTCATAGTTAAATTGTTTTAGTTTAAGAAGCATCTCTGAAATATGGGGGCTAAAGCCTATTGACGGTTTTTCCTTCTCAAACATACTGTTCTCGATCAGATCGGTTACCAGAGTATAGACAATGTTTCCGTTGGTGGCGCCAAGGACATCAGTACACTCTTTTGGAAGATTTTCTCTTCTGATGAGACCAAGAATGATGGCATCTTCTATATCTCTACCAATATAGGCGACGGTGTCAGCCATTCGTACAACACAACCTTCGAGGGTCCCTGGAGTGAGAGTGAGTTTTGGATTATTAGATTTGTCCTGTAACTTCCTGTGCAACTCATCAAAAGAATGAATCGGCTGATGGTAAACCTGTTGGAAATGGACCTCTCCATCGTGACAGAGGATACCATCCAGAACCTGCAGACTTAAATTCCAGCCTCTTCCTTTGCGCTCAAGCCTGTCAAGAAACCTCACAGATTGAATGTTGTGTTGAAATGCAGGAAGGCCGTGGGACATACAGAGCTTTGAGAGAAACCTTTCACCGTCATGTCCAAATGGAGGGTGACCTATATCATGCCCTAAGGCGATTGCTTCTATTAAATCCTCATTGAGCCTGAGGAATCTGCCAACGGTTCTGGCAATTCTGGCAACGAGCTGCACATGGAGAACCCGGTGGGTGATATGATCATTTTCAATGAGTGAAAAGACCTGGGTTTTGTCAATATACCTGCTATAGGCTCGTGAGTGAAGAATACGGTCCGCGTCAAGAGCAAAATTTTGACGGTATCGCTTGGTATCTTCTTCTAATTTTCTGAGGCAACTTGTTGATAAAGCCGCCTGGCTGTTAAAATTTACTTTCTCTAGGTCGTTGAGGTGTGCAAGACGTTCTAGTAGGAAAGGACTGGGGCTTAATTCTGTCATTTTTTGTGAACTCAGTTGATATACTGGATAAAATGCCTACAATCACGAGAGAAACAGTGTACCCGAATAAAATAAACTTTGCATAGCCACCTGAGAGCTTCAAATAGGTTTTTTACGAGCTTGTCATCACTAAGGTATTAAGAAAAAGAAGGATGGAGTTATGAAGATTTCTATTGAATATTGTACGAAGTGAAACTACGAACCAAGAGCCTCCAGTTTGGGGGATTTACTGACCAAGAAATACGATGCTGATGTGAACCTGCTACCCTCTGAAGGTGGTGTATTTGAGGTAGTGGTAGATGGAAATCTTATCTACTCGAAAAAGGAGATAAACCGCTTCCCCGAAGAGGGGGAAGTGGAGGGGCTTTTAGATCAGCGCTGATATTGTGGCACTATAACCTTGATGCGCTACGGCTTTTCTGGTGTGTCAGGGCAGGTGGTAAAACAGGAATCACAGCTGTCACTGGTCTTGCCGCTGTCACAATAATCGGCGAAACCTTTGAGCATCACTTCACCAGCTCTGGGACATACTTTCATGAACTCTGTAAAATTAATCATGCGCTGTATGATCTCAGGTGGCGCTGTATGTTCAATTTTACATGCCCCTTCTTCGGCCACTGATTGTTCTATAGCAAGGACTTCGATGAAAAAGCGTTTGAGCGCCTCATGTCTGAAGATCACATCTTCTGCGACCTCTTTTCCTTTTTCTGTTAAAGTGATTGCTTCATATGGTGCGTAATTAATGAGTTCTTTCTTTGAAAGGGCGCGGAGCGCTTCGGTAACAGAGGCACGGCTTACATTGAGGCGAGCTGCGATTTCCTTACTCCTGGCCACGAGCTTTTCTGCTATTATGTGGTAGATAGCTTCGATGTAATCTTCGAGGCTAGCACTGAGGTCTGTTTTTTCTTTCATGTTGGAATTTTGTGCATTAAAGGATAATACAATGAATGGTCGGACGGCGAGCGGTAGGCTTGCGATTCGGCCTCGAAACCTTTGGTAAATTACAGTCCTTTTGCCTTGGAGTCAAGTGGGGACTTTTTCATAGCCATCTGAGAACTTCGAATTGGCTTATTCCGAGTTTATCTTTATCTATAAAATAACTGATGCTTTGTGAACTAAGAGTAAAAAACCTTGCCTTGATAGAATCCCTTGAGTTGAGTTTTGAGCAGAATGCTGGTGGTGCCCTTGTTGTAATGACAGGTGAGACGGGTGCTGGTAAATCCATTATGCTTCGGGCGATTCACCTGCTTTCCGGAGGTAGGACTTCGTCGGATTGGATTCGCAGTGGCGAAGAGAGTTGTGAAGTTGAGGCGCTCTTTGAAATTAGACCAGAACATCAACATCTTCTCAAAAAACTTGATGAAGGTGGCTTCGGTTCAGAGTCCTCACTGGTCATAAAAAGAATACTGAGTAGTGCTGGTAGGAGTAGGTTTTATGTGAATGGCTCGTTTGCCACAGCCAAAACTGTTGCAGCTCTGACACGGGAGCTTTTAAATGTTGCGAGTCAGCATGATCAGCAGCAGCTCTTGCAGTCCTCACTCCATCTTGATTATCTTGATACCATTGGTGACCACATGGAGGAGCGTTCTCTTGTAAAAGCGCAATACCAAAAGTGGCAGAAAAAAAGAGAAGAACTCGAAAATTTAAAGCTCAAGGAGCGGGAAAAAGAACTGCGTCAAGATTTTTTGAAGTTTCAGGTGGCAGAGATACGTGAAGCGGGTTTTGAAAGTGGTGAGGATGTGTTACTCGCAGCTGAAAAGAAAAGACTGAAAAATGCCCAGGCTCTCATTAAGCTCAGTCAGGCTAGTTTTAAACTCCTTTCTTATGATATGATGGATGGTCTTACTGCGCTGCGACAAAACATGACTCAGCTTGCAGAACTTGATCCGAGTGTGGTGAAACTTGCCGAAGAAATTAGCGGTTTTACCTTTATGGCTGAAGATTATGTAGGTGAATTAAGAGCTTATAAAGATAATCTGGAAACGGATCCATATCGTTTAGACCAGGTAAATGAACGCCTCGATCTTTTCCAACAGTTCAAAAGAAAATTTGGTGAGACCTTAGAGCAGATTTTAGAATTTGCCGACAATGGCGAAGCAGAGCTCAGGCAACTGGAAAATATGGAAAAAGAGATAGCGGCGCTTGAAGTAGAAGTGCTGTCTCTTGAAAAGGAGATGTGCAAAACAGCTTCGCATCTTTCAGCTAGGAGGAAGCTCACAGCAAATACGCTTGAAAAAGCAATGGTTGGTGAGCTCACGTCGCTTGCCTTTGATAAACCAAGTTTTAAGGTTGAGTGGGCTGATGTCGAGCAGACTCCCGAATCCATGCGGGTAACCGGATGGGATAAAGGTGAGTTTTATTTTTCAGCAAACCTTGGAGAAGCTCCAAAGCCTCTTGCGAAAATCGCATCTGGTGGCGAGCTTTCACGCCTGATGCTTGCAATGAAATGTCTGCTTGCAAAAAAAGATATGGTTGAAACGGTCATCTTTGATGAGGTTGACTCAGGTATTGGTGGTGAGGCTGCAGAAGCCGTTGCCAGAAAAATTCAGGAGTTAGCGGGGCATCATCAGGTGTTTTGTATAACCCACCTGCCGCAAATTGCAGCGAGAGGAAATATACATTTCCTGGTGGCAAAAGGAGTACAAGAAGGGCGAACTCAGACCAGAGTGTTGAGATTGTCTGAGGAAAAAAGAGTTTCTGAGATTGTACGTATGTTGGCCGGGGATTCTGCCACAGAGCAGACCCAGGCATGGGCTAAGGATTTATTAGCAAACGTTTGTTCATAGGTGGTTGTTTTATATTAATGAGTTGTTGTTTGATGAATGTAATTTTTGGAATGTATAATATATGCCTGCGGTTAAATTCCTCGTACGACTCTCTTTATCTTTACATATCTCACCCTGAACAGATTCTTTTAAAGGAGTTGAAGTCTGTTGAAAAATATAAAAGCGCTTGCCCTGTTTTCGGGTGGGCTGGATTCGATCCTGGCCACACGTCTTGTGATGGCCCAGGGGATAGAAGTATTGGCAGTTCAGTTTGTTACACCCTTTTTTAATTATGATATTCTCGCTGATGTTGAAGGTCATAAAGCTTTAATGCTTGAAAAATATGGTATCAACGTCCAGGTAGAAGATATTAGTGAGGGGTATTTAAAGCTGCTTCATAATCCTGAACATGGGTTTGGCAAAAATTTTAATCCTTGTATCGATTGTAAGATACTGATGTTTAAACGGGCCAAGGTTTTACTCGAAGAGTACGAGGCCTCTTTTCTGATTTCAGGTGAGGTCCTAGGTCAACGACCAATGTCCCAGAGACGGGATACTCTGAACGTCATTGCAAGAGATTCAGATACGCGATCACTTATTTTACGTCCACTTTGTGCTCAACTTATGGATGAGACAGAAGCAGAACTTAAAGGGTGGGTCGATCGTAGTAAGCTTATGAGGATGAGTGGAAGAGGGCGGTCTCCTCAAATAGCTCTTGCCAAAGAGTATGGTATTACAGATTATCCCACACCTGCTGGTGGCTGTATCCTCGCGGATCCAATACTTTCAAGTCGTATCAAACAACTGTATTCTGAAGAGTCAATTTTAGAAGCTGTGCAGATTTCTGTGCTGGATGTTCGAGTCTTACTCGTTGGTAGACAGATGTTGCTTCCAGGCGGTGGCTGGTTGATTCTTGGTCGGGATGAAAAAGATAATGAGCGGTTGGAAAAGCTTGTTCAGGCTGAAGATGCCATGTTACGCATGGAAGATTGGCCGGGACCGACGGCGCTTCTGAAAAAAAGTAACCAGTACGAAGATGAGACTGCTAAAAAGAGAGATCTGGATATTGCCGCCTCTCTGGTGGTACGATATGGAAGAAAGTTACCTACAGACGCAGATACAAGAGAAGTTACCTGCTATACGTCCACGGGTACAAGCATTATTGATGCGGCACCTATGGAAGGAGATGACTACCGGGATTGGGTTCTGCAATAGTGGTGGCTTCGTAAAAGCTTGATTTTTTCGGAGTGCGTTTTGACAGAGACTTGGCATCAAATGTATGTTGCCAAGTCCCTGTTACAGGTCTACGCAGAAAAAACCTGATCAACAACCTTCCGATACTCTTCAATGGTTTTACTTTTGAGGATTTTCTTGAGGAGCTTTTCCTGTCCCGGAAAAGAAGAGATCATTTGGGCCCAGAGCTGTTTTAAGCGACCAAGAATATGACTTGGGCCAGAGAGCCTTACCTCATAACGGCTGAGAAGTTCATCATGGAAGTTCTTTAATCGTACTCTTTTTTCCAAACCACCATCTGTGCAAATACCTTTAATTTCCTCAGCAATGAGAGGGTTGCCAAGTGCACCTCTACCTAGCATCCACCGGTTGAGCTCAGGGAATCTTTGTTTGAGCGAGGTGTAGACCGCAAGATCTTTGACATCCCCATTGTAGGTGAGCGTGTGGTTGCTGAGACTGAGGCATTTTTGAAAGCCGTCTGGAGAAGTAACGCCTTTGTAGAGTTGTTTCCCGAGGCGAGTATGGATGATGATTTCTTTTAAGGGAAAATCATTGAAACGAGGAAGTAATTCTTCAATTTCTGATTGATCGTAGTATCCAAGTCTAGTTTTGATGGAGAGTTCGATTCGTAGTTTAGGTATAACGTATTCGAGAAGATCTATAATCTCGTCAGGGTAGGGCAGCAGGCCGGAGCCACGTTTCTTTTTAGCAATCATTGGAGCAGGGCAACCCAGATTCCAATTGATGTGTGTGTAACCAATGTCTGTCAGTCGCTCGGCAAGTATAAGAAAATGTTCAGGCTTTGTGTTGAGTAGTTGAGGGATGACCTCGAGACCCTGATTATTTTCAGGGAGTACATCTCGGAGCATTTTGTCTTCGTACTTCGAAGCTCCCTGGGGATTAATAAAGGGGGCGACAGCTGCATCAAAACCAGCAAAATGTTTAAACAGCACTTCTCTAAAAAGGGCATCGGTGAGGCCTCGGATTGGTGCGAGATAAATATATGGTGTGGACGGTTGTTTGTTTGGCATTTTGTTAATTTATAATTGAAGGTATGGTTGGTTTAAGTTGCTGAAATGTCGGTAGATATAGTGGGAGTGTCGTGTGCCCTTTATCGGTGCGGCTTCAGGTATTATGGTATGATTTGAAGTTTCTGGTTATAGTAGTTAAACTACGGTGCGTCAATGGACAAGCTCCTAGGAGGTTGTCCGAGAATGCCCTTTTGCGCAAACTCTTCGGAATTTCAAAAAAATAATGCTCGCAATATCAAATATATGGCTGTGCTTATTTTATTGCAATTTCTCGATTTTGAACAAATTATCTATTCTCGGACAAGCTCCTAGAGACTTGCATCTGTTATGAAATTGATGATTTTCATGACGATGAAAATGATAAATTATGGCGTGAAAGGAAAATGGCAAGCTAGTGTCAGATCGTTCTGAAAATAAACAATCCTCACGGGTTTTATTAAGAGATAATTATTCACCTCGTCTTTTAGACGCTCTTGTAAGAGTCGCAAAAAGGATGGGAGAGCCAATGTATCTTGTTGGAGGAACTGTCCGGGATCATCTTCTGGGACGGGTTTCAAATGATCTTGATATTACAGTTCCCGGCGATCCGTATCAATGTGCTGAGATGCTCCTTGCTGAATTCGGCGCAGGTACTATTGTGCCACTTGCAAGAGGCTCTGAACCCGCAGTACGAGTGGTGATTAAAAAAGAACAGGTCGACTTCTCGGGCTTTCGGGGTGGAACGGCAACCATCGAAGAAGATTTACTTCTAAGAGATTTTACTGTAAATGCGATGGCAATTGACTTTGTAACGCTTTATGAAAAAAACGATCCCACACTCTCTGACCCAACAGGGGGGAGCAGAGATTTGCAGCTCGGATTGGTACAACACCTTCCCGCCGCCTTTGTGGATGATCCGGTACGATTGTTAAGGGGATACCGGCTCTGTGCAGTTTTTGGTTTTGAACTGAGTGCAGAGACCAGAAAAGAAATTACTAAGCAGGCAAGCAGTATTCAGGCGGTAGCAGCTGAGCGTGTCTGTCATGAGCTTCAGCTTATTTTTGAATCCTTCCGAACATCAAAGATTCTTCAGATGATGGCTGAAGATGGGTTACTACCCTTTTTGTTGCCAGAATTATATGAGGGTGATGGGGTTGAGCAGCCGGAATTTCATCATTTGGATGTGCTTGGCCATAGTTTTCTTGCACTGAAGATAATGGAAGAAATCATTGAGAGTCCTGAAAAGTACTATGCAGAGCATGTTGCGTTATTGACGGCCTATCTTGAACGGTCTGGAGTTGTACGAGGGCTTAAGTGGGCCGCTCTTATGCATGATGTGGGGAAGCCAAAGACCCGAGCAGTGCGAGCTGATAAAGGTGGAAGGGTTACCTTTTATGGTCATGATGAAGTGGGAAAGAAGATCTTTACAAGGTACGCTAAAAAAGCGAAATGGAGTCTGGCCGATAGTGATCTTGTCGGTGGTTTGATTGCAATGCACATGCATCCATTTCATTTGTGTAATGTCGAGCGGAGTGAGGTCTTGTCGCCTCGTGCAGCATTGAAACTGAGCCAGCGAGCTGGGGATAATCTTGCAGGCCTGTTTCTGCTTGCAATGGCAGATAGTCTTGCCAGTGAGGGTGAGAAAAAGCCTGAGGATATGGAAGGTGAGTTAGTTTATCTTTTTAATATGGTACAAAAATTATATGTAGAAACCATTGAGCCGGTGGTAATGGGGCCAAAACTTATCACAGGCAATGACCTTATTAAAGAGTTTGGACTGACACCGGGGCCAACATTTGGTCGTATTATGAGTGAACTCGACATAGCGAGAGTCGATGGTGTTGTAACTGATAGAACTGAGGCTCTCAGATGGATTAATGAGTTTTTACTTCAGGAAAATAAAGGTGAAGGAACGGATTAACCGACTTGCTTGGAATATCTGGGTTTTCGCCTTGTCAAAGAAAAATAAATGGACTAAAACGTGCGTAAAATAAACGATTTCTATTCGAAAAAAGCAAAAAAAGACAAATACCCGGCTCGCTCTGTATATAAGCTGGAAGAAGTGCAGCAGAAGTATAAGTTCCTTAAACGTGGGGACAGCGTGCTGGACCTGGGCTGTTACCCGGGGAGTTGGTCTTTGTTTGCCTCTGAAGTCATTGGACCAAAAGGAATAGTTGTGGGAGTGGATCTCAAACAGGCGGATCAGATTGAAAGGCCTGGTGGTGCTCCGATTCACTGGCTGTGTCAGGATATTTTAGAACCTGAACTTATGCCCACTGTTCGGAAATTCAGACCCGCCTTTAAGGCTCTGATCTCTGATCTTGCACCGAATACAACAGGGTGTAGATGGACGGATGCTCAAAAATCACTCATCCTTGTTCAACACACAATGGCGCTTGCAGAGGAACTGCTACTCAACAAAGGACACTATCTTTGTAAGGTATTTCAGGGAGAAGATTTCCCCAAATTTGTTGAAGATGTAAAAAAACGGTTTTCAATGGTAAAAGTCTTGAAGCCAAAGAGTTCACGAGTAGAGAGTCGAGAAGTGTTTTTGCTGGCTATGGATTTTAAAAAGCGTTCTTAATACGTTCAAAAATAGCACTTAAATCTTGCAACTGGAAAGTGTACTGGATATGCAAAATTTAGGTAGTAGTTGTTATATGAACAAAAAATACAAAATGGGTGTGATATATGTCGGGACATTCTAAGTGGTCAACAATTAAGAGAAAGAAAGGCGCAAATGATGCCAAGCGCGGGAAAATATTTACCCGCCTGATTAAGGAAATAACTGTAGCCGCAAGAGGCGGTGGCGGTGATCCTGAAGGGAATCCACGTCTTCGATCCGCTATTTCCACTGCCAAATCTGAGAATATGCCAAAGGATAATATCACCCGGGCAATTAAGAAAGGCACCGGTGAGATTGCTGGCGAAGTGTATGATGAGATCATGTACGAGGGCTATGGACCTGGTGGTGTAGCTGTTCTCGTTGAATGTCTGACAGATAACCGTAATAGAACTGTTGCCGATGTACGTCATTATTTTGCTAAAAGTAATGGTAACCTTGGTGAGTCCGGATGTGTCTCCTGGATGTTTGAGAAGAAGGGTCTGATCCTTGTAAACAAAGAAGGCATCAGTGAAGAAGAGATGATGGATAAGGCGTTGGAAGCGGGCGCTGATGATGTCATTGAAGAAGAAAGTGAATTTCAGATTCTCACAGCACCGGAAGACTTTGACGACGTTCGCGGCGCTCTTGAAGAGGCTGGGGTAAGTTTTCTTGAAGCAACTATTTCTATGATTCCTAAGAACACCGTTGATGTCACCGAGGAAAAAGCAGGAAGAGCTCTTATGAAGCTCATGGACAGCCTTGAAGATCACGATGATGTTCAAAGCGTATCTTCCAACTTTGATATCGACGATGAGTTGATGGAAGTTTTATCAGAGTAATTAGTGGATCGTATTTTAGGGGTAGATCCAGGTAGTAGAGTAACTGGATATGGGGTTATTGAAGCGGATAGAGGGCGCTTGCATTTTGTTGCCTGCGGCGTGATTAAGACCACTGTCAAATATCCGCTTAACTATAGACTCAACGAAATTTTCGACGGCCTTAATGAGGTGGTTCAGGTCCATAACCCCGTTGTTGCAGCTGTGGAAGATGTTTTTGTCTCGAACAACCCGCGCTCGGCATTAAAGCTAGGTCAGGCCCGTGGTGCAGCTGTGGTTGCCGCCATGCAGAATGGTTTGCAGGTGTATGATTATGCACCACGATTTATCAAGCAGGCCGTGAGTGGATATGGCCAGGCGGATAAAGCTCAGATGCAGCAGATGGTGCGACTTTTACTGGGTCTCTCCGGCAACCCGAGTTCTGATGCCGCTGATGCTCTTGCTGTGGCGATATGTCATGCAAATCAACTTAACCTGTGAAATACCATGATTGCTACACTTAGCGGAACAGTACTTTATAAAACTATTGATCGTGCGGTGATAGATGTTGGTGGTGTGGGTTATGAAGCCATTGTTACTGCTGATGCCATAGCACGGATGCCTGAAAAAAATGAATCCGTTTTTTTGTTCATCCATACCAATGTAAGAGAAGACGCCATCACCCTGTATGGTTTTTTAGAAGAAGAGGAAAAAGAACTTTTTCTTATCTTAAAAACGGTGTCCGGAATCGGCCCTAAACTTGCTCTTTCCATGCTCTCCGGGTTACAGGTGCCGGATATCTGCCGGGCGATTGGTGCGGGTGACTTCAAACTCTTGACCAGCCTTCCTGGTGTTGGAAAGAAAACTGCCGAACGTATCTGTGTTGATTTAAAAGATAAAGTTGGTCACCTGGCTCATGGTACTGTCGGGGCAGCAGGCTCTACAGCCACGTTACCAGTCTCAGCGGGATCAGAACTTGCCGATGCCGTTTCAGCCTTATCAAATCTCGGCTATCCTGACAGTGTTGCTCGGTCTGCCCTTACCGCTGTGAAAAACCAGGTGGGAGATGAAGAGTTTGCTGGGTTGAAGGTTGAAGATCTTATCCGTCTCACCCTGAGGTCACTTGCATGAACATAGAAGAAGATATCAGTTCAGACGACAGGCTTGTAAGCCCTGAAGTGCAGGTTCGAGAACCTTCCAACGAAAATTCTCTTAGACCAAAAACACTGAATGAATACATTGGGCAGGAGCAGGTTCGCAACAGTCTCTCTATCTTTATTCAAGCTGCTCGTAATCGGGGGGAACCTCTTGATCACGTCTTGTTTCACGGTTTTCCAGGACTTGGTAAAACGACACTTTCGTATATTATTGCACATGAAATGGGTGCCGGAATCAAGATGACTTCTGGTCCTGTAATTGAAAAACAGGGTGATCTGGCAGCTATCTTAACGAGTCTGCAGGAAGGAGATGTCCTCTTTATCGATGAGATTCACAGGCTTAATCATGCCGTGGAAGAAGTGTTGTATCCCGCCATGGAAGATTACCAGTTAGATCTTATCATAGGCCAAGGCCCAGGTGCCAGGTCTGTTAGAATGGATCTTCCACGTTTTACCCTCGTTGGTGCAACCACGAGAACTGGTTTGCTTACCCCGCCCCTAAGAGATCGTTTTGGAGTTGTGCTCAGGCTTGAATTTTATTCTCCGGAAGAGCTCGTTACCATTGTACAGCGTTCAGGCTTGATTTTAGGGATGAATATAGACGTTACTGGTGCTTTAGAACTTGGGCGAAGGTCCAGGGGGACACCGAGAATTGCTAACCGACTACTCAGACGAGTAAGAGATTATGCAGAAGTTGGCGGTCACACAATTGTAAACAAAAAAGTGGCTGATGACGCGCTAAATATGCTCGGGGTTGATCAGTTTGGTCTCGATGATATGGATAGAAGAATTATGCTTACGATTATCGATAAGTTTGAGGGTGGCCCTATAGGGCTGGAGACATTGGCAACTGTTGTTTGTGAAGAAAAAAATACCCTCGAAGATGTGTATGAACCATTTCTGATTCAATCCGGTTTTATTAAAAGAACCCCGAGGGGTAGAGTGGCAACGACTCTAGCCTATGAACATTTTGAAAGAAAGATGCCACGGCAGATGTCTATGCAGCAATCGCTTTTTGATGATTAAAGCTGGTTTTTTTCGTGTAGTTAGAAAGGAATTTTACGATTTATAAAAAAGTTGTAGAGGGAATCATGAGAAAAACACTTTCAGATATCGGTTCAATGAAGGCGCGAGGTGAAAAAATCACCATGTTAACAGCCTACGACGCGTCGATGTCCCGTCTGCTTTCCGGATGTGACGTCGATATGCTTCTTGTTGGAGATTCGCTTGGTATGGTCATGCTTGGCTACGATTCAACTGTTCCGGTAACCATGGATGAAATGCTTCATCATGCAAAGGCGGTACGTCGCGGAGCGCCTGATAGTTTTATAGTGGGGGATATGCCCTATGGTTCGTATCAGACTGGTACGAGAGATGCTATCAATAATGCCATACGGTTTTTAAAAGAAGCCGATTGCGATGCCATAAAGCTTGAAGGCGGCTTGAATATGTGCGTGATTGTAAAGGCTCTGGTTGAGGCGGGGATTCCTGTGATGGCTCATATTGGCTTAACGCCACAGACAGCAAGTCAGCTTGGAGGATATAAGGTCCAGGGAAAGGGAATAGAAGATGCCAGGAGGATCCTTGCTGAAGCCAAAGGCCTTGAAGAGGCTGGTGCTTTTTCTATCATTCTTGAGTGTGTGCCTGATAAGTTGGCGAAGGTTATAAGCGCGTCTGTTGCTATGCCGACTGTCGGGATTGGAGCCGGAGCCCACTGTGATGGACAGGTCCTGGTAACCCATGATCTTCTTGGAATGTTTGATAAGTTTACCCCTAAATTTGTCAAGAAATTCGCGAACCTGTCTCCGATTATCAAAGAGAGTGTCAATAACTATGGAAAAGAAGTTAAGGGAGGCTCCTATCCTGCTTCGGAGCATACTTTTTCCAGTGATACAAACTATGATGTTCTTCTTGAGGATTGAAAAATTGAGGATATCCATAAGACAAATTTGACTTAAGATTAATTGTGTGTTGCTACAGGCACACTTGAAAATACGAAGAAGAGGCGGGCTGAATATCATTCAGTCCGCCTTTTCACGTTTTGTTGGAGGTTCGCTTGCACCACTTTACTCCCCACGTGAAAAAAATCCATTTTTACTAAAAATTACGACTATCCTTGAATGTCCTGAAAATACACGAATATTTGGATGAGGTAAGGATTTAGTTGGCTAGGTTTTTTTTGCATAAAAAGGTGTTGTGGCCCACTATGTTGTATGTTGAGGCTTCGCCTCTCTACTGCATGTTGTGCTTCGGTGGTTTTCCCTGGATGTCCTGTCGCATTGATGTCGTGTCTATTTTTTCCTTGACACATGGTCTGTTGCTGAGATAAAAAAGGACAGTGGTGGTGTGAAGTGGGGAGAAGTGGATTAGAGTAGTTTGAAAGAGGCGTTATGGGGCGGGCAAGATTCCGAAGTAAAACGGAGCACATTTTAGATACGAAGGGGAGATTGAATTTCCCCAGTCGTTTTCGGGATGTGTTGCGTGGTCTTGGCTCTGATGTTCTCATGGTCTCTCCCTGGAATGATCACCTCCGTGCGTATCCTCTTGCTGAATGGGAAATATTAGAAAACACCTTGCTTGAGCAAGGTGCTGAGTTAGGGGATTTCGTTCGCTATGTTGTGGGGGGAGTAACCGAGTGTACCCTCGATAAACAAGGTAGAATCCGTCTGCCACCTGATCTTCGGGTGGATGTGAATCTTGAAAAAGATGTTGTTTTGACCGGTATGCTGGATTGGGTGGAAATCTGGGATAAAGATGCGTGGGACGAAAAGCATGCAACTACCAGACAAAGCTTTGATGATCATAAAGTTAAACTTGCAAAATTGGGGATATTCGCGTGACGCATCCTGCAGAAAAAATTCACACTTCGGTGTTATTGCATGAATGCATGGAGTATCTGAGACCTGAAACAGGTAAACTCTATGTTGATGGAACCCTCGGACTTGGAGGGCATACGGAAAAGATTCTTCAGTTGTCTGCTCCAGAGGGCAAGGTGGTCGCCTTTGATTGGGATGAGAATGCAATACCCAAAGCTACAGAGAGATTGCAGGAATTTGGTGATCGGCTTCAGGTACAAAGACGAAATTTTGCTGAAATCAGCGAAGGTCTCGATAGTGCTGGCATCGATCAGATAGATGGAATGATGATTGATGTAGGCTTGTCATCTTTGCAGCTTGATATGGGGAATCGTGGTTTTAGTTTCCAGCGGGATGAAGTTCTCGATATGCGGATGGACAGTCGAAGAGAGATGACAGCTGGTTCAATTCTGCAAAATTCAACAGAAGAGCAACTTGCAGATATCTTCTTTTATTACGGCGAAGAAAGGCAGGCACGGCCCATTGCTGCTGCGATAGTAGCCAACAGGAAAATAGAAAAGATAGAAACAACAAAGCAGTTGGTTGGGGTAGTTGCAAGAGCAGTACCTAAGAGATTTCATCCAAAAAGAATCCATGTAGCGACAAAGGTTTTTCAGGCTTTGCGTATTGCAGTTAATACTGAGCTTGAAAATCTGGGGAAAATTCTAGATGACGGGGTGAGGTACCTCAAGCCTGGCGCAAGGTTTTGTGTAATATCTTTTCATTCACTTGAAGACAGAATCGTTAAAAGAAAGTTTAGAGGCAATGATTCCCTTGTTGTGTTGACCAGCAAACCGATTTCGCCGACAGAAGAGGAAATTGCAGCTAACCCGCGATCAAGAAGCGCTAGATTGAGAGTCGCTGAGAAGAAATAGTCCAAAATAGAGGGGGAGGCATGAATAATTATAACAGTATAGGATCGTATACAAGCTCTACCGCTAAGTATGGTGTTAAGAGGCATGTACGACCCCGAAGAGTCGCTCAGCTGTCAATCAGATTGACTGAGTGGAAACAGATTGGCAGAGTTGTTATCTGGATTCTTCCTGTATTACTTATTCTTAATGTAATGTGCAGTTCTGCTATAAGTTCTATGAGCCACTCCATTGGCAAGCTTACCGATGGCAACCAGGTGCTGGAAACAAGAAATGTTCAATTGCTTGCAGAAAAAGCGATTGCGGGCTCAGAGCTAAATGTGAGGGCGCTGGCAGCAGATAAATTGGGTTTGGTAAAAGTTACAAAAGGCCAGGTTGGATTATATAATCGCCAGCATCAAAATTTTGTGTACCGCTAGCCGATGTTATGACAAAGCAGTCGAGGCTACGAGTTCAGAAGAAAAAAAAGAACCGGAAGCTTATTATCATTATTGGGCTGCTTTGTGTTTTTTTGTATCAGTGTGAACATCAGTATCATGTGACGAGCCAATTGCGAGGCATGTTGACTCAGGCAAGAATAAAAATTACCGAAAACTCCCTTGATAGAGGAACGTTATACGATAGAAATCTAAAACAACTTGCCCTTACAATGGAACGGGTTTCGGTCTATGTGAGAACTCGCGAAATCGATTCAATTGCTGATACGACATCATCGCTTGCTTCGATTTTATCTATAGATAGGGATAAGCTGAAAGGACAATTGGAGAGTGGAGTTCTACGGCTTTGGGTTGCAGAAGATATAAGCCAGGAACAAGAGTTGGCCATAAAAGATCTCGATTTGCCTGGTATTCACCTCCAGAAAGAAGAGAAGAGATACTATCCAAACGGGAACCAGGCTGCACACCTGATTGGTTATGTTGAGGGTGGTATAGGTTTATCTGGAGTAGAGTTTTATTACGATCGGTTACTTGCAACCAGGAAAATTAAGCAACAGGAAGAACAAAAGCCACTCAGTAACACTCAGGACCTTGTCTTGACCATAGATCTGAAAATCCAGAAGATTTTAGAAGATCTGGTGGAAACTATAAGTGAAAACGAAGGCGCCAAGAAGGTAGCTGCTTATATTATTGAAAGTGGAACTGGGGAGCTTATTGGTGGTGCACAGTATCCAGGCTTTGATCCAAATAGTTTTACAAAGTATACCCAGCGAGCAATAGAAAATATCTTTTTCACTCCTCTTTTTTTACCCGATACCTTTAGGGTGTTACTTCGTGACAGTGCTTTGATTTATGAACACGTTGATAAAGCCGAAGGACATCTTCCGTGGAGTCTTCGCGCGAGCAGTGGAGGACTTGGGAAGCAGTTGCAGTTATGGGAGTGGTTGAAACTTGGCGAAAACTCCAGAAGCGATTTTTTTGCGACCAAGACATCAACTGGAAAAACCCTGAAAAAGATGAAGCGCGTGGGCGATGATATCTTTTTTGGATTGATACCAGAGACAACAACTCCGATGGGACTCCTCGCAGCGTATTCAGTTTTGCTCAATGGTGTAAGTGATCGTTCACCTTTTGTTGTTAAGAAGATACTCGATATTGAAAGTCGCGAAGAAGTGTTCCTTGAAGGTGTTGTGTCAGATGAGCCTTTTGTTGAGACATTTATTCACGAGCCAATTGGTGAGGTGAGAAAGCTGTATGAAAGTATGGCTAAAAAAGAAGAGTCATCCTCCTATTTTCTGCGTGATACTGTGCTTCTGGCGACTGACTCATCTGCGGGAAATCATCAATTTACTGTAAATGATTTAACCTTTGTCACAATTCCGGCTGATAGTCATGAACTCAATATGCTGGTCGTTGTTCAACGAGATCCAAAGTCCATACAAAAGAGAAAAAAGAAGGGTCGAACACTTGAGCAGATTCTCGATGAAAAGGTAGATCGAATATCAGTGCTTCAACAAATTTCAGCAACGATAGCGGACGTTGTGGAGTTCGAGCAAACTGAATTTGGTAATTTTCAGGGAAAGAGTGTAGGAAGAACATCCCAAAATCCTGGAAAAGATGCCAGGATCATCAAATCAATTCCGGGATCGATGCCTGATCTGATTGGCCTGAGTTTAAGAAAAGGGCTTCGTTTACTTGATGGTTCACCCATTGTGATCAATATTGAAGGGACCGGAGAAGTTGTGAAGCAATCACCAGCACCGGGTACACCGTTGACGCAAAATATGGAGTGTTTCTTAACTCTAAAAAAACATGAAGACGTAAGTCTAGATAAGCTTTCTAAGCAAAAGACCAAAAAGTAGAGAGAGTGTCCGAGTAAACGTCTGTTTTAGTAAAACTAATTCCTATTATCTGAGCCCAATGACTGTAATAAAAGATACCATTTCTGTAACTGCTCTACTGTCTGGAGTCCCTTGTTTAGAGATGATGAACTCTGAGCAATATGACTTGTCGGCATTGACAGTATCTCAGGTTACAGCTGATTCAAGGCAGGTCGGGGTAGGGGCATTGTTTGTAGCTTTGCCGGGAGTAGGAGTAGATGGACACGATTTTGTCGAAGATGCAATCAGTTGTGGTGCACAGGTTATTGTTGGGTTGCCTGGCCGGCTTAAAAAAAATGCAACCGATAGTCTTGGGGTGATTTTCATTGAAGTGGCAGACACCTATAAGGCGTATGCCGATATTTCTGCTAATTATTTTGGCAACCCTGCTGAAGATCTCGTTCTGGTGGCTGTCACAGGGACAAATGGCAAAACTACTGTTACCTATATCGTAGAAGATATTTTAAAAGAGGCCGGTGTGAGCGTTGGCGTCGTTGGTACTGTAAATAACCGATATACAACGAGGGATGGCAAAACTACATTTCTTCCTACTCGTTTTACGACCCCTGAGGCCTTTTCACTACAGCAGGTGCTAAAAGAGATGAGTGATCATGATATTGAAATCGTGATCATGGAGGTTTCATCACACGCTTTGGCACAATTCAGAATTGGAAGTGTGTCATTTAAGGCGGCGGCATTTACGAATCTGTCAAGAGACCACTTAGACTATCATCAAGGTATGGATGATTATTTCCAGGCCAAAATGCGTCTCTTTGCTGATCATTTACAAAAGGGTGGGACAGCTGTTCTCCCTCAGATAAATGCTGAGAATGAAGTCGGTAATAGAATTGAACAGATTTATAGCCACTGTACCAGCTCAGATATATCTCTCATTAACTGGGGAGTAAGTGATGGGGTGGACATCAAACTTCTCTCGCATAAATCCAGTCTTGCCAAAACGACTATGGAGTTGATGTTTCAGGGAAGTCAACTGAATCTCAACACATTGCTTGTTGGTTATTACAATATAGAGAATATCTTAGCGGCCATGGGCCTTTGTCTGGCTCTGGGTGTTAAAAGAAAACATATACTGAGTGGTGTATCAAAAACAACCGGAGCACCAGGTCGTCTGCAACGAATAGTAACAGAGCAGTGGGGGGATTCTGGGCCAACTGTTTTTGTAGATTACGCTCATACCCCGGACGCTTTGGAAAAGGTTCTTTCTACTGCTAAAGAATTACCACACAATGAACTGTATGGTGTTTTTGGTTGTGGAGGAGATAGAGATAATGGAAAAAGAGCTCTTATGGGTGGTATTGGGGCAAGACTCTGTGATGTCTCTATTGTAACCGATGATAATCCAAGAACAGAAGATCCTGATTTTATCGTAAGCCAGGTGGTGGAAGGGGTTGTGGCTGCAGATTGTTGTATCTATCCACTCGAATGGCTTAGAAGTCGAAAGTCAAAAGAGTCCGGCTGTGTTGTTGTGCGTGATCGGCATGAGGCTATTCAAACAGCAATTAAAACCGCAAAAGCAGGTGATATTGTCGTGATATCAGGTAAGGGACATGAGCCATACCAAATCACTATAAAAGGGAAAAAATATTTCGACGATAGAATGCAGGCAAAAGAAGTGCTTTTATCCTGGACTGTTGCCCTTGTAGCTGAAGCTGCTGGAGGTGAATGCCAGTCAGGCGCTGATGATTGTCTTTTAGGACCAGTAACCACCGATAGTCGCCTGAAAACTGATAAAGGTGTTTTTGTGGCACTTAAGGGTGAAAACCACGATGCCCACAAGTACGCTGCACAGGCGGTTGAAAATGGAGCAAAGTGTCTCATTGTTGACCATCTTGTTTTAGATGGAAATTCTGATGTGGCCCAAGTTGTCGTTTCGGATACCCTGAAAGCCTTAGGAGATCTCGCCGCTTATAGAAGACAAAAACTTGCCTGTGAATGTAAGCAACGGGTAATAGGGCTTACCGGAAGTTGTGGTAAAACCACCGTTAAAGAAATGATAGCTGCGATTTTAAAGCGAAAGTATCCCGAAGGAGAAGATTATCCTGGAAATGCTGTACTGAAAACTGAAGGGAACTTTAATAATCTTATAGGCTTGCCTTTGTCGCTATTGCCCCTTGGAGTTCACAATAGGGTGGCTGTACTTGAGATGGGGATGAATATCCCCGGTGAAATTCAACGTCTCACCGAGATAGCCGATCCGGATATAAGTTGCATTACAAATATATATGGTGCGCACTTGTTAGGTTTGTACTCTATTGAAGGTGTGGCAGATGCTAAAGAAGAGCTGTTTCAAAATACCAAAAAGAGTGGTCTTCTCATCGTAAATCTTGATGATGAAAGAATTGCGGCGCGTTCTAAAAAATATGAACAGCAGAAAATCACCTTCGGGGTCAATTGTGTATCAGAAGGCGTAACTCCAGATCTGTGGGCATCAGATATTAACCTGCTTGAAGGTGGTACCATAACCTTTACGATGCATTGTAAAGGTGAGAAGAAAGAAATTCACCTCTATATTGCAGGAGAGCATAATGTGACCAACGCACTCTGTGCCGCAGCCACAACAATGGCCGCAGGATGCACGGTGGATGAGATTGTTCTTGGCCTTGCTGATTTCAGGGCGCCAGATAAGCGATTGGAGTTAATTGCGTCCGGGTATGGCTTTGAAATACTAAATGACACCTATAATGCTAATCCCGCATCAATGGCAGCCGGGTTAAAGGCTCTGGCCAATATCGGTCGAGGGAAAAAGATAGCCGTCTTAGGTGATATGTTGGAACTTGGTGGTGATGCAAAAAAAGCCCACTATGAAATTGGTAATTGCGCAGTAGAACAAGGGGTCGACTTCCTTGTATCTTTTGGCGAGTGGGCGGCTGAGATTCAAAGCGGGTGGCTTGAAAATGGTGGCGATGTTCAAAAGTTTAAGATATTTGAGAATAAGGATCAAATAGTAAATCTTCTAAAGGATCAAGTGTCCCAAGGATCACTTGGAGTAGGAGATCTTGTCCTTTTTAAGGCCTCCCGTGGACTCCGTTTTGAAACTATGGTTGAGGCTCTTAAGTAGCAAAAAATAAGAAACGCCCTCTGTGGGAATTCTTTTAATTTAAATAGGCAAAAGTAGCAGACTATGCTGTATCACTTTCTATATCCATTACACACAAGCCTCAGTGCTCTCAACGTTTTCCGTTATATTACATTTCGGACAATTGGAGGAGCTGTTACGGCTTTTATAATTGTGCTTCTGCTTGGGCCACTGTTTATTCGAACAATGCGTCGGTTTCAGATTGGACAGGTTGTGCGCGAGGATGGACCTGAGACTCATTTGGCAAAACAGGGTGTGCCAACAATGGGTGGACTGCTTATCCTGGCTGCCATAACTGTAGGAACATTGTTGTGGACGCGACTGGATAATTCCCTGGTTTGGTTATGCCTCTTCGTAACGCTCTTTTATGGTTGTATTGGTTCAATTGACGACATAAAAAAAATCAAAACGAAAAGTTCTGATGGACTCAGTGCCAAGGGCAAGCTTGTTTTACAGATTGCAGGGGCTTCTTTTGTTGGGCTGTTTATCTACCTGCATCCTGGGTTTGATGGTCATTTGAGTCTTCCGTTTTTGAAAGATTTCAGACCTGATCTTGGCATATTTTATGTGTTATTTGCCATTGTTGTCATAGTCGGATCATCGAATGCGGTGAATCTCACGGATGGTCTTGACGGATTGGCAGCTGGTCCGACCATTGTGACGACGACGGTCTATCTTATCTTTTCCTATCTTGCCGGAAACATAGTTTTGTCGGATTATCTGCAAATACCGTACGTGGCTGGCAGTGGTGAGTTGGCCATATTTTGCGGGACTATTTTTGGCGCATGTCTGGGGTTCCTCTGGTTTAACGCCTTTCCCGCTCAGATGTTTATGGGAGATGTTGGATCTCTAGCACTTGGTGGTGCGATAGGCGGAATTGCGATAATTATTAAGCAGGAGTTTCTTCTCGCTATTGTAGGTGGCGTTTTTGTAATGGAAGCACTTTCTGTCATTTTACAGGTTGGATATTTTAAGTGGACAAAGGGGAAAAGAATTTTCCTTATGGCACCTTTTCATCATCATTTTGAGAAAAAGGGGTGGCATGAATCCAAGGTTGTCGTACGGTTTTGGATAGTATCCATAATCTTAGGTCTTCTTGCTCTTGGAACATTAAAGCTACGTTGATGGATAAAATACAACTCATAAATCCGGGACAGACAGTCTGTGTCATTGGACTTGGCGTCACTGGCAGATCGGCAGTGAGATATTGCTTGAGTAAAGGTGCTACGGTCTGTGTTTCGGACGCGCGCACAAGGGAGACCTTTCTAAAAGAAGAAGAGGTTTTTCTTAAAAGTAATAATGTGGAATGGGAAGCGGGGGGCCACACATACGATTTCTTAAGTAAAAGTGACCTGCTCCTCCCAAGTCCAGGGATAGATTTACGAACTCCTCTATTTCGCTCGCTCACAGATTCTGGAATTCGTATAGCAGGTGAACTAGCAGTTATGGCAGGCCAGATTGATGTGCCTGTGGTGGCTGTTACCGGTACCAATGGAAAAACGACTGTTACATCTCTTATAGGGGAGGTGTTAACAGGGGCTGGGCAAAGGGTTTTTGTGGGTGGAAATATAGGAACGCCTCTGTATGAGTGTGATCTTGCAGGTATTGACTATGACGTGATCGTCGTAGAAATTTCTAGTTTTCAGTTAGAGTCTAGCGGTGATTTTGCACCGAATATTGCCATATTACTCAATATTACACCTGACCACCTTGACCGTCACGGAACAATTGAAGACTATATCACTGCAAAAGGGCGTGTTTTTACCAATCAAAAAAGTGAGATGCTTGCGATTGTGAATGGCGATGACGTGTTGTGTCAGAAAGTCGTATTACCAAAAAATGTTAAAATCGAACAATTTGGTCGATCAAAAAGTTGCTTTTTAGAAATTTCTGATGCACAGTTTGTTGTACATACTTCTAAGCAAGGCCAAGACGATTTTTCTTTTTCTCTTAATGGTTTAGATGGGTTTACCTCATATAATTATGCTGCTGCTTTTTTGGCTTTGAGGCGACTTGGACTATCAATGATTGAAATTGAAAATGGCTTCCAAAATTTTACGGAATTACCCCATCGGTTGGAATTTGTGGCTCAGGTAAATGGTATCTCTTTTGTAAATGATTCTAAAGCGACGAACACCGGCGCTGTGATCGGTGCACTGGACCGGCAAAAAGGTGACATTGTGCTTATTGCTGGTGGTCGAAATAAAGGGGATGATTTTACTCTTCTTAGGCAAAGCGTTGAGGAAAAAGTGCATGGACTCGTACTTCTCGGTGAATCAGCGGGGGAGATTGAAGAGGGCTTACACGATCTTGTTACATGCAAGCGCGTAGTAACAATGGAAGATGCTGTGACAACGGCCTACCGAATGGCTCGCGTGGGTGATACCGTATTGCTATCACCCGCTTGTGCAAGTTTTGACATGTTTTCTAGCTATGGGAATCGTGGTGATATTTTTAAGGCGGCTGTTATGCACCTTGTAGAGCAGGAGCTGGGTAATCAAGGTGATTCTATTGTCCAATAAAAAAACAATACGTCTTATGCTTACAGGCGGAGGAACTGGAGGTCATCTTTTCCCCGCAGTTGCAACTGCTCAGCAATTTCAAAAGCAGTTCCCTAACACCGAAGTCCTCTTTGTTGGAACAAATAGGAAGGTGGATACCGAAGCTTTGAAAAATTACGGCTTTGATAGCAAAACAATAGATTGCTATGGGGTGAAGGGGAAAAATCCATATCAACTATTAAAAGCCATAGTGACGCTTCCAAGAGCGTACATGCAGGCGTTGAAGGTGATAAAAGGATTTAGACCAGATGTCATTGTAGGAGTTGGAGGTTATGTGACGGGGCCGGTTATTTCGGCGGCTAAATCCATGGGAATACCGGCTGTTATACATGAACAAAATTCAGTTCCGGGTCTTGCAAACAGAAAGCTTGGAGCAATTGTTGATACGATTTGTCTTTCTTTGCCAGGCAGTGGGAAACAATTTAATCAGGGCAAGATTGTGTATACGGGTAATCCTGTTCGAGCTGATATCCTGGAGTTGGCCCGTCAAAAGAACAAAACTGACTCAAAGAAAAAAACCATCCTTATCTTAGGTGGAAGTCAGGGGGCACAGGCGATAAATGATCTGTTTCCCAAAGTGGTAGGAACTCTAAGTGATGAGGTTACTAAAGAGTTACACATTATCCACCAGACCGGTGAAAAAGATGTGAAAGGGGTACGACGAGCCTATGAAGCTCAAGGTATAGAGGCCAATGTAGAACCATTTTTTAGAAATATGGCTTCTGTATACCGTGACGCTGATCTTGTTGTATCAAGAGCGGGAGCAACTACTCTGGCTGAAGTGTCAGTTTTGGGAAAACCCGCTATTTTAATTCCATATCCATCTGCCGCAGATAATCACCAAGAAAAGAACGGTGATTATTATGTGCAGGGTGGTGGTGCTATACAGTTCATACAAAAATCACTTACAGCTGAAACACTAGGGAGTGCGGTAGCTACTCTTTTGAGTGACCCAGATAAACTAAAGAAGATGTCCGTTGCAATGAAGAAATTATCGTATCCAGATGCTGCTGAGCAGATTGTTTCCTGTTGTCTTAAGAGAATGAAGGTTTAAGAAAAATGTACAGAAAAACCAAACATATTCATTTTGTAGGTATTGGTGGTATCGGCATGAGCGGTATTGCTGAACTTCTGTTGAATCTTGGGTACACAGTATCTGGATCCGATCTTAATTCCTCTCTGATAACCGAGAAACTATCAGGTATTGGTGGCAAGATATTTAAAGGACATGATAGCAAATGGATTGCCGGAGCTGATGTTGTGGTGACTTCTTCGGCCATACCAAAAAGCAATCCAGAAGTAGTGCAAGCAAATAAAGATGCCATTCCTGTTATCATGCGAGCTGAGATGCTGGCAGAGTTAATGCGCCTTAAAAAGTATGGAATCGCAATCGCTGGAAGTCATGGAAAAACATCTACCACATCGATGGTCAGCTGTATGCTGGCATCGGCAGGTCTAGATCCCACCATAGTTATAGGTGGTAAGGTTGATGCTCTCGGTGGCAATGCAAAACTTGGTGAAGGTGAATTTCTTGTAGCTGAAGCGGATGAAAGTGATGGGTCTTTTTTAAAGCTTTCTCCAGTGGTTGAGGTGGTCACCAATATCGATCTTGAACATCTGGATTATTATCGTGATATTGAACATATAAAAGAAACATTTCTGCAGTTTATTGATAAAATCCCTTTTTATGGTGCAGCTATCCTTTGTCTCGATGATGAAAATATCGCTGATATACTGCCACGTATAAAAAAGAGAACTCTAACATATGGACTTTCTCCCCAATCCGATATTCATGCCGAAAATATTACCTGGCAAGATGGACGCGTAGGATTTGTTGTTAAGGATCGCGATGGTGAAATTGGTACATTGTCGATTACTCCTCCAGGAATTCATAATGTGTACAACGCGCTTGCAGCAGTCTGTGTAGGGGTGGAGCTTGAGTTGAGCTTTTCTGAAATACAAAAAGGCCTTGAAGGTTTTGCAGGTGTTCAGCGACGAATGCAACAAAAAGGTGAAAAGAAAGGGATTTGTATTGTTGATGATTACGGTCATCATCCAACCGAAATTCGTGCAACACTTGATGCGATAAAACAGGCCTGGCCAGAGAGACGTCTGGTGACGCTCTTTCAACCCCATCGGTTCTCAAGGACCCAGTCACTCTTTAAAGATTTTCAAACGTGCTTTCATAAGACGGATGTTCTGGTTATGTGCGATATTTATGCAGCATCAGAGTCCCCAATCGAAGGTGTGACGAGTGAAGTGTTACTTGAGGCAACCCGTAAACATGGACAGAGAGATACCCATTACATAGCAGATGTTAACATTATGGCCAAAGAGCTCATGCCTTTACTGGAAGAAGGTGATCTTGTATTGACGCTTGGGGCAGGCAATATCGTACAGGTCGGAGAAGTGCTTCTCGAACTATTGGACGATTAGAGGGTGTTGTCGAAATGGATAAAAATCTTCGTAGCAGATTAGAGAGTATTTCCTGCGGAGAGGTGATGTTTGATTGCTCGCTTGCCAGATACACTTCGTACGCAATCGGTGGGCCGGCAGACGCACTCATCGTTGTCCATAACAGAGAAAAAATTGCTCCTTTATTGGCCCTTTTGGAAAGTGAATCGCTTTCATGGAGGGTCATCGGGAAGGGGAGTAACCTATTAGTTCGTGACGCTGGATACCGAGGAGTGGTGATTATACTCGGAAAAGAACTCTCTCTGGTGGATGAAGATGAAACGCGCGGAAATGAAACGGTATCTCTTCGTGTTGGAGCCGGGTGCAGTTTGACAAAACTCAATCACCACTGCTGCAATGTTGGACTTGGAGGTATGGAGTTTAGTTACGGTATTCCTGGCACAGTTGGAGGGGCCGTCTTGATGAACGCTGGCGCTTGGGGAAAAGAGATGGCTGATGTGATCAGTGATGTAGGTGTTGTTACTCAAAGCGGATATGCAAAATTAAGAGGGAAGCAGCTCGATTTCACGTATAGGCAGTGGCCAGGATTTTCTTCCTATATAGGAAGAGGGCTGATTGTGGATGTAGCGCTTACTCTGAAACATGTTGATCCTCAGATATTGGCGAAAAAGACAAAAGAATTATTGGAAAAAAGAAAGGAAATACAACCGCACAATTATCCGAATGGAGGATCCGTATTTAAGAATCCTCAAAATGATAGCGCTGGTCGACTGATTGATGAGTGCAGACTGAAGGGACGAGCGGTTGGTGGAGCGATGGTTTCAGATAAGCACGCAAATTTTATTATCAATAAGGACAAGGCGACATCCGCGGACGTACTTTCACTTATGAAGACAATACAGTGTGAAGTAAAAAAACGTTTTGATGTTGAACTGGAACCAGAAATACATGTGATGTAGTTCTCTGACGAGGAAACTTCAGTCATAGGGGAAATTAAGATCGGAATGAAATTGTAACATATAGATTTGGTGGTTCATTGTCGTGATGACAACTGTGCCAATACAATCCACTTAGGTTATAGCAAAGAGCAGCCATGCATATATATTCTCGGATAAAAAACATACTCAGTCTTTCCTCAGACAAGGAAAAGAGTACCTACCTGAGTGGGGATATCGCAAGTGGAGTATTGCCAATTAAGAATGAGCAGATTGGCGCACAAAAAAACAGAATGAGTAGTTTAAAGAATATTTTAAGGAGAAATAGATATTCTGGAAAAAACATGTACTCATCCATATCTAAAGCGAGAGAAAGTAGAAAAGTCGGCAGATATGTTATTGTGGCAACCGTTCTTCTGTTCTTTTTTGTTTTTGGTGGAATAGGTTTGATTTTACAAAGATTTCAGGATGTTGAGTATTTTCAAGTAACAAATATTAGAATATCAGGAGAATCTGTTCTCTCTAAAACCGAAGTGAGAACAATAACAGGTATTATTGCTCACCAGACGAGTTTACTTGGTCTGGAAATTGGTGAAATGGAAGATAGGTTACGTTCTAACTCGTGGATTTCAAGTGCAAAAATTAGACGTAACTGGCCTTCTGGAATTGAGATAGATATTGTTGAAAACCGGCCGCTTGCACTTTTACATATAAAGACAGCAAAGGGAACAGAGTTACAATATATTGATAAAAAGGGTCGTTCATTCCTCTCTTTAATACCAGGTGGTAAAGTTGATTATCCAATTGTCACAGGTCTGTCTGAGTTGGAGGATAAACTCATAAAGAGTGCCGCACTGAAAGAAGTGCTCATTTTTTTAAATAAAGCAAAAACAAATGATCCAAGCCTCCCTGTCAGATCTTTATCGGAGGTACATGTAACAAAATCGGGTGATTTGGTTGTCTATCTTGTAGAATATCCGTTTCCTATTTTCTTTGGAAATGGTAACACTAAGAGGAAGTATGGCAGACTCGTTGAAGTACTTAAGGCTCTGTATAAAAAAGAGAAAGGCAAAGATTTAATTTCAAAAGTTGAATATATTCAGATGGACTATCTGCAGGATAAAGTGCTTGTCGCACAAAGTGGACAGGGTTGAAGAAAATCGAATGGATGAAAAAAAGTTAGATATAGATGTAAGTGATACAGATATGCTGGTCTCGCAAGAACCAATCGCAGCTGTCAAAGATGTTGGCGAATTGGTTGTCGGCCTTGATATAGGGACCACAAAAATATGCTGTGTTGTCGGAGAAGTTATAGACAACGGTATAAAAATAATTGGCGTTGGTACTGTACCTTCACAGGGATTGAAAAAAGGTATCGTTGTCAATATTGAAAGTACAGTTGCGTCTATTCGAGAGGCTGTTCATCTCGCTGAAGAAGATGCCGGATACGATCTGCAATCTGAGTATGTCTATGTTGGTATAGCTGGCAATCATATTAAAGGATTCAATAGTCCGGGGATTATTGCTGTCAATAATCGGGAGATTAAACAGGTTGATATCAACGAGGTTATCGCTGCAGCTAGAACTGTTAAAATTTCTGAGAATCAGCGGATCATTCATGTAATGCCCCAGGAATACATGGTGGATGATCACACTGGTATCCAGAACCCGATCGGAATGACAGGTGTGCGTCTTGTTACTAATGTACACATTGTAACAGCAGATATTGCAGCAGTGCACAATCTGGTTACGTGTTGTAACAAAGCGGGGCTTGAAGTGGCTGATCTTGTTCTTGAATCCATTGCTTCGTCCCATGCGGTCCTCAGTAAAGATGAGATGGAGTTGGGGGTCGCCCTTATAGATATTGGTGGTGGTACCACAGATCTTGCTGTCTTTTGTGATGGTACTATTCGTCACACCTGCGAAATTGGTCTTGGTGGGCATAATCTCACCAACGACCTCTCTGTAGGACTTCGCACACCGCTGCAGGAAGCTGAACGCTTGAAAGAAGATTATGGTGGTGCTATTTCTTCAATTATTAAACCAAATCTTGTGGTTGATGTACCGACGGTTGGAGACAGAGAGCCAAGGAAGGTAACACAAAAGGTATTGGTTGATATTATAGAAGCCAGGGTGGTCGAGATACTTGAGATGATGAACAGTGAGCTTGTGGCTTCAGGACAGAAAAATAAAATAAATGGTGGGGTTGTCATTACCGGTGGTACTGCACTTCTTGCCAATCTTGTAGATCTTGCAGAACAAATATTTGATTTGCCAGTTCGTATTGGATACCCTACTGGTATTACAGGGAAGATTGAGGGTTTACATTCACCTCGCTGTACTACGGCCGCAGGTCTGGTGCTGTATGCTCGAAAGAATAATGATCAAGCTGGGCGACCGAATGATACCGTTCTCAGTAGAGTGAAAGAGTGGCTTAAAAAAATCATGTAAACGGGAGTATCTCGTTTTACAGGAGTTTTTAAAAGACTATATCGTTGTATTACAAATGTGCACTTTATAGCCACTATGTGGTTATTTAAGGAATAGATGAGGGGGGTTATATGCCGTTTAGAATACCGGAATCAGAAGGCGTTGCCGTAGTCAAGGTTTTCGGAGTTGGTGGTGGTGGGGGTAATGCCATCAACACAATGGTGATCAATAGACTACAGGGCGTTGAATTTATAGCTGCCAATACCGATAAGCAGGCCTTGAATCAATCCCAGGCGGATATTTGTCTACAGATTGGACCAGGTATTACAAAGGGACTTGGTGCGGGGGCTGATCCGGAAACCGGTGGCATGGCCGCAATGGAATCTGTTGAAGAAATTAAAGAAGCCTTGAAAGGCGCCGACATGGTTTTCGTTACTGCGGGGCTTGGTGGCGGAACCGGGACTGGTGCTGCACCTGTTGTAGCCAAAGTCAGTAAGGAGTTGGGTGCTCTGACGGTTGCTGTCGTGACTAAACCTTTTAGTTTTGAAGGTAAATTTCGTGCTAAAAACGCGGAAGCAGGTTGGGCAGAACTTCATAAGTACGCGGACACCATTATTACGGTACCAAATGATCGATTACTTTCGATTATGCAGAAAAACAGTAAACTCTCTGACATGCTCTCCATGGCGGATAATGTGTTACTACAGGCAGTAAAAGGCATTACAGATCTTATAAATGTTCCTGGGCTTATTAACGCTGACTTTGCCGATTTACGTACGGTTATGCAAGAAGTTGGGCCGGCTATTATGGGTTCTGGTGTAGCAGTTGGTGAAGGGCGTGCTACAGAGGCAGCAAGGAAGGCGATCGACAATCAACTTCTTGAAGATTTTGGGATTGATGGAGCGAGAGGCTTGCTTATTAATATCTCAGCTTCTGAAGAGTCGTTCACAATGTCTGAGTTTATGGAAGCGTCAGCTCTTATTCAAGACAAAGTTGATGATGACGCTAAGGTGGTTATTGGTGCTTTGTATGATGACGCTCTTGGGGATGAGTTACACGTAACTGTAATTGCTACAGGTGTGGGTAACATGATCGATGAACATGATACAATCAATCCTGTTGCAGATCATATGAGTAAACCTGCGGCACCACTTAAAAAAGAGAAAGAGACTGTTGTCAAAGGAGCGCCTGCACCGGTCAATAAAAATCCTCGCGTACCTCGTCTGCCAGGATCA
This sequence comes from Desulforhopalus sp., assembly GCA_047622095.1. GTDB lineage: Bacteria > Desulfobacterota > Desulfobulbia > Desulfobulbales > Desulfocapsaceae > Desulforhopalus_A. The sequence continues at coordinate 42,302 of JBLHNU010000037.1, forward strand.
AAATTTGATGCTCTTGACAATCTGGGCGCGTCTAATGTACCCGAAGGACAAGCGTCAAATTCAATAAATTGGAATGACGATTATCTCGAAACTCCAACGTATCTTCGTAAGAAAGCTAACTAGCCCAGGTAAACGAGACGTAAGCCGAGACTTAGTTCAGTACCTCCCCTTGAGGTGAAGAGCGTTTTTAATAGCGTGTCTTTGCCTCTTGGATCTGGCTACGAGATCAATTTTTAATCCAAAATCTGAAGTTTTCCAGCGGTTTAACTCATAGTGGTTCTACCATGGGCACCAACCAACTCAAGACCTGCATTTTTCCTTTATCGTCATATCGATCTGTTTCCCTCTCTCCTTTTTGGGTATTGGAGCTATACAGATGACCGTTGAGCATACAAAAATGGATGTGGATTCCACTGCTGATCCTGGATCTGGTCTAGGGTCATTTAAACTGGTTAAGTATTTTTCTTTTTCTAGTTTTGGTGTTTTTCTGCTCTTTACTCTTCTTCTTTCCTGGTTAATTTCAGACAATGCTCGCAAGGTCATGCTTGAGCAGAATGAGGAGTATTCACTTCTTCTTGCTGAAAATATTAATCAGCAGGTTTTTAGACGATTTGTTCTTCCTGCGGTGATTCGTTACGGAGGTATCGCTCTTAGAAAACCAGAACAATTTGATCTGCTTGATACGGTGGTGAAAAGTGTTATTCAAGGAATGAAAATTAGATCAGTAACTATCTATGATTCATCCAGAAATATTATTTCTTATTCAACCATATCTGATTTAATAGGTAAAAAAGATGTAGGAGAGTTCGAGTATACAATGGCTCTGGAGGGAATTCCCAATTCCCGGCTTATCTACAGTGGATCAGTTCTTAGCCTGCTGCATATTACTGAGAAGGTGAAGTGTGATCTCAAAACCTTCATTCCGTTTAAGCAGGTAAGAAACGATGGGGAGGGTGAACTTATTATGGGGGTCATTGAGATTGAAAAAGACCTCTCCAGAAATTACTCTCATATCATAAAATTCCAAGGTCGCATTATTGTTGTCTCAAGCATTGTGATGGGTATTCTCTTTCTGGTGCTGCGCTCCATTGTTTCAAGAGCTGGTGAAAAAATCGAAAAACGTGCTGTTGAACGTCAACGATTAGAAGAAAAGCTGAATCAGGCTGAAAGACTGGCCCATCTTGGTACTATGGTTGCTACAGTGAGCCATGAGATCAAAAGTCCTCTCGGCATAGTTCGAAGTACTGCAGAGATACTTGCAAAGAGAATTCAAAAAATTGCTCCAGGTAATGAACATCTCGCTAAAATTGTAGTTGATGAGACTATTCGACTCAATAATATTGTGGTGGAGTTTCTCGATTTTGCACGTCCCCAAAAACCACATCTTCTACCAAAAAGTGCAAATGAATTAGTGCGTAAAGTACTTGATTTTATTTCTCCTGAACTTAAGCGTAAAAATATAGATCTCATTTCTGATCTCTCCCCTGACCTGGCCTCAAACAAGATTGACCATGATCTATTTTACAGGGCACTCTTAAATATTTTTGTCAATGGGATGCAGGCAATGGAGGATGGCGGAGAATTTCAGGTAACGACGATTAAAAATGAGAATGGCAAAAATGAAATTTCAATCAGAGACAGTGGAGAGGGTATATCTTCTGAAAAAGCAAAAAAAATCTTTGAACCTTTTTACACAGACAAGAATAAAGGAACTGGCCTTGGCCTGGCCATTACTAAAAATATAATTGAAAGTCATGGAGCCGAGTTATCGGTTCAAAGTTTAGAAAAAGAGGGGACAACGTTTACGATTACCTTCCCTGTCGTCAAATGAGCATTCCACATTTTTCTCTTGATGATCTCTGTTTTCTCAATATTGGTCCGTACTCATTTTCTCTAGATCAAGGAGAGTGTCTTGGGCTGAGTGGACCTTCAGGGGTTGGTAAAACACAGTTGTTTCGGGCTCTATCTGATCTCATTCCTTCTGCAGGAGATATTGCTTTTAAGGGCAAGAACAAAGACTCAGTTTCTGCAGTTGAATGGCGTTCGCAGGTTACCATGTTACCGACAGATTCTGTATGGTGGTACGATGATGTCTCTTCACACTTCTCCTCTCCTAAGGAAAAAGCATTTCTTGATAACATGTGCATAAAGCTGGAGCTTCCAAAGGAAATTTGTAATTGGGAGGTGAGCCGTCTTTCAACCGGTGAAAAACAACGACTGTCACTGATCAGAATCCTGCAGATTAAGCCTGCTATTCTTCTTGTAGACGAGCCAACTTCAGCTCTTGATTCAGCTAATACTGAGTTCGTGGAAACTCTGCTTTTGGATCTTTGTAAGAGTAAAAAACTATCTCTTATTTGGGTAAGCCATGATGCTGCGCAGCTTGAACGCGTGAGTGACCGGATACTATTTATGGATAAGACTGGTATAAGAGAAGAAGCTTAAGTATTGAGGAGTTGAGTTGTGAATATTGAATCTGGTAGTGTTATCATTTTAAGCAGTGTTGATCTTATTCTTGCCTCATCACTCATGGTTGTTCTCTCCGCTTTAAGCCTTTTACTGCAGCTGGGTCTTGAGAAGAAAATCCTGATTTTTTCTGTAAGGATGACGGCACAGCTTCTTTTTATAGGCCTTATCCTTCGCTACCTTTTTGACAGTTCTAGTTTTCTCCTCGTTTTCCTTTTATCGATGGTGATGCTCTTTGCCGCTGGACGTGAGGTTTGGGCCAGGCAGAAGAGGAAGATAAAAGGTGTCACAGGTTATATGATCAGTACGGGGTCGATGTTTGTCTCTTCTTTTTCTGTAGCCCTTATCGCACTCAGTGTGATTATCGATGTGAAACCGTGGTACACGCCACAATATGCAATTCCTCTACTCGGTATGCTTCTTGGCAATACAATGACTGGGGTATCCCTTGCTGTAGACCAGATGACAGAGCAATTATATAGACGCAAAAGTGAAGTAGAACAGCGATTACTCCTTGGACAAAACTGGAGAGAGGCAAGTCTCGATATCAGGCGTGATTGCATAAGGATAGGAATGACGCCTATTATAAACTCAATGGCCGCAGCAGGCCTTGTAAGTTTACCTGGGATGATGACCGGACAAATACTAGGTGGAACACCTCCTGTAGAAGCGGTCAAATATCAAATTCTTATTATGTTTCTCATTGCAGGAGGGACTGGATTTGGTGTCATTTGTGCTATCTGGGCTTCAGGAAAAGTACTTTTTGATCACCGGGACCGTCTGCGTCTTGACCACATAAAATCTCGTTAAAAATAAAACGTTCATTTCTTTTAAAATGAGCTTGTTGTTTGGTGCTTTTATTGTACATATGATTAAAACTGTTTGGGTAAATCACAACGATCGGTTGTGAATCATTATTATAAATTTCGTGGTGTTGAGGTAAAAGGCATGGGAAAGAAGATACTCATTGTTGGTGGCGTTGCTGCGGGTCCAAAGGCTGCATGTCGAGTCAAAAGATTGATGACAGATGCAGAAGTTACAATCGTAGATCAAGACAGTTTGATCTCATATGGCGGGTGTGGAATACCGTATTATGTTGCAGGCGATGTCTCCGATGAAAAAGAGCTGAGATCCACCAGTTTTCATATGGTTCGTGATGAACGCTTTTTTGAAAAAGCAAAAGGCGTAAATGCGCTTACGAGTACAAAAGCCCTTTCTATTAACCGCCGTGAAAAAACTGTTCAGGTAGAAAATGTAAAAACGGGTACAAAAACTGATTTACCGTATGATACTCTGATGCTTGCCACGGGTAGCACACCAATAGACCTGCCAATTCCCGGAACAGATGCACCAAATGTCTTCACTGTAAGTGATTTACACAAAGCAATTGCCATAAAAGAAATGATTGCTAAAGGCAAGGTCGGTAAGGCAGTTGTTATCGGAGGAGGTGCCATAGGAATTGAGATGGTCGAAGCCTTTACAGATCTTTGGGGTGTTGAAACTTCTCTTCTCGAATTTATGGATCAGGTGCTTCCTCGTATCGTTGATAAACCGATAGCACGTATGATGGAGAAAAACCTCCGGGATAGTAAAATTGATCTTTTTCTCAGTGAAGGCGCGGAAGAAATTGTTGTAAAAGATGGTGTAGCGGTGGGAGTGCGTACCGCAAAAAGAACACTTGAAGCCGATATTGTTGTCATTGCAGCTGGAATCAGACCAAGAGGTGAACTGGCGAGAGAAGCTGGATTACAAACCTCTGATCGCGGTGCCATCACTGTAAACGAGAGAATGCAGACATCTGATCCCAATATTTATGCGGCAGGTGACTGTGTTGAGATCACCCATCTTGTTTCGGGTAAAAAGTTCGTCGCACCATTTGGTTCTATGGCTAATAGAGAAGGTCGGGTTGTAGCGGACAACATGGCTGGAATTCCGTCAACATTTCGAGGAGGAGTTGGCAGTTTTATTGTTAAGGCTTTTGATGTGGCCGTTGGAGCCGTGGGTTTGAGCTATGAAATGGCGATTGCTGAAGGTTTTGATGCCTGTTATTCACTTTCTTCACCCGCCGATAGGGCCCATTTTTATCCTGGACAGGCAGTCATTTGTCTTGAACTGGTATTTGATAAAAAAACCAGACGTGTTCTAGGCCTCCAAGGATCTGGTGCTGTAAATGATGGCCTCTCTGTACGTCTTGATGCAGCTGCTGTAGCAATTAGTGCCGGTGCCACCATTGATGATTTTGGTACTATTGAAATGGCGTATTCTCCACCTTTTTCTCCTGCGATCGATCCCATTAATGCTGCAGCCTATATTGCAGATAATATATGTGATGAGAGGATGCGTCAGATTGAGATTGATGTGTTTAATGACTGGTTGAGTGCACCTGAAAAGAATGCAGATTGGATTGTTTTAGATGTGCGGGACCAAAGAGAAGCGGCACCATTCCAGGAAAAGTTTGGAAAAGCGTTGTGGCAGTCATTGCCGTATGATGAAGTGCGGGCCAGGTATAGTGAGGTGTCTCAGGACAAAAAAGTGATCATCTTTTGCAATGCTGGGTCCAGATCTTTTGAAGTTCAGGTCGTGCTAGATTCTGTAGGTCTCACAAATACTCTTGTACTACCGGGTGGCTTTAATATCATCCGTCGTATGGGGCCAGAGTGGTTACCTGTGATGTAACTATTTAATACCCTACTCTTAGGCTTTTATTGTATTGTCAATTGGTATGGAAAAAGATCAAGAATTTTTTCACCAACATTAGACAAATGGTAGAAGCCTATGATATGATAATCAAATCCTACGGAGGAAATATTCACTTTGTGAAGAATCAAAATAACATAGTTTTTAGGGGTTTGTATGGCTGATTTGAACGGGCAGCACATGGTAGAAGAAATTCAGGACAATATTAAAACTGGTGATGCCTTAAAAGCACAGTTGGTATTGTCACATCTTGCAGGAATTGACCAGAAAACGCGAACGAAGATTGTGTATTTGGTTTCTCGTGCTGATGTTGGTTTTTCCGTTCCTCTTTTTCTTTATCTGCTTGAAAATCATCCGGATGTAGCAGCAGAAATGCCAATAATCCGTGATACTCTTTTATCCATCTTGCTTGCATATCCTGAAAAACTTGTTGAGTTCCTTGGTTCTCCGGAAATTAATGATAAAACGGAGTTAATTAAACTTGTAGGAGAGTTAAAACTCGAGACTGCCACTTCAAAGTTGTTGGAGATAGTGGCGGAGTGTGAGAATGAAGCTGAGATATTTACTATTATAGAAAGTCTTGGTCTCATAGGAGACCCGCAGTCAATCAACACGTTGACCGATTATCTGTACGCGGCTAATAGGGAACTCATAATTGGAGCAGTTCAGTCTCTTGGACAGGTTGGTACACCAACGGCGATGCATCGTCTTGCTGAGCGAATGGGTACTGACAATGAAATTGATTTTATGATTCTCTCGATTTTCGCTGAGGTGCAGGATCAAATTTCTCTTGAAAAAATTAACGATACGATTCGTTCTCATTACGCTCATATGAGGACATTTGCAAAATCTGAGCTTGTGAAGATAGGGCCAAAGGCGGTGCCTGTACTCATTGACAATCTTCATCGGGATGATCCGGATTTTCTGATCCACACTCTTAATGTTTTAGGAGACATTGGTGATGAATCCGCTGTAGTTCCTATCCGAAAACTACTGAGTAATGAACCTAAAAGTGCAAATGTTCGTTTTGCAGCCTACGAGGCCCTGGCGTTATTACCTCTTAAAAAAGGTGCCTATACTCTGACTGCGGGTTTGACTGACTGCGAAGATCATGTGTGTGTTGCAGCAGCAAGAGCCATCGATAAGAATTTTTCATCAATTCTGGGTGCAGGTATAAGAAACCTCTTAAGGGGGCCGGAGGATGAAGCAAGGCACATCGCGAAAATTATTGTAAACGCGCAGGTCGATAACATCTTTTTAAATCTGGCAGAAGATGATCTTTTTGAAGAACTTGCTCTCGTCTACCTCCCACACACACATAAAGATATACGGGATCATTACTATCAGATTTTAAAGAAACAAGGTAAAAACGAATTCGCTCAAAAGCTCACAGGTAAAGAAGAAGACACAATTCGACCTAAAATTGTAGCGGTGGATGATTCGCGGATGATTCTAAACATCTACAAAGCCACCTTACATGAGCTAGGCTACGATCCGGTACTTTTTGAGTTCCCGGCTTCTGCTCTGGAATGGTTAGCAACAGAAAAGCCGCTCATGGTACTGACTGATTTAAATATGCCTGATATTACGGGAATTCAGCTGACTGAGAAAATACGTGAGCTCTATACTTCAAAGCTCTTGCCTATCATTATGGTTACAACACAGAATGAAAGTAAGGACAATGAGGCCGCCCATATGGCAGGTGTCGATTCAATCCTGCATAAGCCGTTTAATGGGAAAACACTTGGCGAAGCCATTGACAAAGTCTTACAAAAGGTTGCTAGCTAAATCTTGCATATTCGGTAGGTAGCGCAGACTCCGAACTTGTGAGTTGAAAGATTTAGGTGCTAGCTGAACAGATTGAAATGATTACCTACATCACCCGGTTTATGCGCATCAGAGCCTAGTTGAAAGGTCATCTTGTGTTGGATAGCTAAATCGACAATACGGCTATTAGGAAATGGCTCATTGCGTATATTAATTCCCGACGTGTTGATCTCAAGGGCCATATTTCTAGCAGCCGCTTTCGCCAGGAGTAAATCGATTTTCTGGTAGTGGTGTTCTAAGAGTGTGTGGTCAGGAACCCAGCGAAAGGCAGCATCTAGATGGCATAGCACCGAGCCACTCAGCTCGGTTATTGCCTCAAGAAGTGTGTCTAGATATCTACTAAAGAGAATGTTTGCGTCGACATCGGTTGCACGTTTGACGTTCTCAGGTTTTTTACTGAGAAGGTTAAGATGGTGTACGTCACCCTCTATTTTGAGAAAATGGCAGGAAACCCCTATCTGATCCCACTTCCTCTTGGCTAGCCTCCTCTTTAGTGTCTCTTTATATTCAGGATTGTAGCCGCACTCAACTCCCATACCAATTTCTATAATGTCTTGGTACTTCCCCTGCAAGCGCTTGCCTTCATCGAAATAATAATCAAAATCCGATTCGGAAAGCCAGGAAGACTCTGGAGCAGAGATACCTTCTTCCATATGTTCCAAAAAGACGATACGTTTTAGTCTTTTTGATATTGCAGCTTGAACATACTCTTCCATCTCACCTTTGGCGTGGCCACACAGATTCGTGTGTACATGATTGTCACAATATATAGAACAACCTAGTGAAGAACAGGAAGCCTTCATGTTATTATGTTGATGGAAGGGTGAGTGGTATTTTAGGCGTTTCCTTTGGGGAAAAAATGCAGAGTACCATCGATATCAGAGGTATCGCAAAAATGACCTCTTTCCAGTTCGAAATCAAGATATTCTTCAAGGCCATCAATCTTTAAAGAAAGAGCTGGTCCATCATGGAGATGGTAAACAACAGTGTCTACGTCGGTTAAGTCTACGGGACTACAAAATATTTTCATTCTATGCAAATCCATGCTGCTCCAAATTACTACTTAAGGGATAAAAAAGTTATTTCCAACAAAGAGTGATATACGAAAAAATATCGAAAACTGCAAGAGATAAGCGGAAAACAAGTGGTTCTTAATTGAAGGGAGATCAATAACAAATTTTACAAGCCTTATATCAGGTAATCCATCCGTTTGTGAATTGCCGAATTAGGTTTACACAATTCGCACAGCTGTTTATTATGTTGGGCTACATGCAAAAAACTACGCTCCATAATTGGAGTCATACATAATTTTTCATTTAGGTGATGTTAATGAGTAATGAAGGCAACAAAGTTAAAGAGAAAATGCTCTTTGGTAATGATAAAAATCCATCTTCCATCGAACCCAAAAAACTTACTTTAGACAGTCATATTAAGTTCCGTTGTCATCCAGGGGTACGTTGTTTTACGGCATGTTGTGGTGGCATTAAAATTGTACTCACTCCTTATGATATTTTGCAGCTCACCAAGAGACTGGAAATACCAGCCCACGAATTTCTAAATACGTACACCTTGCCAACATACCTTGAAAAGACGGATATGCCTGGCGTTATGATAAAATTGAGAGAAGACGATAACAAATGTCCTTTCGTAACTCCTGAAGGCTGTACCGTTTATACGGACCGACCAACAGCGTGTCGTTACTATCCTGTTGGAATGGCTGATTTCCATGAAGGTGGAAGTAGAGATGCGGATGGAAACGAAAATACTGCTGCAGAAGAAAAATTCTTTTTCACCGTCCGGGAAGATCATTGTAAGGGCTTTGAGGAAGATAAAGAGTGGACTGTACGTGAATGGCGTAAAGACCAAGGTGTTGATGTACGAGATGAAATGAATAAAGAATGGCTTCGCCTTGTGATGCGCCGAAAATCTTTTGGTCTTCAGGCAACTCTTTCCGAGCAAGCCAAACGAATGTTTTTCATGGCCTCAACAGATCTTGCTACATTTCGTAGATTTATTTTTGAGAGTTCATTTCTTGATACGTATGTGCTGGACGCGGAAACCATTGAAAAAATAAAAGAAGATGACGTCGAGCTTATGTTATTCTCTTTTAAGTATCTGGCAGCAACGTTGTTTGGAGCAGAGGCTCTTGATATGAACCAGGAAAAGGTTAAGGAAAAAGTTGCTCAGATGAAGGTTGAGCAGGATGAAACTGTAAGGAACTCTGTAAAAGAATACGAAGAGCTTAAAGCGAATACCGAAAAAGAGAAAAACGAAACCGGTATTAAATAGCAAATTAGCCATTTTTCAAGATGAAAGAAAAGGGTGTGTGGAATATTTCCACACACCCTTTTTTGTATCCTTAATACTGCGCCTCATCCTCCGAATGTACATTCAGAGGATGAGGTAAAGAAGATTTACTCTGCTTCTTCTACTTCAGGCTCAAGTGCCGCAGAAAGACTCTTCAGGAATTTCCATCCCTTCAAAACATCTTTCTGAGACTCAGCCAGCAGTTTTTCAGCAGACTCAGGGTTAACGCGACTAAGCATTCTATAGCGGTTCTCGCCTAGAGCATAATCATTAAAGCTGATTGTAGGCTCTTTTTTAGAGTCTATAGTCAGTGGGTTTTTACCTTGATCTTCGAGCTCTGGATTATATCTGTAGAGCGGCCAATGCCCACACGCAACTGCTTTCTTCTGTTGCTCAAGTCCTAGAGCCATGTTGATTCCATGGTTAATACAGTGAGCGTAAGCAATAATGAGAGATGGTCCATCATATGCTTCAGCTTCAGCGATAGCCTTGATTGCCTGCGTTGGGTTTGCACCAAGACTAATCTGTGCAACATACACATTTCCGTAGGTGGCAAAAATCATACCCATGTTCTTCTTAGGCATTTTCTTCCCACCCGATGCAAATTGAGCGGTTGCCGCACGTGGAGTAGATTTGGACATCTGTCCACCGGTATTTGAGTATACTTCGGTATCCATAACGAGAATATTGACATTCTCACCTGAGGCGAGAACGTGATCCACACCGCCGTAACCGATGTCGTATGCCCAACCGTCACCACCAAATGCCCAGACAGATTTCTTTACAAGATGATCTGTGAGAGGGCGAAGGCGTTTGGCTACTATGTTGCTGCTTTTTTCGAGCAGTGCATTCACTTCAGAAACACGTTCGCGCTGTACTTCAATTTCCATCTGGGTGTCCTGGATGGACCCGGTAATTGAATCCACGAGTTCCTGGCTCACAATACCTGCTTCAGCTGCAGCAACAAGAAGCTCAGTTGCTTGCTGACCAAGTTTGTTTGCAGTGGTCCTCATACCTGCAGCGAATTCCGCGTTATCTTCAAAGAGTGAATTGGCCCAGGTAGGTCCACGGCCATCCGCACGTTTAGCGTATGGAGTGGTTGGAAGGTTGCCGCCATAGATGGAGGAGCAACCGGTTGCATTACCGATCATCATTCTGTCGCCAAACATCTGGGTGATCAGCTTGACGTATGGGGTCTCACCGCAACCTGCACAGGCACCAGAAAATTCAAAGAGTGGACGCATCAACTGGCTGCCTTTGATGGAAGCTATGTTGATTATTGCAGGATCAATTTCAGGCAGACCAAGGAAGTAGTCTACATTCTTGGATTGTGTTTCTTTGATTTCTTCGGTGTTTGGAACCATGATCAGTGCTTTGGTCTTGGCGGGACAAACACTTACGCAGAGAGTACATCCACAACAGTCTTCTGTGAAAATCTGTAGGGCAAATTTCTGATCTTTGAACGCCTTACCAACTGCATCTATAGATGTAAACGATTCTGGAGCATCTTTGATTTCAGGTACAATCTTGATACGGTTTGCAGCATGAGGACAGACGAGAGCACACTGACCACATTGGATGCAGTTATCTGGAACCCACTGTGGAACAGCAACTGCAATATTTCTTTTTTCATACTGGGTGGTTGCTGTTGGCCAGGTTCCATCTGCAGGCATTTGAGAAACTTTCAGTTTATCGCCGTTTCCTTCGATGATCTTAGCGGTAACTTCTTGAACAAACTTAGGTGCATGCTCAGGTACAACAGGAGGAATGGCTTTTCCATCTACAGAAGAACCAAGTGCAACTTCAACGATATTTTTAACTGCACCGTCAACCGCGCTGTAGTTCATTTCAACGACTTTGTCGCCTTTTTTACCGTAGGTTTTCTTAATGGCACCTTTGATCGCAGCAAT
>JBLHNU010000038.1:0-52891 GCA_047622095.1 Desulforhopalus sp.
GGGAGAAGAAAACGCTATTTGAAAAATTATTTTTCTCACCAAATTTGTTGAGACTGGAGAAAACTCTGTTTCAAACCTCAACAATTCTGGGAGTTATAGGCAAAAGTACGCTTGAGTCGGAAGAACCTCAATTATATAGCAAGATTTTTTGATGAGGGGCTGGGAGCTGGAAATCAGCCAGAGATGATTTGAAACGAGTCCGGAAGGTCAAAATCCCAATGAATATCTCTTAGGTAATCAGCGGCTGCTAAGGCCTTACCTTCTTCAATAAGTTGAACAAACTGTCTATGCTGATGCAAATTGTTGTCATTCCATTTCTTTCCAAAATCCCGCCTAGGGAAGTCATAGAGCTGCATTTTAAGGTTTTTCACATATCTGCGCATGCGTTCATTTTTAGATAAACCTAGAAAAACACCGTGAAAATTGATGTTTGCGCGATTATGGCTAACGATATCACAATTTGCGAGAGCTAATTCAATTTCGTCATTCAACGCCTTCATTTGTTGAATTTCCTTTCCTCTCAAATTATCAAATACAGAAAGAATAATTCTAGATTCAATCCCTCCCAAAATTTCATATATATCTTTAACATCATCTATAGTCAGCGCATTAATTTTAACTCCACGTTGGGGTCGAATGGTCACAAAACCCTGTTCCTGAAGTAATAAGAGTGCTTCTCGTAGAGGAGTTCGGCTCACGCCCAATTCCTTTATCATTGTGTTGACACTGATCGACGATCCAGGCTCAAGATTACCGAGCCGCATCTGTTTTTCAAGATAATTATATACCTGGACTCTGAGGAGGTGATTTCCTGAGGTAGATGCGTTAAGCATTCGAATTTCCTTTAAACAAAACTTGAGTTAAAGATGGGAATAAAATTTTTGAAACATTTAATTGCAATACTTGTGCTGTCTGATATCCAGTTTGCCCAACCTCGACTACCGCAAGCCGTAAAGAGTATCGCCATATGCAAACAGGAGGTTTTAACAAAAACCTCCTGAAGTAACGCACTATGACAGTATCTGCTTAGGCATTAACGAAGAACTCACCAACATAACCAACTTTTGCTGAACCATCGATGGCTTCAAAAACCTTCTTAGCATCCTCAGCTTTAAACCCACTACAAAGTTCAATTAAAGTGACACCATTCTTAACGAGCAATTTTGCGGCCTCGCAGCCCTCTTCTATAGTCTCTACGCCAATAATATTGCTTTTGAATGCGTCTGACTCTAAAACCTGATCTTTTTCTCCAGGTGTATAGCCGGGAGCTTTGATTATAAATCCATATTGAAACTGAGACATTTTGTACAACCTCCATACTTTAAAAAATTCTGTGGGATAATAGTTGACACTGCCATTTTGTCAAGTCGAACGCGACAGCGTCGACTACTATGCGCATGAATATTGCACCACACAACCCCCCACCTTTAAGCAAACCATTCCGATATCTTCAAAAATATAACCGAATAGCAAATATTAGTTATTACTGGAGAATGTTAAGTAGATTGATTGGTTGTGGGAAAATATATGATATACGGTTATTAACGACTGATAACATGTTTTTATGCGGCATCTGATATTATAAAATATAGCTCAAATTATAAAGAATCTAATGACTATTACAGCCGCAATCCTTGTGATGTTTTCTGCAATTTTACACGCCAGTTGGAATCTGTTTTCGAAATCCCGATCTCCGACAGTCGTTTTCTTTCAGTTGGCTACAGTTGGAACAGTTGTTTGGTTCTCCCCAATATTATTTTTTGCTTCAGACCTTCTGATTAAAATATCCTACTCTATATGGGGGATTTTGATAATTGCGGGGTTGTTCCAAGCCATCTATTATACAGGTCTTGCTGGTGCATACGCACGTGGAGCAATGTCGATTGCCTATCCGCTTGCACGTTCACTCCCTCTTCTTTTTGTTACTGCACTCACATCTTTTGTTGGGCACAGTCAAGAGCTTTCTGTCACCGCGATAGTTGGCATTACAGCTATTGTGGTAGGCTCCTTTATTTTGCCTATAAACAGGATTAAGGATGTACACTTCAATAATTATGTCAATCCATCCTGTGCATTTGCTGTTCTTGCTGCTGTCGGTACGGCTGGTTACTCGTTTGTTGATGATATTGGTATGAACATGCTGAAACTCATCCAAAGTGATGCGGAAGGCTGGATGCGTGCGCTACTTTATCTGGTTTTAGAATGTGTTTTCACAATTATTTGGTTACAAATATTGATATTTTCTTCTCACCAATTAACGGCTGATTTTCGATTAAATTGGAGGAATCTTCTTAGACCATCACTGTTTACCGGACTAGTGATTGGAGTGACGTATGGTATCATATTGCTTGCAATGACTCTGAGTACGAATGTTAGCTATGTTGTTGGCATGCGTCAGTTATCGATCCCCATAGGTGCATTGATGGGGATGTTCATACTTAAGGAGCAAACGTCAATACCGCGTCTTATTGGTGTTGGAATACTTTTTGCTGGACTCGTTCTATTATCTTTGGGGTAGGTGGAGGTGACACAATAGGGATATGACTGATGTCGCAAAATTGAAATCTTTGACCGGTTATTGATGAATGAGTCACTCCTCGCACTCTCTAAGAGATGTATCGAATGCGAGGGTCGTGGTATGACAATCTTACAAGATGGTTTAGCTACATCATGTTCACTTTTTTTAGCCGTTCAGTAATTTCTTTTCCGAGGGTATCCGCCTGTTTCCATGTCTCTTTTTGGTCTTCTACCGCGCAAAACTTTTCAGGGGTAATTTCAGTATCATCACCAAAGACCCACGGTAGAGCGCTCATAGGACAGCTTTGTCCAAAACCACAAGTCATACATTCAGCGTTGCCGGTTGCTTTGAGGTTGCCTAATACTTCCATTCCTTCCATGCCCAGGGCCTGAGCGACTTGCTGGCTCGCCTCATCCAGACCGGGTGCGCCTCGGCCGATGCCGGTAACAACAGTCACTGCTAATTTCCCGCGATTCAGACCATTTTGGTGACGAAGAGAAAAAAGTCGTTCAAGGAAAGCTTTTGTAAAAGCATCGATGCTGGCATAGGGTGGGTAGCCACCGACTACAATTGCGCCCGCATGTTTTACTTTTTCGGCAATCTCCTGAAAGTCATCCTTTACTTTACATATATTATCTTTGGTACAGCCGAGGCAGGCTATACACGGTTGAACCTTATGCTCTGATAATTTGATAAATTCTGTTTCAAGGCCTGTGCTATTTAGAACTTTCTGGACAAGTCGATCAGTATTACTGTTTTTAATAGGACTTCCGGAAATCCCAATTACCTGAGGTTTCATGTTTTCTCCATAGCAAAATTGATTGATAATTTATGTGCTTGTCCCATAATATCCTGCAAACATTAATACGGAATTATATTGACATGCGTGTGAAACAATTCGATTGTGTTAATTACGTCAAGATCCAGAAGACCATTCCCAATAGTCCTTTTACCGTTTATCTTAACAAACTACCTTGTTACAAAGAGAGTGGAGTTGTGTGACGATAAACAATGGTTACTGTAGTTTTTCTACGGTGTCTTCAATAATTTTACGCTGTATGAATATCGAACTATAAAAGATCACAAAGTTTTGTGACATAACCATATCAATCACTCACAATTGGAGAGATCATGTACACAGTTTATACTATTCCCGGTTCCTGTTCCTCTGGTATTGTCGTCCTACTTGAGAAGTTACAAGTCGAATACACAGCTGTTAAACGTGAAGACGTGCCTAATTATTCTGAAATAGTTCCAACCAATCAGGTTCCAGCATTACAAACACCTGAGGGACAGATTATAACAGAGGGAGCTGCAATAGCTCTGTATCTCCTTGAAAAACATAATTCACCGATGTTGCCGGCAGATGTCTCCGAGAAAGCAGAATTTCTGAGATGGCTCATGTTCGACTATGCAACACTCCACCCGGCTTACGGTAAAATGTTTGCAGTTTCTTACAGGTTGCAACTGGATGAAAAGGATAAGACTAATGCCCTAAAACTACTGGCAGAAGGTGCAGCAGGTTTATGGAAAATTCTTGACGCTGAATTGGGTAAGAAGAAGTTCATTACGGGAGACCAGCCAACAATTGTGGACTATCTTGCAACTGTTTACTCAAGTTGGGGAAAGAATTTTCAGGGTATTGATATTCCGCTTGGTAAAAATGTGGAAAGGCTTGTTGCTGACGTCTCAGCCCTTCCCGAATTTCAAGCAGCTTATAAAAAAGAAAATATTGAATTTAAATAGTAGGCAGTAAAAAATCTTATGTACACTACGTCGCTCTACTTTGAGAGTTGAGAGTGACGTAGTGTTTTCCGGTAAATGTTTTTACCAGGAAGATTAACAAATGCACAGTGTACTTAACTGTTCGAGTTGTAAAGTTATTTATTCCTCTTCTCTTACGCCAGCCCAGGCACGATCAATCTCCTCGAAGTCCACGCTTTCATCCAGTCGCAGTAACTCATTCAAGTCATCATTGTGCTTTTGGTACCTAGAAGCATAAACAGACTGATCCTCATTACGATGTATCTGATATAATTCCGGGATCAGTTCTTCATCCTTCTTTTTAAAAAGACGCCGTAACTTGTATGCTTCATAAGGATTTAAACCAAGATGAGTGAGGACATCCTCGCCTAGAGACATCGCGCTGTCAAAGGTTTCTCGTCGAACTGTGGTAACACCAACATCCATAAGATCATAAACAGCGGCTCTATCGTGAGCGCTTGCAACGATTCTGAGGTGGGGATAATGTTTTTGTACCAGTTCAACCAGAGTTAACACCCTTTCAACATTTCCTACAGTCACCACAATAAGCTCCGCCTCACCGGCACCTGCAGCTTCCAGTAAATCTAGACGGGTCATGTCGCCGTAATAAACTTCAAACCCAAATCCTCGCAGTACTTCTACATTGGTTGCATCGTTGTCAATGATGACCGGTTTGATTCCTGCAGATATCAATAACCTGCCAAGATCTGTTCCGAGCCTGCCAAAACCTGCTAAAATAACCTTATGTCCTGTGTGATCAATCTGATCACTGTCCCTTGTCAGCTCTTCGTTGGTGCTGAACTTGGCGCTTATCTTATCATGAATGATGAAGAGAATAGGTGTCAAAAACATAGATATAGCAACTGCTGATACAAGTGGATCAATGACCTTGTCGGCTAATACGCCATTGGCTTTTGCAAATTGAAATAAGACAAAAGCAAATTCTCCTCCTTGGGCAAGTGATGTCGCAAAGAGATAACCAGAACGTTTTTCTATCCTGAAGACGAGACTGATGGCTTTAATTATCAGTCCTTTTATGACTATTAAGCCAACAACAAGTGTTACAATGAGAAGGAAATTATGCCCAATTAATGTGAAGTTTAGGCTGGCACCTATGGAAATAAAAAAAATGCCGAGAAGTAGTCCTTTAAACGGTTCAATATCACTCTCGAGTTCATGGCGATATTCGCTGTCTGCCAAAACAACCCCCGCCAGAAAAGTCCCAAGGGCGGGCGATAATCCAACAAGGGTCATGAGTAAGGAGATTCCAACAACCATTGCCAGGGCCGCGGCTACAAAAATCTCACGAACTCTGGTTTTTGCAATTGTGCGAAATATTGGCCTACTTGCGTATTTTCCAATGAGAAAAACCAGAACAATTGCAAGAAATGTAATTAAGATACGCAAGTACCCTGGTAACCCACCGATATCAAACATGGAAGAACTATGCTGGTCTATCCCATGAACAGTCTCCAGAGCAAGAAGCGGTAGAATGGCAAGAATTGGAATAACCGCTAGATCCTGAAAAAGAAGCACAGAAAAAACTGATTTTCCAGCTTCACTATTCATGAGACCTTTTTCCCGCATGGTTTGCAGGACTATTGCCGTGGATGAAAGTGAAATGATTAAGCCTACTGCAAGTGCCTGCTGCCACGGTAAATAAAATGAACCGATCAGGGAAAAAGCGAGGGTGGTTAGGATGACCTGACTTCCTCCCATTCCGAGAATCGGTGTTCGCATTTTCATCAGTAGTGAAGGTTGTAATTCCAGACCAACCAGAAAAAGCATCATCACCACTCCAAACTCCGTGAAGTGCATAACCTCTTCGACTTCGCCTATCAGGGACAAACCGTATGGGCCGATGACAATACCTGCCACAAGGTAACCGAGTACCGAGCCGAGTCCAAATTTTTTGGCAAGTGGTACAGCTATTGAGGCAGCCGTTAGAAATATAAAGAGCTGAAGAAGGAAATGTTCCATTAGCCCCTCCCGGATTGTGTAAGACTGAAGAAATCACGTAAGTTGTCAGAGGATTCAAGTGTGGGCAGGTCGACTGATTTGTCTCGGAGACTGATAATAGCCTTGCGATAGGCTGAGGCGTGATTTTCTATCAGGTCTTCTGGCAGCCCCCTGTGTACTCCAAGTACTGCAAATGGGGGAAGGCATGTCATATCACATAATCTTGCCATAGCTTGAAATGGAGAGAGTAGTTCAGATATTGTTGCCTTGTTATTTCCGTTATGCTGATAGTCATCAGCTGATGATCCGGCTGTCAGTGCCTGTAAAAAATATTTTCCCTGTAGTGCTTTACCTTTAGAACCATAGGCCCAGTTATGCTGAAGTACTAAATCCATCCATTCTTTTATGATAGAAGGGGTGGAGTACCAGTAAAATGGGTGCTGAAAAACAATAACATCATGATCAAGACAGAGCCGTTGTTCTTCTTTAACGTCTATCAAAAAATTGGGGTATTTTGCGTAAAGATCGTGAAATGTTACGTGTTCAAGAGATTCAACAGCTCTTTTCATTGACGCATTTATTTTTGACCTGGTGAAAACAGGGTGGGCAAAAAGGATAAGGATTTTTCTCATATCAAACCATCGGTGTCTGTGTCTTGGATGTATTGTGGATCACAATTTTAATGTAGAGGTTCTAATATGCTTTAATATCGAAATGATGCAAGTGAATTACGCAAAACTAGATCGTTAATCCTCATGCTCGTTAAACACGCCTCTGGCAAGTTGCTCCTTTGTGTATGGTTTGTTAATCAATCCACTTTTCACGGAATACCTAAGTGATTCAAGTAATCGGTTTGTGATGTCTCTGTGTTGGAATTCATCATCAACAAGGAGTATTTTCTGCCCAAGCCGAATTCTTTGGAGGAAAAGTAAGGGCATTCTATGGTAGGTTTCTGTTCGTAATAAGTCAGCCGGCAGATGACCCAATACATTTGAGTCTTGACGGTTGCAAGGAAAACCTTATTAGTCACTTTGGGAGTTTTAGATTTACTTAGTCGTTGTTGTTATTCGGTATAAAAATGAAAAATGATATAGAAAATAAAGAACAAGAATTACTGGATCAAATCGCTGATCTTAAACAACAGCTCTCTTACGCCGAAGGGTATCGGACTGAGCTTGTGGCTGCAAAAAATGAGATCAACAGGCTTTATCAATCTATTGATACAAACAACAAAGATCTAGCGGAAGAATATGCTGAGCATGAGAAAATTCTGAAGGATTTACGTATGTCAGAGCTGATTGTTGAGCGTAGTCCTGTCATTTTGTTTCGAAGACTTGCAGGCGATGATCCACGCCTTGAGTATATCAGTCAGAATATAAAACAATTTGGCTATTCGCCAAGAGAATTTTTAGATGACGAAATACGGTTTAAGGAAATCATTCATCCTGATGACTTTGAACGGGTTGAAAAAGAAATCCAGGCATACGCGGATGAAGATGTTGAAGAATACACAATGATTTACAGGTGTATCACTCGTTCCGGTGATATCCGTTGGGTTGAAGACCAAACCTCAGTCGTACGAGATGAAACTGGTAAAAAGACCAATAATCAAGGTGTACTTTTTGATATAACGGAGAGAAAATATGCTGAAGATGCCCTGAATAAGAGTGAACAAAAGTTCCGCAGAATAGTAGAAACAGCTGCCGAAGGTTTTGTGTTAATGGATCAGGAATTTAAGATCATCGACGTTAACAAGGCCTACTGTATTATGATAGGTTATAGCGAAGAGGAATTGCTCGGAAGAACACCCTTTGATTTAGCAACAGATGAGGCCAGGGAGTATATGCTGGCAAATCAAGAAGCTCTTCTGGCCCAAGAGTACCGCAAGGTTGAGACAACAGTTGTTGCAAAAGATGGCCGTCACATCCCCATACTTGTTCATGGCAATACATTAAAAGATGACAGCAGTAATGTAATAGGCAATATGTCCTTTATTACAGATATGACGGAGCATAAAAAAGCGCTGGTGTTGGCTGGGGAGGTTCAGAAAAGTTTACTGCCCCAGCATAAACCAGTTGTAAGAGGCTTGGATATAGCCGGGCGAAATCTGTCCTGTGATGAAATCGGTGGTGATTATTTTGACTTTATCTGGCGACAGGAATCAGGCACTGGACCATTCAGTGTTGTTGTTGGTGATATTTCCGGTCATGGGGTTGATTCTGCATTACTCATGACCACCGCACGGGCTTTTTTGAGGATGCGTGCTTCTCAGCCAGGTACGAGCTCAGATATTATATCGGCGATGAATCGACATCTGGCTAAAGATGTTCTAGATACGGGTCGGTTTATGACTCTTTTTTATCTTTCTTTGGACCCCGACACCAAATCAATAGAGTGGGTACGTGCAGGTCATGATCCCGCACTATTATATGATCCCACTCGTGATGCTTTTGAGGAGCTTAAAGGCGGCGGTATTGCTCTGGGGATTGTGGATGACATGGAGTATCTCGAGCATAAAAGAGCTGGGCTGACAGATGGACAGATTATTGCTATTGGCACAGATGGTATTTGGGAGTCGTTCAATATGCAGGGGGAGATGTTTGGTAAAGATCGATTGCGGGAGTTGATTCGTAGCAATGCGGCCCAGAGTGCCGGGGCTATCCTTAATATAGTTTATGACGAAGTGAAACAATTTAGTGCTGGAAGAAAGAGTGAAGATGACATCACTCTCGTTATAATAAAAGCAGGCGGCACCTCATAGTCATAGCTGTTAGCGTGATGAGATTGGAAATCGCTAGGAGTATCTGATCCCTTCTGGAATCGGATTTTGTTGATCCTTTATATCTGACACATATTATTCTTGCAAGTGGCTTTCACCAGACTTAATAATGATAAGTAGCGGTGGAAAATATGATTGTTGTCTGTTGATCATTTATAGACTGTGTACCTGATAGGAATTATCTGGGAGCTATTTTTCTTAATCTCATATTTAAAAAGGATTACCATGGATTCGATATCGATTTTTACAACAGCATTGGAGTATGAAGAAAAAATTCGCGATTTGTATGTAGAGGCAGCCGCTAAGATCGATGATGAACGTGGCAAAGGTATCTTTAATGGCCTTGCAGAAGATGAACAGTCTCACGTTGATTTTTTGAATTATAGTCTTGAGCAGTTACGTGCAAACAACGCTATCGATGTAAATCGTCTACAGACTGCAATACCTGCACGCAAATTGATCGATAAAAATATTGAAAAAATGAAGGTACAGATACCTGAACGTATGTTGGGTGATATCAAAATCGTTTTGAAAAGTGCATTGAAGCTTGAAAAAGAGACCTCCGCATTTTACAAGGATTCAAGAGATAAAAGTGAAGGTGCAATCAGGGAAATATTAAACAAATTTTTTGAAATAGAAGAGCGTCATGTTGATGTTGTGCAGATTGAAATCGATCACGCCATGAAAAACGGGATGTGGTTCAATTTTATGGAGATAGATCTCGAAGCTGAATAAGTTCGATATATTAAAGTTCTAGAATATCTTATAGGTTAAAGGGTCAGACTGAGTGGCAAGCTGTTTAATACATAAATTCAGGTGGCCTTGACCTAATTGACCTAAATCATTTTCCTCCTATCTTGTCTAGACTATCCTTTGTTCTACGTTTATCAATATGCAGTTTAAAATAAATTTATAACAGGGGAGAGAGATATGTCTGAATGCGGATGTGGAGGAGATGGTGGTGCGGGGCCTTTTTCAAAGGGTAAGGAACTGGTAGAGTTTGTGTGTAATGCACATGGTGGAACTGTTCGGGACCAACCTATCCGAAATGGTGCAATTGAAACAACCTGCCAGGGGTGTGGAGAGGTATTCTCTCTGCACACATATGTTGGATCATGCTCGGAGTGTGGTGGAGTTCATGCTGTGGCACCGATGAACCCCACTGCGGAAAATATTCAATTTGCAGGGAAAGATTTTACTTTAACAGCATAAAGATCGTTGTCAGTAAAAACACTGTTTCAGTAGACTGGCCTTTGTAATGCTTTGGCAAGTCTACTGAAACAATTTTTGTAAGAGTTTTCCCGCCTGATCACCTAGCTGTTTCTTGCCTGCCTGTATAACAAGATCGCCCAACGCCTTTTGTACAAAGGATTTACTTACAGAAGGTTTAGATACCGTTCCTGTTAATGGTACTGAGATGTAGGTTCCTTCCAGATATTTATAGATATCACCACTGACCATTTTTCGTGTTATAGGTATTTTAGCGATATAGTCTAGGCTTTGATCAAAGCCAATTGAACCTTCTAAAATTATTGAATATGTATTGACTGTGGCTTCAAGGGGAGAACAGGTTACACGTTCATTTTTACCAATGAAAGTCATTGGTTGTTCACTGATTTGTATCTCGTTTTCATCAGTTTTCATTATTACAAGAAGAGGAGTAAGCATGGCACCTGCCTGAAGCTTGACGTCATTGAAGGTGAATGCTCCTGCAAAGGTCACTTCTTTTTGCCGTTCTTTATCCATAGGCCAGTTCAAATGCTGCATATCGAGACTGATGGTTCCAACACTTGAAGCAACGCCTTTAAACAGAGGGTGAACCTTTGATAACAGATCATTTGACATCGCACCCGTCAGGCCAACTTCTTTTAGAATCGTACTGTTGTCAGGAAGAGTTACAACCGGTGATGAGCCAGTAAAATCAAATTGTGGTTTTACTGCCATTTCTCCTCTGTTGACCAAGGCTGTCAGATCTATTTCTGCAAATGAGTCCTTGATATTGACTGGCAGGGCAAGTGATTCAATTTCTAAACCATACCCTGTAATCTTATCAACCTGTAAAGCTGAAGAAAACGTAGAGTTTTGTACAGTATTGGTCCATTTACCATCCGAGGTGTTCACATCAAGATTAAACGGTTTTTCAGACACTCCACTCATCTCCAACTGGAGGTCTGCAAAGGCTTTCAGCATATCACCCAATGACTTAAAATCCAATGTGGTAGTACCTTCAGCCTGGACAGTCTGTTCTTTTCCCTTGGGGTGCATCGATCCACTCGCCGTAAGGGCTACCGGAGTTGAAGAAAGACTCATACTTGTAATGGTAAAATCTTGTTTAGCGAGATTG
Organism: Desulforhopalus sp.; assembly: GCA_047622095.1. Classification (GTDB taxonomy): domain Bacteria; phylum Desulfobacterota; class Desulfobulbia; order Desulfobulbales; family Desulfocapsaceae; genus Desulforhopalus_A. The sequence continues at coordinate 11,365 of JBLHNU010000038.1, forward strand.
GCAGTTGCTTCTAGATCGATTGAGATCTTTTCATCCGAGAACTCTTTATCTCCACTGGTAAAGGTGAATGGGCTCACATCTGCTTGTAGGTTAATAGCAGTTTTTTCAACCTGATCTCCATTCATCCTGGCATTTATGTCAAGTGTACCCGTAAAGTTTTGTTCCTCTGGAAGGCTCTTAAGAGAATGGAGAAGCGTTGTAATACGTTCGAGATTAAACGTCCCTTTTGTAACACCATTTTTAAGTACAGCTGGTGCCTCCTCAGTCTTTGGCGTAAAACCTTCAGCTGTAATGCTCCCACTACCGAGCCAGGAAGCGATATCAATTTTCGTATTGTTGAATTGACGCGGTTCCATTTTGGAATCGAGTTGAACATTACTACTTATAGCTGCTGTAAAGGTATCAGTTGGACTCAGGACCGTTTTGTTGTGAATTAGCTCAAAATTTGCAATTTTTATGTTTCCTGTAACATCTCGCTCGTTTTTACTATTATTTGAGATACCGATATCAAGATCAAGCTTTCCCTTTGAGGTCCAACCTCCCAGCTGAACAAATTGTTCAACTTCTTTAAGTGCGGAGCCTATATCCGCTGCCACCTGTAGTTTCATAGCGTCCGCGTTACCACTGCCGGTTGCCTGGAGAAAGGAAGACTCCACTGTGAGCTTATCTAGAGTAATAGCCTCATTATTCAGGTTACCTTGAACGAGTAGATCTACGGGCTTTTTCCATGAAATATTTTTCTTTCCAGTTGAGCCGGTTAAGCGGTCGAGATGGACGTTGGCATCAAATACAGTGGCAGTGCCGGCTGTTGTAACATCAGCCTTAATATCTATTAATCCCTCAGTGATACGTACGCCGTCCTGAAGTTTAAGTGTCTCTGGAAATTGTGAAAGTATTTTCGCAGCATTGATCTTGGCGTTGGCGTTTAACGTTTGTAATTGTTCATTGGAAGTACTCCCAGTCAAAACTCCCTCGACAAATGGGGATTGGATTTCTAACTTTTTGATCTCAAGAAGAGAACCATCTTTTTGTACATCTATGTCTATGGACAGATCATCAATAGATGGTGTATCGCCTTGGAGGGATCCACCGCGAAGCTGTATTTTACGGCCTTTCAGATTGCCGGTTATGCCAATTGTAGAATTGCCGGTACCAGATATACGTAATAAACCATTTATTATACCTTCACCTTGGGGGCCACCCGCTTGATTTGCTGCAATATCCAGCATATCAGCTATTTGCCAGTCTGTTATTTCTAACACAGCATTCGATGCAAGTGTGTTGAGATCTGCACTATTATTGTCAGGCAAGAAAACTTTGCCTTTCCCTTTAACTTCTCCTGCCCCCGTTGCATCATTAAAAGAGAGTTGATAATCCACACCACCATTTGGAACATCAAGATTGAGCTCTACGTTGAACTTTTCAAGAACAGTTTTTCTGGAATTGTCAGGTGCAATGGTAACGAGATTTCCATCCGAGATATGAAGTTGAACATGGATTGGTGGAAGAAGAGGTTGGGCTTCAGTTGATTCGCTTTTGGGGTTCACCGACTTTTTAGCGATGTTCGCTTCAGGTTGGCTTTTGTTTTGATTGGTAGCGGGTGCCTGGTCGGCGTTGGCTACATCTGTTGCCTTCTGATTAATAGACAAAACGATTTGGGGCTTTTTGACGTTGATCACACCCACATCTTTATAATTTGTAGCAAGAGAAAGCAGACCTTTAGAGGTGGATATTTCCTCAATTGTAAAATGGCTTCCATTTTCTTTATCGTCGTAGACGAGTTCATTTATTTGTAAACCGTTTAACCAGGAAATAGTAAGCTGAGTGTAGTCAAGTGTACCTGGAATCTTTTCGTTTATTGTTTGTTTTATTTTGCCAGAAATCCAGGATGTTGAGCTGAGCTGTGGCAAGAACAGCAATACAAGGGAAATGACAAAAAGAAGCCCTAATGCAATTTTAAAGATAGGGGCTTTTATGAGTGAGCGTTTCTGCTTTTCCATTATATTTTGTTACCTAAGTGGGAGGATTTAGCTGCTTGGGTATTGTCGTCAATCTGAAATGTTAGGACGAAAAGACGATTTTGTATTTCAGAAGTCGTTGTGTCTTGCTGATATAAGATGGTTATAATTTTATAAAGGTAAAGAATAAGGAGTATAATTTATAAATAATCTTATTTATACGTTGTTTCCCAAATATCCATATTAAACTGAATTATGTTTAAAGTAGGAGCGCAAATTGGCGATACTTGAAAGCCCAATACTTATAGTTGAAGACGATAAAAACACATCAAAACTGGTTGCTACATATCTCGAAAAAGAGGGCTTTACTACAATTGCAGCCTATGATGGTGAGCGGGCTCTTGAGCTTGCCCGTCTAAAGCACCCGGGGTTTGTTATTCTTGATATTATGCTTCCTAAAGTGGATGGCTGGGAAATATGTCGGGAATTGCGAAAGTTTTCTGACGTCCCCATCCTCATGCTCACGGCGAGAGAAGAAGAAATTGATCGGATTATGGGCCTCTCTCTGGGGGCTGACGATTATGTGGTTAAGCCTTTTAGTCCCCGTGAACTTGTTGAACGTGTAAAGGCTATTTTACGTCGTATTCAGCCAAGAAATCTTGCTGTAAATGCAATACTTACTCATGAAGAACTTTACCTGGATCCTGGCAAGTGTAAAGTCACCCTTGCAGGTGAGACCATTAACCTGACGACCTCCGAATATAAGCTACTACACATTCTTATGGGGGCTCCTGGGCAGGTCTTTACCAGGGAAACATTACTGGCTCGTTTTTATGACCATGGTGAAAATGTGGTTGAACGGGTGATTGACGTCCACATCGGTAAAATTCGACAAAAGATAGAAAAGAATCCATCTAAGCCAAACTATATTCTTACGGTTAGAGGGTTTGGCTACACTTTTGCCGAACGTGGAGGAATGTAAATCTATGAAAAATCGTTTGCTATGGAAACTGTTGTTGACCAATGTCGTTCCGGTTATTGGCGTTATTTTTCTTATCATTTGGTTTGCTGTAGATAAGCTGGCTGCCAATTATTTTATGGCTCTAATGGATACCTACGACGTTTCTCCCGATGAGATCCATCATATGTTTCTCACCTCTCTTCATTACTACCTTGTCTGGGCAAGCCTTGCCGCTTTGGGGCTTGCGATTATCCTGAGTTATCTTCTGACAAGAAGAGTATTGCGTCCGCTTTCTCAGATGACAGCAATTACCAAGGAAGTTGCTGCAGGTAAGTTCTCACTACGAACAGAAGTTATCACAAAAGATGAGGTCGGTGAGCTTGGTCTTGCTTTTAATAGTATGGCTGACAGCTTAGAGGAAATTGAGCAGTTGAGGAAAAACATGGTCGCAGATGTTGCCCATGAGCTTCGTACACCTCTCACAAACCTTCGTGGTTATCTCGAAGCACTTACTGATGGAGTGATACCACCCTCAACAGAAACGTTTAACATGCTACAGCAGGAGAACTTAAGACTGGTTCATCTGGTGGATAATCTTCAGCAACTTGCAAGGGCTGACGCTGCGAGGGCATTTTTAAAACGGGAGAAGTTGCATCTATCAAAACTCGTCAACCAGATGGTTGAATTACAGAAACCAAATTTTAGAGAAAAACATATTGAAGTAACTATAGAAGCAGTGGAAGACGATCTATGGGTAGTAGCAGATCGTGATAAGGTCTTGCAGGCTCTAAGAAACATGGTTGAAAACTGTTGGAAATATACTCCTGATGGTGGAGATGTTATCATTACAATCTCACCAGATATTGCAGGGGTAAAAGTTGATTTTCAAAATAGTGGCCCAGGAATATTAGAGGGAGATCTTCCCTATGTTTTCGAGCGGTTTTTCCGGGCAGACCGATCTCGATCTCGATCACGTGATGCTGGTGGTGCAGGGATAGGTCTTGCTATAACCAGAGAACTCATTGAAGCCCATGGTGGGCAGGTCGGAGTTAACAGTAGTCTAGGGGAAACACACTTCTGGTTCGTACTTCCTCTGCAGCAGTAAATGTACTCATTTTACATGCCAGTCCCCCTGCATTCGAGGGTACAGACCTCGTTTCCTCTTATGTTTCAGATCGTTTTAACATAAAAATTAATTCTTTATCCAATCTTTACAATCCCTTTATACAGCCTTTACATGTAGTGGGCATTGTAAGTGGGAAGAGGATATACCTCTCACACTATTCAGGAATTCCTTATTGGAGAAAACAATGAAAACTTATAATACGAAAATGTGGGTCGGTGCTGCTTTGATTACTTTATTTGTAATGGCAGGGTGTGCGGGAAAAGATGAGATGGGTATGGATGAAATGAAAAAGGAAACAGTGACCTCAGAGATGACAAAAGACTCAGGCATGAAGGAAGTGGATTCTAAGATGGATACTATGTCCCATAAAAATTTGGACACTGATATGAAGAAGATGTCTGAGCAAATGGAATCCAAGATGGATGGAAAAATGGACACCATGAAGACTGAAATGGACGAATCCATGGGAAGCGATATGAAAACGATGGAATAATGAAGACGTGATAAAAGAGCGTTTCATGAGGCAATCTTATGGTAGGTAATTGGAGGAAATTTTATGAAAATTCGTAATACGATGTTGCTTATAATTATCGCGGGTGTATTTGCCATCTCGCCTATGATTCTTGCCTCAAACGCTGGCTACTGTTTCAAAATAAATTAATCAAATAGACGAGGTTAGATATGAAATCTCTAGCAATCATAATAGCATGTGTCACATTAATTGCAGTCGGTACTGTAGTGGCTAAAAGTAATAAACCAGCGGAACCTGAAACAGTTAAGGTGGAAATGAACCACAGTAATGGCACCTTTTCCAAAGCTATCTTTGCTGGAGGATGTTTCTGGTGTATGGAAAAGCCGTTTGAAAAGCGTGAAGGTGTTGTCTCAGTTGTTTCCGGCTATGCGGGAGGGCAAACAGAAAAACCTGATTACTCGAGCTATATGAAAGGCGGCCACATTGAGGTGGTTGAAGTTACCTATGATCCAAAGGTAATAGGATACAACGAACTCTTGAATGTGTTCTGGAGACAGGTTGATCCAACGGATGCAGGAGGGCAGTTTGTTGATCGAGGACATGGATACACGACGGCTATTTTTGTGAAAGATACTGACCAAAGGCAAGTGGCCGAGGCTTCTAAAAGAGACCTTGATCAGAGTGGATTTTTCAAAAAGCCTATCATTACACCAATCCTTGATGATGTGACATTCTACTCAGCTGAAGAGTACCATCAGGATTACTACAAGAAAAATCCGATCAGGTATAAGTATTATAGATCACGCTCTGGAAGGGACCGGTTTCTTACCAAGATTTGGGGGGATAAACAAAAATCCGAGTTGAAGAGTGTGAGTAAAAATGGACTCAAAGAGAAATTGACCCCGATACAATATAAAGTGACTCAAGAAGATGGAACTGAACCACCCTATAGCAATGCATACTGGAATAATAAAAAGCCTGGCATTTATGTAGATATAGTCTCAGGTGAACCGCTTTTTAGTTCTTTGGATAAGTATGACTCCAAAACCGGCTGGCCGAGTTTTACACGTCCACTGGTAAAAGAAAACATAGTGGAAAAAGACGATGTTTCACTTTTCTCTGTGAGAACAGAAGTTCGAAGTCAAAAAGGGGATTCCCATCTTGGACATGTCTTTGATGATGGGCCTGCTTCTACTGGGTTACGCTACTGTATTAATTCGGCTTCTTTACGATTTGTTCCTGTAGAAAAATTGCAGGAAGAAGGATTAGGGGATTTCATCGGAACGTTTCAATAAGTTTTCACATAGAAAGTTTTCTCTGTGAGAAAATGATGCGCCAGCGCCCAAAACCAATCCTTGTTCAGGTTGTGTTTTGGGCGCTTCGTCGTTTCAGGAGCACATCGTACTGAGCAAATGTGCTTCGTTGGAGTACCAACGTGGTAATCTGATTATATCATCTTGATGGATGACATCTTGTTATGTGGAATGGTGTGCTGTCTTCCAAGATGCCCAATATCTCTGAATGCCCGATCGCAGGGTATACTGACAACGATTTGCAGTAGAAAGATAAAACAGGTTGCTTTATTACCTTTACAGGGTGTTTTCGTGTTTCGTATACGACATTGGTGAAATCAATCAATGCTCATATAATAAAGTGTTAGTGATTTTGTCGGACAAGAAATAGTTAAAGCTATAAAAGAAGGGAAATCCGAGGGCCCAACCTGAAAATCAGCTGAAACACAGACTCCATTCCGCTTATCATCGGTTATGTGGGTGGGCAAAATCAACTGGTCGAAGGACGTAAAGCAACGCTCTATGCTATCGTCTTTACAACCGGGCTCTTTATCACCATTGTCGCTGTTGGTCTCGTCTGCTCGCTGCTTGGCCGCATGCTCGGCGATGTCAGACCGTATTGGACTATAGCTATTGGCCTGCTGCTGATTTGGGTTGCCCTTGATATGCTTGGGATAGCGAAGTGTTCTCTACCAGGTGGGCTCTTGTCGTACCTGACAGTTAAGGGCCTTACCGGGGCTTTTGTCCTGGGACTGGCCTACTGTGTGCTGTCCGGATCTTGCACCTTCGGATTCATCGCCCCAATACTGGCTATCGTTTCCGTGCAGGATAAGGTGTTCACCGGCGTGCTCTTTATCTTGCTGTTTGCCATCGGCCACTGCATTCCTATTGTCGTGGCTGGCAGTTCAACTGCCATGGTCAAGCGTCTGCTTGATAGCAGCAGTTGGCAGGAGGGTGGTCGGTTTTTTAGGCGTCTGGCGGGTGTGCTGATTGCCATGCTTGGCGTATTCTTCATAGCACAGCCATTTCTTTAGTAGAGTTAACTAGCTCTATTCCCTTGATGTACCCGGTTATCGCACCCAGCGAGCAATTTCACCCCTGACTGAAGATACTGTAAACGGACTGCATCATGCCATTCCCAGGTTTCATTAAATTCTCACTGAATCCAGGTAACTTGTCGCCCTTGCGAGATTATTACAGAACCTCAATCTACGGCTTCGAGGCATCTGTTATATTTGAAGAATTCACAATGGGTCCTTGGCAGAAGGTGGGGGAAGTAAGTGTACTACAAGCTGCACTCCCACCTCTTCTTTGATTACTCTATCACATTATTCTAGATAAGTCGGCGAAATAGTACTACCATGTGGCATGGTTAACTTAGGTGAACTGTCGTGCAGAAGGCATTCAATAATTGAGTGGAAAGCGTAATCTTCGAGGAGGTTGTAATGAAAGGTATATTTATCGATAAAACGGCTCGTCCGGAAGAAGAGATTTTTAGAGCCCAGTCATTAATGGAACGAACCAGTATCAATCGTGATACTTACGTGAATTGCTGGTGTCCCAGTTGCGATGAAGGGCTAAACGAGGATGGCAAGGCCGTTTTTCATGTAATCAACCAGAAAGGGGAAGAAGGGATCCGCCGTGTGTCACCATACCTCAATGTACTGGATCGGGTAAGCTTCCTTCAAATGGGTGATGACGAAGAACTGGCTAATGTGTCTTGCCCGCACTGCAATGTTCCGCTTTTAGAGCCGACCCAGACTTGCAAACAGGACAAGGGTAAGATGGTAAAAATCCATATTTCAGTACAAGATTCGATTAAACTATCAATCGCCTTCTGCGTACGCCATTCCTGTGGCTCGTACACTATGAGCGAAGAGGACAATGAACGACTTATTTTAAGGGAAAGTCGTGAGTGGTAAATACAACAGAAGGATTTTCAGGCGATTCCCCATGGTAAAGAATAACGGGAACAATTGAGCTAGATAAAAAGTGAGCTAAAAAAAATTAGCGATACTAGTAAAGAATCTTGTCCCAGATCATACTAGGTCCTCCTAGGGTGGGGTGTGCAACTACTGTTGTATCACCCTGTTTCAATTGAATAACATGAGTAAAATCTGTTTTGAAGTAGATAATTGTCCTATTTATTTATGGTGTTAGAAGTGCCGTGTAATCTTTCATTCTGCCTATCAAGCTATCTTATCAGCATCATCAACTAACAAAGGCTCCATGTGGTGTTTGTTCTTTGGTCATTTCTACACCTTCGCCATCACCATTTGGCCCCTACTACTTTCCATTTTCATTTCCTCCAGACGTGATACTTAATCAGATTGAGTTGTTTAAAATAAAAGACCGTCGATGTAACACTGGGTAATTTAGACCTATTTAAATTAATACGGTGGGTAAGAACTACTCACCCAAGGCGTTAGGAATTGATTAGTAACTCCACCCACAATAACGATTAATTACGCAACCACATTACGATAAGAAGTATCTATCTTGAGTGGCATTCTATTTGCTTCGTTGTAGTCATTGTAAATAGACACACAAAAATAGAAATGTAATAAAACAATACATGTTATGGAAAATAAAAAAAGAGTCTATGTACAGATGGATGCGCGTATTACACCGAGATATTGGTTTTTTTGTTATTGGCTTAACCGTTATATACGGTATAAGCGGGATCATGCTGACGTATCGAGATACAGGTTTTTTGAAAACGGAAACCCAGATTGAGAAAACAATTGATTCAGGATTGGGAGTAAATCAGCTTGGCAGGACTCTCCACCTCAAGGGAATTAAAGTATTAAGTGAGGATGAAAAGCAAATTCATTTTACGAGCGGAACCTATAACAAAGAAACAGGTTTTGCTTCTTTCTGGATGTAGAAGCCAGGCAATAAATATTTCAAAAGAGGTATTAATACTGAATTTTTAGGTGTCATCGTGGCATTAGCATTGATCCTTTTTTAGGCAAACGAATTCAAATTGATTGCACCATAAACCAAAATACACAACTTGGAGATATTAGTGTTTAATTCAACGCAAAAACCATGGATTAGTCCATTCGTTGCAGTCACCTATACTGCTGTAGCAGTATCTGGAATTTTAATGCTATTGCATATTAAATTTCCAGGAGTTCTACATATCCACCAATGGGGAGGAATTCTTTTTCTTATCGGTGGTACAATCCATATGCTTATAAATTGGCGAATACTCATATCTTATTTTAAAAACACCAAGGCTGTTTATGGTGCGCTTGCAGGTATTTTGATGATGGTATTACTAGTCTCTTTATCACCACAAGAAAATGGTGGTGGAAGACATGGCTATGGGAAAGGTCAACTTACCTATGAAAACAATTATCAACGATAATACAGTCCAGAAGCCACCTAACATTGTAATGAATGTTACTTTGTTTCCAGTTTACCATCTGATTGTACTTTCATAGAAGTCATGACGTATTAGATCAGATGAAATCGTGAAACGAAAGACAGAAAAAGCGACGATTTTGCATGCAAATCGTCGCTTCAGTACTCTTGCGAAGTTCTGTGTATCTTAACGCCAATATGTTCGACTCTTTCTTAATTGTCTGTAAGGGTAAAGAGAAACGCGACCAAATCATCAATCTCTTCATCAGTCAGACCAAGAGCCCCTAGGTCTTTGTAATTAATATTCTCATTCACTTCTGGGAGATCCCATTGCGATACGTCACGAGAATTTTTGAAACGGACAATATCTTGTAACGTCGCGAAATATCCATTATGGCCGTAAGGTGCCGTTACACCCACATTTCGCAGTGTTGGTACCTTGAATTTACCGTTTTGCATCTCTGAATTATCAATTTCTTCAACTGTCGCGAGGAACCCGCCCAGGCCAAGATCTACAGGATTTTCTGCAAGTATTGGATTTGTCGGTACACCTATATTGTGATATGAATAATCGGTGAAAATTGGTAATTCATCGCTACTGTTCATTGTGTGGCACTGTACACATTTCTTTCCGAAAACATTAAGCCCGCGTACTTCCTTTTCAGACAGCATCCCCATGTCATATCGAGAACTGAACTGCTGAATCTCACTCGATCTTTCGTATGCCGCTATAGCAAAAGCGATATAATCATACGCCTCTTCTATGTCATCAAGAGAGCCAAGACCGAATACTACTTCGAAAAGATGAACGTAATCAGATTCTTGAACAGCGCGGACGACAGATTCTTTATCCGGCATATTCATTTCCACGGGGTTTAGTGGTGGCCCCTGGGCCTGTTCTGCCAGCGGATCTACTAGTGTCCATCCAGTGGCACGTCCATCCCAAAACATTCCTCCTATATATATATCGTCATCGCGTTGGTGGAGAATTGGGCTAAAACCTGCATAGGCAGCAGTTGGTGCGTTTCGTCCACCAAGACTTACGCCGTCATCCCCCAATGATACAACTGTATAATAGGGATCTCTGCTGTTTGTGGGATCGGCGAACCCTGACACTTGGTGGTGACAGGTCTGGCACGACTGCGTCTTGTTGAGTGAAAAATATTTATCCTTATACATGATCTTGCCAAGTTGCTCGATATTGGACAGAGGAGCCGCCTGTACCTGACATGTTAGTGCCATACATACAATACAAAAACAAATGAGTGCTATTTTTTTCATATCCTCTCCATAGATTTTATGTTGTGGTGATTGTTTAGATAAACACTGCCGGGCAATCAAAATTCTCAGGGACAAATATAGATCCGTTCAAGTGGCGTGGGTGATAGATTTTAAAATAGAATAACGACCTTGCCAAAACACAGAATCTGGCAGGGTCGTTTATTGTGGACTAACTATATGATATTAAGTGGATATTTACTGCGACTAGCAAGGTTTTTCCTGGCTGCGATCTTGATCCGGAGTACCGTCTTGATCACCGTCACCAGTGCCGTTTCCTCCTCCTTGTCCATTACCTCCACCGTTACTATTGCCACCCCCATTACCGTTTCCACCACGCACGAGTAATACGCTGTTATCGATGGAAACAACTGAGCTTACAGAGCAGTCACCTGTTATATCTTTAGTACCGTCTCCTGTTCCTGTACCGTCACCAGGTCCAGCACCATTTCTGGCCATTGCTGGAAACGATAAAAGTGTGAGAATTGATGCAACAACAACTGATTGGGAAAATAATTTACGGTGTTTCAAGGTGATTCCTCCTCGTCATAGTTTTAACTTCGTTTTAAAATTCATGTGAATTATGCACGATTGTGCAAACGTTATTGATAAAACGCAGTCAGACAAAAAGGTTACAGTTTAAAAGAAAGAAATAAGAAATCTATTCCCTATAAGGGTATGACTATACAGATATATTACGGCGGCTAACCCATTTTCACTGTATATTGAATACAAAAGTTATTTTACTCCGCGCTTCTTCATATCTTTTATTTTGTAACCTGTTGATACATATTCCGTTATATATTTATTGCTGTGACGAAAAGATCACTATGGAATATCATTATGTCGGGACAATACAAACATTTTTATCTAAACTACAAAGACAAACTTTTCAGTTACCTTTTGTATAAATGCGGAGACAGAGAGCTGGCTCTAGAGGTAACGCAGGAGAGTTTTGCCCGGCATCTGAAAAGCTACAGTAATACCGATCGAATCACACCTGCCCTCCTGTTTACAATTGCAAGAAATGCCCTGGTGGATATATATCGAAGCAGGAGTAAATTCAAAATTGTCGAATCTTCTGAAACATCAACAGGTTTTAATGAAGAGGATCGCTTTATTGCTAGAGAAGAATCGTCTTTGCTTTATGAGGCTATGAAAAAACTCAATGAAACAGACAGAGAGCTGCTTGTCCTGGCTGTAAACGGTTTACCCTACAGTGAGATAGGAAACACGCTTAATTTAAGTACCGCAAATGTCAAAGTACGGATTCACAGAGCAAGAACACAATTACGCAAAATCATGGTGGACGGCGGATGAAGAATATTGATCACTTGATAAGTATGTATCTGGACAACGAATTGTCGCTAGGACAAAAATGTCATTTTGTTAAAAAGGTTCATAATGAGGTAAATTTTTATAATAATGCTGTTGATTTTCTCGAACAGGAAAAGGTGCTCCATACTGTCTTGTGCCAAAAAGCACCTGTGACCAAACCGCTAAAGAAATTACCATCGAGAGCTATTCGCATGACAGGTCAGGCAATGGCAGCCGTTTTGATCTTGGCCCTGTCTTTTATTGGCGGACATTACATGCAAGAGCCTCAACAAACAATATCGTTAAACCAAGATAGAGACATCTACCGAAGGTTTGTTATTCACCAAAAAGAAACCAACCAGGTAGAAATAGTCGGAAGCTTTACACATTGGGAAAAGGTCCCACTTGTTCGTAGCGGCAAAGAAGGATATTGGGAAGTGACTTTGAAACTGCCCAGTGGAGAGCATCGGTATTCTTTTGTTATAAATGGGATCCAGCATCGTCCCGATCCAACAGTGGAAGACAGAGAGATGGATGATTTTGGCTCTTCCAATTCAATTTTACAAATCTGACTCTCGCATGAAAAAACTAACTTATAGAATTGTCACTCTTTTCATACTGGTTTGTTTAACAAATATATCTGGATGTGCATCTAATCATTACTCCAGAGTCCAAGAGAGTAATGTCGTTTTTTATCTGAAAAACCCCGATGCGAAACATGTGTATTTTGCTTCAAGTGTCGATCATTACCAATATAACGAAGCACTGCTGGAGAAAAGAGGTATTTGGTCGTACACCTCGCTGATAAATACCGATTTTTCATACTTTTATGTAGTAGATGGGGTTATCACTATTCCAGACTGCAAGATAACTGTCCATGACGATTTTGGAGGAAAAAATTGTGTTTTTTCGCCAGAAATGTAACTTTAGACAACTATATCCGTTTATATTATAGGTAGCACATGTGAAAGAGAATTATTTCTAGAGAGGTTTTTATGTCCAACAAATATACGGGTGTAGTGTCATGTATCCTCGCAGTTACATTACTTGCCTTCGTTCCTGTAATTGCATCTTCCGAATCAGTCCCTCAGAACCTGCTTACATCTAAGCAAAGTATGTCCAAAGAGAGGCGTGTGGAAGAGATGAGTCTTCTTGAACAAAAGATGACGGAATATGGTTTTGGTGAAACAGATCTAAATACATTCAGGGACATGCTGAAAGAGCTCCAGACAAAGGAACTCCCCCTAGATCCTGTGGTGCATAAAGTATATGAAGGAATGGCCAAGAATATACAACCTGATAATATTATACATGCGACCAATCAAGTGCAGGGTAGATATAGGAGCGCCTCACGGTACGCGCATCTCTTATCTGATACAGGGCCTGCTACTGGGAAATTGACAGAAACGATCGCTCAAGCCTTTGCCGCAGGCCTGAAAAACGAAGATTGTGAGGACATTGTCTTGGAGCTAAAAGAGCAAATTCGGGCCATGAGTAGGGTTGAAAGGAACGGGTTGATAGAGCAAACTATGTGGACAGCGCGCGATATGGCTCGGAGGCAGGTGCACTCATCAACCATATCAAATGTACTCTCTAGTGCCCTCCGCCACTCTTATCAGGCGAAGGAGATGAGTGAGTTAAGACAACGCTTCAGTACTCAGGCAAAGCGACATTCTCCTGAAAACGTTGCCATAGAATTCGGAGAAAATATTGGTCGCGGAGCTGCATCCCACCAACTAGGAAAAACGTCATCCAACTCGAATAGTGGTAATTCCAAGGGCTCATCTGGAAGTAGTGGTGGCTCCGGAGGTTCATCCGGAAGCAGTGGTGGCTCTGGAGCTTCAGGCGGAAGCAGTGGTGGCTCTGGAGGTTCAGGCGGAAGCAGTGGTGGCTCTGGAGCTTCAGGCGGAAGCAGCGGTGGCTCTGGAGGTTCAGGCGGAAATAGTGGCGGCTCCGGAGGTTCATCCGGAAGTAGTGGTGGAGGTAACGGCCGTTGATTAGGCAACTGATCTTGTCAGGTATTGCTCCAGGCAGATGACGCACTCCACGTAACAAAATTCACCCATATTTTTTTCGATAATCTTCTGGGTTGTGGATGATATCGATAGATTAGCCATTTTTTGAAAATTCATCAGCTTGATATTACGCTCAGGAGTAATATGATTGGCAAGATAGTTCCTGAGAAGGTGGTGTTTTGCCCCGCAGGTCACATATTGTTTCAATCAGAATACAAAAGTAGACAAATTTACGGTCGTAGCGTCGGAGTCGTAAAGTTTGATCCTGACAGGCAAAAAGAGCTATTTCCTACTTGATGATTTCTCGTTTCACCTCTTCCCTTGTAGTTGATTGCAGCGTACTATTTGTTATTTGAAAGCGGATAAATAGAGCTGCTTATCCCTTGAGGACCTTTAAGAATCCAGAGTTTCAAGATACTCCATTTTATACTACAAATTCAGAGAATACTGTTTGGTTTGACTAAGTGCCAGAATGTTCCTTTTCTGGCAATTTTTTTGAACATGGGTAAGCTTAGATTATTAAGAATAGTCATCAATTGCGTATATGTTTAAATGGATGAGGTTGGTAAAGGATATCTGTCCTCTCTTCTATGCAAAATTATAGTTTTAAAATTTATTCAGAAGGGGAGCTAGGCACGGAACGAAGTCTTTAGTAAAAAAACTTCGTTCCTAAACCTTTTATACTGTCTTTTTTATAACAAATATAAACATAAATCTGCAGTGTATGTCAGGTATATTTATCTTACTATTGTAGGACGTTAGGTCAGGTGGAAGCAACTTTTGGTACAGTTCAGTCAGAAATATACACGAGTTGCTATAAGAGAAAAGATGTGAATCAGTAGGAAACTTTTTTCTATGCTATAATATCTTTATAAGAGATATGCGGAAAATCTTAACTTGAACAAACTAAGCGAGCAATTATTACGGTATTTCGCGATACACAAGTAGTGGAGAAAACTCACGCTGGAGGGAGGGTGGGCTATGTTTATTTCTCGACGTATTATTGCTTTTGTCTTGGCCGGCAACTTTATCTGGATTGGTCTCGGAATAGCGCTACTATACTGGATTCTGGAATCTCTACTGCATGTCCTCTTTTTCGGGGGTAGTCGGTTTATCGACGAACTGATCAGGCCAGATAATCATGAAATCTGGAAACGAACACTTATCGTCATCATGCTCGCCTTGTACGGTATTTTTGCCCAACAATACTTTATCCAACGAAAGCGTGCTGAAAAATCGCTCAAGGAGAGTGAGAGAAAATACCGCACGATCTTTGAGCAGGCCTTAAACCCTATTTTTTTATTTGACGACAAGGGGTGCTTTGTCGATTACAATAACGCCGCCCTGACTTTTCTCGAGTGCTCAGGGGAAGAATTGCTGAAAAAGACTTTCTGGGATGTCACTTCTCAAAACTTACCTGAAGAATATCCAAAAAACTTTTCTATTATCGATAAACACGAGATTTTTGAAATTGATTATCCCATACAGGATAACACTAAAACGATGTTGCTCAACCTGGTGCCTTTTACCTCTGCAACAAAGAGCTCTTTTTATGGTATCGGCCATGATATTACAGCACGTAAAGATATGGAGCGCGCCATGGAAAATGCCCACGCTGAATTGTTTCAAATATTCAATACAGCCTCTGTTGGCATGCGGGTTATTGACCGGAACTATAATATAACAAAAATCAACAAAACCTTTTCTGTAATGGCCGATGTGGCTGAGGAAGATGCTTTCAATAAAAAGTGTTACGAAATCTTCAGTGGGCCAATGTGTCACACAACTGGCTGTCCGATCGTTCAAGTACTCAGAGGCAAATCAAGCGTTGAAATCTATGTAGATAAACAACGTTCGGATGGAAAAACCATACCGACTATTTTATCAGCAACCCCATTCACCGGACCGGATGGCGAGATCATAGGAATCGTCGAATCGTTTCGCGATATCAGCCAGCTGAAAGAGGCCCATGAAATAATACAGTTAAAAAGTGACAAATTACAGTGCATCCTTTCTCAACTGCAAGATGGTGTATGCATCATCAACTCCGATTACACCATAGAATACCAGAACAAGGAATTAGAAGACTATTTCGGTGAATGCACGGGAAAAATTTGCTATTCCGTTTTCAGGGGAAATACAAGTCCCTGCAGCCCCTGCCCCATGTTGGCGGCTTTTCCATCAGATAAAAGCACATCTGTAGAGTACAAAACCTCAACTGGCAGAATTTACGAGCAAAGCTACACGCAATTTACCGACATTGATGGCAAAACAAAAGCCATGGTGCTCTTGCGGGACGTTACAATCCAAAAGGCCAATCTGGCCACAGCCATGCATTCCGAACGGCTCGCCGCAGTCGGGGAACTCGCGGCCGGTGTTGCCCATGAAATAAACAATCCGATCAATGGTATCATCAATTATGCTCAGATTATCAATAACAAAAGTGAAGAAGGGTGTCTGATAAAAGAAATCGCCGGACGTATGATCCAGGAGGGTAACCGCATTGCAAGGATTGTTGAGGGCCTGCTAACCTTTTCAAGGCGACAAAATAAAGAGAAGGTTTTTATTGCAGTTAACGACATCTTATCCGATTCGCTAACGCTAACGAACTCTCAGATGCGTAAAGATAACATTATCGTTAAAATTGTAGTGAGCAAAAACATTCCTCTGGTCTATGCCCAATCCCATGAAATTCAGCAGGTATTTATCAATATCATCAACAATGCCCGCTATGCCCTGATGGAAAAATACCCGGAATATCACAAAGACAAATTGCTTAAAATTACCATCAGTCTCATTCAGGACGATATTCTCAAATATGTGCGAATTTCTTTTCTCGATCATGGGGTGGGAATTTCCGAGAACATTGTCGATAAGGTGAAAGTCCCATTTTTTTCGACCAAATCAGAAGGGAAAAGTACAGGGCTTGGATTGAGTATCAGTCATAAAATTATAGTAAACCACAACGGACGACTAACTATTAATAGCCGTGAGGATCACTTTACTCGGGTTGAGGTCGACTTACCGGTCATGCCGGAAAACAAGCAATCGAGGAATGATGCATGAAATCAAAAATATTGGTGGTAGACGACGAGGAAAGCATTCGATTTACCTTCAATATCTTTCTTGTTGAAGCTGACTGTGAAGTTGACACGGCGGCAAACTACGAAGAAGCAGTCGCGTTGATAAAAGAAATTGAGTACGACCTCATTTATACCGATATATTTATGGAAGGCGAATCGGGAATCGATCTTCTCAATATATCCATGCGTTTACGACCCTCCACACCAGTGGTTATAATCACGGGAGTGCCAAGTGTCGAAACGGCCACCGAATCGCTGCGGATAGGTGCGCTTGACTATATCATAAAGCCTCTCTGTCAGGACACCTTACTCAGAGTCACCACGATGGCTCTCAAACACAGGGCTCTCGCCAAAGAAAAGGAACGCTGCCGCTTGAATTTCGAGGCCATCTTCAGGAGCGTAAAAGATGGAATCATTACCCTTGGTGAGAACATGACTATCACTGAGATCAATGATTCCATTACACAAATCTGCGGTGTTCAGCGTGAAGATGTTCTTGGTGAGGGGGTACACGAGTTGGCACATAATTGCGAAGGCCGGTGCCTCAATACGTTTCTGGAGGTTTTTGAGAAGAAAAAACTAATGGAAGGCCGCTTAATAGAATGCAATTGTTCGGAAAAACCAAGCCAAGTGGTCAGCCTGACCGCCTCACCGCTGATGGGCCCGGGAAAAGAACTTACTGGAGCGGTGATGGTTATCAGAGATGAGACTCATCTCCATGAATTGAAGCGAAAGCTCGAAGAGTGCCGCGAGTTTGCCCCTATCGTGGGGACGAGCGAGGGTATTTGCAACATAAAAAACCTGATCAGGGAACTGGCAAATGTCCGGACCACTGTCCTTATAACCGGTGAAAGCGGCACTGGAAAAGAGCTGGTGGTAGACGCTTTGCACCGTACCGGTAACCGTCGAGACACCGCCCTGATAAAGGTTAACTGTGCTGCTCTTTCAGATACATTGCTTGAAAGTGAGTTGTTTGGCCACGTGCAGGGTGCCTTCACAGGAGCTGTACGAAATAAAATGGGTCGGTTTGAGAGTGCCGATGGAGGCACCATTTTTCTCGATGAAATCGGAGACATCTCCCCTTACATGCAATCACGCTTGTTAAGAGTGATTGAATCCGGAGAATTTGAGCGAGTTGGAGAATCTAAGCCTTTAAAGGTGAATGTCCGTGTGGTAGCGGCCACCAATCAGGACTTGCCACAAAAAATTGCAACAGGCGAGTTCCGTGAAGATCTGTATTATCGCCTGAGAGTCTTTGAAATCAAACTTCCCACTCTCAGGGATCGACGCAATGATATCCCGTTGTTGCTGGGCCATTTTCTTGAGAAATTCAACTGCACGTTTGCCAGAAGCATAAAAGATGTATCAACGGATGTGTTCAATATTTTAATGCTGCACAATTGGCCAGGGAACATCCGCGAGCTTGCCAATACGCTTGAGCACGCTTTCGTGCGCTGCCATCAGGACATCATCACCCTCAAAGACCTGCCACCCGAATTTGAAAAAATTGCACAGCAGATCAGTTCCGCTAAGGCACCAGTTAACGAGCAAGAGGAGGCCCGGAGGATACGCCAAGCCCTTCTCAAGACAGATTGGAACAAGTCAAGAGCCGCTGAATTACTTGGGATAAGCCGTCGGACGATCTATCGTAAGATTGAACAGTTCAGCATATCCTTGGATACTTGAGAAGCTGTGCCATGGCACATAGTGTGACAAACAACGGGTGTGTCATGACACACATTACCAACATACATTCCACCGCAATCTTTTTAAAGCCAACGCTTACAATCTAGTTAGTCCACTGTAATAACAGAAGATACCAATATCAGGCTATTAATCATTTCCCTCAAATTATCACTGGCACACTTTTTGTAACACATTTCCCTAGAAAGGCCATCTATCGAAGAGATAACTCCTAATTACCTGCCCACTCTACGATCGGTGTCGAGCGGATTGCAAACAAAGCACGACTAAGTATGCCGAGGATATTCTGTTTTCAGAATGGTCAACGAGAGCTGTACTCTCGCTCCGCTTATAGCATGTGGCCTAGGCGGAATTGACCAAAAAAAGGGAGGGTAACATGAAAGCGACTAAATGTTTTTTGGTACTGTTTTTTATGTTTTGGCTGGTTTTGCCATCGATGGTTGTGGGTAAAGGCTATATGGGAGGTAGAGGTACAGTTGCCGCTGAGGAGCCGGCAGCGGATACGGATGATGGCGGCGGTGGTATACCTGATACTGTTGAAGGCCCGAACAATGATATGATGTCCGATGCCGGAAAACTCTATGGTGATCTCTATACAATTCTTCGCCAAGAGGGGGTGGTAGGTGATAAAAAGTTGGTGCCAGATCCTGATTTTGTGGATGATGAAAATTCAATAAATGACTATCAGCAGTTCGTTGAGAAAGCAAATACGGAAGAAGACCCCGATACAATTGTTGGCGGCGAGCCAGTACTGACGGTGATTGATCCGGGCAATCAATGGAAAGTAGATGAATCCGGTAACAAAGTATACGTAAATGATGGCAGAGACTACGGCTGGTATGCCGCTGACACCGATGATGACGGTATAGGAGACACTGCGGCTCAATCACCTTATCCGGCCCAGTGTGTCCAGCCGGTGGCAAGCTATGAGCGCTGGGGTGATATCAGCTCCGTGACCTTACTGACCAAAAACCGGCTACCTATGACAATCAGCTACGACCCTACCTGGAAACGTTCCGAGTGCGAGGTGGGCCAACTGTATGGTGCTGTGGAAGTCGATGCTAACACCGGCGTGTTGACGATTCCAGTCAACCAGTGGTTTGTTGAACCATGCCTTGATGAGAATGGTGATACCATAGATGGTGCTGTTTGCACCTGGGAGGATCCAACTAACGGAGAAGTCACCTATCCCCATGGCGTTCTCTGGACCGCTCTTATCGGCGAAGTGCATTTCGGGCGCCTCAACCTGAGCAGAGCTCCTGAAGCTGTACTACAGTCATCCTTTGACGAGGCGATCAATAATATCAACAGTCCCGATACAGTTGCAATCGAGATCGATGCCGCCGGGCGGCTGTTGCTGACAAAAAACGTCTATGATGAATTAAAAGTGTATACCCCCGCAGACATAGATGCAGACAACACTCTTGATGACAGTTATCTTGGAACGCCTGTCCTGCTCGGCACCGTCAAGAAGGCCATCGACTCGCCCCTTGAGAATGTGGCGCTCTATGTCAAGCTGATGAAGGACGGCCATCTGGTGACCCCAGGAGATGAACGGATGCCTATCGACCGCTCAAAGAATGGCGGCATTCCCCTCTGGAAGATGCTCGAACTGACGGACGGGCCCGGCGCCAAGGCCCTGCGGCCGACCATTGATATCGAGAAGATGAATAGTTGGGGGCTTGACAGCATGGTGGATGTGAGTGCAGGCGACTACTACACCTACTATACATGTCTCAATGATGCAGGGACTAAGGTTGACTGTCTTATCTGGGACCCCTACCCTGTTCAACCGGAGCACGAAGATGGTGTGTGGGTCGGCAATCCCGCCGCTGTCAGCAGAGCGTTGGTTACGGTGTCGACATCTGATAAATGCCCTACCACGAAAGTCATTGTCGATGAGGTGGAAGTTTATATTCCCGACTGTGAAGGTCCCTTTACCGGTATCAAGACCTATGACGGTAGTGTTGTCCCTGATGTAACCGATCTCACCTTTGCCGCAAGCCATATTGCCGCGGCAGGGGATAAGACCGGCCATATGACGGTCGATATGATCGTCTACCTGAACTCGATTCTGGGGATTAACCAGGTGCTCGGCTACAGTGAATATGACACTGCTACCGGTGAACCCACAGCCGCTGCGATAGACTATGAGAAGAACCCTGTATATTTTAATTATAAGAGCGTGGCTGAGTACAACCGGCCTGGGATCATTAGCTATCGGGGGAATGTCGCTACTACTGGAGGCCCTACAGATCCAAATGATATGAGTAAGGGCGGTATTGCCTCAACCTATGACGGTCATGTTAACGTACTGGTAGAAGGAAGTCTCGGTGTTTGGACGGATACCAGAACAGAGATTCTGAAAGCAAATATGGACGGATCCCCAATTTTTGACAACATCGGACTGAGTTCAGCAACCGGATTTCCTGATGGTACTATTCAGGCCACTTCAAATATCGGCGGCTTTACCCAGCAGGCGGACGATAATCTGGGGGTTATCAGCTTTATCCACACCTACCAGATCCCTGGACTGAGATAAGGGGAGCGGTAGGAGGTAAATCAATTCAGGGTAACTTGTGCGTCGCTGTATGATACAGGCGGCGCACAAATTATTTGGGCACCTGTTTGATTAATAGAACAACTTATCTTGCCCCCCTACTTCCTACCTATTTAGCAATGAATTCTGTAACTTTTCGGTCCGCAAATCGTTTAATATGATATAGCCAGTTATATCGAATTGTGGCTTAGGTTGCCTCAATTTAAGCGGTAGGTGAAATATGATTCATAAAAAAAGCAAAGAGACATACACAAAAAGTGAGACTGAAACACAAAAATTTGTGGATAAAGTGGCTGATTTTGACACGATTGCGGATTGCCTTGGTCTGGACAGAAGCTTCTTTTATAACTCGCTTGATCCTGACTCAGAATTTTTCAGCAATAGCACCCTGGATCTTCCAATATGTCTCTGGGCGCATGATGAAAATCATAGAGTATTTTATGGCAATAAGCTCTTCATGGAAAAATTTGGCAAGTGTTGCAAACAACCTTGCCATAGATGTTTGATGGGGGAGGGAAAGCAGTGCGACTGCTGCCAAACTCGGAACACTGCCACCCAAAATGAATTGCAGAAATGCCACTTGTGTAAGAGGAAAGAGAACGGATATGACATAAATGTTTACCATACGTCCATGAAAAACAGATATGGAAAAAGAATATTTCTCAAGACAAGTTTTCATGTTGATGATGCCAAGGCTGTATTGGACGGTTTCTATGCCAGGCATAACAGGAAGGCCTCCAAAAAACTTCTTCTCACTATATGTTCAGGATGCCATAGAATAAAAGGTGCTGGGGAAAAATGGGTCAATATCGATGAACGTGTTTTAAGTTTTTTCGACGGTAAGCTCAGCCATGGGATATGTCGGGAGTGTATCGATATTCTTTATCCCAACCTGAAAATTTCATCGAAGGCGCTCGACCAACAGAGTAAAGCCTGAGTTTGCATCAGCCGGGAATATCTGAAAGACATATAAAAGGTGTTGAAAAGTACCTAACTGAGGCCTTTTTTCACTTTCCCCTGAATGCTAAGTCAGCATATTTTTCGTTGCTCATTGATGATGTTGCTTGATGTGCGATACTTACCTTGTATTTTGGTGGGATTTTGACCTTTTTTCAGGTAGCCCCTATCGTTTCCAGGTAGCTGAACGTCAGCAGCAACATACTTGAGGAAGTGGATTATACATTTCAATATGTGTTAAATACTTACATTGATCATGCAGCCTTCTTTTTTCTTCCTCATGCTAAGTTGATCCGAAAAGTTCTGGATGTTTCGTGATGTGATAATCTTAAAATAATTTGATGAGTAAAATTCCTCTGAAACCTCTGTACGCTTGGCCCTTACCAGGAATGATCTGCGTTTTAGGTTTAGTTTGAAAGGGTAGGGTTGGCAAAGGATATCTCCCCCTCCCCAACGGGTATTGAGTTTACATAAATGGTAGGGAGGAGTAGATTTCTTTTTGCGGAATAGACGACCTATTTGGAAATACTTTAGTGCAAAGAGATCCAGTGTTACTGGATGTCGGGGAATGTCTAAAAAAGGGGTTAAGGAATGAACTCATTGGATAAAACTAATTCGTTTGTACGAGCGCCGATGGCAAAAGAGCATAAACTGACGATACAAATAGAACCAAAGCAAAAGGAGAGCCCTTCTGTCGTCGTAGATAAAGAGATGCCGTCAGACAAACTTACTATTTCCCCTGAAGCAAAAACTGCAATTGCTAAAGAAAGCAGTGAAGAACAAAGCCGTAGCGCTCTACACGACTTGGCTACAAAGGGACAAGGAAATACCGCCATAAACAAACAATCTAAAGTTGATGCTATCGATAGTATGATTGAAGAGATTATGGAAGAAATCAGTAAACTGATGGAGCAAATAGCAAGATTACAAACAAAAGGTGATGAGAAATCGTTGGAACAGAAAAAGGCATTGGAAGTTCAACTTGCTGCCTTAAACTCTCAGCTTCTCGAATTAACTGCCAGAAAACTTGAGATGCTCGAGTTCGGAGAATAATTAATTTATTGGCAGTATTGAAATTGCAATTGTACCTTTGAGGTTAGTAGTAAATGACAAAATCGAATAATCCATTAAAAGAAGTTTTTCTCGCTTTTCAAGTTATCCCACGTGTTAAGGATGGTAATAACTTTGAAGTTGTAGATAAGGCAATTGAAGTAGTTAAAAATGCAAATGTTCCTTTTCAGGTTGGTGCAATGGAAACCACGATGAAAGGTGAGCTTGATCACCTGCTGGAAATTGTAAAAACTGCCCAACAAGCATGCTACGATCATGGTGCGCTAGAGGTCATCACTAATATTAAAATCCATAGCAAAACACCTCAAGCCACGGATACCTTTTGTACCTATGATCGAGGAGTTACCCCTGCAAACCATATGTTCGTAAAATAATGAGCGGTTAATCTTGAATCGATCTCGTCATGTCGCGATATCTCTTGATAATAGTTGTTGGGATAACTATTTTTATCTGCGTTTGTAGTATTGGCTTATAAAGCGATGACTTATCACCTACCTCAAAATCAGTAGATGGAAACTCCATCCACAGGAAGAATCAATGTATATCGCGGAATGCGCGGCCCTGGCCGCAGCCCTATGCTGGTCTTTTGGCGGATTGGTCTCAACAACACCTACTCGGGCCCTCGGTTCAATACGGTTCAATAGGTTGCGACTCTGCATTGTTACTTTGATGCTCATGGCAGTATCGATTTGCACCGGTGGTTGGCGAACAATTGATGCTCACTCTGCATCAATCCTCATTTTATCAGCGATGATTGGGATTTTCCTTGGGGATACTCTTTTATTTGCCACATTAAAGCGACTTGGCCCCCGCCGAAACGTTATCTTATTTACGGCCAATGCACCTTTTACAGTTATCATCGGCTATTTTTTCCTCAAAGAAGTGCTGCCACTCACGACAATTATTGGTTGTTTTCTCATTGTGGTAGGCGTCCTGCTTGCCATATTTTTTGGTAACACCTCACGTCAAAGCCATGCTTTCGAAGAGGTTCATGGTTCTCTCTCTGCAGGTATTACTTTTGGTTTACTTTCGGCTCTCTGTCAGGCGGTTTCTGTTATTATTGCTCGCCCAATTATGATAGCTGGTGTCGATCCTGTGTCAGCCTCGGCTTTACGGGTTGGAACAGCTGCGCTTGCTTTAAGTATTGTCTGTAGCCTGAAACCGAATCGGCCTGGAAAACAAACTGCTCCATTGACTTCAAAATTGATTTGGCAGACCGGGCTCAGTGGCCTCATAGGCATGGGTCTTGGTATGACTTTTCTACTCTTTGCACTTGCCCATGGAGAGGCAGGTCTTGTATCAACAATCTCCGCAACTTCCCCGATTTTCATCTTGCCGATTCTCTGGATTGTCACTCGGGAAAGACCCGCTTTTGGTGCGTGGGTAGGAGCGTTTCTCGCTATTGCTGGAATGGCATGTATCTTCTATTTTTAGCCGATAATTCCGAGTATTATCATCTGTTTTTATTCAAATGTGATGGAGTCTCCCGTGCTGTCTTTCATGATGCCTGACGAACTCATTAAAGTGATCAGTAAAAATAATCTCAAAGAATCACGAACGGGAACACATTAAAAATTTGATAGACATGTGTCGAGCGTTTTATTACAATTGATTATCATTATCATCGCAGGGTAAATTCTCGTAGAAAATGGAGGTTTATTGTGACTGACCCTAAAGATATGTATCAATGCCAAATAACCAATTGCGGTTTTGTCTACGATCCAGAAAAGCCAAATCGGAAGACTAAGCTACCATCAGGAACAAAGTTTGAAGCTTTGCCTATTCATTGGAAATGTCCCGTTTGTGGTGCTTCAAAGGATAAATACAGACCCGTAATTGGACCTGGATCTGTAGCAGAGGATGGCGCATAGCTCCACTGCCCCATATTGGCATAGACAAATAGTTGTAGCCGAATAGCCCTGTATTTACTCCCTTGGTGTGGGCATTTTGTCCCTTCAACGTAAAGTCAGGTTTCCACAGGTAAGACAATGAAAATCAGGCAAACTTAATCACAGACTTCTTGCCTTCAATATCTTTGCCTTTCTTGTCGATGGGACGAATCTCTAGTTTACGTTTTGACCAGTCGATATCCACCCTACAGAAGTTATCTTTCTGTGTGAAGTTTTCAGCTACGTAATCCATGGTAATTCCCTTTTCCTTATCCACCATAAAGGTGTCGTTTTGTTGTTTGGAATCATGGACATAGTTGGCAGGCTCACCATCAGTAAATCAGAATGGCCAATAAAAAGCTGATGCAACAACCGAGTAGGCTTTAAGAGATTCTGCCTCAGGGGTGCCTGAGAAGGTTAGACGCGTTACGTTGGGACAGTGTATGTCTCCTGAAAGGAAAACGACATTTTGAATCTGATGGTCTACGATATGCTGCAGGAGTCGACGTCTGGTCGTGGGAAAAGCTGGCCATGAATCGTTTTTTCCTTTATTAAGTTCGTGAGTTTCGTCATTGCCAGCGGTTTCGATGGAGTTCGGTACAAACACAGTGGGGGAGACTATGAATTTGGGTCGTTCATCATCTTTATGTTCCTCCAGCCAATTGCATAAGTGGTCCATCTGGGTTGGTTCTTTAACAGGGTCAAACGACGGTCGCCCTAGCAAGTGGTTATCTTCTAATCCTGGTTGATCGTTTTTAAAACGCTGGGTGTGCTCGTCCAAGACAAAAAATGGGAAGCCACCGCTGTCAAAGTCGTAAAAAAGCCTTCGTTGATATTTTTCCAGCCTGGGACCATGGCTCCATTGATAGCTCATGTATGCCCCGATAGCGATATTAAATAAAACCCTCTTACTCCTATCTATAATACGATCCTGACTCCAGTTATCCTCAATCTCATGGTCGTCGAGAATCATGTAGGTGGGGAGATTTTGTAGCAGACGTCGTATATTTGGGGTTCCAAAAGCACTCTGATACCGTTCATGAAATTCTTCGTATGTGTCCGCGAGTCCGAGGGGGACGTGGCGATTGAACATATCTGCATAAATTTGATCACCCACCATGAGAGAAAAACGGGGTTTACCTCCTAGCTTGGAGACTTTAGTTTGATCCAACATAGGGCCGAAAATTCGGTCTGAATGCTTTTTCTTCCATAGGAGACCTGGGCAATGGCAGGAGCCAAAGAGAAAACTCAGCTTTTGGCTTTTACCTGGAAACGTTCGAAAGGTTGCTTCGGAACTTTCAGGATCCAGTCGCATCAGTTCTTTGGCCCAGACTCGTGGATCCGGCAACTTCTTTACCAGATCTTCGTTACTGATGCTTTGTTTGTCGGGATATGCGTCATCCAAAGC
Source organism: Desulforhopalus sp. (assembly GCA_047622095.1). GTDB lineage: Bacteria > Desulfobacterota > Desulfobulbia > Desulfobulbales > Desulfocapsaceae > Desulforhopalus_A. Next base: position 37,825 of record JBLHNU010000038.1, read on the forward strand.
AATGGTACCCATATGGACTTGATAGGTGGTGTTAGATTTAAGTGTAAACGACTCATTACTACCGAACGCATGTTATCACCCCCAAAGCACAGAAATAACCTTTGAGAAATTACGAGAGGCTAATGGTGATCTCTATTCGCGCCATGTGATACCTCGTTATGGACACATTGATTGTATCTACGGTAAAAATGCAGTGACCGATGTTTACCCATTGATGCTCGCATCATTTGGAAAAAACAAATTAGTCTTGGCTGTTAATAAAGGGATTATGGATGGAAAAAGTATATTCTATATCCATTTATTAACAGCTGTCTTCACATATGAAAGCAGGGTTTTATATTCTATCTGTGTTGTCAAGGTTTTCGCTTTTTTAAAGGAAAAATCCGGATTGAAGTCTGGTTTTACCTTGTTGTAATAAAATTTATTTACAAGCAACCTTGAAAAAAAACCAATTTATGTTGATAATAAATAACATACAGACGGATCAATCTATCTCAACCTGTTCAGGAGGAGAACGATGGCTCAAAATGGAAAAAGCTCACTTCATCAGCACATTACTGCAGTCAAAAAAGGTGATAGAATTTTTGAAAATGCCTTTCAGAGTGTCAGCCGTATGGTGCTTCAAGGTGAGATCGATAAAGTCGTAGTCAACGGTAAATCTACCTTTGATTTTAAAATATTTAGAGAAGGGAAAAAACATATCATCGGTATGTATGATGAAATTAATTCCTTCGTCTCCTTTGTAAAAGATGCCTCCCAAGGGGGATCGTCCAAAGAAATGGCCTTTGTGCTCGTTGGTGAGCCAGGTAATGGGAAAACTTTTTTAGTTGAGTATTTATGTGGGATGTATCGCGAATTTCTTTCAATCCCCAAAAACCGTAAATACACATTTCGTTTTGTTGGGCTTGAGAAACTTTCTTCCTACGGCAATATAAAGATCATTGAATCACAGACGTACGAAGATCCTATGGTGCTTGCCATGAATCTTCAGGAAAGTCGCGCAGAATCTTTTAAGTATCTTGCCAGGCGGTATCGGGCATCAACAGCCTTGCAGGAGACATGGGACGAAAATTACCGGCCCTTAGGAGCATGTTCTGCCTATATCTGGAATGACATCAGAGAATATACTGGTGGCAAGCTTGAAGATATGCTGGAATTTATCGAGATTGTAAACGTTCCGCTTATCGAAAGCCTTGGTACAGTTACAGGCAAGTATCCGGCAAAAGATAAGATTACTTCTTCGGCAGTTGATCTTCTTGGAGAAGAGTCTATTCAAAGATTGCTTCATATTACAGATACCAATAATCCGTTTCGGTTTGACCTCAGAAGAGGCGCTATTGCCAGAGTTGCTGGAGGTGGTATCCATTTCAGTGATGAGATCTATAAAAATAAAAAAGATCTGGTGCAGGTGTATCTTGGCATAATTCAGAATAGATGTATTGAAATTGACGGTTATAAGTGGCCGATTGACACACTTATCGTAGCCACCAGTAATAACTCAGAATTTAATCGATTTTTAGAAGAAAAAGAAGAGGCGCCAATTGTTGACAGGTGTCGGATCTGTTATGTGTCCCACAATACCAACTATGTATTGCAAAAAGACCTCACCTCCTACGCCATAGGTAATGAATCAAAAACCACCCTCACGGGTGATGCTATGCATCAGGACCCTAATCTGAACTACGCTGCTTCTGTGGCAGTTGTTTTAAGTAGATTACCAAGATCTGAGAAACTCACTCCCATTGAGACAATGAAGCTTGCAGCAGGAGAGGTGGCGGGTGAAAAAAGTCTCAAGACTCTTTCAGAGGTGATAGATACCCTCAGTCAAGAACATTACATAACAAAAAGATTCGGTCAAAAAGGATTAGGGCAAAGAAATCTAGGTAGATCGATTCAGCTTATGCTGGAGAGTTCTGAGACAAACGAGGGTAAATGTATGTTTGCCTACGATGTTTTTCATTCTGTCGAACGAGTGATTCTTGACTATGTATCTGAGGCAAAGGACCGGGCCAAGTTTCTTGATGATCTGAAAATTGCAAAAGGCCTATACCGCGAACGTATAATGACCGAGATGTTTAACGCATATATGGATGAGCCGCTGGCTATCCGGAAAGATGTGATGAACTATGTGAACATGATTATCGGTAACGATGCTGAGAATCTTGGTGCGGATAAGATGTGGAAGTATAAAAATCCGCAGACAGGAGAATTACAGGCTCTGAAGATTGATGAGAGATATATCAATTCGGTGGAGGATTGTCTCGGTCTTAAAACCAAGGAACAAAAAGATTCGTTTCGGACTTCAATCAGAAAGATTTATGGGCAAAAGATTTCAGTACGGCCAGACTACGATTTTATGGACAACCTGGAACTGGTAAAAGCGGTGACTGACGTGCGGCTTAAATCAGATATCTCCGGTTCCGGCAGTTTAATCGGAGCTCTTGCAAACCGAACCAATGAGGAAAATCAGAAGTTATATGATCGTATGATAGAAACGATGTTGAATAAGCTTGGTTATTGTACGACATGTGCTCAGAAAACCATTGAATACTTCTGTACTCAGGTTGATGAAAATTAATTGGCTTCACAGTTGACTGAGTCAAAATAATGAACCGGGTGTCATCAGATGAAGAGAAAACTCCATGAACTCTATCAAACCCTGAAACTGCAAGGGCTGACTCCTGCTCAGGAGAAAAAAATCCGCTACGAGCTGGATTTACAGGAGCTTTCTTGTGAGCATGATGTCCCGAGAAAACCAGGCGTAAAGAAGAGTATCTACAGTTACAATGATCTGGAGATGCTTCAGAGCAGTCCTCTCACAAACCTTATTGCACTTAATACAGTTCAATCGCTTGATTACCTGCTTGAAAGAGATAAGCAGCGAGAAAAAGATGGATTTCCCAGAAAAATCCGGGTGGGTAAGATGGTGAAGCCCAGTCAGGATGGGGATGACAAGATTATCATTGTTCCTACAACGGTTGAGGAAAAACTGTTTCATGACAAAGTGCGCTTAGACGAAGAGGATGAAGGGGAGGGTGATGGGGACCCCGCTTCCGGTGATGGTGGAACTGGTGATGGTGAGGAAGGAGAAATCATTGGTGAAGAAGCGGTTAGACCTGAGCAGGGTGGGCAGGGAGGTGCTGGACAGGGAGAGGGTGGTGAACATGACGTTGAGTCAAATGCGTATGACTTAGGGCGGATTCTAACAGAGCAGTTTGAACTTCCTAATCTCAAAGATAAAGGTAAAAAACGCTCTTTGAGTAAGTATACCTATGATTTGACAGATCAAAATAGAGGTTTTGGCCAGGTTCTAGATAAGAAAGCTACCCTGAGAAGAATGCTTAAAACTAATATTGCACTTGGTAGGGTTCGTCCCCAGGAACAAGTGGATACTGAATCCCTAATTATGTCGCCAAATGATAGGATCTACCGGATCCTTTCAAAGGAAAAAGATTACGAATCCCAGGCTGTTGTGTTTTTTGTGCGGGATTATTCCGGTTCAATGGGTGGAAAACCGACTGAACTTATTGTCAACCAACATGTTCTTATCTATTCATGGTTGACGTTCCAGTATAAAAACCAGATTGAAACACGGTTTGTCTTACATGACACCGAAGCTAAAGAGGTTGATGATTTTCAGACTTATTATAACTCCTCAGTTGCTGGTGGTACCCAAGTTTCTAGTGCCTATAAACTGGTTAATGAGATTGTAGAAGATGAGTCTTTAGCCACTGAAAATAACATCTATGTGTTCCATGGGACTGATGGAGACGATTGGGATACGAGAGGAGATAAAGCTATTCCTGAACTTGAGAAAATGCTTACCTATGCCAGTCGGGTTGGACTGACGATAGCTGAAAATGGTTATGGAATTGCGGGTCAGAGTGAGGTTGAAAACTATATAAAGAAGTCAGGCTTTCTTGAAGAAAAAAAAGATGTATTCAGGATGGACGTAATTAAGCAAGATACCGATGAAACAAGATTGATAAGTGGGATACGTCAGCTCATCTCGTAATCCTTTGAGTTTGTAATAATGACCTTAACCTGGATATTTCACGTGAGGTAAATATGGAACTTGTAAGTCAGCATGCAAAAAAAATCATGGAAGGCTGTAAAGAACGGGCCCGTGATGCTGGCCTGCGATTTCAGGATGACAGTTTAGAATACATCGTAACGAATCGAGATTTTCTCCAGCTGTCTCCAAAAAATATGATTCCCACCCTGTATGACTACTGGGTTCAGGATATTGAGGTGTTGAAAGAACAGGGACAGTATGAGCTCTATCCTAACAATCCTTACGAGACTGTAATCAACACTCGGCCTCCAATTTCATTTTATAACGATAATAATCCGGATTGGCTCAATGTGATGATTTTTTACCATGTCATTGGGCATATCGACTTTTTTCAGAACAATCTCTATTTCCGGCATACCTGGGATTACGATTTTGCGGGTAAGGCTCTTTCTGATAAGCGACTGATTGCTAAGCTGCGCTCTGAAAAGGGCCGTTGGGTTGACTATATTATTGAATTTGCACGGTCAATAGATAATCTGGTTGGATACTTTGACGTTTTACGAACGTTGTCTTCTAAAGAGGAAAAGTTAAGTCGAGTTGATTTCTATTTTGACAATTTCATACAGAAAAAAGACGACAGTTCCATTGCAGGATATGTAACAGAGATAGAAAAATATAATGAGTTTATGCGAGATTCTCCTGAGGGAGGGCAGTCCCGCTTTATTCAGGATGTTAAATCAAGGCATGCTGAGTTTGAGTCGTTATACGAAAAAGCTGTGAAAAGGAGAGGAAAGAGATCGGGGAAGGTTGATTTGCTGCAATTCATTATGGAAAATTCTGAATTCCTTAACCGTGAAGAAAATAAATGGATGCTATCAGTTATTGAAATGGTGAGGAGTACGTCTCTTTATTTTCAGCCACAGATCAGAACAAAAATTCTAAACGAAGGCTGGGCCAGTTACTGGCATGAAACACTTTTTCTGCAAGATGACCGAATCAGTGGTCATGAGGTTGCCTTTGCTGCTGTGAATGCCAAAGTAACATCTTTGCCTAAGGTTGGGCTTAACCCATATGCATTGGGCATGCGACTTTTCTATTATCTTGAAGATCAGGCGAATAAAGGGCGTTTAACCTACGATTATCAACGCCTTTCAGATCAGCATAAACGTAAGAACTATGACACTGGGATAGGTGTTGGCAAGGAATTTATTTTTGACGTTCGGGAAAATTTTTGTGACTCAATGTTTGTAAATACCTTTATCGATCAGGAATTTGTCGATCTGCATAAACTCTTTGTAGTGGATAAGAAGCTGAATAAAGAGAGGATGACCTGGCAGTATTATATCAAGAGCAAGAAAGCCAAACATTATAAACAGATGGTCGCTGATTCTCTTTATCATCCGCCAGCTGTAAAAATTGATGTAGACGATAACGCTCTGGTGATAAACCACCTCTTTGAAGGTAAACCACTCTTTCGTGATTACATCAGCGGAACACTTATGGGGCTTGAGTATCTCTGGGGTGATCGGGTTACACTTTTTACCCATGAACCTGAGCCGGTGAAAAAAAAGACAGATCAGCAGCCTCAGCCGCAACAGGAGTATGTGCCTCAAAAAATTAGTTGGGGAAGAGTGAAGTACACAATGAAAGATAAAAAGCTGTCGAGGGTGTTAATAGACTGATACTGCATCCTAAATTTTGCGTATACAAACTTTAGGTGATATTGCATTGCAAAGATATATAAGCTGGGTAAGGGGAATTATATGCGTGACCTGACCAAAGTATTCGGTAGTTTTGAGAAGACGAAGGGAGAATGGAAACAATCGCCGATTCTCTCGTTCACGGATTTCTTGCAGGAAGTGGTTAAATACCCTAACCGTTATATTCGTAATATTTATCAGCTTTATCCGGATATGATTAACGCCTATGTGTGTGATGGTGTGGATGAACAGGGAAATGATCCTGAGTCAATTCATTTTCTAAAATATGATTGTGGATCATTGTTTGTAGATGGCTCTGACAGGGCTTTTTTTGCGGACAGACTTTTTGCCAATCGTTTGATGCGACATGTTGAAAGTTTTAAGGTTGGTGCTAAACAGAACAAGATCTATATCTTTGATGGTCCTCACGGAAGCGGAAAATCAACCTTTCTTAATAAATTTCTGCACAGGTTTGAGGAGTATGCAAATTCACCAGAGGGATCACGGTACGAGGTCGTCTGGAGATTGAAGCGTGATCGCTTGGTCGGAGGTGTTCACAGTTTCAATACACTCACGGACAAGCTGGCTGGAGTACTAGAAAATGAAGGAAAATTGGCTCTTGCCAATGAGATGAAATGTGCGTGTCGTGAAGATGTTGATCTTGGAGGTTATTTTGACGTAGCTTGCCCAAGCCATGATAATCCTTTGCTCATGGTACCCAAAGAAATTCGTCGTCAATTCCTGGATGATCTTTTTGAAAATGATGAATTTAAATGGCAGATGTTCACCGAAAAACAGTACGAATGGCTGTTTAATGAGGATCCGTGCACTATTTGCGTTTCACTCTATCAGGAGCTTCTTAAAAAATACCGGGATCCGTTAAAGGTGATGGAGTGTGTTTACGCCCGGCCCTATATTTTTAATCGGCGATTAGGGGAGGGGGTTTCCGTCTTCAATCCCGGCGATAAACCTCTTCGCAATGGAGTTATGAGTAACGAGATGGTTCAGCGTAGTCTTGATGCATTTTTCACAGGCGACAAACGTGTGAGTTATCTGTATTCCAGGTATGCAAAGACCAATAACGGTATTTACGCCTTAATGGATATTAAGTCTCACAATACTGACAGGTTGATGGAGCTTCATAACATTATTAGTGATGGTGTTCATAAAGTTGAGGATATTGAAGAACAGGTCAATTCACTCCTTTTTGCTCTGATGAATCCAGAAGATAAAGAACTCCTCAAAGATCTACACGCCTTTGCCGACCGTGTTGAATATATACATATTCCGTATGTTCTTGATTTACAGACTGAAGTAGATATTTACCGTGAGAATTTTGGCAAACATATAGATGAAGGGTTTTTGCCACGGGTGTTGCATAATTTCGCCAGAGTGGTCATCGCTACACGCTTGAGCACCAAGTCAGATGCCATGGAAGAGTGGATAGGAAATTCTGATAAATATAAGCTCTACTGCGATACCAATCTTCAACTTCTAAAAATGGAAATCTATACCGGGAACATTCCAGAGTGGCTTTCTGAAGATGATGTCCAAAGTTTTACTGCTAAAAAGAGATATAAGATTATTGCTGAATCGGAAAAAGATGGGTGGAAGGGTTATTCAGGAAGGGAATCAATCCGTCTATTTAATGAGTTTTATTCGACATACGCCAGAAGCGACAAGATGATAGATATGTCGATGCTCGGCACGTTCTTTCGTAAATATTGTAAGGAAAATAAAGATATTTTGCCGATAGGGTTTTTGGACTCTCTTTTACGGATGTATAATTACACGGTACTTCAGGAAGTTAAAGAATCATTGTATGATTATAATGAGGAACAGATCTCAAGGGATCTTGTGAACTATATATTTGCTGTAAATTTTGAACCGAATACCACCGAGATCTGTGAGTTTACAGGGGAAAGGTTGGAGATAACTGAAGACTATTTTGAAAGAATTGAAGCACGTCTGCAGATTGATAAAAGTTCCAGTACTATGTTTAGAAACAATGTGCAAAAGAGTTACACCACAACAGCTTTGCCACAGGAAATGCTCCGTGATGGAATGGAGATAACGCAAACGACTCTCTATGAGTATCTTCATGAAAAATATATCCATACCCTAAAAGAAAAGGTTCTCGAACCGTTTCTTGACAACGAAAATTTCAGAAGGGCGATAAAGGATTACAACCGTGAGGATTTCAAAACGTATGATAAGAGAATTCAGAGTGATGTTACTTTTATGATACGAAATCTTCAGAAGAAATACCGATATTCAAGACAGGGCGCAAAAGAGATCTGTATCTATGTTGTAGATAACAATCTGGCTAAAATATTTTCAGAGCCTGGATCTGTACTAGACCGCAGTGTTCAGGAATGAGGGTAATGTAGTCTCTATTCGAGACCATGTCATTACCATAAACTCCCGCCAACATAGTTTGCCATATTTTGACCTTTGATGTGGGTCTACCCTTTTACTTTACTCGAAAACGCCTATAGTATAAGTGGTAGTAAGGCGCAACTAACAAATATAATGTAATAGGAGTTTTTAATATAATGATTTCAATTAGTACAAAAGCGTATGATATGTTACGCAAACATGGCAGTGATGGAGGGTTTGTTCGCATTACTGTTAAAACAGGCGGCTGTGCAGGAATGACCTATGACGCCAATATTGTAAAAGATAGAGGTGAGGGTGAAAAAGTTGTTTATGAGAGTCAGGGTATAAAGGTGATAACTGATACTGAAAGCCTGCCATACTTGGAAGGGTTGAATGTCGATTACTCCGACGATTTGATTTCTGCTGGGTTGCGTTTTAACAACAGTTCCAATGACTCATCCTGTGGTTGTGGCAGCAGCTTTTCTGTGAGTGGCTTTCCTCAATTTATTAAGGAGGGAGCCAGCTGTGGAACCTGATCAAATACCTCTTCTTGGTGGCAAATCTGTACATTGTATTAACGAACAACAGATGGCAGAAGCTTTTCGTCTGGCTGAAGAAGATAAAGAATCGTCACCCAGGATTCAAGCCCATCTTTTGTCCCTTGAGGGTGAACTCAGCAGAAATGAACTGGCCGCTCTGGCGTTTGTTGCCATTCAACGACTTAAAGATTCATCACGTAGTTAGTATCCCCAATGTAAGACCATAGATAACCCGCCATAAAAATTGAGCGCAGCAGAGATGTATTAATCTTCTGTGCTCAATTTTCCCTTCCGAATATTTCATGAGTTGAGACTGTCTGGAAAACTATTAAAGTACAGAGACCATAGATTTGATGGTGCAGGGCCAAAAAGATCTTATATTGCCTTTTATTTCAGGTTGTTTATCTCATTTTTTAAGGGAGGCAGGTTTTGCAGGCGAGCAACGTATTAATGCATCTGGAGGGAGTGCATCGGACATTCACAGTTGGTGAAATAGATGTCCATGTCCTACGTGGAGTAGATCTTGATATCTACGAAAAAGAACTCTTGATAATAAAAGGTGAATCGGGCTCAGGCAAGAGTACCTTGATGAATATGATAGGTGGAATTGACAAACCTACTCAAGGGACAATCAACTTTAAAGGCCTGTGTATTAATGAACTTGGAGACAAGGAAATCACAAGGTTTCGTCGAGATCATGTGGGGTTCGTTTTCCAGTTTTATAACCTGGTGCCTACGCTTTCTGCACTTGAAAATGTTGCAACAGCAACAGAAATTGCCTTCAACCCGATAGATCCAGCAGATGCTCTTAATCTTGTTGGCTTAGGGGATCACTTACATCACTTTCCATCACAACTATCAGGTGGTGAGCAGCAGCGGGTTGCCGTTGCTCGGGCGCTGGCAAAAAGGCCAAAACTCATGCTTTGTGATGAGCCTACGGGGGCTCTAGACCATGACAATACTGTGAAGGTCTTAGAACTCATACAAAAGATAAATAGAGAAACAAACACAACCATAGTTCTGATAACCCATGCTCAAGCTTTGTCTCAGATGGCAGACCGTACTGCGTTAATTGAGGACGGCATTATAAGTAAGATTCAATTAAACTCCAACCCACAACATGCGAGTGAAATTGTTTGGTGATGAATACTCTTAACCAGAAACTTTGTAGAGATATATGGCATAGCAGGTATCTGATTCTTGCCGTCAGCGCGATAATTGCTGTTGGGATTGGCTGTTTTGTCGGTATGCTGTCTGCCGCCAAAAATCTTGAGTTTGCCCGGAGTAATTACTATTCGTCCAGCAGGCTTGCTGATTTTTGGATTGATCTCAAGAAAGCACCCGTTGAAGAGGTAAGACGACTTTCACGGCTCTCTGGTGTTTCTGAAACCAGAGAGCGTATTCAATTTCAGGTTGTGTTGGATCTTCCTGATGCCGAAAAACCTGTCAGTGCATTGCTGCTGTCAATGCCCGATAGGCACGCCCCGACAATTAATAACATAATCGTCCGCAAGGGGACCTATTTCACCAATAACCGATCAAACGAAGTCATTGTCTCTGAGAAATTCGCGAACGCGAGAAAGATAGAGCCCGGGGATACCATCACTGCTGTACTCAATAACCAGAAAAAGGACCTCATTGTAACTGGTATTGCCATAAGTGCCGAGTTTGTCTACATGGCATCACCTGGCAGTATGATTGATGAACCTGGGAGTTATGGGCTTCTCTTTATCAAGAGAAGCTTTGCCGAAGATATATTTGGGTTTAATGGTGCCTGCAATAGTGTTGTGGGGCTTCTTGCCCCTGAGTTGCGGGAGCACCCAAAAGAGATTGTGGAGGAATTATCGGATAGGTTGGCCCCTTACGGAGTTTTTATAGGGTTGCCACGTTCGGAACAGTTTTCTCCAATGGTTCTTGATGGTGAGATGAAACAGCTGGTGAATTTAGCGTATATCTTTCCAATGTTTTTTCTGGTCGTTGCCGCCCTTATTCTCAATATTCTTATGACGCGTCTTGCTGAACAGCAGCGCACTGTTATAGGAACGCTAAAGGCAATTGGCTACGGTAATACGGAGTTGATGTTGCACTTTATGAAATTTGCAGTAACGACAGGGCTTATTGGTGGCGGACTTGGATGCCTGCTTGGTTATTGGCTTGGAGACCTTACAACCAGAATGTATGTTGACTATTTCACCTTTCCTGAGTTGACCAGTAAATTTTATCCAGGGCTTCTTTGCAGCGCCATCTTCATTGCGGTACTGTTTTCACTTCTAGGAACAATCAATGGAGTACGTCGTATTATGCAGTTGGAACCGGCCGAGGCAATGAGGCCGGCCGTTCCTCCTTCTGGCTGTTCTATAGCCCTGGAGACGATCAGGTGTTTTTGGAAAGGTTTGGATGCTGGGTGGCAGATGATACTTCGCGGACTTTTTAGAAGTAAAGGCCGAACCATTATTGCCATAATCTCCGCTGCCATGGGAAGCAGTATTGTTGTTCTAGCTTTTGGGTTTGTTGATTCAATGGATGAGATGGTAAGTCTGCAGTTTGATAGAGTTCTGAGGAGTGATTACCACCTTTCATTTAGCCGGGAATTGAGTTTGTCTGCAATGGATGAAATACATCGGCTACCAGGTGTGATACATGCCGAACCGGTATTGAATGTTCCCTGTACCTTTAAGGTCCGAAATCATTCAAAGCGTGGCGGTATCATGGGAATAATAGGAAATGGAAAATTGACATCTCCACTTAATGGGGATGAAGAGCCGTTAGCACTACCACCTGCAGGGCTTCTCATGACAAGTCGCTTAATGGAGCAGCTTGAGGTGAAAGCTGGAGATTATATAGGAGTCATTCCCGTTAAAGGCGAACAAAAGATTGTAAAAATGCCCGTTATTGAAGGGATAGATAGTATGATTGGCTTGGCCGTATATGCTGATTTCCACTGGTTGAACCGGATCTTCGGTCAACAAAATGTCATCAATGAGGTTCGTGTTCTGGCGACCCATGATAGAGATGGAGAAAAACAGTTTCTTAAAAAAATCAAAGAAATGCCAAATCTTGAAACCTTGACTGATTTAGGTGAACAGAAGAATGCACTGAATAAACAGCTCAACGGTGCGATGCGTGCGTCTGCAGTGATTATGATTGTTTTTGCTGCGGTCATATTTTTAGGAGCAATTTTAAACGGTACTCTTATTTCCCTCTCTGAGCGTAAGCGGGAAATGGCAACTTTCAGGACAATGGGATATTTTGACAAAGAGGTAGGGCGATTGTTTTTCCGTGAGAATTTACTGACTAATCTGATCGGTTCTGTGCTTGGTTTACCTTTGGGCTATTTGATGCTGGTTGCCTCCATGAAGGGATTTGTGAGCGATGCCTATAGTTTCCCGGCAGAGGTGGCCCCTCTTAGTTATGTCTATACAATGAGTCTTGCAGTAATTTTTGTTTTACTGTCCCAGATAGTGGTAATGAAAAATATACAGAAACAAAATTGGGTGGAAGCATTAAGCCTTAAAGAATAGTGAGAGAAATAAGTGATATCAATTCTACCCGTCAAGGGTAAAGAAGGTGAAAGATGAAACAGAAAAACAAATGGAAATGGGGCTGGATAGCCGTTTGTGTTATCGCAATATTCGTTATATCTCTCACTCTTTATGGTGAAATGAATAAGGGCGCCGCTGTACGCACAGCTGTGACTGTAAAGGGAACTATTAAAGCGTATGTTGAAGAGCGCGGAAGAACAAGTTTACCCCATATCTACCATGTAACCATGCCCATGCAGGGCCGTGTGTTGCCAATAACAGTTGAAGAAGGTGATGTGGTTCGTGCAGGGGAAATAGTCGTCAGATTAGAAAATGATGATTGGCTGGATGCAACAAAAGAAACTGTTGATATCATCAATGCTGTTGGCAAGTGGGTGGAATCTGTTGAAGCGCAGGTGAGAGCTGCCAAGATTCGCAAGGATTATACAGAGTGGGAGTGGAAGGCAAATGAAAAACTTTTAAAGGCCCAGACGATTAGTGACAAAGAGGAACGTGCATCACGGCGAAGGTATCTTGACTCTTCAGTTAAGATTGAAGAAAGTCAGGCAATGCTCAATATGAGTAAATCTGTACAGTCTACTATGGATTTGTTACCGGGGTACGTCAGTAGAAATCTTGAGCGGACTCTTGTGAAAAGCCCTGTTGCCGGAACGATTTTAAAACGTCATGTCTGGAACGAAAAAGTGATGACTCCAGGTGAACCACTTTTAGATATTGGCGACCTTAATGAACTTGAAATTACAGTTGATGTATTGACCGAAGCTGCTGTTCACATACAACCTGGAGATAAGGTCGAGATATTTGGTGAAGCTGTAGGGAGTGAACAATTAACAGGTTCAATCAGACTCGTGGAACCTGAAGCATTTACAAAAACATCTTCACTTGGAGTCGAAGAACAAAGAGTAACAGTAAAAATCATATTTTCTAAAGGAACTCTTAAAGCTCTTGAACAATCAGGTAGAACTTTAGGGTTACAATACAGAGTAAGAGTGAGGATTATTACTGAGGAAAAGCCGGATGTATCTCTAGTGCCACGGACTACCTTGTTTCATGGAATAAAAGGGCAGTGGCAGCTGTATAAAGTAATAGAAGGAAAGGCTCAACTGACGGATGTTCAAGTGGGTTTAATGAATGATTATCAAAGCGAAATTGTGGCCGGTGTTACGAGCGGAGATACCGTTATTATAGCTCCTGAGTCATCTGTTAGTGATGGAGGGCGGGTGGAGGGTGCTGATTAAGAAGTATAACATGTTCTTTGTGTATATTTACGCAAAAAAAACCGGCTAAATTGTATTATTACGTATCTGTTCCCTCAAAAGTTGACAGATATGTAAGAGTGTGACTATATGTGCTGTGCTTTAAAAGTAGTTCAGAAATGAAGTGATAGACGTATAGAATAAAACTCAACACAGGTAAAAAGAAATGGGTGCAAGTACAGGTTTTGTACAAAAAATTATGTCTGGTAGTCTGGTAAAACAGATCATCGTTGGAATCATAGCTGGTGTAGCTCTGGCAGTGCTGGCCCCTGCCGCTGCAATTTCAGCAGGATTATTAGGGAAAATATTTGTTAGTGCATTAAAGGCTGTTGCGCCTATTCTGGTTTTTGTCATTGTAATGTCTTCAATTGCAAAGCAGAGAAAAGGGTCGCAGACCAATATGCGTTCGATTATTGCGATGTATCTTATTGGTACCTTCATGGCCGCACTTACAGCTGTTGTCTTGAGTTTTTTAATGCCAACCACGTTAACACTGGTTGCAACTGATGTGAGTGCGAATCCACCAAACGGAATTGGTGAGGTTCTTAATACTCTGATGTTCAAAATAATTGATAATCCTATAAATGCACTTGCTACAGGTAATTTTGTTGGTATTCTTGCATGGGCTATTGCTTTGGGCGTCTCTTTTAGAAACAGCTCAGATAACGTTAAGGATTTCCTAGAAAGTGCTTCCGGAGCAGTCACTGGTATTGTTAAAATAGTTATCCGTTTCGCACCCTTTGGTATTTTCGGCCTTGTTTCTCAAACAATAGCAACAACGGGATTTGCTGCATTAGCGGGGTATACTCATCTTCTGCAAGTGTTGCTTGGTTCGATGTTCTTTATTGCCTTGGTTGTTAATCCTGTGATTGTCTTTTTCATGACGAGACAAAATCCTTATCCACTGGTTTTCACCTGTCTTCGTGAAAGTGGAGTAACTGCTTTTTTTACCAGAAGTTCAGCGGCGAACATTCCGGTAAATATGGATCTGTGTAAGCGATTAAACTTAAATGAAGATACGTATTCCGTTTCTATCCCGCTTGGTGCAACCATAAATATGGCGGGTGCGGCTATTACTATCACCGTTTTGTCACTTGCAGCTGTAAATACTCTTGGTATTCAAGTTGATCTTCCAACCGCTTTACTTTTGAGCCTCGTTGCAAGTATATCTGCCTGTGGAGCCTCTGGTGTAGCGGGTGGATCGCTCTTACTTATTCCTCTTGCATGTAGTTTGTTTGGTGTACCAAATGAAATCTCCATGGAAGTTGTTGCTGCAGGATTTATTATCGGGGTTATACAGGATTCCGCTGAAACCGCTTTGAACAGCTCAACTGATGTTATTTTTACTGCGGCTGCAGATCAGGCACAGGGGTTGGTTGGAGCACCAGTTGGCACCGAAACAGCGAAGGTAAAAGTACGTTCATAAAAAACATATCGATATCATGTTGCAGTCCAAAAAATGGGCTGCAGCATGATTCTTCGTTTTATAGCCAAAACGTGCTAGTTGCAAGATTTGATGAACTCGTAAAAAGGTCATTCAAAGCTTCAGATGGCTAAGGCAAAAAGTTTGATATACAGGTAAGCGATAGACTCCGAGGCGTAGTGTTTTTTGCGGAGACAGGACTATACATATGGT
>JBLHNU010000039.1:0-52279 GCA_047622095.1 Desulforhopalus sp.
AACTGCGGAGTCCGTATCAGATCTACCAGAAGAGGCTAAAACGGGGCAGCGTCGACCAGCTGTATTTGAAGATGAATGTGTAACTTAAACTCAGTACATTTTTGTCTTGACCAAGGGGTCCACTTTAAGTGTAGCGGTTGCCATTGGGGTGTTTACCTTCTTTATAATCACTGCTAAACCGGACTCTGTTGCAATTGATTTATTGGAAGTAAAACAGTAACTGAAAAGACGCGAGTTTGTAGTACTATAGCCGTATAGGATGATTGCATCCTGTACGGCTTTTTTTTCTTTTTAATTATCTGAATTCTCAATGATAGCCTTGGTTTCCCCAAAACTTACAAGTAGACCACTTTGCTCCTACCATAGACTTAGGTAGATATTACGTAAACCTCACAGATATGAACAACTCCAAGCCATTGAAACAGTATCTCATAAGAAAGCGAGTGAATCTCTGAGAGTTCCTTTGGCAATGGGTCAACGTCTTCAAACAGACGCTTTGCAGTTGCTCAAAATTATTAGCCTAGAAACATAAAAAACATTTGATTTCCTTAACATTTTGTCGGAGAATTCAGTTTATCATTTGGATTGCACAGCTTGACTTAGCTTTATTAAAAATATCCAACATCAAAATTGATCGGACAGAACGTCTGTTTGTTACTCCTAGGAAAACCATGAAAAAGACATCTCGTATTATTCTCGTCAGTGCCGTTTTGTTGCTTGTTATTACAGGAGATGTCTTTGGAGCAAAAGAAGTATCTCAACGACTTATTTTCATAGAATCCGCTGATCTGCATGGAAAAATGGAACCATCGCCGCGAGTTATCGAGATTGATGAAGCAGGGACGAAGCAAGAAGTTGTAGGGGGGATTGCGAGAATAGCTACGGCCATTAAAAATATCGAGCAATCAAGTGATCATACTCCGGTGATAACTCTTTCGGCAGGGGATAATTTCCTGGGTAAGTATTTTAATTTTTTTAATGGAAATGCCACACTTGATCTCATGAATCTAGCGGGATTCGATATTTTCAGTCTTGGAAATCATGAATTTAACAGGGGGGCGGATGTCCTTGCAAAGAGCCTGGAAAATAACGCTGTCAAAGCATTATGCTCCGATCTTGTCACTGCAGACACCACAATGGCAGGTGCTTGTGCACCATATTACATTCAAACATTCGATGATGTTCGTGTTGGCTTCTTCTCTCTGATGATAGAAGACTTTTCTTCTATAACCAATGGTGAAAATGTTCGGATAAAAGACAGTAATGTGATCGTCGCAAAACAGATGGTACAGCTGCTGAAAGAGCAGGGCGCTGATCTCGTTGTTGCACTTACACATATTGGTTTGAAACAAGACCGTTTATTGGCCGCAAGCGTGGAAGGTATTGACATCATATTTGGTGGTCATTCTCACACGTTACTCTTTGACTATGAACGGGTGGGGCAGACACTTCTGTGCAGTGGTGGAGAAAAAGGTGACGCACTGGTCTACCTCGATGTGAGTCTCGATCAACACAGAAAAATAATAGAGGATTCAATCAAATTTCGTCTTATCCCAATCACAGAAGAGATAGTTGAAGATGAAGCAATCAAGTTACAACTTTCTTCATATCAGCAAAAAATGCCATCTGAGGTTGTCTTGGGAAAAACTGAGACCGAGTGGGATTTAAGGAAATCAACAATCCGGTCAAAAGAGTCTACTGTAGCGGATCTCGTCAATGATCTTATACGAGAAAAATTTAAGGTAGATATAGTCTTGAACAATGCTGGAGCTTTCAGGAGTAATAAAGTATTTCCCCCTGGCCGTGTAACCAATGCAATGCTGAGTGAAATCGATAAATTTGAAAATGAAATTTATCTCTTAAAAATTAAAGGGCATTATCTAAAAGAGATTCTCGAAAATTCGGCAAACCAGTTAGGCTCAGGTGGATTTCTACAGGTTTCAGGGCTGCACTATGAGATTGATAAAGGAGCCTCTGCGCAGGTTCTCGGAAATCTTGAAGGGCGCTGGTCTATTGCAAAGGCTGGAGAGAAAGTCACAACGTTAGAACTTGTGGATCATAATGGGTCAGCCATAGCCCTTGAACCAGAGAAGCTCTATTCCTTGGCTTGCAATGGATTTTTGGTTGAGAAGATGGGAGATAATTATTTTTGGTTTAAACAGTACGGAGATGACCTTAAAAACACATATTTAACTCTGTATTCATTGCTCGCAGATGCATTTAACAACGGAAAAACTGTGAATACGCCTAAACTTGACGGTAGAATCTCGTTTATTCATTACCAATAAGGTTGCAGGCGTTAGTCCGCGACTTCTCAATCACGCAATGTGGCACAGGTTATAAGTTTAAAAGAATGTGAACGTGTTTCAATGAAAAAAGTATAGAGGATTTTTAGTGACAAATTTAAGAGCAACTATTACTGGGATTGGAGCTTTTCTTCCCGATTATATCCTAACAAATGACGAATTAAGTAAAATGGCAGATACTACTGATGAGTGGATTATGACACGAATTGGAATTAGAGAAAGACACATAATTAAGGAAGAAGAGGAAGGGGCGTCTTTTGTTGGTACTAAGGCTGTTCTGCAGTTGCTTGAAAAAACAAATACATCTCCGGAAGAGATTGATTTACTTATCTGTGCGACAGTTACGCCAGATCATCAGTTCCCGCCTACAGCAAATATTATTAGCGATAAAGTTGGAATAAAAAATGCGTTTAGTTTTGATCTAAATGCAGGTTGTGCAGGGTTTTTATATGCATTGAATACTGCATCTAAATTTGTTGAAAGTGGATCACATAAAAAAGTTGTAGTTGTAGGAGCAGAGAAAATGTCATCAATAGTTGACTATCAAGATCGTGCCACATGTCCTATTTTTGGGGATGGTGCAGGTGCTATTTTATTAGAACCAACAACCGAAGATATTGGTTTAGTTGATACCATATTACGATCTGATGGAGCAGGACGAGTTTATTTACACCAAAAAGCAGGTGGTTCTGTAAGACCAGCTTCGCATGAATCCATAGATGAGCGTCAGCATTTTCTATATCAAGAAGGAAAATCTGTTTTTAAATGGGCAGTATCTAGAATGGCCGATGTTTCTGTTGAAATGATGGAGCGAAATAATATTACTCCTGAAAAACTAGCATGGTTCGTTCCACATCAGGCAAACATGCGAATTATTAAGGCTGTTGCAAACAGAATGGGAATTAGCAAAGATCAGGTTATGATTAACATTGAAAAATATGGCAATACAGTTGCTGCAACGTTACCGCTTTGTTTATGGGACTGGGAAGACCAATTAAAAAAAGGAGATAATGTTATACTTTCTGCTTTTGGAGCAGGATTTAATTGGGGGGCTTCATACCTTAAGTGGGGTTACGATGGTAAGAAAGTAAAGAAATAAGGTTATATTTGAAGACCTCAGGAAATACTTGGGAGAAAAATTTCGAGATCTGGCAAAGCAAAAAAAATTTAAAGTGACCATACGATGACACCCGCCCTTTCCCCAATTTTATTGGCCCAAATAACCCTTCCTGTACAGAAAATCATGGTTAATACAGCTGTGCAGTGTACACACCAAATAGCCAAGATCCTTGCCTTTACCGAGACAGAAGCAATACAACTGGAATTGGCCATCGAAGAAGTCTTTTGTAACGCTGTTGAACATTTTTCTGGCCCCGTTGAAGGAGAGCAAATTCTTCTGGAATTTTCTATTGAAAACGATCTACTCATTATCTCTATACGAGAAAATGGTATTCCCTTTGATCTCAAATCGGTCAAGCAGTATACACCTAGCAACCTAGACGATATATCACGACCAGGGCTAGGCATGCTTCTCATGAAACAAGGCGTCGACACTATAGATTTCTTTGTTCATGGTCGAGATGGCAAAGAAACACGGCTTACCAAAAAAATATCTCTCAACAACATTCCTAAAGAATTGCAAATCGTAGGTAAGGAACGAACGAGAAAAAAACGTTTTAATGTACCCAAACCAGAACTGAGAGCACCAAAGTTGAGCGAGTTGTCAGAAATATGTCGCCTTGCCTGGCGATGCTATGGTTACACGCAGGAAGAACTCCTGTATGACCTCGACCAACTCAAAGAAAAAACTCTTTCTGGAGAACTACAGTCAATTGTCGCATTTGATCCGGAAAGCGGTAATATGATTGGTCATGCAGGATTAAAACTTCATGATCCCGCCAGCAAAGTACCAGAACTTGGTCTCGCTTTTGTTGATTCAACGTATCGTTGCCCTGATTTGTCCCATAGATTAGGCCGTTCACTGATGGATATTGCGGAAAGACATGGCGATGACGGTGTTTTTGATTGCTCTGTTACCACTCACACCTTTTCTCAAAAAGCGATGCAAAAAACCTGTGGTTCCAAAGCGTGTTGCTTGCTCATGGGTATCGCCGCCGCTGGGTTGCAAGCAAAGGAGCTTATAACTTCTAAGCAAGATAAGGGGTCTGTTATAAGCCACTATTATGCATTTAATCGTTCAAAACACACCATATTCTGTCCTTCACATCACCAAAAGATGGTTGCTGAAATATACAATTGGCTCGAACTGCCAAGAGAATTTGGCGCATCCGATAGCAACGCAGCCCAAGGCGAATCGTCTGTGAGTGTTTTTCCATCACCTGATGAACTAAACGTTGCCTTTATTATTGTGAATAAGATTGGCACAACTACTCTTGAAAAAGTGACGAGAGAGTTGCAACAGTGTCGGCACGATAACAAAGATGCTGTTTATGCCTTTATTCCTTTCGGCGTACCTGCATCACCAATTTTAGTTGAACAATGTGAACAGATCGGGTTTTCCTTTGCGGGCATCATGCCACACATCCATGAGGGTGATGACAGGATTATAATGCAATGTATCTGTACCCCGATCAATACCGAGGCAATTCGTCTGTATGGAGAAGAATCAAGAAAATTATTTTCCTATATACTAAAAGATCAACAACGTCTGGCTGAAATGAATGCACTCATAGCATAAAAAAATCGTTAATGATTTTAACCATGTTTAATTCCATTAATAATTATTTGTGTTGCAAATTTTGTATGTAAAATAATATGCGTAAACAGATCCGCCTCATTTTCAATTGAACCGGGGAGGTTACAAACAATCATATCTGCATCTTTTCCTTTACTCAATACACCTTTTTCTAAACCTAAAGCTTTTGCGCCAACACGGGTTGCTGCAATTAACAACTCTTTTGCTAAGTCATTTATGTTCACGCAAGTGTGCATCATTAATGCATTTCTCAACTCATCAAACATTGATAAAGAATTATTTGAACTAAGACCGTCTGTGCCTATCGAGTAGTCATTGTTTTGAAGGTTTGGTAAATCTAGTTTGGTATTATTTAAAAGCCTGTTTGACGTCACGCAATGATTGATAACAGCCCCTAATTTAGAGATTTTTTTCAATTCGTCAACAGATGCTTCTACGCAGTGAGTAAAAGAAAGATGTTTGATATGTTCAAATTGGTTTAAAAAAGCCATTGGCGTTGTGGCTGCTTTATCCTGTCCGAGAAAATGAGTGAAAAATTCTAAAAAAACGCCTTCATTTTTATGTAACCACATACACTCTTCTTTAGATTCTAAAAAGTGAGCACTTACCGCTAAATCATCCTCTTTTGACAAAGCCAAGACATTCCGCACCAATAAGGGATGTGTTGAATATGGGGAATGAATTGCAATGGCTGGTATGAATGAGCTTGATTGATTTCGTTTTATACTTTTAACCCGCTTTTTAAAATCGGCAAAAACGGTGTTCCTCAAATCCTTCTCTGGACCAATTACTTCTGCAAAGTAAACCGTATTAATTGGTGATTCAAGACATGCTTCCATCTCAAAATCATGGGAGCTTATTGCGCCAATGGTTGTTGTCCCAGTATTTAACATCTGCGTCAATTTTGACAAAATTAAACTGGTACTCGCCTGCTCTGTGAGTTTCTCTCGATGAGTCATTACTGAACGTAACCAATCCATAAAGCTACCATATTTTAAAGTTGTGCTATTTGCACTAAACTCTAAATGAACATGCGAATTAATCAGACCTGGCATTAAAACTGAATTTTCACCACATTTTTCTATTTCAATATCTGGATATTTTTCTTTGATATCTGGAACTTTACCTACATCAATAATGGTATTGTCGAAAACAACAGCACCATCTTGTATAATCTTGTTGTTGTGATCAAAACATATAACCCAAGAGGCGTGTAGAACTTTCATTATTATCCTTGCTATGATTTGATTTGAAAGTGTGAGATGATTTTTTCCTAACGGGTCTACTGTCCCCTGATTGCCAATTCTGGGATAACTTTACGACTCTTTTACAAAGCGTAATTCGCTGGTTTCATGGTTTTTGAACGGATACATGGCCACAATTTTTTTCAGTAAAGTTGTTTTAAATTTGTTTTTCACAATCGTATCGAAGTAACATTGAAAAAGATAGGGCAAGAAATAATAAATAATTAACATCGAGATTAAACTATGAAAAATGCAGATTATTGGGTCGACAAATTGAATCTAGAGAAACACCCTGAAGGTGGTTTCTTCAAAGAGATATACAGATCAGGTGAAACGATTCCACACGAGGCTTTACCTGAAAGATTTTCGGGAGAACGTGTCTTCTCAACAAGTATCTACTACTTACTCAATAAAGTAGATATCTCAATGTTTCATCGTATAAAACAAGATGAGATATGGCATTTTTACGAAGGCTCACCACTCACTATTCACTGCATCTCATCTGATGGTATAATTTCGACCTCAGTGCTTGGTAGAAATATTGAATGTGGAGAAGCCTTTCAAGTGGTCGTAAAAGGTGGTTGTTATTTTGCTGCTGAAACAAACAATAAAGATTCTTTCTCACTTGTGGGATGTACAGTTGCACCCGGGTTCGACTTTGCAGACTTTGAAATACCGAGTCGAATCGACCTCATTAATGCTTTTCCGGGAAATGAGAAATTAATCAATTTATTTACAAAAGTACAATAATATTAGACAGATCACAAAGGAGAGAATCGATTTATGGAAACGATGAAAATAATTGCAATTCTATCTGTTTTATTACTGCCCATGTTAGCCTATGGCTCCGGTGCTACCGGACACAAATATATCATAGTTGCAGCATTAGAGCAGGAAACTGTAAATGCAGGATTAGAACAATATGCACCTGTTGTTTATACAGGAGTTGGAAAAGTTAATGCGGCAATACATCTGTATGACGCGATACTGAAGTATCAGCCGGACCTCGTCATAAACTACGGAACAGCAGGATCAGTAAATGGCAAGACCGGTTTATTTCACATTGATACATTCATCCAGAGTGATATGGACACAAGACCTCTAGGGACGCCCCGTGGTGTCACTCCTTTTTCCGATGAGCAGCTTCCAGAAGCTAACGGTATTGTTTTAGGAACTGGAGACTCGTTTATGGTGGATACTGACAGACAACTTGAAGGCCTTACAGTACGTATCGACCTCGTCGATATGGAGGGCTATGCTCTTAAAAAAGTATGCGACCATCTCAATGTAGTATTTGACTGTTATAAAAACGTGAGTGATTCTGCAAATTCTGATGCCGATGAAGATTGGAGTAATAATGTTTCCAAAGGCGTAATCTTGTTCAAAGAGATGCTACACAATAAATACGGTGTTTCTAACCTCGTAGCAGTTAAAAAATAAATCCGTTATCTTGCTGTTTGTTTTAGATGCACCTTATTTTGAGTAGTACAATAAGGTGCATTTTTCGACTGACTAGAATTGATCTTGCACTGTTCAATGTGCAGTCATCTCCCCCCGTAGAAGTTTTCAGGAATTATTCTTATATATCTCTGGAATTGTTATTTTTATTTTTTTATTACCCTACCTTGAAAATACTTTTCTTTAGTGATAGGCCTCAAATACGCCTCAAATAAGCCTCAAATAGGTGACATATTATGCCCTACAACTATCAACATGAAGGAAAAGTGAAAATGAGAAAATTCCCCGTAGCTGTATGTCTGTTTTTTATGATGTTTTTTACGAGTTTATCAGCTTATGCATCAACTGATAAAACAGGAGAAGATGAGCAGACTCTCCACGATGAGCTGTGTGAAATCGGTACTCAAATCCATGAACAGATGCTACAGGTTTACAGTCAATATAAAGGGCTTAATGCTACCAACATTCAAATTAAAGAGGCAGGGGCATCTTACCAGAAGACTCTTACAGCAAAGACAGATGTGATATCACGCTATACGACAGACCGACAACAGGCAATTATGTCTGGTGTGTATGGATTTGATGCAGCTTACGCAGCGTTATTTTTTCAGAAAAAAGATATGGGTGTTTTTTTGAACGCCATTTTAAAGGTATCCCAGAATATTGGTAGTCCACTGCAGCTTTCGGCCAAAATGAAATCACTTATTAAAAATCCTGACAGTATACAAGATTATCAGGCCTGGGCTGATGCGAGTCAGGAGGCTTACAATAAATTGCTGACCACAGGTACTACGTCCGATAGAGATCTCATAGTAGGAGCCGATATTCTCTACGGTAATATGATTGAAGCCCTCTATGTGGTGACCGAAACCATCGCCCAGGCGGACTATGACCCCAAAATGCTTGCGCTGATGAACACCCAGCATGAGCGGATCGATTTATTAATGAAAATCTTCAGTACCTTCCGTGGAAACACCGTTTTTGAAAAAGAAATTAATTTTAATGAACGGTTCGATTTCATAGGAAAATTGCACAATTTCTTAATTGCCAGTGATTTTTCACAGATAGAAGTAGATGGCATTCGTGAACTTGTTGTTCCGGCACGCGAAAGCATTTTAAGCGGATCATAAAATCTAGTTTCACAGTAATAAAAATGTGTTGGAAGGACTCCAAAGGTCCTTCCAACATTTTACGAAGCTATCATGTGTTGTTCATGTCTCACGTCTGCTCTACTCAGGGCTGACGTGAAACCTCAGGGGCTCAATGGTTATTTCAGAAATTATTTTAAACGGTATTCTCCATCTCTTTGCAGCGTTGTCATCGAATTACAACACAGCAGAGCAAGCTAAAGCAAGAGATCTCGTGAAACATTATCTCTCAGATTATCTTGGCATTGTAAACTATGAGCCGTATCTTGGTCTTTTTGATGGGTTCCTGGATTTTCACGATGAAACTGCCGATGAAAAAGCCCTCGTAGCATTGGTAGTCGATATTTGCAGTAACCTTAAGGGCTATATCCCACGGTCTGAGCAATATACCGTCCTTCTACGTTTTTTTGAACTTACTCATATTTTCCAGACAGCGGGCGATGATGTGCTTCCTCTGTTGGCTGAAGCCACAGGCGAAACATTTGCAATTGATGACGCGGTTATGGGTGATATCCTCACCTTTCTCTACACAACCGAAGAGCCTGATAAACTCGGGCCAAATCTGCTCTTTGCTCGCCCTGAAAAACCCTTTCGTAAAACAGACTGTAAATGGTTATACCTGGATCACTTTCGTGGAGGCTTTACAGTCCTTCATATCGAGGATATAGACACTATCTTTCTAGCTCCTCATGAGGATGAGGAATTAACTGTAAATAATATACCACTACCAACATGTGGATTTTGTGTCCTTTCCCAAGGTGCAATAGTGAGGGACATAAACTCTATACCCGTTTATTACGCAGATATCATTGCTGCCATAAAACCATTCAACGCTCAAAGCACTATTCAATTTACTGCTGAAAACGTAGATTTTCGTTTCCCAAAAAGTGACAATGGCCTCCACGATTTCTGCTTTAATGCAGCTGGAGGTGAAATGATTGGAGTAATGGGTGGAAGTGGTGTTGGAAAGTCTACTCTAATCAGTATTCTTAACGGTTCAATGGTGCCCCAAAAAGGTCAACTTTTAATAAATGGCCTTGATCTTTATAACGATACAAATCTACTGGAAGGTGTCATAGGTTTTGTCCCTCAGGATGATCTTCTTTTTGATGAACTCACTGTCTATGAAAACCTGCTGTATAGTAGTCGTCTCTGTCTTGCGGATCTAAGCAATAACGATCTAAAAGAGAAGGTCTGTTGCATTTTAGACGAACTCAATCAGCTTGAGACAAAAGATCTTACAGTCGGTTCACCTCTTGAAAAAACAATCAGTGGGGGCCAACGTAAACGACTCAACATTGCCTTGGAATTGATCAGAGAGCCATCTGTTCTCTTTGTTGATGAACCAACTTCCGGGTTATCATCTGCTGATTCTCTCAATGTCATTAATTTACTCAAAGAGCAGAGCAATAAAGGCAAACTCATTATTGTCATTATTCACCAGCCATCATCGGATATTTTCAAGATGTTCGACAAGCTGTGGATACTCGATAAAGGTGGACGACCAATTTATACGGGTAATCCAATTGACGCAGTCGTCTATTTTCGAAATGCTGTTCAGCAGGCTGGAACGGATGATTGCCTCTGCCCACAATGCGGTAATGTCAACTCAGAACAGATATTTGATATTATCGAAATGAGGAAACTCGATGAGCATGGGTACTCAACTGTTGATCGTCTCTTCACACCTGATGATTGGCATGGGCGTCACCTGGCAGAGCGAGAGGTTGAACCTCCAACTCTGCCATCGACAATGGAGTCCCCCAAAAAAGCGTTACAACGACCAAGCCTCACAGGACAGTTCTCAATTTTCCTCACAAGGAATTTTTTATCACGGCTTGCAAACAGACAGTACCTGTCGATAAATATCCTTGAGGCCCCTTTTTTAGCCTGGATTATTGCAAATATTGCAAAATATGAAGGAATAAACGGGTACCTTTTCAGCGAAAACCATAATATTCCTGTCTATTTCTTCATGAGTGTCATTGTAGCTCTTTTTATGGGGTTGTCTGTATCTGCTGAAGAGATTATTCGCGACCGCAAGATTCTTAGCCGGGAACGTTTTCTCCATTTAAGCTGGTTCAGTTATATTAACGCTAAGGTTATCTATCTGTGTATAGTCGCAGCTCTTCAGATGGGTCTCTATGTACTTGTCGGTAATTCCATTCTTCAGATCCCTGAGTTTTCATTTGAACTCTGGTTGATTCTTTTCTCCTGTTGTGTCTGTGCAAGCATCATTGGTCTGAATATTTCAGCAACTTTTAAAACCGTTGTAACAATTTATATATTGATTCCACTATTGCTTGTACCCCAGATTATCATTGGTGGACTGGTTGTCACCTTCGATGACCTCACACCCGCATATACCCATCACAACCGCGTTCCGATCATAGGTAATATTATGCCTTCGCGCTGGGGGTTTGAAGCAGCTGTGGTTGAATACGTTGCCGAAAATAAATTCCAGGCACCATACAACGATTTGGAAGAGAAAATTTCCCGAGCGGATTACTTGGTCAATAACTATGTAACAGAACTTCGTTCCCATATTGATTATCCCTTCCTCAAAGTTAACGATCCTAAGCGGGATTCCAAAATACAAAAATCTCTGCTGTTATTAAAAAATGAATTTAAACAGCTAGCGGAAAATGAGAACGTAAAAATTCAATTACAACCAGATGAATTCGAAGCAGAAAATTATTCCCGAAGCACCGCCAAGAAACTCAAGGCTGGCTTGTCTGAACTGACAAAGAGATACCGGATAGAGCGGAATAACACCAGTGGCGAGCGTAAAAATATTGAAACAGAGCGTATTGCAGAGATCGGCGAAGCTGCGTACTGGGCTCTTGAAAAGAAATTTCAGAACAAAAGCCTCACGGATCTTGTTAAAAATCGGGACAATCTTGATAATTACAGAGTAACAGAGAGCAATATTGTACGCATTTCTGATCCTATTTTTACAAGCGATATCGTGCCCTGGGGAGGCGCTCCATTTTATGCACGGAAAAAACAACTGGGAACCTTAATGATCCCTACCTACCAGTTCAACCTTGCCGTTTTATGGTTCGCGTCCGCTATTCTCTATTTGTGTCTGTACGTAAATCTCCTCAACCGTTTACTTCATTCTTTCGAGGCGACTAGTCGCTATCTCAAAAAACACTTTTCACCTTGAAAACAATGGCATAGTACAAGAAAGCATACGATGCTAACCACCACATTCACTATTTTACCACTAAACAAAAGGAAAAATTATCTTATGAAGAATGCACTTGGGAGCATTGTTACTGTTTCTACCCTATTCATTGGCTCAAATGTTTTAGCCATGGACATCGGTGCGATGCAGCTGGCTGGTAGCACATTCAGCGCAGAACTTATCCACGAAA
This sequence comes from Desulforhopalus sp., assembly GCA_047622095.1. Classification (GTDB taxonomy): domain Bacteria; phylum Desulfobacterota; class Desulfobulbia; order Desulfobulbales; family Desulfocapsaceae; genus Desulforhopalus_A. Next base: position 12,253 of record JBLHNU010000039.1, read on the forward strand.
GCTATGAACGAGATGTGAAGAATACTTATACCGACCCAGATGAGCAGTACACTGGGGTTCAGGATGAACAACGTACATTTATTAGGCTCAGGTACTCACCGCAACCGAAGTGGGGGTTGACACTCGATGCAGGTGCGACAGATTCTGATGAATCTGAAGGCTATGCTCCTCTCATCGGATTAGGAGCTCATGTAAACGTGTATCAACACAATGGTTTTTATGCCTCACTGTTTGCAAAAGCGACTTATACTTTCAATATCGAATACAAATGGACGTCTTATTATAGTGGCGAAAACTGGAATGCGACCAGCACATCTACACAAACTGAGGATCTCTTGGAATACAGTGGTGGAATACAACTCGGAAAAGAATGGATCCCCTGTTCCGGCACGCGAATTACCGGTTATACCGGTGTCATGGCTTCCTTTATCGAGTCATCTGAAGATGTGATAAGAAACTACAACTATAGCGACGAAAAAGGCATGAGGAGTGGAACAAATAGAGAAAAAGATTTTTTTGACATAGAAGAAGACCAACCCATTATGTTTTTAGCCGGAGTTGAAACAACTTTTACAAAGTATGAGATCGGTATCCGCGCTGAAACCCGATTTTATGGTCGCCCCAGCTTCTCAGTTGGACTGTTTAAAAACTTCTAACAGTGTGAACAAGAACCATCACGGGGGGCGTATCCTGCAACTGCCATGGCGGGTAATCTCTGTAGACTCGACAAAGATTACCCGCCATGTTTCCATTGAAGCCAAAGGTTTCTTTTGGTAGGAATTGTCAAACTTTTTGTACACCACGTATCAAATAGAACTCACTCGTTTTGTACTTCGTCCAATAGCCAATCTAACAATTTAAGGTCTTCTGCTATTTTACCTTTTTCTCTGGTCATTTGCATGAACTTTTCATCCAACGCTGGTGGGGTATGCATCACACCAGGTGCACAATCATTTTCCCACAAATAGAGCCCCGACTCATTATGCAAGGCCATGGTTGCATCGATAAAACACATTTTTGTCGGATCTTCGAGTATAAAATTTAACGATTTATTATTGTTTAAAATATCCTTATCATCAATATCTGGACCAAACTCATCCTCCGCCCCAATATTGGCAAGTACCACACCTGATCGCACAAAAGCAGAGACAGGATATTTACCGGCAAGTGCTCCTGCTACGCCAGTGGCAGTTACGATACAGTCCGCCACATTAGCACAGCTCGTCACAGCCGCAACATCATCAATATCGATCATGGGAATATGTGGCACCGCCTGCACCTGGCCGACCTTATCCACTACATGCACAATAGCACCCGCCTGATGCAACCGCATACATATTCCTTTACCCACTTTACCAAAACCAAAGACCAAAAAAATGCGGCCAACCACAGATTGGAAATCCAAAGCGGATAAACCACGCATAAAGCCATCGCCCGTACCGAGGTAGTCTTCAAGTAATTTTGTTTTGCTGTTATCGACGGAAATACATGGATGCGATGAACTTTCATAAAACGGAACACCTGTGCGGGTCAACTCAACAAATCCCCTGGTAGGAGTTTTCAGATGATGTCTTCCTGCGCAGTCAAGCACCACATCATACTCTCCTCCCACAAATTCATCCTGGGCGGTTTTAACCCCTAAATCAGATAGTAACTTGAGTACTTCAGGATAACCTAAAAAAGCCCCCGAGAGACCGACAGTAAGATCAGCACCAGCGGCTATAAGCGCCGCATATTTGGGACAGGTATTTTTGAAGACAGGGGTCGCATCAAAGACTCGCACACCGGCAAGTGGTCTGGAGTCGCTCCACTCATGATACTGATGATAGAGACATGGAAACTCCTCTTTTCTATACGAAGCCAATGCAAAATCAAGTAGATTGGACGCCATTACTAATCCTCTTTATTGAAATAGATGTTTCCCAACATATTAAGAAATTTTTTAACCTTCATCAACGACAAGACAAACGTATTGTTTTGTCGCCGACGTGATCAGCCATTGGCAACCTTACCAGCTTCTGTATGATGCTCTCATTTTCCGTGGAGGAAGTCAATGGCAGTTAAGGAAAGGTTGCACGGTGGGAATCAAGGCTGCTCTCGAAGAGTATAATAACGAGAACGGCACATCCTTTGAAATTCGCCAGATGAAGTATCTCAACAACATTGTTGAGCAGGAGCATCGAGGCGTAGGCATAAAAACACTATCCCTCGGCTAATTCGCGGGCATGGCATCGTTCAGATCGGTTGTGGAGACTATGTTTTCAGACCCAGTCTATCGACCCAATATTCTGCGTTTTTTATGATTACATCCCATTGTTAATGGATGTTTCTCTCGCCTGGTTTTTTAGAAGTTACTTGAATACGATTTGATAAAACTACTTAAAAGTAGCGATAATGCTGTTAATTACAGAATTTTATATGAAAAAATAAATGAAATCTATTTATAAAAGAAAAAATGAAGTGAATATTATGGTCAGTTTGTTTTTTGCACACGATGTAATAATAAAAAAGAGGAGGAGAGTTCGTTGCAACACTTTATTGTAGTATTGATACTATTAACGATTCATTGTAGTGCCTTAACTACTTTCGCGAGCAGTCTGGTCACATCAAGCTGTGGACAATGCCACCATGCCGAGGATAATATGATTTATGGTACGCTCGTACCGGGTTCACAAGCGGATTCCTCCTTTAAAATAACGTCAGGATCACAGGTTTGGAAGGTACATTATGATGTCAATTCTGAGCTTAATGGACTGTCTACAGTACGAGATCTGCGAGATGAAAAAGGAGTCAGTGTAGATTTTAGATCAGAAGTTGACGGCTGGGTATATGCTGAAGAAGTAAGCTATAAACCAAATTACAGTTTTAAAAATCCTGATGATATTATCACTATCAACGAAGTTGCGGATCTCCTGAAAAGAAGCCCCAAGGATGGGAATTATGTTCTCTTTGATGCCAGAGGATATGACAACTATATTGAAGGTCATCTCCCAAGTGCAATAGTATTGCCTTACTATCGATTAAACGCATTCATGGATGCATTACCTGCAGACAAAAACACGTTGATTGTAACGTACTGCCGGGGATACAGCTGAGGTATGAGCCCTCATCTTGCCCGTGTGGCAAAAGAAATATACGGATACAAAAACGTCAAATACATGGTTGCCGGGCACAAGGCCTGGCAGGAAGGGCTCAATGCCTACTACACAGAACCTGAGTTTATAAAATTAGCAAAGGAAAACGGAATTTCGTTAATTCTTATCGATTTGCGGAATTCCGACAGTGCACGAAAAGAACATATTAAGGGTGCTCTGAATTTTCCTATGTCAGATGATCCGCTTCAATCTATGCAAAGTTTAAACGAGATTTTGCCTGCTAAACATAAAAAAGATGCTCGGATTATCTATTATTCTGATACCCCCGAAGAGGCGATATATGCACATAGGATAATGCGCAGCAACGGTTGGCAGAACGGTTCTATTTTAAACGGAGGCATTGCCGCCTGGAAGCTTAAAAAATATATGCTTAAAACAGGTCCACTGGAAACCAGCATATCATACAGGCACAGTTCTTTGCCAGGCGCAATGTCGTTGGCGGAATTTGAAACGGCACTGCGTAAAAGAAATGGAGAGACGATCATTATTGACGTTCGCAGTCCTGAAGAGTATCTGGGAGGCACTGTGCCGGGTGCCATAACTATTCCAATTGACACCCTGGATAAACGGTGGGCAGAAATCCCAAAAAACAAAAATGCGATAATTTACTGTGCCGCTGGGAACAGAGCTCTCATGGGATATAGAATTCTTAAGGATAAGGGCTGGATGAGTGTTCACTGGTTCGACGGTAAAATTTCCAATCTAAAGGATACTCTTGAACTGTAGTTTTAGGGGGATGGCACCATTTAACTTGGATATAACATCTAGGTTAAATGGTGCCTCATGATCAATGATTTACCCGGTGTTCATTTTATTTGAGATCGGTTAATCCTGAGCGAGAAAGTCGCTATATTTCTTATCGCAGCCGACAATATGATCTACCAGCCATACCCGAAGAAACTGGTAGAATTCTCTGACCTTTTCCCGTTCAATAGTTTGACCTATCGCCTGGAATTCCAGGGCCTGCTCCTTGAGCCGTCGATGCTCCTCCCGGTGGGATTCCAGTTCGAGAGAGTCAACTTGTTTCATCGCCAGCTCTTCGTTGTCAAAATGATAGTTGGTCTATTCTACCAACTCAGCTATAGTTTCGGTAACTTCACTGTTTTCTTTTCTTGCCGGGTTTTGACACAGTTCTTGCCAGCATTTTTGGCCATGTATACCGCATCATCAGCTGCTTTCAATAGACTACCGATTGAATTGATATCATTGTCGTTTGCCGCTACTCCAACACTTATGCTGCCGGGCCAGACACCATCACCGGCTGGGACCCTGAGTCTGGCTATATTATCCCTCGTCTGTTCGGCAATGAGCAGAGTTCCCTCCAGTGGAGTGTTTGGGCATATTATGAGGAATTCATCACCGCCCATTCTACAGACGATGTCATCGCTGCGCACAGAATGTTGCAGCTCACGGGCCAACCTCTTTAGCACAGCATCGCCGGCATCGTGGCCAAAAGTGTCGTTGATGGTTTTAAAACCATCGGCATCAATTACCATACAGGAGAGGTGGCTGTTCAATTGTCGTGATTCTTTCCAAAGGTGTTGTAGCTGTAGCAGTGCGTGGGGGCTCTGCTCGTAGAAATGATTGATGGTACCAGATTCAGAATAGGTAGCGGTTTTAGTGATGCTGAACGTGAATCCCCACCCTCCCTTGGTGCTTTGGTCACCTTCAAGTACTATGGCCGCTATAATTCTGGAATACCTAAGTTTCCATCTTATTTACGTATACGAAAAGATGCGGGTCTTTGAGTTTATTATAAGGTAATTCAAAGAAGCATAGGATTGATCCAACACCTGGCTAACGAATTTCCTGTAGTGATGGTTGTAAACCCCGCTGTGTTTTGAGCTGAATGGCTTCACTTAATGCCTGTGCTTTATTTTGTTTTCCTCTCTTTGTTACGATGAGATAGTTGTTATTACCACCTTTAACTATTTTAACAGGAGTCTGCTGCTGTATCACTGCGGCTTTTTGTTCTGCCTCCTGCTGCGAACTGGCCTGATCTAACACAACAAGGTAGTCTGGTTGCACTTGCACTACACCAAAATTATAAGTAGATGCAGGTTGTCCCTTTGCGGTACCTGCATAAGCCTCGGCTACCAGAGAAAACCTTATTGCGCTGGGTGTATAGGGGGTATTATTTGTGAGAGGGCTAATTGTAGTGGGCGGTAGTGATGGTATCTGCATTAAGGATTGAATGGTTTGCTGGTACTCACTGTTTTTTACATTGAGTTGTTTGATATTATTTACTGTTGCCGTTGTATTTAAAGCTCCTGATAGAATTGCAGGAACCGCCAGTGCAGACATAAAAATGTCCTTAGGGGACCTGGTCGTTTCCCATTCGAAAATTGTTATTACAGCACCTATGAAAATCGAAAATACCAGTGAGAGAAGAAGGTAGCTCTGGCTAAACAAGACAAATGTATCCCCGGTGTCAGGTGTTGCTAATTCTGCAACCAGGCGAGGGAATAATGAAGCACACAGACCTGCAAAAAGTCCAATGCAAAATTTTAATGGGCGTGATAATTTCATGATGTATGACTCCTCATTATCAACTGTTGAATACTACATTTAATATCCTTTCATCTCATGTTTCGTAAATGGCTCTTTTGGGGGCGTGCCAAGAATTTCACCCAGTATTGAATTCATGGTTGGTAAATCATTGTCAAAACCACCGTGGCTCTTACTGCAAGTGCGACCCTTGTTGCTGCTTTTTTTTGACACATGAATCGCAAGGCCTGAATGAGAATCAAGCTTTTTGGCATATTTTTGTAGGCCGAGTAGAGGCTTGGCGATGCGTCGCTCCAATGCTCTGGAGACGAGATATAATAGGGATTTGTGGTAAACGAGTGAGACGTTGTCGTCTTTTTCAAGCCCATTTGAGAGGTTGTAAATAGAGAGCTGAGGAAGCTTTATCAGATTTTTATCCACCTCTTTTCCCAGTAATCTTGGTTGAAAATGTTCTTTATAAAATTCTATGGAACATGCCGGCGCCATTAAACTGCAGCTTTGTAATAAATTAGGTGTTTTGAGTGGGTCAAGGGCATTAAGAAGGTGCCCAATGAGCACAGCCCCTGTACTGTGGCCAGCCAGATGGATTTGAACGTGGGTATCTTGTAATGCATCTATAAAGGCGGTAATTGTCTTTATCCCGTCGGCAGTGTTATTCTCACCATGGTCAAATGGTCGGTAAGCATCTGCCTTCATCTCTTCCCAGATTGGAGTAGCAGGTTTACGTAATAAATCCTCTATGAGCAGGTCTGTCTGTTCCTGGATTTGGTCGCGTAAGTCTGTAAAAAAGCCTTCTACTCGTCTACCTGTGAATGCTCTTAAAACAGTATCCTTTAGCTCTTCAACAAGTCCAGTGTCGTACATAATGTGAAAAGGATATATGCCGTTGCGTTTGAACCCTTCTTTTAGTGCTCTGATCCTTTTGGCAGAACTTTCAGGTGAATTCAATCCTCCATGGGCATAGATGAGAAGGTGATTGTATTTTTTGGTAGAGACCGATTTTTTGATGAGTTCAGCAGTATTTTGAATATCTTTTAATGTGGACCAGTAGTTACCTCGCTTTTTGAATTTTCCATCATCGAAATGGACAAAATGCCCAGCTATTTCATGACGCTTTGGCGGATTCTGCTCAAACTCTGATGTCATATTAGCAATGGATGTGGAAGTCAGACCAAAGATATTTGGGGTGGGAACTGCGAGTCGAAATACCCAGCCATCAGAAATATTAGCCAACCAGTCTTCGTAGAGCCACAGTGCAAATCCTTTTGTGCCCCATTTGCTTCCCCAAGAATTTTGTACGATAAATCCCAGACTATTATAACCAACTATAGCAAAGGCATGGCCACCTTTTGGTGTGCTGTCTGGTTGGATGATTGCAAGACCCGATGTTTGATCAGACTGAGGAGTAAACCATCCGGCATGAATTTGAGCTGAAACGTAAATTGCACAGACTTCGTTGAGGGCTGCATGGTAATCACTTACTTCCGGTCGCAACCTGTAATATGCACCAAGAGTACGTGAACGTGCAGCCTTAGCCCTTTCTATAGTAAGCTCACCTGGTTTGTTGGGGGTGTATTTCCATTCTTGCTCACTACATACTCCCATGTTTTTCCAACCTTGAATGGCACCTCTGCAGCTTGAACCTTCGTAATCTTCTCCAGGCCACTGATCGTGTTTTTGGGCCATTTCATAAAGCATTCTTGGGCTTACTTTGGAGGTCACTTTGCGTTTCTGGTAGTTGAGTACGTTGATAACAGCAGCAAGACCAAAACCGGTACACGCTCCCTCTGATCCTTGGTCAAGCACGAGTCCTGGGTCACGATAGTCTAGATCTGGCTGTAATTGGATCAATGCAGGTTCATACATCCGGTCTCTTATATCCGGCGTGTCGGAGCGAACATTTAATACACGATTTTTCCCAGCAATTTTCACATTGTGAATTTTTCCACTTATCATATTCCCCTCCTGTTTTGTTGGCAGTAAAGAGCTATAAAAAAGGTTTTGGGCTTTGTGTAATGGGTTACTTACACTAGGCATCTTTTGGCCTATTAAAGGGTGCCTTAAAACAAAAACAGCCGAACTCCCTTTAAAAAAGGTAGCTCGGCTATCTGCTATGATCCGTGGCTTTCCGAACCTGATTGTTTCAGGCGTGGCTTTATCATTATGAGTGATAGTATAGCAATCCCAGGGGTAAAGGTCAAGTTTGGGTTAGGTTGGCGGCATTTGAAAACAATGGGGACATTGCCAGATAATGAGTCGAGGTGAAAAGAGGTTAGGCTTATTCTTGTAAAAATATCTCATTGTGATATGTAGTAAGAGGTTGTCTACATATGATGATCTATATTCTTCCTTAAGTTGTTCATATCAAAATCAATAACGCCTGCGAGGTATTACAACATTATGAAACTATTTTTTTTCTCTGCTTTATTTGTTATCGCGTTGAGTGGTTCTAGTTTAGCTGGTTTTGACGAAGGTGTAGCTGCGTATCAATCAGGTGATGTACCTCTTGCAGTGAAAGAGTTTCGCGCGTCTGCAGATGAAGGTCACTCTGATTCACAATTTAATCTGGGCCTCATGTATGAACAAGGTATTGGGGTGGGAAAAGACGAAAAAGAGGCCGTGATCTGGTACTTAAAAGCTGCCCAGCAGGGAAACTCGAATGCGCAGTATAATTTGGCTGTACTGTATGAAAATGGTCGGGGATGTGACGTCGATTTCAAGGAGGCCCACAGATGGTACCGCGAAGCGGTCATGAAAGGCGACGGGCTTGCTGTCGGCAATTTAGGGATGCTGTATTTGCGCGGTCAGGGTGTACAAGAAGATAAAATAGCAGGTTTGGCTTTGCTTCTCATGTCTGTGACCATGGACAACTCTCCAGAAAACCGAGCCAAACAGAATATTTCATTAACCAGAGGTGTGACTGCAAAAATTATTGAAGAATCTCAAAAGCTCGCCTCTGAGATGGATACGAATAAAAACGTACTGTTCACTTTGGACCAATATTTGAAAAAGTAAAGAACGAGATATCGAGTGGCTATGAGTAGGATATTGAGCCAACGGAAACAATGGTAATCTATATAACCCCACTTTGTGGCGCTCTTTTCTTTGGCTTAGCTATGTATTGCGATACAATTAAATAGCATTATTTTTTGTCACCAAACTTCGCAGCTTTTATAACGTTGTCGTTTCTCTGACGGTCTATATATGAAACTGAAAAATATGATGAAACGATTTTCTTTTCTTTATCTGTTCTTTTTTATCTTCGTCCTTTTTCCCATCTGTGACACCTTCGGCAAAGGTGATGCCGGCAACACTATTGAAACTTCATCTTTTGGCAAGATTGAGCTTACTGAAAAAGAAAAGAACTGGCTTGCCCAAAAGCATGTGGTGCGTGCTCGTGTTGGTAAAAACCCTCCTTTGCATTTTTTTGACGGGGAAAATAAAGGTATATCTGTCGATTATTTTAATCTGATAGCCGAATTAGTTGGGGTGCAGGTAGAGTATGTTAATGGTATTTCATGGCCTGACGCACTCGATAATATCAAAAAGCAAGAGAACATTGATCTCCTCTTAACCGGTAAGAATGTTAAAGAACGTCGACCATTTATGCGCTTTAGTGATGATTATCTCCTAATGCCTTGGGTCGTTTTTAGTCGTACAAAGAGTGACTTTATCAGTTCCGTTGATGATCTAAGGGGCAAGGTGGTAGCAGTAGAGAAAAACTTCGTCATGCAAAAAAAACTTATGTCGGAGTTTCCCGCCATAAAACTTCTGGTAAAAAATAGTTCAGTAGAAACATTACAGGCAGTGGCCTCTGGTGAAGCCGATGCATATATCGGCAATCTTGCCACCTCAACCTATATCATTAATAAATATAATTTAGCTAACCTGAAGGTGGCTTCTCCTACTTCGTTTGGCAATCATAATCAGGCCTTTGTTGTACGAAACGATTGGCCTGAGCTTGTGAGTATTTTAAATAAGGCTATTGTCGCTATCCCAGGTAGTGAGCTTTCTCGGTTACGCAACAAATGGTTTAATGTCGAATTTGATTACGGAATTTCTAAAGCTGATGTTTTCAAGTGGTTGGCCACCATTGTCGGGATTAGTGCAATGTTTGTGCTGGCTTTTGCCTATCGCAATCGTTTATTAGAGGTTGAAATTGCTAAAAGGAAAAAAGTTGAGGAAGAACTTAAAGAAATCTCACTTCAACAGAAGGAGCTTGTTAAAGCGGGAAATGTAGGGTTGTGGGACTGGAATTTGCAAACGAATAAAATTCATTTTTCAAAAGAATGGAAGAACCAAATTGGTTATACGGATGCTGAAATTTCCGATGACAGTACAGAGTGGGAAAGCCGTGTTCACCCTGAAGATGTTCAAAAAATTATTGGCGCCGTAAATAAGAGCGTTCAGGAGAGAAACCAAAATCATCAAGTAGAGTTCAGATTCAAACATAAGAACGGTTCGTACTTATGGATTATGTCACAAGGATCAGTCTTTGAGGATGAAAATGGTGTGCCTGTTCGAATGATGGGTTCTCATATTGATATAACTGCACAAAAGTGGGCGGAAAAAGAAAAGGGTGCACTGGAAAATCGTCTTCAGCAAGCCCAGAAAATGGAAGCAATAGGTACCTTGGCTGGTGGTATAGCCCACGATTTTAATAATTTGTTAGCGGTAATACTCGGTTATACGGATTTAGCAAAAGAAGATGCTCCTCCTGGGGCTGATCTTGAAAAGGATTTAGAAGAAATATCTGCTGCGGCAAATAGAGCAAAAGATCTGGTAAAACAGATTCTGGCCTTTAGCAGGCAAACAGAAGTAGATCGTCTTTATATCAACATTCAGCCGCTCATTAAAGAGAGTTTGGGGATGCTCAGATCTACAATTCCCTCTACTATAAGTATAGCAGAAGATATTGATCCAGGGTGTGGAGCTGTTTTGGCTGACCCATCTCAAGTACATCAGATATTGATGAATTTGTGCACCAATGCATATCATGCTATGGAGGTTACAGGGGGAACACTTACTGTTGCCTTGAAAACGATTTGTATCGAGCCAGGTGATAAAAAAATGTTAGTTCATCTCAGTCCAGGTGAATATATCAAATTTACTGTCTCGGATACTGGTGTCGGCATAGGACCACATGTTGTGGGGAAAATATTTGACCCATACTTTACAACCAAAGAAGTTGGGAAAGGTACAGGGATGGGCCTGGCCATTATACACGGGATAATGAAAGAGTGTGGAGGGGCCATTACCGTTGATAGCAAGCTGGGCCAGGGGGCAGTGTTTGATGTCTATTTCCCTATTGCCAAAGAAGATAGTTTGCTGGTAACAAATGAGCAGGAAGATATACCCAGAGGCAATGAACGAGTATTGGTGATTGACGATGAAGCAATTCTTGCGGATATGGGTAAAGATATGCTTGAAAGGCTCGGTTATCATGTTACTGTTCGGTACAATAGTTCTCAGGCGTTGGAACTTTTTCAAAATGATCCCCAAAAGTTTGATCTGGTAATAACGGATCAGACTATGCCGGGGATGAGTGGTGTAGACCTTGCTCGCAGGATGCTGGAAATACGGACCTCAATACCGATTATCCTCTGTACAGGGTATAGTAATTTAATTGATGATGAATCAATAAAGGGCCTTGGAATAAAAGAATTCGCTTTAAAGCCCCTTGCTAAAGACGTGATTGCAAAGATAATCCGTAAAGTTTTGGATGTTGCCTGATTTGTTCAGATGAGAAATATCGTTTAATTATGACCCTTTGCGTATGTCTTTTAGAAAAGTGTCATACTGGTGTGGTAGACTTCGTTTTGCCGGAGTGACTATGTAGAAATGTCGTTTCATGACAAGCCCATCCACTTTAATCTCTCTTAGCTGTCCACTTTCAAGCTCTGCCACAATAGCGTGTTTTGAAATAATTGAGATACCTAAGTTCGCCTTTACTGCTTCTTTAACGGCAGCACTTGATCCTAAGGTTGCACAAATCTGTAGTTGCCGGGCGGTGACTTTTTCTTCAGCCAGAAGAGCTTCTGTACTTTTTCTGGTTCCTGACCCCTGTTCTCTCACGATAAATGGCAGAGTCTTAAGATCAGAAATAGATATCTGATCTGGTGTCGCATTATCTTTTGCTGCCGCTAAGATAAGACGGTCTTCAACAAATGTTTCATAAGCCACTTTAGAAGATTGAGGTTGTGCTCCTACGATACCGAGATAGAGCTCATTTGCAGCTACGGCATCTATTATTGATTTGGAATCTTGAATTTTGATCTCAAAGGAAATACCCGGATACTTTTGTTTAAATGAGGCTGCAAGCGGGGGAAGCAGGTAGGTGCCTGGAATTGTGCTGGCTCCAAAGATAAGGTTACCGCTAACCGAGGTTTGTACAGCAGAGATATCAAATTGCAATTGCTTCAGATCGTCTAAAATGGCAAGGGCACGTGGGTTAAGAAGGTCCGCCTCAGTGGTGGGCATAATGGATCTGCCAAGTCGATCGAAGAGTTTACAGCCAAGCCGGGCTTCCAGATTTTGAATGTGTTCGCTGACTGTCGGTTGACTTGTAAACAGTTCTTCTGCTGCTTTTGTGAAGCTTCTGGTTCTGTAGACGGCAACAAAAATCTTTAAATGTCTGGTTTCGATGACCTGTACCTTGGTAAAGAGAAAGTGATAGGGGAAATGTTACGTATCTGTAAAATATAGTATTTGGTCATGCATTTTACCACAAAATCGAAAATCGATAAAATGCATGGATATTGGTAACAGTATTATTCAGCCATAAGGGGAGTGCTGAGATAACGCTCTCCTGTATCGGGGAGGATTACAACAATGTTTTTCCCTTTATTTTCTGGTCTTTTTGCAACAATTATCGCCGCGTGAAGCGCCGCACCGCATGAAATTCCACAGAGAATTCCTTCAGTTTTTGCTATCTCTTTTGCTGCTGCAAAGGCGGCGTCATTACTTACAGGGATTATCTCATCTATAATTTTTGTGTTAAGAATTGATGGGATAAAACCTGCTCCGATTCCCTGGATTTTGTGCGGCCCAGGTTTACCTCCGGCTAATACCTGAGAGTCTTCTGGTTCAACGGCTACAATATGAACATTGGGATTGTTTTTTTTGAGCACTTCGCCGGCGCCGGTAATAGTTCCACCGGTACCAACTCCAGCAACAAAAATATCAACTTTACCGTCCGTATCTTTTAAAATCTCAGGGCCTGTCGTTTGTCTATGAATCTCAGGGTTGGCTGGGTTATCGAACTGACCCGGCATAAAACTGTTTTCAGTCTTTTGTACAAGTTCACCAGCTTTTGCGATGGCTCCCTTCATTCCCTCAGCCGCAGGTGTGAGTACCAGATCGGCACCGAGGTGTTTAAGTAGTGTCCTTCTTTCAATTGACATGCTTTCAGGCATGGTGAGGACCAGCTTTAAATTTTTGTGGGCACAGACAAAAGCAAGACCAATTCCAGTATTACCACTGGTTGGTTCTATGATGGTGCTGTTTTCGTTTATAAGGCCGTCTCGCTCAGCTGCCTCAATCATACTCACAGCAATTCTGCATTTTACGCTTCCCGTGGGGTTGCGTGATTCCTGCTTGGCGAGAATGTTAGCACCTGTGTCTTTAGAGTAATGATGCAGCTGTAATAATGGGGTGTTGCCGATGGATTCAAGTATTGTTTTGGACATAGGACTATCCTTATTATGATGTTGTGAGCACGCTCTGTCTACGAATTTGAGTAGATGAGTTCTGGTCGCTTAAGTAAGACTTTGGTGTTTGTTGCGACACTTTCGGTAATCCAGATGTTACCGCCGATGATAGACCCTTCGCCTATCACAGTTTTGCCACCTAAAATAGTGGTGTTTGAGTAAATTATTACGTTATCTTCAATGCTGGGGTGCCTTTTTTTATCACGAAGTTTTTTCCCGGCATCTCTTGGTAAAGAGAGAGCGCCAAGGGTCACTCCTTGATACAAACGAACATTTTTACCAATAATTGTGGTTTCTCCAATAACAACACCGGTACCGTGATCGATGAAAAACTCAGGTCCAATGGTTGCTCCTGGATGAATGTCTATTCCTGTAAGGCTGTGGGCATACTCAGTTATTATCCTCGGGATGATAGGTATGTTGAGGAGGTAAAGTTCGTGTGCGACGCGAAACATAAGAGTGGCCAGAAGTCCTGGATAACAGAAGATTACCTCATCCGGACTTTTTGTAGCTGGATCTCCTCTCAGTGCTGCCCGAATATCTGATGCAAGAAGTGCTGTTATTTTGGGTAGAGATTCGATAAACGAAAATGCCTGCTGGTGGCTGCGTGCTTCACAGTTTGTGCAGGGCAGTCCGTTTCTTCTGCAGTCATGGCGGATTGCCATGGTTATCTGTTCAGATATTTTTTCATAAAGATCGGTGGTTTGTTTACCAATATAATATTCAATGTTTGCAGCGTGGAGCTTTGTTTTAGTGAAATAACCGGGAAACAAAATACGTTTGGTCTGTTCTACGATTTCAATAACTCCTTCCTGGGAAGGCAGAGACACTGGGCTGATATGCTCATAACACTCCTTAGTGTTCCAAGAGGAGAGTAATTGTTTTACTACCTGGGGGACCTTGTCCTGCTGACTGCTGTTGGTGATTTCAACATGATCGCAGGGTGTGGCAAGGGTCAGTGTTCCAGTGTTGTTGCTTTTTGGTTGTTCAGCCATGATCTATCTACATCCTTTAACGTTAACTCTATGGCACAAGGCTTACTTTTGCCTTTCTTTTTCTATTATGTAAATACCGTAAGTGGCACGCAGGTTAGGAAAGTTATGTACGACGTGTCCATCACTGTTTGCCGGGTTGGTATTGATTAAAATTTCTTTCGTTATGTTGTATCCAACATCCTTTGAAAACTTTTTAAAATCTCTAATGGTAATAACTCTGATATTGGGTGAATCATACCAGGAGTAGGGGAGTTGATCACTTTTAGGCGCAACACCCTTAAAAAACAGCTGCACTCTGTTGGAGTAGTGGCTGAAGTTAGGGAAACTGACAATAACCTTTCGTCCAATACGTGCAAGTGAGCAGAGTAGAGCTGCTGGTTCAAATACCTGCTGTAATGTTTGACTGAGTATGACGTAGTCAAAACAGCAATCCGGGTAGTCGTGGACCTCTTCAATAAGATCGCCTTGGAGTACACTGAGGCCGCGGCCAATGCAGTGGGCTGCTTTTTCCTTGTCTTGCTCAATACCTGTTCCGTGAACGCCTTTGTTGGCTGCAAGCCAGGCGAGTAGATCGCCATTACCGCAACCGAGATCAAGCACTCTGCTTCCATCTGGTATTTCAGAACTGATAATACGTAAATCAAAACGTATATTTTCTGTATCAGGAGATGCCATCGATAAACCCCCTGATAAGTGTGATAAATCTGTTATCTTGTATTAAAAACGCGTCATGGCCACAGTCGGCCTCAATTTCACAAAAACTGACATCATCACCCCTGCGCTTGAGGGCCTGGACGAGCTCTTTTGCCTGATACGTTGGATAGAGCCAATCAGAACTAAATGAGACAACGAGATATTTAATACGTTTGTCAGTTGGTTGTTTAGAAGGCTGCGGACTGTTCATCAAATCAACGACATCAAAATAATCTGCAGCCTTTGTAATATACAAAAGAGAATTAGCGTCAAACCTGCTGACGAATTTAGACCCCTGATAGCGTAGATAGCTTTCAACCTGAAAGTCTCCGTCAAAGCCATAGGAGAATGATTTCTTATCCTGAAGTTTACGGCCAAACTTACGGCGCATAGCCTCGTCAGAAAGGTAGGTGACGTGGCCAACCATTCTTGCTATGGCAAGGCCCATATTAGGAGGCTGCGTGCCATAATAGTTGCCTTTATTCCAGTTTGGGTCAGAGATTATTGACTGCCGGGCAATCTCATTAAAGGCAATGGCCAAAGCTGAGTGACGCATTGTGGTTGCGATGGGCACTGCGGCCTGTACAGCGTCCGGGTACCTAACGCACCACTCAAGGATCTGCATTCCTCCGACTGAACCGCCTATCACTGCACGAAGTTTAGCTATACCCAGATGGTCAATAAGTATTTTCTGAGTAGTAACCATATCCCCTATGGTCATCATAGGAAAGTCGAGAGCATACGGCTTTTCAGTCTCGGGGTTTATCGAGGCAGGACCTGTCGAGCCCATACAGCTTCCGAGAATATTAGGGCAGATAACAAAATATTTATTTGTATCTATTCCTTTGCCCGGACCAACGAGAAAATCCCACCAACCGGGTTTTTCTCCCTCTTTGTCAGTTGCGTAATGACCTGCCACATGAGAGTCTCCTGAAAAGGCATGTGCGATAAGAATTGCATTGTTTTTGTTCTCATTCAGGGTGCCGTAGGTTTCGTAGGCTATTGTCACAGGACCGAGCTTTGCGCCACTTTCAAGCTCTATTTTCTCTGACCCTTCTGCAAAGGTGTGGTACTGTTTTTCAACTATGCCAACAGAATTTTCCATGTTGCTCATTTCATTGTAATACGTATTGATAAGGACAATAACCTGTAGGTTACCTGTACTAGGAGGCTATCTGAGAATGGCCTCTTGGAGTCTGCGCTTACCAGCCCAAACTCTTCGGAATTCTCAAAAAATAATACTCGCAATATCAATTATATGGCTGTGCTTATTTTGTGAGAATTTCTCGATTTAGACCAAAATCCCTATTCTCGGACAAGCTCCTAGTGTCGCCATTTTCAGGTTGCTTGACTGAGCGCCTGGTTAAGATCGTCTATAATGTCATCAGCATGTTCAATTCCAACAGAAAGACGCACCATTCCCTCATCAATATCAGCCTCTTTTAACTGTTGCGAAGACAGTTGAGAGTGTGTTGTGGATGCGGGATGTATCGCAAGTGATTTTGTATCACCTACGTTTGCCAGGTGAGAAACCAGTTGTAAGCTGTCTATAAATGTCTTTCCTGCCTCTAGGCCACCTTTAATGCCAAATGTGACCATGCCTCCAAAACCGTTTTTGAGATATTTGGTGGCGAGTTCATGGCTTGGTGTGTCGCTGAGACCGGGGTAATATACCCAATCTACACTCTGATGGCTATGGAGATGTTTGGCAATATGTAGTGCATTTTCATTATGTTTGCTCATACGCAGGTTAAGCGTCTCTATACCCTGGAGAATAGACCAGCAACTATCAGGGCTAATTGATGCGCCCAGATTACGAAGAGGTACCAGACGCATACGAAGAGCAAAGGCCACGGGATTGAGGTCTCCGAGGTCATGTGCATAACGTAGACCGTGGTAAGATGGGTCAGGCTCGTTGTATAGAGTAAATTTAGGATCCTGCCAGTTAAATTTGCCCGCATCAATGGCTATCCCACCAATTACAGTGCCATGGCCACCTATCCACTTTGTTAGTGAGTGAATAACGATGTCCGCACCATGGTCAATGGGTTTAAGCAGGCATGGTGGGGTAAAGGTTGAGTCTACGACAAGAGGTAGGTTATGTTCAGCTGCAATCGCTGCAAGGGCGTCTAGGTCTGTCATGTTAAGAGAAGGGTTACCAAGGGTCTCACAGTAGATTGCCCTTGTCTTCTCGTTAATTGCAGCTTTGAAATTATCTGGATTTGTCGGATCTACAAAGCGTACCTTGATTCCAAGCTGAGGCAGAATCGTGTCAAACTGAGTGTAGGTGCCTCCGTACAGGTTGTTGGCGGAAACAACCTCATCCCCATGGGCACAAATGTTGATAATAGTATAAAAAATTGCAGAGGTGCCAGAGGCAAGCGCAAGTGCAGCGGCGCCACCTTCCAACTGTGCCATACGTTGTTCTAGTACATCCTGTGTTGGGTTGCCAATACGGGTGTAAATATTGCCAAGCTCTTTGAGAGCAAAAAGATTGGCCGCGTGTTCGGTGTTTTTAAATGTATACGCTGCAGTCCGGTAAATGGGAACCGCTCTTGAACGTGTCTCTTGATCAATGTTTTGCCCGGCATGGAGGGCAAGTGTTTCAAATTTCATACGTCGTCTCCTAAGAAAAGCTAAACTAAGCATTCACTTAGTATTGTTATTTTTTCGCAGCAATTTCTGCTTTGATCCGATCAATAAAAACGTGCATGTGTTCTCCATTGCCGGTTTTTGCCTCTGGATCAATTTTTAGAATGGACTCCCAGCTGGCAATGGCTCCTTGTGCATCGTCAAGGTCATACATGAGTACGATTCCTTTGTTGAACCTGGAATGAATGTGGCTTGCATCCTTTGCAATGGCATTGTCAAAGGCCTCAACGGCTTTCTTTGGTTGATCAGTCCTTCTGTACATTACCCCAAGATCTGTGTAGATATTGGCATTGCCAGAGTGAATTTCAAGTGCTTTTTCATAGGCGGGGATAGCCTTTTCAGGGTGGTCCGAATCGAAGTAGAGATTGCCGAGTTGAACCCAGTTTTCAAAGTTGTCCGGGTTGGCAGTAACCTCAGCTTCAAGATTTGCGATAGCCTGGTCCGTTTCTGCATCGTGCTGGTGCTCATCTTGTTGTGGGGCGGAAACGTTTACAGGAGCGGTGTCGCCAGTTTTGTAAATGGTAAAAGCTATTCCACTTAAGAACCCTGCAATAAATATTACTGCATACATCACCATATTATTGTTTGATTTCTGGGGGGCAACTGGTTCCGATATTTGAGGTACTGCTTTTTTTCTAGCCATTGTTTCTTGTAATCCTGTTGATGTTGTTAGGAAACGGTGCCATTATGAACAAGGTAGGCAATCATTTACGGAAATTTCTATGTACTACGATGTGGTGATTAGCGCAACGGCTATCAAATTGTATCTGTATTAATACATTTTTAATGTGGTTGAAAAAAAGATATGTAAGATCAGCAATTATTGTAAAGAGTCTTATAATAATCTGCATATTTGTAACAAACGAATGAAGATAATCTACATGTCTTATTTTGCCCAAACTTGTATAGGCTATCATTCTACATGGCTTTCAAGGCATAAGGGTTACCTATAACAGATATATCCATTATAAATGTTTGTCCAGTGAACAAAATCAGGAGGACCTGAGTGAAGATATTAGAAAAAATCAAAACACAGACCGATCGTGAGAAAGGTAGAGCTTCTATTACATCCATCCCGCCCACCGCGGATGCAATTAAAGAGAGTATTATTCACCATTTAATGAGTTTTCAGGGGCGAGATCCAGAGCGATCCGGGGCTCAGGATGTGTACATGGCGCTTGCGTATACGATGCGTGATGTTTTGATTCAGAAGTGGATATCTACCCAAAAAACATTTTATGCAAAAGAAAAAAAACGGGTCTACTATCTTTCTCTGGAATTTTTGATTGGTCGTTCTCTTGGAAACAGTGTCAGTAATTTAGGTTTGTTTCAGGACGTAAAGAGGGCTGTGGAGGAACTGGGGTTTGATATGGATGAAATCCGCGATCAGGAGGAAGATGCCGCTTTAGGAAATGGAGGTCTTGGGCGTCTTGCTGCATGTTTTATGGATTCTATTGCTACCCTTAAAATCCCTGCATACGGTTATGGAATACGCTACGAGTATGGGCTGTTTTTTCAAAAACTCATTGATGGTTACCAAGTAGAAGGACCAGATAACTGGTTGCAAAACGGTTGCCCCTGGGAGTTTCAGCGCAGTATGCCTGTCTTTCCCATTAAGTTCTTTGGAAATGTGAGTTCGTATCAGGATGAAAATGGACGTTATAGAACAAAATGGGTAAACACGAAAAATGTCATGGCCAAAGCCAGTGACCTCATGGTACCCGGATATAAAAATGATCATGTAATTAATATGAGGCTCTGGTCAGCGTCTTCATCAAGAGAGCTTGACCTCGGTGATTTCAGTCGCGGTGATTATATCGGGGCCGTTGAGTCTAAGGTGAGTTCTGAGACTATCTCGAAGGTTCTCTATCCACCTGATCATAACTATGCAGGGCAGGAACTGCGTCTGAAACAACAGTACTTTTTTGTAGCTGCAACGTTTCAGGATATTATGCGGCGCTTCAAGAAAAAACACAGCAATTTTGACAGGTTTCCTGAGCTCATAGCTGTCCAGCTTAATGACACCCATCCGTCCATTGCAATACCAGAGTTGATGCGGCTTCTACTTGATGTGGAAGGGCTGAATTGGGAGAAGGCATGGAAGATCACAGTGGATACTTTCGCCTTTACCAATCACACTTTGATGCCTGAGGCTCTTGAGCGCTGGAGTGTCGATATGATAGGTCGTGTGCTTCCACGACACCTGGAAATAATTTACGAGATCAATCTGCGTTTCTTGGATGAAGTGGCAGATAAATACCCTGGCAATGAACGAAAGTTACGTACAATGTCGATCATCGAAGAGGGTGATGTTAAAATGGTACGTATGGCTCATCTTGCAATAATTGGTAGTCACAGTGTGAATGGTGTGGCAGAACTTCATTCGCAGTTGTTAAAGGATCGAATTTTTCCAGACTTTCATCAGTTCTTTCCTGGGAAATTTAACTCTAAAACTAATGGAATTACTCCAAGAAGATGGCTCTTAGATGTAAATCCTGATCTTGCTGGTCTTATCACTGAAAAAATTGGATCCGGATGGATAACAAATCTTGATCAACTGCGAGGTCTGGAAACCTTTGTGGAAGACGAAGATTTTTGTAAGTCGTGGGAAAGGATCAAACTACAGAATAAGGAAAATTTAGCTGAATATATTACAAAGTCCTGCAATGTGGTTGTAGATCCAACGACCATGTTTGATATTCAGGTGAAGCGTATCCATGAATATAAAAGACAGCTTCTAAACGCCCTGCATCTTATCCATCTATACCATCGTATTATCCGTGGGGATGTTGAAGGAATTGCTCCAAGAACTGCAGTTTTTGCAGGAAAGGCAGCCCCGTCTTACTGGCGTGCCAAGTTGATTATAAAACTCATCACCTCCATAGGAGAAGTTGTTAATAATGACCCGAGGGTTAAAAATCTTCTCAAAGTGGTGTTCCTACCAAATTATAATGTGTCACAGGCTGAAATAATAATGCCGGCAGCGGACCTCTCCGAGCAGATTTCAACTGCGGGTACGGAGGCCTCTGGTACAGGAAATATGAAGTTCTCTTTAAATGGTGCCTTGACCATTGGTACACTTGATGGGGCCAATATCGAAATCCGTGAAGAGGTTGGAGAAGAAAACATCTTCATCTTTGGCATGACTGCGGACGAAGCAGAATTTGAGCGTAAAAACATCAGCAGAACGCCTTGGCAGGTGTGTCAGACGAATGACGGAATCAATGATGTGATTGAATCCATTGCCGATGGATCCTTTAGCGGAGGTGATTGTGAGATGTTTAAACCTCTTGTGGATAGTCTGATGGACCGCCATGATCAGTATCTGCTTCTCTTAGATTTTGAATCGTACATCGCATGTCAAAATGAGGTGAACGATGCTTTTCTAGATACTAAAATGTGGACAAAAAAATCTATTCTAAATGTTGCCAGAATGGGTAAATTTTCAACAGATCGAACTATTAAACAGTATTCTGAAGAGATTTGGGGGATTCCTGTGGAGTAAGACTGTAGGTCTTGTGTGCAGGTCATGTTGCTTGACCTTGCACGCAATATCGAGTATTTGTTGCGCCAGATGGCGTCGGATACAGGTGGTTTTCGGTTGATCACTAGTTACATAGGGCATGAACGAAAAAAAAGGGATTACAGATTGTTTAATCTGTAATCCCTTTAGAATTCCTGGAGGCGGCGATCGGAGTCGAACCGATGAATAATGGTTTTGCAGACCACTGCCTTAGCCACTTGGCTACGCCGCCCCTGTGAAGGACATCTATATACCATAACAGAAATTTTTGACAAGGAAAAAAATACAAAATGGGAATGAACATTGATTCTTTGGTACGAATCAACAAAGATCGGCTAAGTGATTTTGAGAAAACATTGGGCTATCGGTTTACTGATTTACGCCTGCTGCAACGTGCTCTGGTGCACTCCTCCTATGCATTTGAGCAATCTCATGAAGGTGAAAACAATGAAAAACTCGAGTTTTTAGGAGACGCTGTTCTCGATCTGGTCATTGGACATCTTCTTTCCTGTGAGTATCTGGAAATGAGAGAGGGGCAACTTACAAAGCTGCGGGCATCACTTGTAAATGAACAGCACCTCGCTAAAATGGCCAGAGACATTGATCTTGGAGATCATCTTTTCTTAGGAAAAGGTGAAGATGCTTCTCAAGGGAGACAAAAGTCCTCAATTCTTTCCTGTGCCTATGAGGCTGTGATCGGGGCGGTTTTTGAGGATGGTGGTTATGACATTGTAGCTGAACTTGTGGATCGGTTTTTTCTACCATGCCTTGATGAAAAAAAAGAAGAGCTGCGGGTGGCTGATTCAAAAAGCAGATTGCAGGAAGTGTTACAGGAAAAACATAATGAGGCGCCGGTTTACGTGATAGAAGGGGAGGAAGGTCCATCCCATCGAAAGGTTTTTTTTGTGTCTGTGAGGTTTCGCGATCAGATTCTTGGAACAGGACAAGCGGGTTCTAAGAAGGTGGCGGAACAACAGGCGGCTGCGGCTGCTCTTATCGACTTACTAGAAAAGGGCAAATGAAAAACGTCCTTGTGATACCGATATTTATTCCCCATCGTGGTTGTCCTCACGATTGTCTCTTTTGCAATCAGCAGAAAATCTCCGGGGCAAAAAGAGAAGGGGCTGATGTTCAGGTCGCGGAGACTATAGAGGAATGGCTTGATTACCAGAGCGATCGTACGGAAGTTCAGGTTGCTTTTTTTGGAGGCTCTTTTACCTGCATGGAGACAAACGATCAGGTGGAACTCCTTGAAGCGGTTCAACCTTTTATTGCCGATGGCAGAGTCGGCTCTATTAGATGCTCTACAAGGCCTGATTGCATACATCCTGAGACCATTAAACTCTTGCAAAAGTATAATGTGACTACTGTTGAGCTTGGTGTGCAATCACTAGATGATGGTGTTCTCCAAAAGGCAAGACGTGGTCATAGCTCCGGAGATTGTGAAAAAGCATTTAGAATGTTGAAAAAGGGTGGTATAGAAGTTGGCATTCAGTTGATGCCAGGATTACCTGGCGACACGACCTACCTATTTTTGAAAACAGTGAACAAGGTGATTGAGCTGGGTCCTGATTTTGTGAGAATCTACCCATGCATTGTTGTAAATGACTCAGGACTTGAAAAACTGTTTGATGCGGGAGGTTTTCAACCTCTCAGTTTAGAAAAAGCGATTGCGATAAGTGGCTTTTGCTACTCTAAATTTAAAATGGCAGGGATTGATGTGGTGCGTATGGGTTTACAGCCATCGACAAGTCTTGCAAAAAGCGTTATTGCAGGGCCATATCATCCGGCTTTTGGTGAGCTGGTACAATCAAGGCTTTGGCTGAACAGAATAAAGAAAAAAATGATGGATCTAAAAGCAGATGAGAAGCTGGAAATGTATCTTTCTCATCGTGATCTTTCCTCTGTTATAGGCCAGCATAAAATAAACATAAAACGACTCGAAGAACTGGGTTATAAAGACCGATTTACCCTCGTGGTAGACAAGAGCATGCAAAGGGGAAGTACGCAATATGTTGTCAGTAAATAACCTCGATATACGTTTTGGGGAGAAGTACCTTTTCAAGAATGTTTCAGCCCAGGTTCATAAGGGAAATCGTATTGGTCTTGTTGGCGTTAACGGATCAGGTAAATCAACCCTTCTCAAGGTGATGGCTGGGATTTCTAACACAGATGATGGTGTTGTGAGTTGTTCTAAATATTTTTCAATTGGTTATCTTGCCCAGGAATCAGACGAACTGTTTTCTGAGAAATCACTGTATGAAGAGGCTGAAACAGCTTTTGCGCCACTGCTTGCTCTGCAGGAAGAAGCGGATCGCCTGCATAAAGAAATGGAGAAGGGCGACCATGAATCAGAAGCTTTTCAACAGTTGCTACTTGATCATGGCGAAATCCAACAGCAGCTTGACGGTAGTGATATCTACTCCATAAGTGGCAAGATAGAAAAAGTTCTGATTGGTCTCGGGTTTACAAGAGAAGACATGGAAAAACCGGTGGTTTCTTTTTCCGGTGGCTGGCAGATGCGCCTTAAACTGGCCAAGATGCTTCTTGAATCGCCCTCGCTTCTTCTTTTGGATGAGCCTACAAACCATCTTGATATTGTATCACTGACCTGGGTCGAGCAATTTCTGAAAAATTACGGCGGTGCCATGGTGATCATTTCCCATGACAGGACCTTTCTTGATAAGACAACCGAGCGCATCTGGGAGCTTAGCTTAGGTAAAATTGATGTCTATAAGGGCAACTATACCTATTACACCACCGAAAAAATTGAACGAAGGGCCATAGAAAAAGGGGCCTATGAAAATCAGCAGGCAAAGATCAAGCAGACCATGAAATTTGTCGATAAGTTCAGAGCTAAGGCAACCAAGGCGCGGCAGGTACAGAGCCGGGTTAAGCAACTCGAAAAAATGGAACTTATTCAACTCTCTGATGATGAAAATTCAATAAAGTTTAGTTTTCCTCCTGCTCCGTCATCGGGCAGAGATGTGCTTAAAATTGACGGATTGAGTAAATCTTTTAAAGAGAAGAAGGTCTTTGCAGGAGCTGAGCTTCTCTTAAATAGAGGTGATAAAGCTGCTGTTGTTGGTGTCAATGGCGCGGGTAAATCTACTTTTCTCAAGATTGTTGCAGGCGAAATTGAGTCCGATTCCGGAAAGATTAAGTTCGGTTCAAACGTGAAAATGTCCTACTTTGGACAGCACCAGGCCCAGGAACTTACTCCCACCCTTTCTGTGCTTGAGACGATGTCTTTTGCCGGCGAAGATATGACCATTACTCAGATCAGGTCTCTGCTTGGCGCATTTCTTTTTCGTGGTCAGGAGGTAGATAAAAAAGTTGCTGTTCTTTCCGGTGGTGAAAAAAGTCGACTTGCTCTTGCTAAAATGATTGCGGTTCCTGCAAACTGTATGCTGCTTGATGAGCCTACTAACCACCTGGATATGAGCTCGCAGGACGTGTTGATGGAGGCAATGGCGCAGTATGATGGTACTATTGTCGTGGTATCCCATAATCGTTATTTTCTTGATAGCTTTGTAAATAAAGTAATTGAAGTTCGCGATGGAAAGATCAGGATGTTTGAAGGAAACATCACAGAGTACTTACGAAAAGTCGAAGAACTTGAGGCTCTGGAAAAACCGGAGAAAGTTAAAGGGGATAAATCTTCTAAAAAAGAGAACCAATCAAGTTCTGATGGTTCCGAAAATCGTAAAGAGAAAAAACGCCAGGAAGCTCAGAAACGTCAGGAAAGAAGTCGCAAGGCTGGGCCATGGCTTAATCAGCTTGCAAAAGCAGAAGCTAAGGTCGAAGAGTTGGAGAAGAATAAGGAAGAGCTAGAAGAGAAGATGGCCGATCCTGCTCTCTATAGTGATGAAATAGCTTGGGCCCAAACCAATGAGGCGTATGAGGACTGTAAACGACACCTTGATAGGTATTACGGTAAGTGGGAAGAAGCCCAGGAAAAGATAGATGAGATTGACCTTGAATTGGAAAAGATGTCGTAACAGTTTAAAATGTAGTGAATTAGCGGTAGTGAAAAGTTACCGATTTATAAATTAAACAATGCAGGGAGATATACCATGGCTAAAGCAAGCGCCCGACACATTCTGGTACCTAATGAATCTGAATGCAGTGCACTGAAAAAAATGATCGAAGGAGGCGATGATTTTGCAAAAGTCGCCAGTCAACATTCAAAATGCCCATCGGGAAAACAGGGTGGCGATTTAGGTGAGTTCTCCCCTGGTCAGATGGTTAAAGAGTTTGATGAAGTTGTCTTTTCCGGAGAGATAGGAAAGGTACTTGGTCCTGTGAAGACACAGTTTGGTTACCACCTCATTGAGATCACCAGCAGGGCCTAACAGGTATCTGGTACAGATTTGCTATAATAAAAGATAAAAGGTTCAACCTGGAAAAACTGGGTTGGACTTTATATCGTATGTCCAACGGCTAAATCCCTGTAAACTGACTTTTACTCGCTCAATATTCTGGATAAATAAATAATCGAGAGAGTCTTCCCCCCCCGCCCCCCGAAAAAACTAGTATTCAAAGGTAGGAGAATGAATATTTACTATGGATTTTCGCTATTTTCTTAAAGGCATGTTGCTGCCCCCATTTAGTCAGATACTCCTGTTGCTGATTGCCTGGAGAATAAGGCACCGTGCCCTAAAGACCTCAAAGTTTCTCTGCTTTGTTGCTCTTCTTAGTCTCTGGCTTCTGGCAAGCCCAGTGATAGCCACTTTTCTGGCCCAAACTCTGGAGCAAGATCCACCACTGGCACCCAGGCAGCTGACAAATATTCGGGCCCAGGCAATTATCATTTTATCAGCTAGCCAGGATGAGTATGCTCCCGAGTTTGGAGAACCGGTGAGTGGTCGAGAACAGCTTATGCGGGTCAGGTATGGTGCTTTTCTCCAAAAGACAACCGGCCTGCCAGTGCTATTGAGCGGTGGATCTGTTCGCGGGGAAGAACAACGCAGTCTGGCTGAGACCATGGCCTATGATCTGGTTAGTGGCTTTGGGGGCAAAGTTGATTGGCTGGAAAAAGAGAGTAGAACCACTGTAGAAAATGCACGCAAGAGTTACAATATTTTGGTGCAGGAAAATAAGACAACCGTTTTACTGGTCACCAGCAGCATGCATATGCTACGGGCCAAGTGGTGTTTTGAGCAGGTCGGTTTTGAGGTGTTGGCTGCTCCCACCCATTTTATTGACCGAAAACCTTTGAACTTGAATTCCTTTATGCCAAATGCCGGAGCTCTGCGGTTAAGCAGTGAGGTGCTGCATGAGTGGCTGGGGTTTTTGGTATATAGGGCCCTTGCATTTATAGTATAAAAACTGGGTGCTTACTGGCTATGGAGATTATCTCTTATTACTCTGGATTCGGAGCAAGCAGCAAATTCAAAAGAAAAGGAAGGGGGACATGTTTTTCTTCCTGCAGGATGGGAACAGTCCCCGGTATGGGGCCACTCTAATCAGGAACGTGCGTACTGTTGAGGGCTCCCAACCAGGTTTGTCAGGGATCATTTTCCATGCTTGCGCGAAAAGCAGTTCCTTCAATCCCTTGAGCTTGACTTTGACCAAATATCCCTGACAAAAATGGTCGAGCAGCTCAAAGAGTTTACCGTCGAAAAATCCACTGTCACCATGAAATAAAATAGTTTGACTCTTCGGTAAATGAGCCAACAACTGTTTCGTGAATTTTACAACTCCGTTACTGGTATATGCATCACCACTCTTCAACGCCTTTCTCCATATCTTTCCACGCAATTGATGGTTCAATATCTCAAGTTGAGATACCTGACGCTCTCTGAAAGTCCGAAATATACAACCAAGGGTACTGTTGTCAGGAATTGTCACCCAGCCAGCCAACCAACCGCCTTAAAATACCATCTGCCCATACCGTAGTTACACCACTCAAAGCTCGTGCTCCACCTATGGTAGCGAATACGGTGAGAAACAACGCGTCAACAGAATCATATAGCGTATTGTCACCTCGTTCAAGCTCAACTGTCTCCTTTATCAATGCTATCATTCCACAGTGTCGCAGAAACTTTACAACAGGAACAAGACCAGCCTGACTTGTTACCTTTTTCATGTTTTCTTGTCATCTGTCTGCAATATTTAGGTTGACACTGTTGATTTTCTAACTTGGACGATAGGCACTTGCTTGATAAGCCATATCAGTAACATACCAAGTGGAATAACTAGTTGAGTAACAACAGGTAGTAGCCATAGATAGACGATGTTTTGTTGAAGTAAGGACATTGTGTACCTCCATTAAAGTTTACCTAATAGCAGAGAAAAACAATCATCTCGTAAACAGTACATCTGGTCTTTCAAATTCACCAACAGGAGAGGGCCGTTTAACAAAGAATGGGAAGCCACAAACTATAAAAAATAGATAGCGAATGATATCAGGGACAAGACCCTTTGTCTTCTGCTCCCGTACTATAATTATACGGTTACTCTACAGGCATTGACAATGGGTAAAAAACAACCAGGTAACGCCTAGGTGGTCTAGTTGTTATGAATGGGTTGTGAGAGCCGCTTGAAGGTTTGTTTTTTTGTTTGTCAAGGAAAGCCTTTTTCTAATATCTTGCCGATGGCAGGCAATAGTTGATGGGGATAGATTTAAAAGAGATGCGATTTCCTTTGTTGTGTGTCCTTGCTTGATTAAGTCAGCAATTTGAATTTGGGTAGGGGTGAGGTTTGAAAGGATGCTTTTATGATTATGCTGAAAGGAAGATGTAATTTCATCAAGGTTTAATTGTATAATTTTGAGGAGAGCTTCTTGAGAAGCTTGGTTGCACCTCATTCTTAATTTTTCCAGGTAAGGGTTGATTAATCTTTCAACATTAAACATTACCTTCTCTTCATGTTCTTTTATATCCTCATCTCGCTTTTCCAGCAAAACTTTGAGAGCGACATTGGTTTCCACAAGCCTTTCTGTTTTTCGGTCAAGTTGAGCAGTACGATCAACAACTCGCTGTTCCAATTCGTCATGTGCTTTCTGCAGTGCTTTTTCTGCTCCCTTTTTCCTGGTTACATCTTCAATGATACCAATGGCAGCAACTATCGCCCCGTCATTTGAAGATATTGGAGCAAAAACACAACGAATATATGGGGTTCCACCACCAGTGACAGACTTATAATATCCTTCGCAATGAGTTAATTTACCAGAAAGTACTGAGACGATGGCCGCTCGTGCTTGTTCATCTTGTAAAGATTGTAGTAAATCAAAGCCGACAATGTTCTCTATGCTGAAACCGAAAATTTCTGCTAATTTCTCGTTACTTGCTGTAATAATCCCTTCTTTATCTATATGTATAATCCCCAGAGGGGAATGTTCAAAGATGCCACGATATTTTTCTTCAGCTTCCTTTAATTCGCCTTCAGTTTTCTTGCGGTCGGTAATATCTGTGCAAACACCTTGCCTTCATTGTCAAACAATGGAAACTTGGCTGTTATAAATGTTTGTATTCCATCGGGCAGGAGAATGGTCTCTTCGAATTCAATCAAAGCTCGACGCGCAACAACCTCCTCATCTTGTGAACGAAAAAGCTTCGCAGTCGGTTCCGGGAAGATAGTAAAATCGTCCATGCCCTGCACCTGGTCATGGGCCACATGGGCAAGACACCCCAACTGGCGGTTCATGAAGATGTATTTATAGTCAGTATTCTTCAGATAGATTGGCATGTTAGTGTTGTTGAGGATAGCTTCCAGGTGCTGCTGATTGATTCGATCAGAGTCTTTATCAATTTTGTAGCTATCAAGTTCCTTTTCAAGGGCCTCTACTCGTTGTTCAAGCTCTTTGTATGACGCTTTTGATCTCATTTAGTACCCCCCACTGAGTGTGGTACCTTCAATACGGTTTTTCATGCCTAAGAATTTTTACTCGCCTGAGTGAATTCAATTTTACTCTTTAGTTAGGAAAGACGAAAGCCTATTTTAGCCCATGACTCATAAAGGTGGTTAGACGTGGGTGGTTTTGTTAAATTGTAACAGGCGTTAAAAGGTTCCTCTAGATATCATGGTTAACACGTTGGCGAAATAGTCCTGCCTACCTTGCCAACGTGGGTCAAGTTGAAAAAGGTAAAATCAACGATCAACTCAGAGCCAAAATCAAGGAGGCAGGTCATGAATAAAATAATAAAGACTATCGGTTTAGATGTCCACAAAACCGCTAAGTTGTTATTCCAACTGTTTTCTGATATTCTTTTGTTAGTCATATCAAGCGGAAACTCTTGTTGCATTACAAATCGGTTTAGCATAGAGGGAGTACGAATGAGATTATTTGCCATACCCTTTGTCATTTTGGCAATGGTATCTATGATCCTGTGTACAAGTCAGGCCGCTCACTCCTTGGCAACGTCTCCCCTTAAACCTCGAAATATCCTCCTGCTTAATTCCTATAACCAGAAAATGACTTGGATTGAAGATATCGTCCAGGGAGTGGAAGATGAGCTTCATCCCATTCAGAACAACCTGACCATCCATATAGAAAATATGGACACTAAGGTGTTTTTTTCTCCCGATTATTTTGAGATTTTCCGCCAATATTTGCAGGTCAAATACCAGAAGACTCCATTCGCCCTCATCCTCGTCTCTGATAATAACGCCTACGATTTTTTGCGGCTCTACCGTGACACACTTTTCCCTGATGTTCCGGTCTCTTTTTGCGGAGTTAATGATTTCACCAGTGAGCAACTGGCGGGTCTTGACAACTTCACAGGGGTTGCCGAGATATTTTCAGCCAGGGAAACAGTTGAACTGGCCCTCAAAAACCATCCGGAAACGACGGAGGTGTTCATTATTAATGATTATCTCAAAACAGGACGGGCCTGGGCCAAAGATATAGACTCCGATCTTGATGAGCTGTCAGACAAAGTCCACATTCGTCATTCAACAAATCTCTCCATGGCGGAGCTCCAAGATGAAATTGCCAGACTAAGCCCGACAACAGTGGTTCTGCTGGGATCCTATTTTTCAGACAGGGACGGAGCCTATTCCACCTATGGAATTACAGGTACCCTGCTCTCACAAGTGAGTAAAGTTCCAGTTTACTGCCTTCTTGAGTTCAACATAGGTAATGGCGTTGTAGGGGGCAGGGTGATAAGCGGCTATTATCAGGGCAAAAGCATGGCCCAAATCGGCAGAAAAATACTTGAGGGTACAGCTCCATATACGATACCTGTGAGACTTGAGGGCAATAACAGATATGTATTCGATTATAACCAACTTAACCGTTTCAACATTGACAAATCTACTTTGCCCACAGACAGTCTGATTACCAACCGCCCGTTTTCACTTTACCAGGCATACAAGTTTCAGATCTGGATGGTACTTTTTCTCATCTGTGCCCTTCTCGGGACAATCATCAGATTACTTGTAAACATAAAACAGAGAAAGAGTGCCGAAATTGCTTTGCAGGATAGTGAAACCCGATTCCGACAACTTTCAAATGCGACCTGGGAAGCCATTGTTGTCCATGACAAGGGTGTGTTTTTTCATGGAAACGATCCATTTTTCTCGCTATTTGGATACGACAAGTCAGAATTAGAGGGGAAACATGTTTTGCCTACTATCATCGCACCTGAATGTATCAACGAAGTGACAAAACGAGTGGAAGAGAGAAACCTTAGACCTTATGAGACATTGGGCCGCCGTAAGAACGGAGATACAATTCCAATTGAAATCAGAGTACGACAAATGGAATATGCCGGAAAAGATGTCAGGATGGCCGCAATCCGAGATCTCACTGGGCGAAAACGCATGGAACTTAGGCTCTCACAATCACAAAAGCTTGAAGCAATAGGCACGCTTGCAGGAGGTATAGCCCACGACTTTAATAACATATTGTCAGCAATAATGGGTTACTGCGACCTAGCTACCCTGGAAGCCCCTCCTGACACAAAAATTGAACAGTATCTTAAGGAAATGCTCAAAGCCTGTAACCGGGCCAAAGATCTGGTTCAGCAGATATTAACGTTTGCCCGAAAATCTACTGACGAGAAAGAACCCCTCCAGGTCTCTCTCGTTGTAACGGAAGCGTTAAAACTAGTGCGTGCATCCCTGCCGACATCTATCAACATCGAACAGAACCTCCAATCGGATGAAAAGGTACTCAGTGATACGACAAAGATACACCAAATAGTGATGAATCTTTGTACCAACGCCGGCAAATCGATGAAGGATGGTGGCACTCTTACCGTCTCCCTAAAAGAAGCGTATCTTGATCAGGATTTCATAGCCCGCAATTTAGGTAACATTGTTGGCAATCACCTGAAACTAACAGTACTCGATACCGGTGTCGGAATGCCTACTGAACATCTGAGCAAGATATTTGACCCGTTTTTCACAACCCGGAGTAAGGACAAAGGAACTGGTCTCGGCTTATCTGTAGTTCATGGAATCGTACGAGATTGCCAGGGCCTGATTACTGTCAAGAGTGAGATGGGAAAAGGCAGCGAATTTAATGTGTACCTCCCCATAGCGGATGTTGCCGTATCCCGCCAACAGGATATAGATGAACAATTACCGAGGGGAAATGAAAAAATTATGTTTATTGATGATGAGATTATGCTGGTCAATATGATGAGTGCCCGACTGTCAAAACTGGGATATGACGTAACTGGTTACACAAGCAGTGTTGAAGCACTGCACGTTTTCGCTAAAGAGCCCAATAAATTTGATCTGGTTATTACCGATATGACTATGCCGGTAATGTCGGGAGGTAAGCTTGCTTCAGAGCTCCTTGCCATCCGGGGTAACATCCCCATCATCCTCAATACCGGATTTTCAGATCAGATATCTGAAGACGAGGCACTACAGAAAGGGATCAAGCGATTTGTCATGAAACCTGTGGAAATCAATAAACTCGCCGTTACTATTCGTGAAGTCTTAAGGGATGCGATATAGAACAAAGAGTAGCTTCCTGCTGCCAGGGAACCTTGAAAACATGTGCCTGCTTCACTCTGCACTGCCGAATCTGATAAAAGTATACATTCAAACATATCTTCAACTTTGGCGTTTCTCATGTCATTATCTTGAACATCAAGGTCCTCCTGAAACAACCCCTCCTATTATAAGTTAAATTTATAAATGTCATCATTTTAAAAATTTCATTTTTGGAAAATTCTCCCCTATACTGATAATAGAGAACAGTGTTGCATTATGGCTTTGTCCTGCTGTCAAAAGCATTCAATGCCAATATTCGGCCCTGGAATTTCTAAAAAAGGAGAATCACATGCTAAACAGATTTACGGTAAAACAACGAATGTTCCTTATCATTGGGGCGATCTTGGTGCTCTTTCTCGTAATGATCTACTTTGCTGTTCAAAACGGCAATAAAGCTCGGGATATGGGAATAATCAAAACAGGTGAAGTTATGCTTGCCGACCAAAAGGCAAAAATCCAGGTTGCCTCCCACTCCATGGCTCTCACAGTTGGGCACGCTATCGCAAATATTACCGATAATAACGATAAGGCAGAGGTCATCCGAAAACTTGTAGACGATATCCGTTTTGAAGATGACAAATCCGGGTATTATTTTGTTTACGAAAATACAACATGTATTGCACTTCCACCTAAAAAAGCAGTTCAAGGTAAAGATATGTCAGACACAAAAGACAAGAATGGTGTCTATCTTATTAAGGAATTACGTGATGCAGCCCAGAAAGGAGGAGGCTTTGTAACATATAACTGGCCAAAACCAGGTGCTGGTGATGTAGACAAGATCAGTTATGCTGAATTGATCCCAGGAACTAAAATGTGGATTGGTACCGGTGTGTATCTGGATAACATTGGCACCTATCAAGGGCAAATGACAGCCGAGATAAGCGGCCAAGTCAAGAAAAGTATCGTTACCATGCTTATCACTGCCGGTCTTATCTTCGGTGGTATTATTACCCTTTGTATTGTTATTGCAATTGGCATCGTCGGTAACCTCAAATCAATGATCGTGAGTTTTCAGGATATTGCCGAAGGCGAAGGTGATCTAACCAAACGTATCGATATAAAGGCAAAGGATGAAATAGCCGAACTTGCCGGTTGGTTCAACGCCTTTCTGGCTAAACTCCAAGGCCTGATAGGTACGATTGCCGAGAACACTGGGGCCGTCGATCGGGAATCGATTAGCCTTTCAAGCATTGCTGGAGAACTCGACGAAAACTCGAGTCAGACAACTTCACTTTCTGAAAATGTTGCATCCGCGGCAGAAGAGATGAGTGTCAATATGAACAATGTGGCTGCAGCCATGGAAGAATCTACCACAAACACCTCAATGGTTGCTAGTGCAGCAGAAGAAATGACAGCAACTATCAATGAAATTGCCGCAAATGCCGAACAGGCGCACACTGTTTCTGAGTCTGCAGTCAAACAGGCACAAAAAACATCTGCTCGTATGGCGGAACTAGGCGCATCTGCAGCAGCCATCAGTAAGGTAACTGAGGCAATCACAGAGATATCAGAGCAGACAAATTTACTTGCCTTGAATGCCACCATAGAGGCCGCACGAGCTGGTGAGGCAGGCAAAGGGTTTGCTGTTGTTGCTAACGAGATCAAGGAACTTGCCAAACAGACAGCTGAGGCCACTCTCGACATCAAGAAACAGATTGATGATGTACAGTCTACTACTTCAACCACAGAGAATGAGATCCAGGAAATCACGAATGTTATAAACAGCATTAATGATATAGTGGCAACAATTTCAAATGCAGTTGGCGAGCAATCAGCTGCGACAAAAGAAATTGCCAGCAATATCAACCAGGCGGCAATGGGACTGTCAGAAGTCAACGAAAATGTAAGTCAGGTGACCGTTGTTGCAGACTCCATTACCAAAGACATAGCTATGGTCAACCAGGCTGCTGAAGATATCTCAAGCAGTAGCAGCCAGGTGAATAACTCCAGTACGGACTTGCAGCGACTTGCAAATCAACTCAAAACTGTTGTGGACAGTTTTAAAATATGAGGGAGCAATTAATTGCTAATTGCTAATTGCTAATTGCTTATTAAAATAATATGAGTCCTGCAATTATAGCAGGGCTCATTTTAAAACAAGAGGTGTCGGGTAATATCGGAACTGTAATATATCATGGGTTGTTTTTATACTCCTCTTCAGCTTCAGTTAAGACGCAGTTTTAGACACTCTGGTTTTTTCATCTTTTCAAAGACAATTGTGAGTTTTTGAAGCAGAGAGATCTACTCCATTTCAACACAAGCCTGTGGTCGATAACACGTTACTAGCTGGCTTTTTCAGAACTACATATTAACTGTTTTTTCTAATCGAAGGATATATCTACTTGAAAATGATAAAAAAAGCAGAGCCTATCCAGAGACAAATATATTTTATTCTCACCGTTATCCTTGCAGGCTTTATGTTGATCAGTGTGACCAACGCCTATTTGTTTTTTTGGCCTGCACTAATACGCCAAGACTATGAACGTGCCATTACAAACAGCCTGCGGGTTTATAAACTTTTTCGAGCAGAATCAAATGAATTAACAAGAACTGTTACTGACTGGGCTGTATGGGACGACAGCTATAACTTCATTCAAGATGGTAACGATAAATACATAAAATCGAATTTGGCGGCCAATACATTTTCTAATTTGGCGATCAATGATATTATGTATGTCCACGATGATGGCAGATTGATATGGGGGGGGACTATCACGAAGGATCTTCTCAATCTCAAGCCTATTGATAGAAATATGGTACTCGCAGTGCACAGGATGTTCATCGTTGGCCTGCACGAAGAATCCGGAGTAGTAAAAACAGGCGGTCTTTTGTATCTCGTTGGTGCTTCAGAAATATTTGACAGTGAAGAAAAACTTGAGCCGGTTGGAATGATTGCAATGACACGTAAAATTGACGAATCTTACTTAATGAAGAAGCGAGATCAACTAAAAATTGATTTTGCTTTTAAAGGCACTAATACGTCAGACTCTCCTGTCGTCTGGACTGACAATGAAGAGGACATCACTGACAGCTTTGTTACGGAACAAGATAATGATTTTTTAGTGGTAACATTTAACTTGCCTTTGCTTGAACGAGGTAGTGTCAGTGTGGAGGTACGAACACCTCGCTATGTAATGCTTGAAGCTAAAAAGCTCCTAATGTGGAACGGCTCCGCAGTGTTATTAGCAGCCTTGTTACTACTGTGGTCTATTAATTTAATACTCAAAAAACGGGTCATATCGCCACTTCGTGATATATCGAATAAGGTGAATCAATTCGAAGAACAAGCAAAGGGAGAATTAAAGCTCGATCATTCCGAATCACTTGAACTTGAGAGTATTTCCAATGCAATTATGTCAATGCATGATCGGATAATGCAAATAGCAACCCATGACCCTTTAACCGACCTTCCTAATCGCCGTTTACTTGATGAACGTCTCCAGCATGCAGAAGCAAGGGCGCTTCGACAAGAGGAGGGATTTGCAGTTCTTTGTATTGACCTTGATGGGTTCAAGCCTGTCAACGATACCTACGGGCATGACATTGGCGATCTCATGTTAAAGGCAATTGCAGGCCGCCTATTAGAAATATTAAGAGTAACTGACACGGTGGCACGAGTAGGTGGTGATGAATTTATTGTTCTGCTTGAGCCTGGATACCGGGGCAAATTGGAGACAGAAGTTGTTTGCCAGCGATTGATAAGTGAAATAGAAAAACCGTTATTGTTAGAAAAGGTAAGCTGTACAGTTTCAGCATCTATTGGCATAGCTTTCTACCCTTACGACAGTAAAGATATAACTGTTGTGTTAAAATTGGCAGATAAAGCATTGTATGAAGCAAAATCTGCAGGAAAAGCAACATATCGTTTTTCCACCCCCCTGGGCGAGAAAAGATCATAGAGATTATGCAACATACAAAAGACAAAAACGCTGGGTCACGTAATTGATCAGCTGAGTCTCCAATATTATCTTTAGCCTGTTGATCTTCAAACTGGACCATCTTCAAATCAAGTAAAAACTCTACCCAGCAGTTGCTCCATTTTGAAGAGGTAAGCTGATTGAGCGTACTATCCTCGCTGGTATTTCATATGCTTTGATTCAAAAACTGACTAACACTGTTGTGGTATCGAGTACGATTCCTAACAATTTACACAAAGAAAAAACAAAGAGAATCTGGAATTATCTCTGCTTTCAGAATGCTCCATTTCGAGTGGCATTTCAGGGCATGATCACGTATGACATATACAGGAATAAGGTAATAATTTCGGAATAGTTATTTAATGCAAGGTTCGTATTGATAATCTCAAGCGTTATCCAAAACCTCCCTTACACAATCGGCAAGATCAGCTTTTGAAAATGGTTTATACGTGAAAGCATTAATGCCAATATCCTGAGCAATTCCTGCATTGATTTTATTGCTGTGACCTGTACAGAGAATAATAAGAATATCACCTCGTATTTTCTTTAATTCAATAGAAAATTGATCTCCAGTCATGTAAGGCATGGTCATATCGGTGATCACTAATTGAAAATCATCAGGCTTTGCTTTGAATAATTCCAACGCCTCGATACTACTGGTTCTGGTTGTCACCTGATAACCGAGACTTTCTAAAATCCTGCTTCCCATGCGGGCAATTGGAGGTTCGTCGTCAACAAAAAGGATATGCTCATCTCCCTCCGGTAGTGTCTTGTTTTTAAATGTGATTTCATTCTCCCGATTACTGGTAATCGGCAGATAAATGGTAAATATTGTTTTAACAGAAGGACTACTCTCAACTAAAATTGTCCCACCATAGCTTTCAACAATTCCACGGACCATTGCCAACCCCATTCCAGTTCCTTTTCCCGTCTCCTTTGTCGTAAAATACGGATCAAAAATCGAGTCAATATGTTCAGCCTCTATTCCACTACCGTTATCAGATATGGCTAATTCGATATATTTTCCTTTTTCAAGACCTGCAGGTATACTGGAATTCTCGCCTAAAAGGACATCTTTCAGCGTCACCTCCATTATTCCACCATCGTCCTGCATTGCATGAGCAGCATTAGTACAGAGGTTCATTATTATCTGGTGAATCTGGGTAGTGTTTCCGTTTACCAGAGAAGAACTCTCAATATTTTTTCTGATTTCTATTGTGGATGGAGTAGAGGGACTGATGAGTTTAAGAGCTTCAACAATAATTACATCGACTCGAGTAGGCTTTTTTTCCTCGTCAGACTGTCGGGCAAAAGCGAGTATCTGGTTGACTATTTCTTTTGCTCGCAGGCCACCAGCATAAATTTCTCGCAGATTACCCTCCATGGTTGTTCCCTTTTCAACCTCATCAAGGGCAAGTTCAGAAAAACCAAGTACGGCTGAAAGAATATTATTGAAATCGTGAGCAATACCACCTGCTAAATTGCCAATAGACTCCATTTTATTGGCTTGATTTAGACGGTTTATGAGTTTTTTTCTCTCTTTTTCTCCAGCCACTTGTTCGGTGACATCTTTTGCCTTACAGATAACTAACATTTTGCCATCAATCATTTTCCCAAGAGGTGCTGAACAAAAATCCCAAATTAAGGTCCTACCGTCTTTTGCCGTAACGTTATATGATCCTTCATCAATTCTTTGGTTTAATTTGTATAGCTTGGAGATGTCTTCCTTAACAGCCTCTTTTCTTTCTCCATAGGCTTTTTCTGTCCACTCTGCAATTGTTGGTATGTCTTGTTCTGTATATCCGGTTAATTCTTTCCAGACCTCATTTATAAATATTACATTCCCATCTTCCGAATGAATCATTAAGGGGAGCGGCGACAAAGTAACAGCTTTTCGAAATTGCTCTTCTTGTCCCAACAACTTCACCCCAATTTTTTCCCTTTCGGCAATCTCATTCTTCAACCCTCGTCGCATCTCGTTTAAAGAGTGAACAACCTGCCCCAATTCATCTTGGTGGCCATTTCCTTGTGGTTTGCGATTAAGGAGCAGAGGTGTCTCTAAATTGTTGAGGTTTAATGATCTGGAATAATGCGCTATTGCTGTCAAGTGTCGCGTAATCAGATAATAGATAATATAGAGAATACCAAAGGATACGCAGAACGTCTTAACTGCCTGCGTCGCCAGAATAAGGAACAATTTGTTGAGTGTTCGCTGGTAGGCATTTGCCAGGGTTGCAACAACAATTAAATCGCCCAGAAAAATTGGTTCTATTTCATCAAGAGAATACTCTAAGGGAAACTTCCTGGTGATGGTTTTTTCGGTATTTGTAGTCCCCATGGTAAAAGAGAGTTCTTGTGTTCGTTCCTGCAAGTTGACAAATTGTATATCGCTCAGACTCAAGATACCTTTTAGCTGAATTTCTATTTGTTCTTTATCGACCTCCCAAACACTTGTGGATAATGAATCGAGATACCTCTGTTGGATCAAATCCATGCGCGCGCCTATGAGGCCGATATCTTCCTGATAGGATTGGTATAATTGCAATGCACTTGCAAGAATCGTAAAAAACGAGCTAAAAAGTAGAATATAAAAAATCGTTTTCCAAGTTAAGGATCGATTGTTTTTCCCCAAAAATATATTCATATTTGACGTTCTCAATGATTTTTTATAGCCGTTATTCTTTTTCTAAAAGTTTGCTTGCCTGGCAAACTTTTTCATAGGAAAAGTCGTATTGGGTAAGACTTGGATTGAACTTTTTTGAGAACTTTCTGAAATCAATTTCCTGGGGGTGGTTGAGAACAACGTCAGCGAAACGGTCTGCAGTTTCGGCTGTATTTATAACGGTATT
Organism: Desulforhopalus sp.; assembly: GCA_047622095.1. GTDB lineage: Bacteria > Desulfobacterota > Desulfobulbia > Desulfobulbales > Desulfocapsaceae > Desulforhopalus_A. Next base: position 51,207 of record JBLHNU010000039.1, read on the forward strand.
ATGATCCACTTTTATATGCGTACCGATATCACCAATAAAATCGAGGCCAAAATGATGATCATTGATCAAGATTAAGGCCCAGGCTCCAGTCATAACAGTTCCTCCCACGGTCACCTTCATACCGCCTTTTTTTATACTTTCAAGCGTATCTGGAAAACCTCCTAAACCTCCTACAAGGATCTTTCGCTGGGGAGCAACCTCTTGTGTTGCATCATAGGCCCCCATAGCCATCGAGTCGTTAGCAGCCCAAATCATATTAGTATCATCATGGCGTTTTAATAATGCGAGAGCCTTTTCCTTCCCGTCCTCATAGCTCCATTTACCATAAACGACTTGCACCTGTTCTCCTCGCCCCGATTCTGCAATATAATCCTCTACTCCCTTTAGACGAATCAGTGAAACCGGTGTCGCTTTTGTTCCAGTGATGCCCAATGTTTTCGGAGATTCCTTTGTCGAGCGATAGAGTTCTTGGATCAGCTTATATCCTGCCTGGTATTCATCTGTTACAATTGTACCAATCCAGTTTTTAATATTACCGCGTTCGTTACCAACTTCTTTTCTCTGTTTTTCAGTTAGCCCATTATGTATAAAAAATATTCTGGAGCTAGAATCTTTAAAGAGAAGAAGCATTTCTTTTCCCATAAGCTTCTCGTTGACCATTATTACGTAGTCAGGAGCTTTGGTGCGGTTCGCAACTTGCTTTGCCTGGTTTAGCATCTTTATATGATTGCGGTCTGCATAGAGTACTTCTAGAGCTATATCGAGATCATCGGCAGCTGCCTGCATAAAATTAGAAACGAGATACCAGACCCCTGCATCCTTAGCGTTGCCCGGATTTAGAAATGTTACATGTAAATCTTTGGCATAGCCCCAGTTGGCGCTCCCTCCTTGTAATGTTGCAATAAAAGTGACTAGCAAAATTAAAGTTTTCATTTTAAACCTCCTGTAATAAACAACGGGTAAACCACCGGCTTTGCCGGTGGACTCCTAAAGTTTGACAATTACGGGAATATAATGGAAGTCTCACAATTCTGAACCGCTCAAAGTTCAAGAAAAGGAGACTTCCATGTACG
>JBLHNU010000040.1:0-50779 GCA_047622095.1 Desulforhopalus sp.
GGGAGGGAAGGGGAAGGCAGAAAATATACGAAGCAACAAAATCTTAAAAAATAGATCGTTTTGCTCCTTCATCTCGTGCACAACCTATTACTACTGGACCATACAGATAAGTACGCGCAACCCTGAAGAACCATAAATAGTATCTTATTCATCTCTTTAATAATAATTGATGGTTCGCAGGATATACATAACAATCGTATAATCTGATGTTAACCACCCCCTGTTTATATAGCACCCTTGGAGACCAGCTATGTTGTTAAGTCGCAATCGTATATCAATTTTCTTATCCACTCTACTTCTTCTTGGCACCTTTGTTCCGACGACGTATGCCATTGATACTATTAACATTGGTATAGACCTTCCGCTTACAGGTCCCTATAGCAGTATGGGTGTCGATAGCCTTGCGGGTGCGCAATTTCTGGAAAGTCAAATAAGCGAAAAAGGTGGTATCCTTGTGGGTACGAAAAAATATCCTGTCAAGTTTATCTCCATTGATAACACCTCTACAGTCGAAAAATCCGTCAGTGGAGCTTTAAAACTTATCACTCGTGATAGAGTGTTAGGAATCGTCGCAACCAACGCCAGTGCTAATGCAATTCCTGTTGGTGGTATTGCTGCATCCTTTAAAACTCCCATGATTACTCCGACATCAACCAACCCCGCAACCACCAAAAATCGTCCCTTCGTCTTTCGTGCATGTTTTCTGGATGACTTCCAAGGGGAAGCCATGGCTAAATTTGCCATTAAAGAGTTTGGGGCAAAAAAGGCTGCAGTACTTTTCGATCAAGACAACGCGTACCCTAAAGGATTAGCCAAATTTTTTAAAAAATCTTTTGAAGAAGCGCAGGGAGAAGGTTCTGTCGTTGCATTTATGAGCTTTGAATCTGACCCGAGTGATCTGAGTCCACAACTTGCAAAAATCGTAGCGTCTGGTGCAGAAGTACTCTTTGTGCCTCAATATGCCATTGAGCTTCCTGGAATTCTAAAACAGGTTCGAGATGCTGGCTGGGATAAGCCTATTATGGGTGGAGATACCTGGGAGTCCTCTGATCTGATGGAAACCTGCGGAGATCTCTGTAAAGGACTGTTCTTTAGCTCCCACTTCAGCCCCTATGGTGTCGAAGGCACAGCTCTTGCCTTTGTTAAAGAGTATGAGAAGAAAACAGGAGCACTTCCCTCCGGTTTTTCTGCCCTTGGCTACGATGCAGCCAACCTCCTGGTAACTGCAATCTCTCGACTGGATTCACTGGATGGTACTCTTTTTGAAGTTCGTGCCAAAGTAAAAGATCAGCTTGAACAAATTTCAGGTTTTGACGGTGTCTCTGGCGTACTTAATATGAATGCAAGTGGAGACCCGGCAAAAAGTGCCGTGATTATACGTATCAGTGAAGATGGGAAATTTAAAGCCCACAGTTCTGTAAAACCATAACTATGGTTTTATTTTCAATATATGTTTCTGGAAGGTACATCTTTTTGCCCCCATGTCATAAAGGTATGGACCTTACCAATATGTAACAATATTACAGGAACAAACAACCCCGCCCCAATCCGACGGGGTATGAACTCAAGCTACGTAATAAATCCTTCACGTTCCAGTCACACGGGAAAAGTAGCACCCTTCTTCTTGCATCCGCTGGAACAGATATTGCTTTTTAATCCATACATCTGTTACACCTTAACCTTCGAAATGAAAAGAACCTAAGGTAAGTGCCTTGGTGAGATACACACTGTGTTCACCATAAATGTGCTTCTAAATGTCTGTTTTTTTATTACAGACTAGGAGTAGAAGTACTTGTATTGGCTATGGCTAAAGCCAGGGGGGGACAGTGCCGTTTGTCTGTAGAGCACACCCTGTCTTTACAACGTTCAACGCACTCAGGAGGAGACGAATGAAAAAACTGTTACTAAGTATCTGCTTTTTAGCTCTGGTCACATGTGGCTTGGCCCAAGCGGGCACTCCAAAAGATTTTCTGGTTATGGGAACCAAGATCGACGATATTATCACCCTCGATCCCGCAGAAATCTTTGAATTTTCAGGAGCTGAGTATGCCGCAAACGCCTATGACCGTCTTATTAATTACGATGTAGATAACGTCAGTAATATTTACGGCGGAGTGGCTGAAAGCTGGGATATCGCAGAAGACGGCGTCACCTACACCTTTAAAATCCGGCACAACATCACTTTTCCCACCGGCAATAAACTCACCGCGGATGATGTAGTCTTCTCGCTGCAACGGGTTATAAAACTCAACAAATCACCAGCCTTTATTCTTAATCAGTTCGGTTTTACTCCGGAAAACATTGATAAAACCATTGTTAAGCTCGACGATTACACTGTTAAACTCACAATTGATAAACCCTACGCCCCGACCTTTTTCCTCTACTGCCTCACATCCACCCCCGGCTCAATTGTGGATATGAAAGAGGTTATGGCCCATGAAGTAGAAGGCGACCTTGGTCACAACTGGCTCAAAACCGCTTATGCTGGCTCAGGTCCATACAAGTTAAAAAAATGGAAGCCTTCAGAATCACTCATTCTTGATCGCAACGATACCTACTGGAATACACCCCCCAAACTCAAGCGCGTTGTTCTGCGTCATATCGCAGAGTCAACCACCCAACGACTCCTTCTTGAAAAGGGCGATATTGATATCGCCCGTAACCTGCAAACTGATGATGTCAAAGGTCTTGCTGACAATAAGGATGTCAAAATTCGTAAAAAAGCAAAGGGGGCGGTCTACTACCTTGGTTTAAATCAGAAAAATAAGTATCTGAAGATTCCCCAAGTGCAACAGGCTCTTAAATATCTCATTGATTATAAAGGGATGGAACAGACCATTTTGAGTGGAAAAGCGACTGTACATCAGGCATTTTTACCAAAAGGTTTTCTTGGGGCTCTGGAAGAAAACCCATTCTCTCTCAATGTGGATAAAGCAAAAGAACTGCTCAAAGAAGTAGGTCTTGAAAACGGTTTTTCCGTTACCATGGATACCCGAAATACTGAGCCAACCACCTCCATGGCTCTCGCCATACAGGCAACGTTTGCCCAGGCAAATATAAAGCTTGAGATCATTCCTGGAGAAGGTAAGCAGACACTGACCAAATACCGCGCCAGAAATCATGACATTTATATCGGCCGCTGGGGACCGGATTATATGGACCCGCATACAAATGCCGAAACCTTTGGTAGAAACCCAGACAATTCAGATGAAGGAAAGACCAAGACCCTTGCATGGAGAAATGCCTGGGATATCCCAGAACTCAGTAAGAGGACAGAGGCTGCAGTTCTTGAAAAGGACACTGAAAAGCGCGCCAAAATCTACCTTGACCTGCAACGGGATCTTCAAAAAAACTCTCCCTTTGTCATAATGTTTCAAGATATTGAAATTTTGGGCAAAAGAGCAAACGTAAACGGCTTTATTCTTGGACCAAGCTTTGACAGCAACTTTTTCAAGGACATCACCAAATAAGATCTGTTTTACACACCTCCTGCAGGTATTCTATCTGTGGGAGGTAGTTTTTTCCCACATCTATTTTCAGCCTCTGGACACGAACATTTTATGCAGGAAATATTCACTCAAAAACGAATTTCTAAGGCCGTAAAGCAAATAGGGCAGCTGCTGATCATGGTGGGTGTCACGTTTATTGGTCTCCTACTTATCACATTTTTAATTGGCCGGGTGGTTCCCATAGATCCGGTTCTTGCTGTGGTGGGTGATAAGGCCTCAGCAGAGGTGTACGAAAAAGTTCGACTTGCCATGGGCCTTGATCTTCCTCTATGGAAACAGTTTTTCATCTATGTTGGTAAGGTTCTACAGGGTGACCTTGGAACCTCAGTACTCACAGCAAAGCCAGTTCTAGAAGATATTTTCCGGGTTTTCCCCGCAACCTTTGAACTCGCCTTTATCGCAACGCTTATCGGTATCTTTGTGGGCATCCCATTAGGGGTTTTCTCTGCTGTCTACCGGGGAAGTTTTCTTGACCATATCACTCGGGTCGTGGGTTTACTTGGCTACTCTCTACCTATTTTCTGGCTCGCTTTGATGGCCCTGATGGTATTCTACGCATGGCTAGACCTACTACCTGGTCCAGGAAGAATTGATGTTTTTTACGAGGATATAGTTGATCCGGTAACCGGCTTTATGCTCATAGACTGCCTACTTGCAAAAGAGTGGGATATCTTTAAGAATGCAGCCTTCCACCTGATTATGCCAGCGACACTTCTTGGCTACTACAGCATGGCGTATCTCTCCAGAATGACCAGATCTTTTATGATAGAACAACTGCGCCAGGAATATATACTCACAGCACGGGTAAAAGGGGTTGCTGAATGGAAGGTTATCTGGGGACACGCTCTTGGTAACTGTGGCATCCCCCTGATTACAGTTATTGCACTGAGTTTTGGCACACTCCTCGAAGGCTCAGTACTGACCGAAACAATCTTTGCATGGCCGGGTCTCGGCCTCTATCTCACCAATTCTTTATTAAATGCCGATATGAATTCAGTATTGGGGGCCACAATTGTGGTCGGAGTTATCTTTTTAAGCGTCAATCTCTTTTCGGATTTTCTTTATAAAGTAGCGGACCCACGTGCCCGCTAACAGTATGAAACGCAATACACTATCTATGGCAAATCAAGAAACAAAAAATACAGACAACTGGAGGGACTGGCTCCTCTCCGATAGTCCAACATCAGCATGGCAGGCGACTGCCGGCAGACTCTATCTCGGGGTTCTCGAATTTCTTCAAAACCACCTCGCGCTGCTGGGATTTGTCATCATTGTAGCTCTTATAATTGTCGCTATTTTTGCCCCACTCATTGCTCCATTTGACCCTATACTGACAAACCTCACAGGCCGGCTCCAACCACCATCTGGTGCTCATTTTTTCGGAACAGATGAGATGGGCCGTGATATCTTCAGCCGTATTATCTGGGGCTCAAGACTTACACTTTATGTGATCGGGCTGGTTGCAATCATAGCCGCCCCTGTTGGTATTCTTGTTGGAACAATTTCTGGTTATTTCGGCGGATTCATCGATACGGTTCTCATGCGAATAACCGATATCTTTCTCGCCTTTCCAAAACTCATCCTGGCACTTGCCTTTGTGGCAGCACTTGGGCCAGGTATTGAAAATGCCATTATCGCCATCTCAATTACCTCCTGGCCCCCGTATGCGAGAATCGCCAGGGGCGAGACGATCACAATTCGCAACTCTGATTTTATCAAAGCAATACAACTCCAGGGTGCCAACTCTTTTCGAATCATCACCAAACATATCATGCCCCTTTGTTTGTCATCACTTATCGTTAGAGTCACCCTTGATATGGCCGGAATTATTTTAACCGCGGCAGGCCTTGGCTTCCTTGGTCTTGGAGCTCAACCACCATCGCCTGAGTGGGGTGCCATGACCGCTAGTGGTCGTGCCTTTATCATTGATCATTGGTGGGTAATTACCATGCCTGGGACAGCTATTTTTATCGTCAGTCTCGCCTTTAACCTCTTTGGCGACGGCCTACGGGAAGTACTGGATCCTAAAAGTGACTCTTAAATCAGGCATACGCAAAATAAGAAAATAACATAGGCAACGTATGGATTCGGAACAACTCCTCAGTGTACAGAACCTCAACATCTCCTTTCCTACCCCAAAAGGTACGGTCCATGCAGCTCGTGGGGTGAGTTTTGCACTTGGAAAAGAAAAAATTGGGATTGTGGGTGAATCGGGCTCCGGCAAATCTGTCACTGGTCGTGCAATCCTGCGCCTACTCCCTCCCTATGCCAATGTTACCTGCGATAAAATACAGTTTAAAGATCAGGATCTCCTCTCACTGACGGAAAAACAGATGCGGGCAATCCGCGGTAAAGAGATTTCTATGGTCATGCAAGACCCTAAATATTCACTCAACCCTGTGAGAACTATTGGCCAGCAGATTATGGAAGCCTATTCGATCCATCGCAAAGTGAAAAAGAAAGAGGCCAAAGAAAAGACGCTTGATATGCTGGCCGCAGTCCAGATCAGAAATCCCAAACAGGTTTTTAACCTCTACCCCCATGAAGTCTCTGGTGGTATGGGCCAAAGGATCATGATTGCAATGATGCTCATCCCTGAACCACGTCTATTAATAGCCGATGAACCAACCTCTGCCCTTGATGTGACAGTACAACTTCAGGTACTGGCCATTCTTGACGATCTGGTGACCAAAAGAGGCATGGGCCTTATCTTTATTTCCCACGACCTTGAACTTGTTGCTTCTTTTTGTGACAGAGTGATCATCATGTATGGTGGACAAATAATGGAAATTATTCACGCAGCAGACCTTCATAAATCCGTTCATCCATACACCCGGGGTCTCCTCAATTGTCTCCCGAAAATTGGAGATAGTGCTACACGACTGCCTACCCTGAAGCGAGATGCCTCCTGGCTCACAGATGATTTTGATCCGACTTTACCTCGAGAGGACTCTGATGCTATCTGTAGATAATCTCAACATCACTTTTGGCCACGGCAAGGCAAAAAATCATGCCCTCCGAGGTATTTCTTTTGCCGTCGAAAAAGGAGACAGCTTCGGTCTAGTAGGAGAGTCCGGATCTGGAAAATCAACTGTTCTCAACTGCATTTCTGGGTTACTACGCAGTTGGACTGGCACCATCATAGTTGCTGGAGAAGAGGTGCAGCGTAAACGGCAGATCGACTTTTACCGAAGGGTTCAAATGGTTTTCCAGGACCCTTACGCCTCCCTACACCCACGCCACACCATTGATAGTACCCTAAAAGAACCGGTGGCTATACATAAACTCGGAAACGCTAACGAAAGGGTGGCAAAGGTACTTGATGAAGTGGGTCTTTCTCCCCGTTTCCGCTTCCGCTTCCCTCACCAGTTATCCGGTGGTCAACGTCAGCGTGTGGCCATTGCCCGGGCACTGATCCTGGAACCCGAAGTCCTGCTTCTCGACGAGCCTACTTCAGCTCTTGATGTCTCCATCCAGGCCGAGGTTCTCAACCTACTCCAGGACATCCGTGTGCAACGCAATATCACTTTTGTTCTTGTGAGTCATGATCTGGCTGTTGTATCCCATATGTGTAACAATGTACTGGTGATGAATCAGGGTCAGGTTGTTGAAAGCATATCCAAAAAGCAGCTCCAGGAGAGTGCACCCGAACATGAGTATACACGACAACTCCTGCTCGCAAGTAAGGGCTACGATCGAGCAGCAATTGATCAATTCAAAGATTTTTAAATATTTAATTAAGAGCAATCAGGAAAATAGGAGAAGGCTACTATGACAACAACAGCGACCATAAATGTTGGAGTAAGCAGCCATTACCGTGACAGTTCATACAACAGTGAAGTGACCACCCAGGGACTACTTGGTGAAATTGTTGAGGTGGTCAATCATCAACCACTATTTAGCGAAATCATCCAAACCGATGGTTATAAAAGTTGGATCAGTACTGATCAGCTCAGTTTCCACCCTCAATCAACTGATAATAGTGGAACTAAAAAACTCGTTACGTCACATTTTATCGGTATATTTGAAACGCCATCAAGACAATCAAAACGGTTGCGCGATGGTGTCATCGGAGCCACACTCACTGTGACGAATGAAAACAATAATTGGTATCAGGTCATCCTGCCCGACAGCACCCTTGGCTGGGTGTTAAAAGATAATTTTGGTATTGACAATCAGTTTACAAGCAACAATCTCATAGACCAGGCCAAAGATTTTCTTGGCTACCAGTACCTCTGGGGAGGAGTAACGCCCAAAGGATTTGACTGTTCGGGCCTTATCCAAACCGTTTTCAAGCTGTGTTCCTGCATACTTCCAAGGGATTCCCACCAACAGCAGCAGCAAAACCTCGTCTCGACTCACTATCAGGATGCCAGACCAGGTGACCTGTTGTTTTTTGGAAAGACTACAGACCGGGTAACCCACGTAGCCCTCTCTATAGGTAAAAATAGATTCATTCATGCCTCTGGCTGGGTGAGAGAAAACAGTTTAAATCCGCAAGATGCTAATTATAGCAAGCACCATGTAAACACCTTCATTTCGGTTAACCGATATCTGTCGGAGTAAAAATCATGATTATTACTAATATTACCACGCAGCCTGTCTCAATACCTCTGACGACAACCTTTACCACATCTCTTAGATCCATAAATCAGGTGGATTGCGTTCTCGTTAAAATACATACAGATGGTGATCAGATAGGCTATGGGAGTGGCTCCCCTGTTCCAGTGATTACCGGAGAAACTGTAGCTTCAATCGTGGGGGCAACGCATTTTATTGGTGAACAACTCACCGGCATGACCCTGGAAAACTCTGAACTTCTATTTCAAAAACTCAACTCTTGTATTATTGGTTCTCCGTCAGCTAAAGCAGCTATTGATATGGCTATCTATGACCTCCTTGGAAAATCTCTCAATATTCCTCTGTATCAACTCTTAGGGGGGAAAAGTCAGGACATGAGTACCGACATCACCATCAGCCTTGCAAGTCCTGAAAAGATGGTGGCTGAGTGCAAGCAAAGGGTGGATGAGGGATTCAGCATAATAAAAATTAAAGTTGGAGACGATCCTTATACAGATCTCGAACGTCTCAAACAAATCAACGATAACCTTAGAGGCGATGTCTTAATCCGCATAGATGCAAACCAGGGATGGAGTGCTAAAGAAGCAGTATACGTCTGCCGTGAACTCGAACGCGCAAAAATCCCCATCGATCTCATTGAGCAACCCGTAGCCGCAAGTGATTTGGATGGAATGCGCTTTGTCCGGGAAAACACGCTATTCCCCGTCTTTGCCGATGAGAGCATCTTCTCGCCTGCTGACGCCTTAAAACTTATAGAGCAGTCGGCTATTGATGGAATTAATATTAAATTAATGAAATGTGGTGGGATCTACAACGCCCTGAAGATTGTCGCCATAGCTGAATCAGCAGGTCTTCCCTGTATGATAGGATCCATGATGGAGTCTCACCTCAGTGTGCTGGCAGCGGCTCATCTTGCAATGAGTAAAACCACAATCAACCGTTTTGATCTGGATGCTCCCATTTTTTGCAAAACAAACCCTCTTGCAGGGAATCTTTCATACGAAAAAGCAAAGGTTTGTATTTCTGCAACCCCAGGTCTTGGAACCGGTTCAATTAACATCTAATTTGTAGGAAAATGAATTATGGACAGCTCTCTTAAACAACAGGTAGAAACCCTTCACCAGAAAGCGTTCACCGTCGATGCCCACTTTGACCTCACCTACGAAGTAGCCAACAGGCGTGAACGAGGACAAAAAAAGGTGGTTGAAACGGATTATCTCTCTCAGTTGCAAGCGGGCGGCTTTAACTTAATTGTCTCGGCTATCTTTATCCACAACCACTACCTCCCTGAAATGGGTCTAAGAAGAGCTCTTGATCAAATAGCCTTCCTCCACGAGGAAATAGATGAGTCTCCCGGGAAAATTAGTATCTGCAGGAACACGAAAGAAGCGCATCAGGCACGGGCAAATGGTGAAGTCGGAATATTTCTCTCACTTGAGGGGGCGGAGCCTCTGCAAAACGATATCCACCTTCTGCGTATATTTTACGAACTTGGGGTACGGGGCTTAGGCCTCGTGTGGAGCCGTCGTAACTATGTGGGTGATGGGGCATTATTCACTACCACAAAAAGCGGCAAACCCAGTGGTATAAGCCACTTTGGAGTGAGGCTTATTGAAGAGGCTGAAAGACTTGGGATGTTTGTTGATGTAAGCCACTTAAACGATGAGGGTTTTGATGATGTGATGGAAATATGCCAGACTCCCGTCATTGCTTCCCACTCTAATTGCAGGGCCATTGCATCATCCATGCGAAACCTCACCGACACTCAGATTGAGGCCATTGGGGAAAAAAATGGTGTCATCGGAATGAATGCAATCAATAAGTTTATCCGTGATGATGAAAACAACATTGGAGTATCACACCTCGTCGATCATCTCGATCACGTCGTTGAGGTTGCAGGGATTGATCACGTTGGAATTGGCTTTGATCTCTGTGATAGTTTTAAAGACTACCTACAGATAGAAGATGAATTACCCAGCAAAGACATCATCAAAACCCACGCTGGCCTCGATGAATTTACCGCAGAGCTCATCCGAAGAAAATACAGTGAAACAGACATACTCAAAATACTTGGTGGAAATTTTTTACGCGTGTATGAACAAACAGCTGGATAGCCTAAAATTTCGGGTACCACGAGCATTAGTGCGTTGATATACGGCAAGGGAATTGAGCATATCGAGGGATTGGAAAAAATAGCAAAAATGCTACTCTAGGGTGAACCGGCCACACCTTTTTTGATTTGGTCTGTCCAGTGTCGATCGGATCTGCCGTGACCGCAAACCGTCTACTTTTCATATGTTTTGATTCAAATCAGCAGGGTTACTTCTGCCGTGCTATCAATCACCGCGATTGTAGATTTTATCAAAGTCAATTTTTGCAAGAGATAGATAAATGAGCTCTGGAACTCCATAGATATCGATATTAGCTTCTTCGATCATTCCAAGCGTCTGTAGGACTTTAGTTGATGCATGGTTTTTTAACACAGAAGCTCCATATATTTTTTGATGTAAACCTAAATCAAAGGTAAATTTCAAGCATTCAATGGCCGCATTTACTGCATAACCATTTCCCCTCCTTGAGGTCTCAAGCCCATAACGAATATCCGAAAAGAGCGGGTTTGGTGATCTTTCAACTCCTATGTAACCAACCTTGTTTGACGTCGATTTTTCAAAAATAGTAAAAGTTCCAAAACCTGAATCCCAATGCGCAACCCGTTTTGCCACAAGCTCATTGATTTGCTCATCGCTATATGGTTTTCCATTGGGTAGATACTTTGTTGTCTCAGGACATTTGTACATTCTGAGGTACAAATCTATATCACCCTCTACAATTTTCTCAAGAATCAGGTGTGTTGTTTCAAGCATCGATAGCCTCATGTTCTGGTAGATTATTATTATTGATAGTACGCTGCTATCTTCCATCCAAATTTGCTATCAAAGCAATTTCAGATTCTAGCCTGGGCTGCAACAATCTGACACGGCCACAACCGTACCTTTTTGGATTGAAAAGCCGTTGTTTTGTTTCAGTCCTCGAGGGCAACTTGCGGGATAAAACAGTTCTTGCCATGAATCGTACTTCCATGAGCAAGTTCCTATGTTAAATTCCTTATGCATAGGAACATCGTAAATCAACTTGGGCAAAATTCAATAATAGAAGGGAAAGATGGATTAAACCGGCGAGATTTGCTTACTCGTCTTCGAAAAACAAAAAGGCCTTACAGAAGTTAATCTGTAAGGCCTTTAAATATTTTGGTAGCGGGGACAGGATTTGAACCTATGACCTTCGGGTTATGAGCCCGACGAGCTACCAGACTGCTCCACCCCGCGTTAAGTTTTGTCACTGTACACCCGTAGAAACTATTGTCAATGAATATGATCAAACAACCCTACGGGGGAAAATCTACTTACTTTTTTTGTGTAATCAATCTGCGATTATACTCAGGAAGCATACAAAGAAAACCATACAAAAAGAAACAGGCACATGACTTAATAGCCGCGTGCCTGTTTTTATATGGCGTCCCCAACCGGATTCGAACCGGTGTTGTCGCCGTGAAAGGGCGATGTCCTGGACCAGACTAGACGATGGGGACATTACAACTAAATTTCCATGGTGGGTCGTGCGCGATTCGAACGCGCGACTCTCTGATTAAAAGTCAGATACTCTACCAGCTGAGTTAACGACCCTTCAGATGGTCTCTTATACAAGGTCATACTAAGAGTGTCAAGGATCTAAATGGCCTATAGTAAAAAACAATAATATGAAAATAAATGAACCTTCATAGTGCTAAAGCCCAGCGGAACAAAAAGTGTCGCCTAGGAAATTAGATCACCAAAAAGTCAGCAAATCCAAGGAGTGTCTGTGTGGTGTACACTTTAAACTGATGTCAGACAAAAAATAAAATGTGTCATTTTAGAGTTCAGTTTTTAATTTATGGACAGCATTTCTTGAGGTTCTAGACCCAAATCTAACACCTTCAAGGCTTACAGTAACGTTTCGTACCTTTGGACTCCAGTCCCCTAACTAAACATTTCTGAGTCAATGCCCCAATTTGTAGCACACATAATGAGCAAGTCCAAAAATGATGTCCAGGGGTAGTAACATTTCTATTGATTTATCAAAAAGCAGCTTGGCCTCAGCGGGGAAATCTTCATCACCTTGCCAGTACAACACAACTATTGGAATGTAGGGAGTAATTTCAAAACAAAAGGCGCGATCACCCATTTCTATGGATACTCCCCCATTGGCAGTGCAGCGTTGCTCAAACAGCTCCAAATCATTGCCGATTGAGCCACTGATTAGTTGAGTTTGGACGAGATGAGGCCCCCTGAAAAAAGTAGACCCCCCAGGGAGATCCTTTTCTGAAATCCATTCATTCGATAGTGTTGTTTCCTTATAATTGAGTAAGTAATATACGATGAAGAGATCTAAGTACTCGTGGGATATGGTCCCTAATGGGTTGCTGGGGTATACTTTTTTCTGTCGAAGATCGATTTTATATTTTTCTCCCCAAATATTTATCGTATAAACCTGCTCTTTGTCCTTATAGTTTACGCCTTCCAAGCAAGTAAGTGAAGCGGGCTCCTTTTGAGAAAGTTCCGCGAAATAACTCGAGTCGATATAATTTGGCATAGTGTGTTTTCTCCTGTCTATTTATACTGTAGCCTACTCTTTGAAAATTAATGCAAGTCCAAGGCTAACATGCCTGGATATAGAAAAACTTCAATTTATTGCACTTATTGTATTACTCCAGCTTTAGACATTAAATATTTTCATAGTACCCTAACCACAACAACAATTCTCAATTCCACCTTCTCATATCAAGATATTAGCACTCTTTTTTATACACATACACATAAACCCCTTACACCTTAGAGGATTGACAACCTCACTCCAATATGATAAATATTCTCATTTCAATCCAGCAAAATGTAGAGAAATTTTTACAATCAGTAGTAAAGCGAAACCATTTCGCTACTGAAGTATAGCATCGGACCGGAGGTCGTCATATGGCAAAATCAGTCATCTTTAAAGTTGTAGGCAATAGAATGCAGTTCAGGTGCTCTGTCTGCAAAGCAAAGAGAAATGTAACAATCCCACCTGATATTCGAACAAAGTCCATCCGCTGTCATAAGTGTGCAGAACTCACAAGGTGTATCTTTAATAGACGCGTCCACCCTAGAGAACACCAAAGCGGTACAGTCATTTTGCAAACAAGTGCAGGGCGAGAAATTGATGTAATGCTCAACGATTTATCAAGAGAGGGACTTGGCTTTAACATCCCTGTTGGATCTGCCAGAACGTACCGGATAGGTTTAGGTAATGAGGTTAAACTCCGTTGTACCTGGAATTCTCGCCTCATCTCTAACACTGCTTTTGTTGTGAAAAATATTAAAGGACAGCGAGTTGGTTTAAAAACAAAACGACTTGTTGGATAACAACACATATCCACCCATTAGCCACCAAGGAGAAAGAGTGTTGTAATACACTCATTCTCCTTGGTGGCTCCAGACCTTTATATTATCGTCTTGCCCTTCCCCCTCCACCTGCTCTACCACCTCCAGAACGTGATCTTGCATGGGACTGTCTCTGAACACTACTAGGACGAGAATAGCCACTAGAAGGCTTCGAATGCGTCGTTTTCGATGACATGGCTGAAGGTCGTGATTGAGGTTTATTGGCTTTTGTACTCGGTATTTTTGAAGCACTTACCTTAGGCAGAGTTGCTCTGGTCTGTTGTACACGATCTGCTGCAACATCTTTTGAAACTTTTGCCCCAGCAGACGAAGGCAATTTGCGGTCTCCCGCCATCTCTTTTACATCATTCCACTGTCCGGATTTATGTTCCTGCCAGTTACCTTTCTGGTTTCGATAAATATTTCCATTATGATCAGTGAATACATTGTTGGCTTTGTTGTTCTGTTTGAGATTGGCCGCCTTGTTTTGCACCTCAGCTTTAGTCACAGAACCTTTTTTTACCTCAGCTATCTTGCTTGAAACCTTACTACGATCAATATTTTTCACATTCGTCGTATTCTTGATATTGGCAAGCTGGTTGTTATTACGATAGAGATTATTTCCTGAAAAATTACGGTTCTTATTAATATTGATGGTATTACAAATACTTACATCACCTCTACGATAGTTGTGTATCCCGGGCCTGTATCCTCCAGGACCGTACAACCGAGGACCATACCAGCCAGTCCCGTACACAATGGTCGGACCATACACATAACTACACATATACCCTGGAGTGTAACCAACATAAACAACCTCAGGGGTCGAATCATACACATAGACATATTTGGTGTTATACACTGGGCTGGATGGTTTTGTTTTATCAATCCCCGGGGGAGCTTGGTCAGAAACCACCCAAGTTCCATCAGGAGCCTTGCCAATATACCAAACCGCCTCTTTGACGAGATAATATGATGAATCCGCCTTTATAACTGTTTCTGAACAGTTAACAGCAAACTGCAGAGCGATACCATCTACTTTTTCAAACTTTGGTTATCCATCGTAAACAACCTTAATATCGACGGTTTCCCGTTTAACAGTGGCAGTCTGAGGAATCTGAGCATCAACTATAGCCTCACGTGCCTCATCTGTTCCAGCTACATACGCTTTGACGTCGGCGTATTTCGAATCATCAGGTATTTTAGCAAAGGATACCGGTAAACTCTCAGAATCTATATACTCCCACTTCGATTCCATGGATGACGCCTGATACCAACGTCCTGAAATAACCATGTAGTATTTTTGTTCTGTAACATCCATAAATACACTGCTATCAGTATTACTCATGGCAAGTAGATCACCGGTCAGCGGAGCAAATTTGCCTCACCTTCACTCACAACAAGCTCAGTTGGCTCGTGAACAACAACGATCTTTGGCGCATTTTCAGATGTTATCTTAACATCACTACCTTCTTTTTCAGCCCCACTTGATGTATTGCTATCGCCCTCTTTCCTCTGTTCAACCATTGCAACTAACCCGCATATTTCATGAACTCCGGCAATAATTCGATTTATCAGACACGTGAAATATGCGGGTTAGTCGCTCTCTTTATTCGCTTCGGTTAAAGGAATGAGAAACATTTTAGTGTAATAGTTGATGCCGTTGATGTAGAAAACCTTCAAATAGCAATAATTTGTTGCGAAGAGATGTAATCAGAGCGAACATATTCTCGCTGTTTGAATGGGCTATTGTTGTGGAAGTGCGCTAGAGAAAACAGTAATGTGAGCAGGACTTGGCCTGATTGTACATATGATTGGCGCCTGCTAATGCAGGACTTAGGTTTTTTGCCAGATAGTCACTTGACTGATTGAGTGTTGAAATTTTCTGGAGGTTTCTCTCGTGACAAACTCGATGTCCATTGGCGCTGTAACCATCTGGAAATTTTTTTTTAGAAGGCTGCTTACCCCCTCTAGGGTGGCGTATGGTTCTCCATCTTTGCGAAATCCTCCAAGCCAATTTTGTTTTGGAGTAAATTCGTCCAACCAGGTGTAGGGGGAAGTTAAAACGAAGTACCCATTCATGTTGAGCCGTTTGTGAATATTGCTTAGAAATTCACCGGGATTTGAAAGCCGGTCGAGTATATTGGCGGCCAGGATAAGGTCGTAATCCTCGAACTGGGGTTTTAAGTTTTGGGCATCGGCCTGAAAAAAATCTATTTTTTGGGGTGTATCGATCAGGCCGAGATCATTGAGGCAACGCTCATGGTAGGATACAATCTCTCCTTCTTCAGGCAATTCATAACGTATATAGCCTTTTTCCTGCATCTGATGGGCAATGCGAATAAATCTGGCTGAAAAGTCTAACCCGTTCACAAAACGAAACTCTTTCGCCAGTTCAAAGCTTGCCCTACCCACTGAACAGCCTAGGTCCAGGGCTCTGTTTTTCGTCTTTCCAGCCATCAGTTCGAGGCAGATAGTTGCGCATTTTTCAGGGAAGTTTTGTACACCAAAAAAGCTGTCCCCATAGTGTGCCTCGCAATATTGAGAGACAGCAGCATCGCTTTCGTACATCACTTCGTTGATCCCAAGAGGTTGATCCGACTCGACATAGCGAAATCCTGCATGTTGAAAAAAATGCCTGCGAAAGGCGTAACGGCTATCTCTTGTTGCTTCGTTGCCAGTCGAAATCCAGGAACCGCCTTTAATTAAGTTATGTTGGGTGTCAAAAGTCGGAGCTGAGAAGTCGTCATACCATGGGTGGACTTCAAACCCCTCGAAGCCAGAGATTGGAGTTTCTGTCCATTGCCATACATTGCCGATCAGATCGTAGAAATTTTCAAATCTGAAATGATCCACAGGGCAGGGAGAACACCAGTGCTCCAGATTAATATTGCCAGGAGCCTTTTTCCAGTATGGTTGATCTTCGATGTTGTGGAGATCATGTAGCCGATACCACTCATTTTCTGAAGGCAATCGTATAGTATTATTCTTCTTTTTTGCAAGCCAGTTGCAAAAGGCTTTGGCCTCGAGGTAGTTTGTTTCCACCGGCCAGTTCCATGGCATTTCTATTTCTGACGATACGGTTCTAAGCCGGTAGTTTCCCTTTTCTTCTATCCAGAAGACAGGCATGACAGCTTTACTATATGCGAGCCATTGCCAGCCCTCAGCAGTCCAGTACTCTTCAGTTGTGTAGCCGTTGTCTTCTATAAACTGGAGAAACTCTTCGTTTGATACCAGATGTTTTGATGCCTTGAAGTCCCACACTTCTGACTCAGAAGTGCCGAATTCATTGTCCCAGCCATAGAGTGGGTGAGATTTGTTCTTTCCCAGTGTAACAGTAGCACCAGGAACGGAAATTAATGTATTTTCAGGAGCCTTGCCATGGTCAGGGCAGTTGTTCCATTCATCAAGTGGCTGGACTTGATTCAGAGGCAAACGTCGAATAATAACAGATGAGGTCTCCAAATGGATTCTCTGATGTTCAATACCCATCATTATTACCCAGAATGGACTGTCCCAGGTTATGGGCATGGTGAGTGGTAATTTTTGTATCAGTTCCGCTACAAAATCCCGAACTTGCTGTCGATATTTTTGTACTTCTTCAACAGATGGCCAGGTGTAGTTATGATCGTTCAGATCGTCCCAGGACATTTCGTCTACTCCAATGGCAAACATCGATTCATAGTCAGGATTAATCCGAGTTTCTGAGAGTTTTGCAGTATTAAGCTTATTAATGTAAAAACTTGCAGTATGGCCGTAATAGAAGATGAGTGGATGACGAAGTGGTTCTGCTCTAACATAGAAAGCTTCAGCACTGTTGAGATGGTCGTAGAGACGGCTGTCTATATCGAAGGTGCGATGAAAATAGTCCAGTATCTCTTTTCTTTTTTCTTCATCTGAGCCACTGGTGAGAATTGTCGTACGACTGTTCAATAGGTCCATGCTTTCTCCGAGCTGGCAGGTTGGCGTGTTTGGTAGTAATAATCTATTGAAATTATAGGTATTAGCTTTTCTGTGTCAACGTAATCATTATGGTAGGAAAATAAGGGCAGTGGTTGGGGGGGGGGAGTGTGGCTGTTATGTATAGATTTGGTCGAATCATTTATTTAATGAAGAACCATTGTCCCAACCTACAGCTGTCTGCTGTAGGTTGGTTGACGAAGGGACAGCAATTCCCGCTCAACACTTATGTTACTGAAATAACTATTAATATCAAAACAGTCTTTCGTAAACTTTGGTAATGGAGGCGTTTCTTAACCCACTGTAAATATAGGATAAATTGATTTGCACACCTGTCACTATTTACTTGACAAAGTCTGCCAATAAAAAATGCGTTTTCTATGAGATATCAATCAATTACATAGGAGACGCCATGAAATCGACTAAATGTTATACAACCAATGCAATCAAACTTTCGGACCAGCCCGGCAAACACAACGTGAGAAAGCATATTAACGCCGATAATTTACTCGCACTTATCAGGGATGACTTCAAAAAAGTCCTCGATACGCGTGCCGACAATGTTACCATCTCTCTGGATGACGCGCTCATGTCGGCTTTGGCCATGTTCCAACTGAAAGACCCTTCTCTGTTGGCTTTCGATAGACGACGTAGAGAAGAGCCTGGAAATTTACACACCATCTACGGCATTACCAATATTCCCTGTGATAGCCAGATGCGGACCCAGCTCGACCCAGTCGAGTTGCCTTTGCTGCGGACTCGGTTCTTATCAGTGTTTCGACAGCTGCAGCGAGGCAAGGATTTTGAGAAAATGGCCTATTATGATGGCCACTATCTACTGAGCGCTGACGGCACAGGATTCTATTCTTCACAGAAAGTATCGTCCCTTTATTGCATGAGCAAAAAGAAGCGAAACGGTGAAATTATCTATCATCAGCAGATGTTTGCCGCAACCTTTGTCCATCCAGACAGTAAGGTGGTTATTCCGGTCATGCCGGAAATCATCAGCAACCGGGATGGGAAAAAGAAAAACGACTGTGAGCGCAACGCCGCTAAACGATTCTTCAGTGAGTTCCGTAGAGAGCATCCCCACCTTAAAGTGATTGTTGTCGAAGACGCTTTGGCTAGTAACGGTCCACATATTCGTGAGTTGCAACGGCTCGACCTGCGTTTCATTCTGGGTGCGAAGCCTGGCGACCATACAGCCCTATTCCAGCAGCTTCGGATGGCAGAACGTGATGGTAAAGCACGGAATTTAGCGTGTCTCGATTCCAAGGATCAACAAAAGGGATATTATTTTACCTTTATGAACAATGTCCCTCTCAACGATTCTAACCAAGATGTGTTGGTTAATGTCCTGGAGTGCTTGCAAGTCAATAAAGACGGGAAGGCGACCACCTTCAGCTGGGTTACCGACATTCCACTAACAGAGGAGAATGTAACATGCATCATGTGTGCTGGTCGGGCGCGGTGGAAAATTGAGAATGAAACTTTCAACACTTTGAAAAACCAAGGTTATAATCTTGGTCACAACTATGGACTGGGCAAGAAGAATCTGAGCGCTGTGTTCACCGTGCTTACGATGCTGGCATTCCTTATCGATCAGGCCCAGCAACTGGGTTGTTGGCTGTTTCAAGCAGCATTACAGAAACAGAAAGCCAAGAAATATCTTTGGGAGGACATCCGAG
Source organism: Desulforhopalus sp. (assembly GCA_047622095.1). GTDB lineage: Bacteria > Desulfobacterota > Desulfobulbia > Desulfobulbales > Desulfocapsaceae > Desulforhopalus_A. The sequence continues at coordinate 19,192 of JBLHNU010000040.1, forward strand.
GTTTCTTCCACCATTATAAGGTTGATTCAATGGAAACTATTTTGCGTGCGATAGCCTTTGGTTATCAACGCCATGACCTGAAAAATGATTGCATTACGTAGCAAAACAACGCGCATTTTTTTTGTCAAAGAGCGTGCCTTGAAAAATCAATTTTCAAGGTGGATGGGGTCGTTCGTCCAAAATATGGGTGCAAATGACTTCTTGAGAAGAAAGGTCAATAATTACGCGCTAACCGAGGAAATTTATCAACACTGTAGTCTTTTTTCAGATTTGCCGCGACTCTGTCATGTAAAAGATAGCTCATGGCAGTCAAAACGGGAATAGCTGACGAAGGGAGGACGATTAAAAACGGAAACCAGCATTTAGTGTAACAATAACCCCACTGAGATCACCATTGTACTCAACAGGGATTGAGGCTGCAGTAGCACTCATATCAACATCGTCGGTCCATCTGTACATTGCTTCCAATCCAAGAAAAAATCGGTCGTTAATATTATAGTTTGCACCGGCCACAAGATGAACGCCGAAGACTGAATCGTTGTCATCGACATTGAAATATACCAGACACCTTCTGCTGCATTGAGGTGAAACGACCCGTCATCTTTATTATGTATAAGAGGGTATGGTGTGTTTATTACACTTTCATAGTGAAACTTTTCGATGGGTTGTAACTGCTCTTTCCCATCAATAGTGATCAGAAGTGCAGGGGTATCCCGGTAGACAATGCTAGGAGGGTTGTTTTTTTAACTCACTTGCTGCTTTTGCCTCTGTACCTGAAGTGGCAAGTGATGTCTTGAGACTATCAATTTGTGGCTCATAAACAGTAATAATTCCGGAAGCCACATGAACATCCCTTGGCCAGACGCCAACATCTTCGGCCATGACAGAAGATAAGGTCCCCACCAGAAACACAGCTAATACAACCAGCATTCGAACAATCATTATTTTTCCCTCCTGATACAGACAAGTATGATTGATAACTCACACCTAAACGGTGACACTATCCCAAGCATTTTAAAAGCTGGTCTTTACTTTTCTTTTATCACTTCCTGCAACTCTCCACCTGTCCAGAGACGATAGCGAACAGCAACACCCTCTGGGCTGTACATAACTATTGGCAACCGACTGTTATAACGAACCATGAGCGATTGACCTGCCACAAACCTTTCAACAGACTCCGTACCTTCCGGAACTGCCATCATGGTAGACAAGACAAGATCTTTACCGCTCACCTGATAATAGGTATAACCCCAACCTTTAAGATTTACAGGCTCGAAGAATAATCCAACCCGAGCTGCATTCACCCCATCAGTTTTTGCAACTTTTCCGGGAATAAGTTCCACTTTAAAATTCTCTTCTTCACCTCGTACCTTATCGTTTAAGTAAATGACGTGGCGAACCTCTCCATCTTTAGCCTTTGGAAAAGCTTCTATGGCTGGTGAGCCTGTACCAGCAACACAGAGACAAGTACCTAGACAAAACAGTAAAAAACATAAAATTGGTACAATTCTAGCACCCAACATTCTATTCATTTTCATTCCTCATAGTGTTTTTAGTTCTCATATACTACCCCATAAATTATTTCAAAAAGAGTATGGGGATCACTATTATTTACGTTTGCTATTTCCCCTACACTCTGTGTAACATCTACCGTGAATCCTTTTTCCTCAAAAGCAAGAATAATTGCTTTTGAATCAAGATGATAGATATCACATATCTGTTCCAGAGTCTGTTTGCCAAACCCTGGAAAAGGTACATCAGGAAAAGACGATTTCGCTCCGCTAACCTCTTCTGGTTTTGCCTTTTGCATGACCAACCAGACTTCTTTTGGCGTAAGATTATTGCCTTTAGCTACCTCAAGTACGATTTGTTCTTCACTTTCATACTTCACACCAGCTGCAAGTAACTCTGATTTCATTTGGTCAAGATCAAGACCCGTTCTCCTGGCCAGCATCTTTAGTGAAGAGAGCTCGGCATGACCATAGGGAGGTTCACCATATTTTTCGGAAACTGCTTCTTTAAAGGAAGTTCCAAAGTCAAGAATCGTAGATAGAGGTGGAATCCCCAGAAGTGTTCCTACAATGAAAAACAGCGTCAGCAATAAACCAATGTTAAACTCAAGAGTGAACACTTTCAGCTCTTTGGCCTTACTCTTCATGTAAATAACCACAGGCTTCCAGTTCAGATAAAGATGCAATAAACCTGCAATAAGAAACAACCAACCCAGGTTTATATGAACATCACCCCACTGTGATTTGCTCAGTCCCAACATTGTCCAATCGGACCAATAAGCAACCCTTCCTTCCGGAACAATATAAAGTATAACTGAGGTAAGAACCAAAGGTAGCAGGGAAATAATCAAGGTAAGGGAGACAGTTCTGCGCATAATCATATGTGGATCCTCTTTAAATTCAAAAACGCCCTGTCTCTATAGAACAGACTATTACAACCCTCTTTTTGACACCCTGAATATGTTATACAAGGGTGAGGACTACAAAACAAATGACAATCGACATAAATGGAGATAAACATAGACTGAGCAATCCATATGTTTTTACTTAAAATACCACAGCCTAAGGAGCGCAAAACCATGACAGTGCAACTTCCGATGAACGATGGCACAACATATACCGTGCAACCCTCCAAGATAGTTGCACTGGGGTTGAACTACTTAGAACATATAAAAGAGAGTCAATCCGTTAATACCACTAATATCGCCGCTGCAATCCCGACGGAACCACTACTCTTTCCCAAAACACCCAATGTTCTTACGGGTCCTGGAAAACCAATAATCCTCCCCGCCTTTTTAAACGACTATAACTTTAAAACCTGTAGAACAGACCATGAAGCCGAACTCGCTATCATCATTAAAGATCGCATAAAGAATGTACCCGCTTCAGAAGCCATGAACCATGTCCTCGGCTTTACCTGTTTTAACGATATCAGTCAGAGAAATCTGCAAAAAGGAGACAAGTCCGGTTGGTACAGAGGCAAGTCTTTGGACACCTTTGGCCCTATTGGCCCTATGATTGTTACTCCTGAAGAAATTGGAGATCCTCAAAATCTGAACATCGAGTGCCGGGTTAATGGCACGGTGATGCAGCAATCCAATACCAAACATATGATCTTTAAGATTCCTGAGATTATTGCCTTTGTCTCAAAAATGTTCACCTTGGAGCCAGGAGATATCATCATCACCGGTACTCCAAGTGGTGTGAGCCCGCTTAAGGATGAGGATATAGTCGAAGTGGAGATTGAAAAAATTGGTGTACTCAGCAACAGGGTTGAGGCGGAAAAACGATAAACCTTCTCAGACACAACACACTACTTTGCACCTGTTTTCAGGAATGTTGGGTGTACTCTGTTTAAGATACAGTGGAAATATGTGGACCTAGGTCAAGGGAATTTGTTACGTATATTGTTGTGGTCTCTTACGTTCCGCCTAACAATCTATCTAAAGAGAGATGCAAACATAATCTGGTAACATCTGGGACAAGTGGCACGACAAAAGTCGATAGGCATTCGGGCTCATGGGTACCAAAACTTCAGGAAACACCTATCTTCAGAGCACGCAACAACATTGATTATCTTCGTTTTGGCAATATTAAGTCCAATGATAAGTCGCTGACATTATGTGATCAGGAATAATGTAAACTTTCATTTTTGCACATTTTTGCAGATTTCGAATACTAATAAACGTTATTTAAGATATAATAAAATACACCATAAAAATTCTAGGATTTGATACCTGTTTGAGATTTGCTAATCTCTGAAGAGAGAAAATATGAAATTTCTGTCATTTTCTTTTTTATTTTTTTATTTACTTACCGCAACCATAGCCTTGGCTGATAATCGCAAGGTTATTCTGATTAATACCATGCCAGTCCCTGTTGTGGTTGAGCATTCTAGAGCAATTGTAAACACATTCTCGCAGTATGGCTATGTGGCTGGGGAAAACTTTGACCTGGAGATATTGGAAGCAGAGGGGAGCAAGGAGCTAGCCGCAACTCTTCTAAAAACATCAGTTGCCAAACAGCGTCCTCAACTAGTTATCACTCTCGCGACCTTGGCAACTCAGGCGGCTGTAGAAATCTTGGCTGGAACCAATATCCCAATCCTGTTTTGTGTCGTCGCTGATCCAGTAGGTTCAGGTATTGTTCAAAGCTTAGATGTGGCTAGTGGAACGAATGTTAGCGGGGTTGTGTTTACCCAGCGGCGAGACACAAAGCTTGAAATGGTGATGCGCCTACTCGCTCACTCTCTTAAGGGGCCAATCGTAAGGTTTGGAGTTGTCTGCACGAATTATCCGTCGGCGATAGGTGATATTGCGGAACTGGAAAAAATAGCCGCCCTGTCAAAAGATTTTGAGTTTGTCGTACATCAGATCCCTTATGAAGGAGTGCCAACCGGCATTCCGGCGATGCGCAAGAATTTTGTGGACGCACTTGAGTCTCTAAAGGGCAAGGTTGATTTCTTATGGGAGGTTACTGACCCTTTGTCTGAAATAGATTGGTTTACGAGAACATCCCTTGACTCCGGGATTCCTCTCATTCATGGACATACTGCAAAATCAGTAGAGCTAGGTGCTCTGATGACTGTTCTTTACGATGCTCAGGGCGCTGCTCTGGAAGTTGTCAAAATGGCAGACCAAATTTTTAAAGGAGTTAATGTTGGCACGCTGCCGATCTCTACTCCGAAAAACTTCAATTTTTATCTCAATATGAATACAGCTGAGCAACTCGGATTAACTGTTCCTTCCCATCTATTATTAATTGCCGGTAAAAATATCATTTGGTGACGAATGAGTGGCTTTAGGGAGCATATGTTCTTTTTAAAACGAAATTTATCCTATGTCATCGTCGCAGTAGCTGTGGTCATAACCTTGGCAACGTTTTTCTATGGGTTACGCATTGTAAATAACTTACAGAATTTGCGTTCATCGGAAGTGTCTCTTTTTCTGGAAAATCGAAATCTTGAACAAAATTTCAGAGAATTTCAACGGGCTTTGGGCCTTGGTGGGTTTATTCATAACGTTAAGGAATACCTAATAAATAGGAAGTTTCAACAACTCAACATCCTTAGGGAAAATATTAAGGAGATCGAGAAAGCATATGTCCCACTGAGAATACAGTTCGAAAATATTAAGTCAGTTCATGCTATTAAAACTTTGGATGAGTTTGTTGTCTTGCTTCGACACACATACAAACTCCTTAGCGCACCTGAAAACCGGCATCTTGATGCCGTTGAATTGAACAATCTTTTGGACTTGGAAAACCCAAGGTTTCTAAGCGCCATCGTAACCCTTGAAAGCCTCAAAAATAGTTACGACAAAGAGTCAATTCAAAAAATCAGAAACAGTGTTGATGTTCTTGTTTTAGACCTCATTTTTGCTTCAGTTCTGTTACCAATCATTCTGGCTGTTGGTGGTTTTCTAAGTTGGTTACTGAATCGGGCAATTACCAGGAAACAAATGATTGAAGCATCTCACCAAAAACTAAAAGAAGCCGTCGGAGAATTAAGGAAAAGTGAGGAGTACTTGGCTAAATTTATGGATTCAGCTACTGATGGATTTATTTTATTTGACTCGGAGTTCAATTACCTTGAGATGAACAAAGTGGCTCTTGAAGTAACTGGGCTGACAAGAAAAGAGGTTATTGGGCAAAATATTATTGATGTTCTTCCTAGCATTAAACAAACACCTCGATATGACGCTTATAAGAAGGTGAGGGATACTGGTGTACCTTGTCTATTTACTGATTTGACAAATTATCCCCTGACTGGTGATAAGTATATTGAGCTCAAGGCTTTCAAGGTGGGTGAAGGTCTTGGAATTATTTTCACTGACATCACCGAGCGCAAACGGGCGGAAGAAGAAAATAATAAACTGGAAAAGCGTCTTAACCAAGCCCAAAAGATGGAGGCAATTGGCACATTAGCAGGTGGTATTGCTCATGACTTTAACAATATCCTTTCAGCAATCCTTGGTTTTACACAGTTGGCAAAGGATGATTGCAAACCTGGGTCAGCCATTTCCCAAGATTTAGATGAGGTGTTAGAGGCCGGGAATCGTGCCAAGGGTCTTGTACGCCAGATACTTGCTTTCAGCCGCCAGGATGATACGGAGCGTATGAACTTACAACCTGCAAGTATTGTCAAGGAAACGATAACAATGCTGCGCCCGTCTCTACCGACAACCATTGAGATTACGCAAGATATTGATGCCGTAACTGGTCTTGTTTTTGTTGACCCTACTCAACTTAATCAAATATTGATGAACCTCTGTACCAATGCCTTCCATGCCATGGAAAAGACTGGTGGAAAACTTGATGTTTCATTAAAAGAGGTGACTCTCAGCAGTGAAGATCTTATAAACGAACCCGATGTGACAGATGGTACTTTTATTCAATTATCAATTGGTGACTCAGGCCCGGGGATAGCACGCACCGTTAAAGATAAGATTTTTGATCCATATTTCACCACAAAAGAGTCTGGTAAGGGCACCGGGATGGGTCTTTCGATAGTCCATGGAATAGTGAAAAGCTATGGTGGGTTTATTTCACTTTACAGTGAACTTGGTGAAGGAACTGTTTTTCACGTGTTTTTACCTACCGTAAAGCAGGAGGCATTAACAGAAAATGAAATTAATGTCCAGATTCCAACCGGCAGAGAGAGGATTCTTTTTGTTGACGATGAAGAAATACTTACCAAAATGGGCAAAACCATGCTCGAAAGGCTTGGTTACCATGTAACCTCAAAAAATAACAGTCTTGAGGCTTTAGAAACTTTTCAGAACCAACCCGATAAGTTCGATATTGTTATAACTGACCAGACTATGCCTGGTATGACGGGTAGCGACCTTAGTAGGAGGATGCTACAGATTCGTCCTGATATCCCCATTATCCTTTGCACTGGTTACTCCACTATTATTTCGGAAGAAAAAGCAAAATCTATTGGCATAAAAGAATTTGCTTTGAAACCACTTGCTAAAAAGGATATTGCTAAGTTGATCCGAGAAGTTCTGGATGTCTCGTGATGTTTGTCAAATTAGTCACTAGATATTGAGCATACTAATGGTATAGTGCCTTAAAATTGTCACATCCCATATCTGACTTTTTCAAACTGTCATCAACTTAATATATAGACTGTTAAGTTCATAAATGATCCTGTCTAAAAATCTTCCACGAAATGGAGCAGTTTGTATTCAAAGATTGTTCCAGAAAATCAATTGAGATAATTACTCCATTTTGAATGGCGGTGCTGACTGCTACTACTACTGAATCTCTGATTTTCAATAGTCCAGATCTCACCTATGGATCTTAACCGAAGTATTCATATAAGATTCTTCCAGAATCTTGGCTGAGGAATAACTTAAACCGAATAGTCCAATTGATATCAAAAACAGGAGTATGTCATGCCATACGTTAACATCAAGATCACAAACGAGAATGTTACCAAAGCACAAAAAACAAAACTGATCGAAGGCGTAGTAAATGAAGGGACTCCCCCCTTCAACCTGAACGGATTAATTCAAAATCAGAAGGTTTAATATGAGCCTGAATTTGTCACATGATCCTAAAATAACCATAAATATAAGAGAAGCTTCCCCTGACGATCTCGCCACAATTGCAATGCTTGTCCGCGAGTCCAACAAAGATGTCGCTGATAAATTTGGTCTCAATTCCGATAATTGCCCCAAACATCCTTCTTTTTACACTGATGCTTGGGTTCAATCTGATTTTGCTCTTGGAGAGCGATACTTCATACTTGAAGATGACTCGGGGCCAATCGCATGCGTTGCCTACGAGAACCCGAATCCCGCTCTCGCATACTTAAATCGTCTTTCAGTTTTGCCCGATTATCGCAATCATGGTATCGGCACTCGTTTGGTGCAACATATTATTAAACTCGCCCAATCCTCTTCAATTCACTCCATTAGCATCGGTGTTATCGGCGAACACAGTAATCTGCAACACTGGTACAGAAACCTTGGCTTCCTCGATGGCGAAACACAGCATTTTCCTCACTTGCCGTTTTCAGTAAAGTATATGTCTTACGCTGTCAAATGCAGCTAGAAAAGAATCAAAGCGGATTGATTATATATAATGACAAGTCTTCTATGAGAGACAAGGTTTTAGCCATTTGAAAACGGGGATAGGGCTATTTCCTGATCCTGAGAAATCCAAAGTGAACGGATCCATTTTTGCTCAATTTATACTTGTACGGTCTATCCCAAGGTAAGGATTGAAGATTGACTTTAGACGCCATCATTATCTCTATATTTATTAATATATGATATTGTTTTGTAAACTAGGTATATGCTATGACATAGCACTGATAATATGTAGCATATTCAGACCATAAAACAAAACAACAAACCTATCTTTTCTTTGAATTAAAAGGATGTAGCAGGTTCGCCTTGGAGAAGCATGTTGATGCCAGCGAACTTGAATCGAAACATATGAAAAGTGAACAGACTTGCGGTCACAGTAAATCCGAGCGGCACTGGACAGGCCAAATCAAATCGTAGAAAAATTAATAGTTTAGCGGAGCAGTATCCAATGCGTATTGAAGTCGACAGCCATACCCACACAATTGCCAGTGGCCATGCCTACAGCACTTTAGCCGAGAATATTAAAAGTGCATCGACCAGGGGAATTAAACTACTTGCAGTAACAGATCATGGTCCTCAAATGCCGGGTGCGCCGCATTTTTGGTATTTCATGAATATGCGCGTCATTCCCCGAATCATGTATGGAGTTGGTGTTCTACGGGGTGTGGAAGCTAATATTATTAACACCAAAGGAGAGCTGGATATTGATGAAGCTATCCACCAGCAAATGGACATAGTTTTAGGTAGTCTCCATGAGCCCATCATATTCCCATCAAAAACAACAGCGCACACAAAAGCTGTTATAAAGGCTATGGCATCGGGGAAAATCGATATATTTGCCCATGGTGGAAATCCGGCCTTCCCTATTGATGCGGTGGAGATTGCAAAAGCAGCTACCCACTATAAAGTTCTGGTGGAGATTAATAATTCGTCATTTACCACATCCCGGCAAGGGAGTAAGAAAAACTGTATAGCTCTTGCTGAAGCTGTGGCCAGTCAAGGTGGTTATCTCACCTTTGGGAGTGATGCCCACATTGCAGAAAGGGTTGGAGATTTTAAGGAATGTGTCAACCTTATCAAAGCCATTGGGATACCCAAAAAGCGAATCCTAAGTCGAAAAGGGGAAAAGTTTTTACAGTTTTTAAAAAGTAAAAACAAGAAGACTGATTTATCGGAGTTTGATACTCTATTTTAACCTAAATCTTGCAGTTGCAAAATTTAGGTTAAAGAAAAAACGGGACCTCCTCCAGATAGAAAATAGCATTCCCATCAAAAGGACAGTCCCGTCCTAATGCTTATACACCTATTTTCTATTACTTTTTCTTCACATCTTCCTGGTGAAATTGTTCCGACAACATCTTATAGGCAATGTAATATTTCATTATGTTGCTGACGTACTGTACGGTCTCTCGGCCTATTCTCTTAGCCGCAACGACTTCAACATTATCAAACCAGATATTGGGATCTAACCCCATTTTCTCTGCTTCAGCACGGAGTTTTTTTACCCTGTTTGGCCCTGCATTATAGGAAGCAAAAGTAAAAAATGCCCTATTCAGGGCATCCAGGTCTCCTTCTGCTGGAAAATACCTGTCTGCCATAAATTTAAGGTACTTTGTACCCGCATGAATATTAGGCTCAAGTTTGTCTATATTTGTAATACCCACATTTTTATCACCGGCTGTGGCTGGCATGATCTGCATAACACCTACTGCTCCAACAGAGCTGCGCAAGCTTTGATCCAGTGTCGACTCCTGATATGCCAGTGCTGCAAGCATCAGATAGTCAAAATCATATTTATCTCCATAGGTTTTAAAGTAATCAATGACTTTTTCAAACTTTTTCCTTTCAGCACCAGTAGCAGCATTGGTTATATATTTTGTATTCTTTAGATAACGATTGATGATTACATTTCCTGTCAAAGTGCCCGCTTTAATACCTTTGGCAAAATCAGCTATGACTCCCTTGAGTTCCGGGCTATTTTTTCTCACCGCCCAAGCTATTTGACCACCACTATGAATCTTTGCCTCTGTATGAAGCTTTATTTCAGGGAAAACTTTCTTCCATAGTTTTGCTTTATGGTTATCAACAATCACAGCAGGAATGAGCCCGGCACTTACCATCTCCATAAGATCTGAGTCTTCGAGATGCTCATCGGCTTCGACGATTTTTATAGGTTCTTTATCTGCCGTTTTTAATACCTGATTAAGACTCATTAAATTTTCATAATAGCTACTGGACTTTCTCACATGAATTTCCATGCCTGAAACGTCATAGGGCCGTTTGAGGGTTGCAACCGAACTCCCTGTCACAACTATTTCACTCACATTTTTTGCAAATGGTGCACTGAAATCAACAATTTCTCTACGACCATCAGTTATAGTGAGATTCCCAAGGGCTATATCACCATAACCACTTGCCAGCTTTTCCAACAGTTTCGTGCGAGGAGTAGGGAGATACACAACCTTAACTTTTATGGTCTTGGTTTTTTCTCTTTTATTGATAAATTTTTCAAAATGTATCCCAGTCTCATAAGAGATGCCTTTGGGCTGAGCACCATCAAAAAAGAAAAATGCACGATTATACGGGACTAAAACCCGTATCAATTTCCGTTTTACCATTTCGGTGTAATCGCCTGTGAAGGCTTTATTCATCCCATCAATGGTTTCAATACTTACATCACCTTTAAATGCTGAGAAAGAGTAGTTCGGTAGCACTACCCCTATCATCACAAGACTAAACAGGACTATTTTCAATCCGATTTTACCTCTACACATATTGAGATCCTATTTAAAATTATTAAGAACAACGAGATCTTTTATATACTATATAGTTATCTGATCTCTCACATAGTAATCAGGTTTATAAAAATACCAAAGTCATAAAAATATAAAATAATTACAATCTCACTTCATCTCAAACAGATTTTTTGATACTATATAAAATGCTCTGGGGGGGCCAGGGAAGGGAGTATCATTGTATATTTACATTTAGCTTAAAAAATTACTGAGATTAATAGATGACAACTTCCCATAGTTCCACAGCCTGTTCACCAGATCTTCCCATCTTAGATTTAATCCAAAAGCTTGCCAGCAGTCAGTCTTCTGTTCAGACAACAGAGCAACTCGCTGCTTTTCTTCGAAAGGAAATTTTTCCACAACTGGGATTTTTTTCTATAGAATTCTATCTAAAAATGTCTCATTCAGGTGAATTTGTACCCTCCCCATTACAAAAACAACCAGGCAACCCACCACAACATAACCTCGTACCTGCATCCTTTCCAGCTCAGGACAAGGTTGTTCTACAACTTCAAAATGAAAACCAGACACTCCACATACAGCACGATGACAATGTAAGGACTATTTTCAATACACTTCCGCACTCTGTCCATCTTGTGGTTCCTATTTTTGCAGATACCAGCCTTGCTGCAATAATTTACTTGGGTACCAGTGGCATTCCTGCCTTTAGTTCCGAGTACTGCAAAGCAATTGAAACCCTTGCTACGGTCATCGGGGCCCGTATTAAAAGCATGGCAACAATTCTTGAATTACAAAAGTCAATCGCCGAGGTTGAGTACTCAGAGCGACTCCGCATCGCTCTTCATGAAATTAGTGAAGAGGCGCAACGAGGCATTGATATCAACTCTTTCTACGCAAAGCTCCACCAACTTGTAAGTAACATAATCCATGCTCCTAACTTTTTTATCGCTCTTGTCAAAAATAGATCCGATGTAAAATATATTCAATTTCCATACTATGCAGATGATATAGACCCACAGTATCAGGGAGCCGAATTCAAATTAGACGATGCCCCTCTAAGCCTTACCAGCTATCTTCTCCAATCCCAGGAAACACTCCTGCTTACCCCTGATAATTTTGACGAAATATGCCAGGAAAACAAAATTGTAGCCAGAGGCAGTCGCCCCACCAGTTGGCTGGGAGCACCATTTTATATTGATCAAATCTACGGTGCTGTTGCTATCCAGAGTTACGACGACACTATTTACACAGAAAAAGACAAGGAACTTATGTCATTTGTCGCCAGGCAGGTGGGAGCAGCTCTTGGAAGAAAATTTGTTGTAGAAGAACTCAAACTAGCTAAAGAATCAGCTGAAAATGCAGAGAAAAATAAATCTAATTTTCTTGCCAACATGAGCCATGAGATTCGTACACCGATGAACGGTATCATAGGGCTGACCGATCTCGTTTTAAAATCAGAGGTGAACAACCAACAGAGAACGTATCTGGAAATGGTGCTCAGTTCAGCAAACCGCCTTCTCAAACTCATTAATGATATTCTTGATTTTTCTAAAATTGATGCGGGCAAACTCGAACTTGACACAGCCCCGTTCAGCCTTCGCAATGTACTCGCCGGTGCCCTTGAAATTCTTGCAATAAGCGCTGCAGAAAAAAATATAGCTCTCAATGTATTATGCGATAATACTATTCCAGACGCCCTTATTGGCGATGGCGATAAAATCAGTCAAATTATCATTAACCTCGTTGGCAACGGTATAAAATTTACCGAAACAGGTGCAGTTAGCATATCAGTGCGTCAAAACAATCCTGGAGTCACAGGTTCAGTTGATTTAGACTTTCTCGTAAAAGATACAGGAATAGGTATACCTAAAAATCAAATTTCCAATGTTTTTAAAGCCTTCAATCAAGTCAGCACAACCCGTGACTCAAGTAACAGAGGCACTGGTCTTGGCCTTGTTATTGCAGCAGAACTTGTGGAAATAATGGGTGGGAAGATTTTTGTCTCAAGTAAGCAAGGAGTTGGTACATCTTTCCAATATACTCTTCGTTTCCCTCTCCAGGTAACTCACCACACTGTTTTCGCATCAAAACAACATGGAACTGTCGTCCCTCTCCCAACAGGAGTGTTAAACAGTCCTCTGAACATACTTCTTGTAGAAGATGAATACATTAACCGAACGCTTGCAATCAGTATACTCGAACAAAAAGGCTGGCAGGTAAGCGTAGCTGAAGATGGCCTAGAGGCTATCAAAATAAATAAAGAACAGACATTTGATCTCATCTTGATGGATATTCAGATGCCACATCTCAATGGGTTCGAAACCACTAAATTTATACGTCATAATGAATTAATAAATGGCGGCCACGTACCGATCATTGCGATGACCGCATACGCAGTTAAAGGTGATAAGGAAAAGTGTATTGACGCCGGAATGGATGGGTATGTTTCAAAACCCATCCGTCCGGATAAACTCTATTTTGAAATCGAAAAAGTGCTGGAACAGTTACACGCCCAGTCCCAGCAAGCTTACAAAAAACAAACAGCACAACCTGTGGCATAAAAGTTACATGATCGTAGGTTTAGCCTACTTATCCTTTCTGTTTGTTTTCTAAAAACTCAAAATAGTCTTTAGGGCTAGGGATCACACCTTTAAGACCTGTTATTGTCGTCAGCTCCGTTGAGGCAAGGTACACCTGAGCTCCATCCCCTAACCTATTGTCAAAATTTCGTGTGGAGGTCGACATTACTGTGGCGCCAGGTCGAACACGTGCCTGGTTCCCCATACACAGACTACATCCAGGGATTTCAACCCTCCCCCCTACCTGGGCAAAAACTGACAAACCTCCTTCTTTTTGAATGGCATCCCGGTCCATCCGTGTGGAAGGTGCCACCCAGAGCTGCGCTTTGGAATATGCTTCTCCCTGCAATATCTGAGATGCCGCCTGAAGATGTGTTAAATGGGTCATACATGAGCCGACAAAGACTTCATCAATCTGAGCACCAGCTACTTCAGAAAGCAGACGTACATCATCAGGATCATTTGGACAGGCAAGGATTGGTTCTGCTATTTCAGCAAGATCAATCTCGAGAACCTCAAGAAATTCTGCATTTTTATCACGTCTCAATAGCGATGGTTTAGCCAGCCATGCTTCTAGCTCTGCTATTCGGTTTTTGATACAGGTTACATCCTGATATCCATCCACCACCAGGGATTGTAATAGCTCAACATTACTTTTTACATTTGCAACAACCGTCTCAAGAGGCAAATCTATAGCGCAGCCCGCAGCACTCCGCTCAGCCGACGCATCTGTAAGCTCAAAAGCCTCTTCAACACTGAGGTCATCCACTCCTTCTATTTCAAGGACAGCTCCTGCAAATATGTTCTTTTTATTCTTTTTCTCTACGGTGAGCAGTCCTTTTTTAATAGCCGCATAAGGAATAGCATTCACCATGTCCCTTACAGTAATTCCTGGTTTTCTCTTTCCAATAAAACGTACAAGCACTGACTCTGGCATTTCAAGAGGCATAAAACCAAGTGCGGCTCCAAATGCCACAAGACCAGAACCGGCAGGAAAAGAGATGCCTAAAGGAAAACGGGTATGGGAGTCTCCACCTGTGCCTACGGTATCCGGCACCAGCATCTTATTAAGCCACGGATGTATAACCCCGTCACCAGGTTTTAACGTCAGTCCACCACAACTGACTGTTGTCTCCTGCATAATGTTCCAGCGATCAAAATCAGACGCCTTAGGGTATGCCGCCGTGTGACAAAACGATTGCATAAAAAGACCTGATTTAAACCTCAGACAGGCAAGTTCTGCAATTTCCTGCATGGTCATTGGACCTGTTGTATCCTGAGAACCGACAGTTGTCATCTTCGGCTCACAAACCGTCCCGGGTAAAACGCCATCAATCCCGCAGGCCTTGCCAACCATCTTTTGTGCAAGGCTATATCCTTGCCCCGTTTTTGGTTCAGGGTTTGTCACCTCGACAAAGATTTCAGGAAAAGGCTGGTTTAAAAAGGTACAGGCAAGTCTGGTCAACTGCTTGCCGATAATCAAATTCAGACGCCCACAGGCCCTATACTCATCAAGAAGTGTCGGAGATGCCTTCTGCATTACCACTTCAGTTCCATTTTGGTCTGTAAGTTTCCAACTCATTAGATCAAGAGTGAGACTATCACCTGTTGTAATAGAACCGATTTCACATTCAATGGGCATAATACCCGCATCTCTTGCTGTGGCGTAAAAAATAGGAGCAATACCTCCCCCTAAAACTACCCCACCTACTCGTTTATTTGGGACACCAGGAATATCATCTCCGGTGTGCCAGAGAAGAGAGTTAATTGCCGATTTTCTGGAAGACCCTGTCCCTACGACATCACCAGCAAAGGCCACCTGTTTATTTTCATCACGAAACCCTGCTATGGTTTTAATCCCATCAGGAAAACGGCTTACTCCAAAAAAATCTGCATGATGAGGAATATCTGCTCTGGACTGGGCCTGATTTCCCGGAGAAAAATCATCAGTATTTATTTCACCATCTACCTTATAGACAGTGAGTTCCATTTTTGCAGGAAGTGGTGCCGCTTTAGTAAACCACTCAGCCTTTGCCCATGATTCAACAACATCCTTGGCGTGCGGATTATTCTTCGACAACTCAGCCACCGTATTAAAACCATCATAAACTTTGATCAGCTTTTTTAAAGCCTCTTCAGCCTCTTTAGCCACAGCACCCACTTCTAGTAGCTCTATCAGCACCTCAACATTATAGCCGCCACCCATCTCGGCAAGAAGGGCTACTGCTCCTGTGGGAGAAAGGTTGGCCGCAGACACCGACGCAAATGCTACTGATTTCAGCCAGGCAGCTTTAACCTTGGCTGATTTACTCACACCAGGCTCAACTCGATCTTTAAGCAGAGTAAGTAAAAACAAGCTTTCTTCGCTTCCTTTTTCAATAAGGTTTGTACATTCAATAGTCTGTTCAGGTGTAAGTGGTAGAGGTGGTATTCCTTGCTCTTTTCGTGCTGTAGCTTCTTGTTTATAAGAATTCAACATACAATCCCTCTTATGGTTATGCGTCGGATATAGGGTACAGGTGTCGTAAAGACGTTCTGTTATAAATGCAATTAAGATGTTGAATATAGCAAGATTAACCGAAGGAACCAAGGTTTAGCCCGTATTCTCATCAATAAAGTTTTTTACGGGCCAAGGCATAAGCCACGCCGCTGCAGTAACCTATAGAGGTGGATTGTAACACTGTACCTACAGAAAAATCTATTGATCCCAAAGGTACGCTTTTTGATTTCAA
Source organism: Desulforhopalus sp. (assembly GCA_047622095.1). Lineage (GTDB taxonomy): Bacteria > Desulfobacterota > Desulfobulbia > Desulfobulbales > Desulfocapsaceae > Desulforhopalus_A. Next base: position 35,369 of record JBLHNU010000040.1, read on the forward strand.
ACAAAAAACACGCTGTTATGAGCGATAGTCATTTTAAAATAACTAAATCATGTAATTGAATTTGTAATCAAAACGCTCATAATAAATGCGGGTTAAGAAAGAGTTGATGACATTCGATTGAGCATTGCCACTGGATACCCTTTTCCTCTCGACGAACTCCTCTGGATACTTTACTTTAGGTGTATGCGAAGTGAACTATTTTTTAAAAAAAACCTCCTGCCTTTTGCAGAGATGCGCTATTCCAGAGGCAGTACTGTCCCATTTAAGCCTCACATGCACCGCACTCTAAGTATCGGTGCGGTAGATCAGGGTGAGGTTTTCTATTGTGTCAACGACAAGAAGTCTATACTGGCCCCTGGTTCACTTGCAATCATGAATCCCGAGACACTTCATGCATGTAATCCCGCAGCAGATTCAGAGAGGAGCTATTACATGCTGTACCTTGACTCCGATTGGTGTTTCAAGGTACAGCAGTCAATGTGGGAGGTTGACTCATTTGTAGAGATGGAGGAAATCAGAATCGATGATGACTCGCTGTATAAGCAATACTGCAATATCATGAAGCATGTAATAAATGACAAAGTCTACCTGCAGCAAAAAGAACAAATGTTGTTCGACTTGGCTGTTAATGTCTTTTCAGTTGCATGCAGACCTCAGACTATAAAGATAGAGCGCAGAGACAGTATTGGTAAGCTAAAAATTTTGCTGTCTGCTGATTTGTGGAAAGATGTACCAATCAACTCCGTGGCCAAAACACTTCACGCTAACCCTTACACTCTGATCCGCAATTTTAAAGCGGTTACCGGCATAACACCACACGCCTACAGGATGAATTGCAGGATAGAGCAGAGCAAAGCACTCCTTAAACAAGGAAAGGATATTTCGGAGACCGCTCTTGAGTGCGGTTTTTTCGACCAGAGCCACTTCCATCGTCACTTCAAGGCTATGACTACAATTACTCCTCAAGAGTACAAAGTCAATTTTGTACAATAACACCGATAAAACATCGAGTATTCTCCAGCAAACAATACGGAGGATATACGATGGAATTTTTACTCATAGCTTCAGCACACATTTTGGCTCTACTTAGTCCGGGGCCCGATTTTTTTCTCGTCATGCAAGCGTCGTTGCGTTTGCCACGACGCTACGGTTTTGCAATATGCTCTGGCATCGCTATAGCCAATGGTGTTTATATAGTATTGGCTGTGATCGGCCTTGAAGTAGTTCGAGAGATGGCGTGGTTTCTTTCTCTACTTAAGTATCTCGGCGGGGGATATTTGCTGTTTCTTGGAGTTATGTTGCTGCGCACACCTGTGCAATCTTTTGATAATCGAGGCAGTGATTCATTCCTGCAGGTTCAGAACGTTAAGCGCCAGTTTTTAATTGGTTTCATGTCGGCAATCCTGAACCCTAAAAATGCAATATTTTACCTTTCCCTCTTCACCGTTATGGTGTCTGACCAGACTGTTTTTTTAACTCGATGCTTTTATGCGCTCTGGATGGTGTCTATTGTTTTTTTCTGGGACTGCAGTGTCGTGATGGCGATAGGAAGGGATGGCGTGAAAAAGTGGTTGGGAAGTAGTATCTATTTTATTGAAAAAGTATCAGGAGCTGCACTCCTAGTGTTTGGAGTTTTTCTTCCGTTTTTTTAACAAAATTTCCAAATCAAATCCAATGCAATTGTGCATGTTCCTTAACTTGATAACCTATTGTATATACATAACAAGATCTAGCCAGATTGTGGATTCGAATTATAAACCATGAATGGCCTCGTTTTGGTCATACATTATTGTCCGTCGACAACTCCCCTTGAAACAGAACACCTGCCTCAAGGGGAAATTGTTAGAATGTTTCTCTATTTTTCTTCCAAGAAAGAGTAGACGAAATCCTCTGGTGGTACGAAGGTTTCTTTTACGGTACGTGTAGACACCCAACGCATCAGATTTGCCTGGGAACCAGCTTTATCGTTTGTTCCTGAAGCACGTCCACCACCAAAAGGCTGTTGGCCAACCACTGCACCTGTTGGTTTATCGTTGATATAAAAGTTACCCGCAGCGTGTTCGAGCTTACCTGTGGCAAAACTTACCGCCTGTCGATCACTTCCAAATATTGCACCTGTTAAAGCATACATTGAAGATGTATCACATAACTCAAGAGTCTCTTCAAATTTATCGTCCTCATATACAAAGATCGTGAGAACCGGTCCAAAAATTTCTTCTACCATGGTTTTAAAATGTGGGTCAGATGCAAGAATCACAGTTGGTTCGATGAAATAACCAACACTGTCGTCACACTTTCCACCTATGATCACTTCTGCTCCATCGTTGCTTTTCGCAAAATCGATGTATTCAGAGATTGAATCAAAAGCAGCTTTATCAATTACAGCTCCCACAAAGTTCGTAAAATCAACTGGGGAACCCATCTTAATACGTGCCATCTGTGCTTTTACTTCCACCTCAATAGCAGGCCAGATGGATTTTGGTATATAGGCCCGACTGGCTGCTGAACACTTTTGTCCCTGGTACTCAAAGGAGCCCCGAACAAGAGCTGTGGCTAGTGGTTTAATGTCTGAACTATTATGGGCAAAGATAAAGTCCTTGCCACCGGTCTCACCAACAATACGTGGGTAGGCTTTATACTTGGCAATATTGGTACCGATAGTCTTCCACATGCTCTGGAAAACTCTTGTGGAACCGGTAAAATGAATTCCCGCTAGTCTAGAATCAGCAAGACAAACATCACCCACATTAGCACCTGATCCTGGTACAAAGTTAATAACCCCTGGTGGCAGGCCAGCTTCCTCAAGAATCTGCATTATCAGATATGGAGTATAGACCAGTGAAGATGCTGGCTTCCATACAACTGTATTGCCCATGATCGCTGGTGCTGTAGGGAGATTTCCAGCAATTGCGGTGAAATTAAAAGGTGTTACCGCGAAAACAAAGCCCTCAAGAGGTCTGTTTTGAACATAATTCCACACACCAGGAGAGGATACTGGCTGTCTTTCATAAATATTCTGAGCAAATTTCACATTAAATCTCAAAAAGTCTATAAATTCACAGGCTGCATCAATTTCTGCCTGGAAAACATTTTTTCCACCGGCAAGCATCGCACCCGCATTTATAAGAGCGCGGTATTTTGTTGCCAGGAGGTCAGCTGCTTTTAGAAAAATTGCACAACGTTCTTCCCAACGAAAACTCTGCCACATCTCCTGGGCAGCAACAGCTGCATCGATTGCCATCTGCACTTCTTTGGGACCAGCTTTATGATAGGTTGCCAATACATGCTTGTGATCGTGGGGCATAACCGCTTTACCCAGATCACCCGTTCTCACCTCTTTTCCACCAATAATAAGTGGGATATCGAGCTCTTTTCCTGCCATTTCAGCAAGAGCTGCCTTTACCGCCTTTTTTTCTGGGCTTCCAGGTGCATAGGCGAGTATAGGTTCATTGATCGGTTCTGGAATATTGATAACACCATTATTTATAAGATTCATTCGTGTGCTCCTCTATATGTTTTTGTGCTCATTTTTTATTACTCAAGACTACTTTGAAAATGTACAAAGTTACGTAATTACCCTTTCTTAAACAATGCCTTAATTACCACACCAGCCATTTTGGGATTTTCTTTTAGGCGTCTCGTACTGTATCCAAACCATTGCTTTCCAAAAGGCACGTAAACACGCATTCTATGGCCTTTATCTAAAATAGATTTTCGAAGAGCCGGCGTTACCCCATAGAGCATCTGAAATTCATATTCATCTTTTGGAATATTATATTTTTCGATAAGTTTATAGGCCCCTTCGATAACAGGAGTATCGTGGCTGGCAATGCCTGGATACATCTTTTCCTGAAACATCAACTCTACATCATCAAGAAAATGAGAATTTATATCATCGTATTTTTTGTATGCTATTTCTTCTGGTTCAACATATATGCCTTTGCAAACCCTGAGGTTTACGGGGCTTTCTTTCGTGTTGATATCCTTTAAATTTTCGATATCCTGATGGGTCCTTTTAAGATACGACTGCACCACAAGGCCCACATTTTCAGGAAACTCCTCTTTTATCTTTCTGTACATCTCTATTTCCATATCTGTACAGGGGGAATCCTCCATATCGATTCGAATAAAATTATTGTAAGACGCTGCCTTTTCCACAACCTCTCTAATATGTTTAAACGCTACTTCTTTATCTATCAACAGACCAAAGAACGTTGGTTTAACCGAGTAATTACCATCAACACCTGCTGCTTCGGCCGCGTCTATGACCTGGAGATATTCATTTTTGTTATCTTCAGCCTCATCAAGAGTAGTGATAAACTCACCGAGTATATCAATGGTGGTCATAATACCTTCTGCATTAAGCTTCTTTGCATTTGCAATAGCATCTTCAATGGTTTCACCAGCAATATATTCCTTAGAAAACATCCACACCAATTTTTTAGGCATATATGGAAGAATTCCTGCAATCATTGAGTTAATCATGACACCCCCTTGATAAGATTGATTGTTTCGCGCTATACCCTTTTACTTCTCTATTCGGATACTTGCGTTGTCTTGAATAATTGTATACAATATATGGATACATGTTTAGTACGTTATTTAAAGGGGTAATGTCAACTTATTTTGTGTATAGTTCAAGAATAGTCACGTTTTTTACTTTTGTTATTATTGCTTCATTTTAACGTTAAACAATTTTCCGGAACCTATGAATACAATGGTACAATCCAAAAAACAAAATTCAGAAAACTCGGTCTACCAAAAGCTTAAAACTGCCATCAGAAAGCGCTATATTAAACAGGGAAGCCAACTTGTTGAGGTGACACTGGCTCAAAAGCTAGGGGTCAGTCGTACCCCGGTTCGCAGTGCCATAAAAAAGCTTGAAGCTGAAGGATTGGTAAGCAGTATTCCAAACCGTGGTGCTTTTGTAATCACCCCGACCAAACAAGAAATAGAAGAAACATTCCTCGTACGCGCAGAACTTGAATGCATGGCCGTAAAGCTCGCCACCCAACATTTTACTCAGACAGAATTAGAGGAATTGCATCAGTTCATAGAATTTGAAACCACTGTATTTGATAAGAGTGATTTAGATACATATTACACCGCCAACGAAAGCTTTCATATACGAATTGCTCAGATGTCAGGAAATTGTGTTCTCAGCACATACATACAAAAACTTCTTGATAAAACAAGAATTTACCTCATCCTTTACGATCCATTCTTTACGATAACATATAGCCCGACCACGGAGCATTTAGACATTATTGAGGCGATTGCTTCAGGGGACCAGGCGAAGGCATGTGCTGCTGTCAGAGCTCATATTAACAGCTCAATTAATGGCCTTCAGGCTGTGGGAGAATTGCCAGACGATTATATTTCTCTATAACAGATACAGAAATTTACCACCCTTCTGGACCTTAGTTGCAAGATTTAGGTGTTATACGAGTTCTGCCATTATTCTATTTGAAAATGGCCATCCTTTTTCTGTAATTCTAAGATGGGTTGCGGTCAATTCCAGCATACCAGTATCTAGGTAGGGTGTGAGAACAGTCCCGTAGTATTCCTTAAGAGTGAGTCCATATCTTGAGACCAGATTATCTATACTCACCCCCCTTTTCATACGCAGTCCCATGATCACCGTTTCCCTAAATGATGCCTCAGGATCTAAACATTCCTTTTCCATAATGACACTGGTTCCAAGGGAAATGTTGTTTACGTAATCCTGTACATCTGTCATTCGTTTTTCCCTCACTCCTGAAACAAAACTCACCGAGGCAGCACCAGCTGCATAATAATCTTTATTGTCCCAGTAATTGATATTGTGGCGGCACTGATACCCATGTTTTGCAAAATTTGATGTTTCATACTGGACAAAACCTTCTTTTTCACAAATTAACTTTGTTCTGACATCCATCTCAATGATCTCGTCTTCATCTGGAAGCGTAAGTTCCCCTTTGTCTTCCAGTTGACCAAAGTACGTCCCCTCTTCTACCATCAACTGATATAAAGAAAGATGCTGAGGAGATAATCCCAATGCTTCTTCTAGCGAATCAACCCAGGAGATAACTGTCTGCCCCGGTATACCGGACATAAGATCAATATTGATATTTGTAAAACCCGCTCTTTGGGCCGACCTGTACGCATCAACGGCCTGTTTTTTCGTGTGCAACCTTCCTATACTTTTAAGTTCTGTATCAATAAATGATTGAACCCCTATAGACAATCTATTCACACCGGCTCTTAGTATTCTTTCGAAATAATACTCATCCACCGTCCCCGGATTAGCCTCAACGCTAATCTCAGCATCAACGTTAAAACCAAACTGATCCTTGCAATAATTAATAATAGATACAAGATCACTAGAGGCGAGGCAGGTAGGTGTGCCACCACCTAAAAACAGAGTTGAAAGAGACGATATCTCGGCACTTTGTTTTACGAGATGCAATTCCTGTTTTAATGCTTGTACATACTGCTTATGAAGTACAGGGGAAGCAACAAAGGAAGAAAAGGAACAATAGTGGCACTTCTTTAGGCAAAATGGGATATGGAGATAAAGGCAGTTCATGTTCTTAAGAAGAAGTGAGCAAGCTGAGCGTATTTTGACATTTTTCACGGATTGAAGCCATCAACCCATCATCTGCAAAACTGTACGTTCCATCCCCAATAATTAAGTGATCCAACAATTGGATCTGCATACAGTTACAGAGAAGAAAAAGTGTTTTTGTTAGCTTAATGTCTTGCGTCGAAGGTGAAAGAGATCCGGAAGGATGGTTGTGTGCGAGGATAAGAGCCGCTGCATGAAAATCCATGGCCCTTTTTATTATTTCGCGTGGATATATCGTATTAACATTTAACGTACCTTCAGCAACAATCTCAGAGTCAATAATAGCATGGGATGAATCAAGGAATAAAACGGTGAGGACTTCAATTTTAAGCCCTCTCATAGAATGAATCAAATAATCCGCCACCTCTTTAGAGGAATGAAGGTATCGTTTCCCCCGTATACGATCTTTGAGATAGTGACGTGCTACTGCTTGGATGAACTGCAGAGCAAAACTGTTCTTAGGGCCAATTCCCTTTACTTTCAGTAAGGAATGATCCGGTGCATCCAGAACCTTTGAGAAAACACCATACTGGTTAAGCAGTTCTCTAGCAGCCTCTTTACAGTCGCTTCTTGGTGTACCAAAGGAGAGCAAGAGTTCTAGAATTTCGACATCACTGAGACCAGCTATTCCCGACTCTAAAAATCGATCACGCAGCCGGCCCCTGTGCCCTGTTCCTTTTTTCTGCCAATCCTGCTTATCCACAGTTTCCCGATATGCTTTCAGCCTGAAGATTTCACGTGGCTGTCTGGTTTATGTTCAAGGCATCAAGAATGAAGCGGTAGTCATTTACCGCAATTCCTTGATAACGCAGTACATGGACCTGACAACCATGCCCGAAGAGTGAAAAGTAAAGATAATCTCATAAAAGGACTTGGGTATAAATTTTACCCTAAACACATGTCCCATATAGACTCTATATGGGTCAACTTAGCGCTAAATCAACAGACTCATGAAAAATTCAGGTTAGCTAGACAACGCCTTAACAAACAGGTCATTTGCCATTTTAGGATTTGCTTTACCCTTTGTTTTTTGCATTAACTGACCTACAAAAAAGCCCATTAATTTTGTTTTACCATTGCGAAAATCGTCGACTTGAGTTGGGTTAGCTGCAATTATCTCAGCAACTATTGCCATTAATTCGCCTTCATCAGACACCTGAACAAGGTTTTTCTCCTTTACTATGGTTTCGGCATCCTTGCCTGATTCCATCATGTCTAAAAATACAGTTTTGGCAATTTTGCCACTGATAGTATTTTTTTCCACCATCATAAGAAGAGAAGCAAGCTGCTGTGGAGTCACTTTACATGAAGTTATGTCTTCACCTTTAAGCTCACGCAATAGCTCGGTCATTATCCAATTAGATGCTTTTTTGGGTTGAACATCACCTACTACGACTTCTTCAAAATAATCAGCAACCGCTTTATCTGTAGTCAGAAGAACGGCATCATACTCGGGGAGTTTATAGTCTGTCTCAAAACGTAGCTTCTTTTCGTCTGGTAACTCAGGCAGCGACTCCCGTACCCTTTCAATCCATTCGTCACTAATTTCAATTGGAACGAGATCAGGACAGGGAAAATAGCGATAATCATGCGCATCTTCTTTACCACGCATTGATTCTGAGCAGTTTTTGTCAGGATTCCATAAAAGGGTTTCCTGTACAATTTTTTCTCCATCAAGGAGCATATCTCGCTGTCTTCGCTGTTCGTACTCCAGGGCATGTTGCACGTTACGAAAAGAGTTCATATTTTTGAGTTCTGTCCTGGTTCCCAACTCCTCCTGTCCAACTGGTCGCAGTGAAATATTGGCATCACAACGAAAACTGCCTTCTTGCATATTGCCATCGCAAATACCCAAATATCGAACGATAGCGTGGAGTTTTTTCAGATACGCAACAGCCTCTTCAGGAGAACGCATATCAGGTTCAGATACTATCTCCAAAAGTGGTGTGCCTGTGCGGTTGAGATCAACATGGGACACGGGTTCTACATCATCATGAATGAGTTTACCTGCATCCTCCTCCATGTGGATTCGTGTTATCCCGATCATCTTTGTATTGCCATCGACCTCAATTTCAATATCTCCAAGCCCAACAATAGGCAAATCAAACTGAGACGTCTGATAGCCTTTTGGGAGATCTGGGTAGAAATAATTTTTTCTCGCAAATTGGCTAAATTTGTTGATCGTAGAATTCGTTGCTAAACCAAGCCTTATAGCCGATTCTACGACGGCTTTATTCAATACAGGCAGTACACCGGGCATTCCCAGACAAATTGGACATGTATGACTGTTTGGAGGTGCCCCAAAGGTTGTAGAACATCCGCAAAAAATCTTCGTTTTCGTATTCAACTGGGCGTGAATTTCCAGCCCAATAACTGTTTCAAACTCCATAATTTTCCTAACTATTTTTTCACGTTTATTGTATCAGGCAACAACAGCGGACTTTTCCACCCAATCTTTCATCTTAAAAAGTTCTTCACTCCAACCAGCAGAAACCCGAATGACCAGAAACATCTTAAACAACTCATTAACCAATCTGATTATTTCTTCTAAAAGGTAAACTCGCTCAAGAATCATTCCTTCGACCTCTTCCGGATTATCCCCCTTATCGCCTTCAGAAGCTTCTGTTTTAGGTAGTCTTACGTTTTTAAACTCCATTAAAGCACCAGACAAGGTTAAGCTATATTCATAGTTTCCGTGGCCTATTAGGATACGTGCTTGTTCGAGTTTTTTTCCCATCTTAAGGCCGGTACGTGCTTCTTGAAGTTCAGCCTGAAGCCCTGTACATACAATTTTCTCGCTGGACTCCCCTTCCCCAGATTCAAGTACCATATGTTTTTCAAAAACAACTGTTATATCACCATCACCTGCGAGTTCAATACTACCACCCCGCTCTTCACTCTTCCACCAAAGCCAGGTTAAAAACTCCTGTCCAAGGAAACGTTTCTCCGCTATTAAATCAACTAAATCCATTTTATTATATGCCATATTCAATGGCAAACCTATCTCAGATGTTTATGAAATCAAGAAAGTGCCTCTTCCCTGCTTACGATTCTATACAAAAATCTCAGGGGATATCCTATCAAGAGCTGCAACTTGCTCTTCATCGAGAAGATGCTCCGCTGTAATGTATGGTATTTGCTGTTTGATCAAGAGTCCAAAACTCTCCTTGAAATAATCCTCAAGTAAGGCCTGAGCCTTTTTGTTGGTACTAAAAAATATTAAGGTAGAGTCAGACAAGGACCAACATAACTCAAAAATTGTTGGAATTGGAATTGCCTTTCTCATCAATTCTGTCCGTACTCTATCTTTAATTTCAACCCTCATCGGTCTACTCAATTTAGGTAATTCCTTTTCAAGTCGTACGCGCTCCTCTTCTTTTTGAATTACTTTTTTCAAAATTGCGGAAGACACCTTTCTTTCATCCATCCTTAAAGTGAGCGTTATATAATCGCCAGCCGCATAGGAGGCGAACTTAAACTGGGAATCAAACATGTTGAGAATTGAGACCCAGCCTATTGAATATTCATCATATGTGTCATCAATATCTCGAAAACAAAATGAAACAACGCGATCAGCTATAAAATCCAAAGGATTCTCTGGCAAATCACCTTCTACTGAAAATCGTACAAAACTTGCAGAACCTTTTAAAAAACCCATAAGTTATATCTATATATAAATGCTTAACCCTTTCAGTGGTCCGGAGGAACCATCTAAAACGCCACTTTATTGTGGTAAATAACGATATTATGTCTTCTCATCATATAGCATTCCTTCTATTTGCTCACAACTAATATATAGGTAATTACCCTTGATCTACAATGTGAGAAGTGATTATTTTAAAATAAATATAAGAATAGTGTTGACACACCTTATTTAGTTTTGTATATAAACCGCTCCACGGGTCGTTAACTCAGCTGGTAGAGTATCTGACTTTTAATCAGAGAGTCGCGCGTTCGAATCGCGCACGACCCACCATGGAAATTTTGTTGTAATGTCCCCATCGTCTAGTCTGGTCCAGGACATCGCCCTTTCACGGCGACAACACCGGTTCGAATCCGGTTGGGGACGCCATATATGAAAAGCCCTTAGTTCTTACGAACTAAGGGCTTTTTTGGTTTCCACACATGAAATCATGTTTATTGTAAATAAATACAACAACTTAGATATGATTAGTGCTTCCTCCCCTATTTAGATTTCTTTCATAAACACTATCCACTGCAGCTCGCGCCATATTAATTATATTGAGTCCTGTTCATATTATAAAAGCACAAAAAAAAGCCTCTTGATAATTAATCCATTATCAAGAGGCTTTTTAGATACACATCATAATAGTAAACGTTTTCTACTCATCGAGTATATAGTGCAGCCCCTGTGATACTTTTCTTTTTTGAGATGCTTCAATAACCAATAGTGCAACATCCAAAATATTTCGTAATTCTAGCATATTAGGAGATATTTTATAATCTTTTATCATTGAGTCCACTTCTTCTTTTATCTCAACAATTCGAAGTTTAGCAAGAGCCAGTCTTGATCTATTCCTCACTATTCCCACATAATTCCACATCACTCTACGAATGATATCCCAATTATGATTGATGAGAATTTCCTCATCAATATTTTTATTATTCGCCCCGTGATATTCTTGTAAATGAGGTTGCTCACTTTTCGAATATTCATTCCAGTTTTCTTTACAACACTCATAAGCTGCATGCGCAAAAACAACTGCTTCAAGCAATGAGTTACTCGCCAATCTATTACCACCATGCAAACCAGTACACGCACTTTCTCCTAGACAGAACAGATTATCGATTGTAGTTCGTCCATGAATATCGGTCTTAACACCCCCACATAAATAATGTGCAGCGGGTACCACAGGTATAGGTGTTTTTGAAATATCTATACCTAAAGACAGACACTTTGCAAAAATTGTTGGAAATCGCTTTTCAAGAAAACCTCTTCCTTTATGACGAATATCCAGGTAAACACAATCTTCACCTGTTTTTTTCATTTCAGAGTCAATCGCCCTTGCGACTTTATCTCTAGTCGCCAATTCCATTTTTTCAGGTTCATAATCCTGAAGGAACCTCCGTCCCTCTTTATCAAACAGTAATGCACCTTCTCCTCTTACAGCTTCAGAGATGAGAAAGTTTTTTGCCTGGTGATGATACAGACAAGTAGGGTGAAACTGTACAAATTCCATATTTGATGTCTCTGCACCAATACGATGGGCCAAAGCAACACCGTCCCCTGTCGCTATATCTGGATTACTACTATACAGATAGACCTTTCCAATCCCCCCAGTACAAAGTGTCGTTACCTTTGATTCATAGATGGACACCTCTCCATCTTCATCTAAAATATACGCACCCACACATTTTTTATCATTATCTTCACCAGATGTTAACAAATCAACAGCCATATGATTTTCCAAGAGAGTTATATTCCCATTGATAGTTACTGCTGCTACCAGGGCTCTTTCTATTTCCCTTCCTGTTAAATCATAAGCGTGGGCTATTCTTCTCATAGAGTGGCCACCTTCTTTAGCTAAACTCAGCTGACCATCATCTTCCTTAACAAAAGATACCCCTAATGCAATTAACTCCGCTATTCTTGCTGGACCATTACTTATGACAAACCTAACTATTTCCTCGTCACACAATCCTGCTCCAGCATCAAGAGTATCTTTTATGTGATTTTCAAAACAATCATCTCCACCAAGAACCGCGGCTATACCACCCTGAGCAAGGTTAGTCGCTGTGTTAATCTTTTCTTTTTTTGTAACAACAACCACTTTACCGAGTTTCGCAGCCTTCAAAGCAAACGACAATCCAGCAATACCGCTACCAATAACAAGAAAATCAGTTTTCATTTATATCTCCCACATTCAATGTTTCACGTGAAACATCGACGTTAAATAATTAAAAGCACTCAAAAAACATAACATAAATTAAAAACTGCGCAAAGAATCATTTTTTTTAAAGATATTTATTCTCAAACAGTTTAGTTTTAGCAAAACTCAATTGAAGGAAGGTGTTAAATGGGAGAAAAAGCCAAAATTATAGCAATTGCAAATCAAAAGGGTGGGGTTGGTAAAACAACGACAGCAATAAATCTTGCTGCTGCCCTAGCTGCAAAACGTAAAAAAATATTACTTATTGATTCAGACCCACAAGGAAACTCTTCGAGTGGAGTTGGCATTAATATGAAAAAAATACGCGTCCATTTATACCACGCGTATTCAAGCGGATATAAAGCTGAAGAGGTTCGCTTATCAACTCAAATAAAAAATCTGGATATAATACCATCTAGCATCGACCTCGTTGCTGCCGAAATAGAAATGATTGGTTTGCAAAACAGAGAGTCTCAATTAAAATTTACACTCGAACCAATAATTGAACAGTATGATTACATAGTGGTTGATTGCCCACCATCCCTAGGCCTTCTTACCATTAATGCACTCACTGCAGCTGATTCAGTTCTTATACCAATGCAATGTGAGTACTTTGCAATGGAAGGTTTGGCCCAACTTGTAACAACCATACGATCTGTTAAAAAAACCTTCAATAAATCACTTTTTATTGAAGGATTGGTTTTAACAATGTTTGACAAACGTAATAAATTGACACATCAAGTTGCTGCTGAAATAAAAAATCATTTTGAAAATCAATTATTTACAACAGTAATTCCTCGTAATGTGCGATTGAGTGAATGTCCAAGTCATGGAAAATCAATCATAGATTATGATAAAAATTCTACAGGTGCTGTTGCGTATATCAATCTCGCTAAAGAATTTCTTAAAAAACAGAGGGACTAAGTATGGTTAAAAACACAGGATTAGGACTCGGAGTAGGGGTTTTATTTGGTGAGGAAACAGAAAAATATTTCGAATGTAACGTTAATGATATCATTCCAAATAAGTTTCAACCACGTACACACTTTAACGAAGAAAACCTTCAGGAACTATCCGACTCTATTCGTGAAAAAGGTGTCATACAACCACTCATTATAAAAAATGGGGAAGACGGAAAGTATGAACTGATTGCAGGGGAGAGACGGTTACGAGCATCAAAATTAGCAGGTTTAAATGTTGTCCCTGTTGTCGTTCTAGATGTTGAAGATGATGACTCTTTATTGGAGTTAGCCCTCATTGAAAACGTACAAAGAACGGATCTTAACCCCATTGAAGAGGCTGAGGCATACAGAAAACTCATAGATCGATTTGGTTATACCCAAGAACAAACAGCTCAAAGGGTAGGAAAAAAGAGGTCAACTGTCACAAATTTATTGAGATTACTCAAACTGCCTCAGCAATTTCAAGACGATGTGGTTCATGGAATTCTATCAGAAGGACATGCCCGCGCACTTATTAAACTCATTGACGATCCGCTTAAAATGAGTGAAATACGAGAAATGATAATCAAAAACAGTTTATCTGTTAGGCAGACTGAAAAACTTATTAAAAAGGCTGCATCCGTAATACCAACACAATCTAAGGCAAGTAAGCAGAAGGCTACTGAAGAAATACCTACATCGTATCGAAAAGCTTTAACGACTCAGCTTACCAACCGATTAAATTCAAAAGTGGCTATTTCCCAAAATGGAAGCAGGGGCAAGATTGAGATCGACTACTATTCTCTGGACGATCTTGATCGCGTTACTGAATTGCTGATGGGCGAATAATAACACCTTAATCTTGCAACTGGTAAGTTTACTGGACATGCGAGGAACCAGAACTGCATATATATATATACACTGCAATGTTCTTGTAACAATGCGGATCCGGTAGAATTGCACGTCCCGAAGGGACGTAAATATGAGAAAATAATACTCCAAAATGTTATTTTAAAAATAAGTATTATGAACGTAATAGACTGTTTTTCGAGGTAAATTACTTTCTTAATTTACGTGTGCAATGTTTAGGTAACAAACAAAAAAAATTAATAACGGTTTTTAGATTATGTACAATTTGATAAAAAATAATAATAGTAAATTAAGGTGCTTATCAGTTTTTTTATTAACTTCTACTTTACTATTCGTTCTTGTCACTACGGCTACAGCCAAGATGATTAGTATAAAGGGAGATAAAATAAATTTACGAAAAGGACCAGGAACAAAATATTCCGTATTGTGGGAATATGGGAACGGATACCCCTTGCAAATTGTGAAGAAAAAAAGGAACTGGATCAAAGTTAAAGATTTTGAAAAAGACAGTGGATGGATTCACAAATCATTACTCAACTATAATCCTCATGTAATAGTAAAAGTAAATAGAAGTACTAATGGCAAAATCAACATCAGAAAGGGACCAAGTACATCAAAATCGATTGTAGGTAAGGCACAATACGGAGTTGTTTTTAAAACTCTTAATCGTAAATCAGGTTGGATTAATGTCGAACATGAATCTGGATTGAGCGGTTGGATAAAAGAAAACCTTCTCTGGGGATATTAATTCCGTAAAAATTACAACCTAAACCTTGCGACTGGCTCTTTACCGAATATGTGAAACTACTACTAATAAAATGTAATCTTACAAAGAAAAGGACTTGAACGTAGTATACTGTTTTTGCCAAGCTAAATTATTTTGCGTATAAAAGATTTAGATACCAATAAAAAAAGGGTCAGTGAGTATAAAACTCACTGACCCTTTTTTAGATCTATATGGCGGAGAGGGAGTCCGTGTCACCGGCCATCTGAATATGTAAGAAATCCGCTCATCTTAAATTATATTTTTATGTTTTCTTAAAAAAGATATAAAATCCCTTCTTCTTTTTTCTTCTCTTTTCCTTTTTTATCTAGTTTTTCT
>JBLHNU010000041.1:0-46710 GCA_047622095.1 Desulforhopalus sp.
TCAAAAACGATTCTACATTTATAAAATACTGCTATGTAAAACAATTTCTCATATATGGAAGCTATATTGACTTCTATGGAATTAATGACGCTCGATAACGATGCTGTTAATGAGGACAACCTGAAGGGCTTTGCTTTCATGAGTTTGATTCACATGAGGCGCAACTATACCCTGTATTTTTCAATGTGCAATGGTTTTGTTTGGTGAAATGTAAAATAGTTTCGTTTTACAGATTGCGATGTTTCAAAAGTTTAATCATTTCGGGCGAGTGGCCGGTCTGTCTAAATACCAGTATTTATCTTTTTCTTTTATCCAGTTGGTTTTGAAAAGGATAAGGGACTTCTCGTGGGACGAAATCGTTCTGCATAATTTGACAGGTGGCGAATCAATAGCAGGTGGCTTATGTTTTTACCTATATTGTTTTAGTGCGATATTAATATAAATCTTATCAAATGGAATACTATGACAACACGACAATCGTTTTCGAACAGCTGTATGCTTTGCTCTAGAGCTATTTTTATTATTTCAATTGTACTTTGGCTCGCTTCCGTCAACTGTTATGCGGAAGAGAACCTTTCAGGTGATGTGAAAAGTGGATTTCGTATTCTGGACGTAGATCCCAAACAACCTGATAATAATTATACCGTGTATAGGGGAGATTACATCAAACTCCGCTACCCTGATTCATTTCAATCACAATTATTTGTAATAGATGACCTGAAGTATTCTGATACCATTTCACCTCAGCCTGGAAAGTCTCCATTTTTTAAAATGAAACAAGCTGGGACATATGCATTTCAACTTGGTGAGGGTGGCGGGACGATATCAGTAATCGAACTCATCCGTCCTAATTATACAGAGGTTACTGCGAGTGAAGCGGCAGAATTATTGAAAAACCTGAATCCATTTATTCTAGATGTTCGTACACCTCCTGAATATGAACAAGCTCATATAGAAGGGACCCATCTTATCCCGATTCAGGAATTACAAAAAAGGATTGGAGAACTTGAATCCCAAAAGCATGAAGATATTTTTGTATATTGTGCCACGGGCAACAGGTCCACAGTTGCAGCTAGAATTCTCGCTGATGCCGGGTTTAAACGAATTTATAATTTGAGATATGGAGTGTACGATTGGGCTCGTAGCGGGTACCCCTATAAAACCGGGAAATAAGTAGAGTGTAGGACTCGAAACGTGTGATTGATGCTGGTTACATAAACAGCCTAAATGAGGTGATGATATGAATAAACATTTTCTTGTTACAGTAAGTTTTGATAGTGCAGATATCACAGGTGTAGGGTTTTTATGTTCGTTTTTTCAAAAGCTGTCGGAGCACCAGGTTACTCTTTTTCATATTTGTAGGCTTGATTCAAATAATATGAATTCAACCCTGCTGGAAATGTGGGAGGGACCAGCTGGAGAGGGTACTCCTGAGATTACGGTGGGTGCTCAAAGAGCCTTGGAGAAGGCCAAATACATGCTTGCCAAAAGTCATATGTCTGTAGACGAGCTCATAACCAAAACTTTTGAAGAACGGTATGGTAAGGTAAGGGATATCCTCAATGAAGGGACTGAAGGTTTGTATGATGCTATAGTTCTGGGCAAAAGGGCATCGTATACTCTGCAATCTTTTTTTGAGCGGGCGGCAGATGAAACGGCCCAAAAGATCATTCAAGAAAGTACCTTGTCCACACCTCTGTGGATATGTCCAGAACCCGATTGCCAGCGGAAGAATGTCCTTGTCTGTGTTGATGGCTCTGAGAATGGGCTTAGAGTCGTAGATCATGTTGGTTATATCATCTCTCAGCAACCCCAACATTCACTTACTTTATTTCATGTTCAACAGGGTGGAGGGCCGAGCTCTGCTGAAATTTTTACTGCCGCAAAAGATATCCTCCTCAAAGATCACAATATTTTAGAGTCAAGGATTCACACTGATACCAGTTGGGGAATGAGTGTTGCTGGGACTATTATGAGCTATGCAGAAAAGAACGGCTTTGCAGTCATAGCTTTTGGTTTACGTGGCATACAGGAAGGTATGTTTAAAACTATGAAACTTGCTGGAGGTACAGCGTCAAGTCTTATCGCGAAAACTGACAAAATCTCTCTTTGGTGTTGTCCTTAATCTTTAATAAAATGACAACCTTCATTGTACTAAGCTATTTGTTACCCATTTTGATGGCGGCAAAAGAAACGCTTTTTCCGAATTTATCAGAGTCGTGCGTGTCCTGCTCTTTATAGTATAGAATATGAAGAGTCGGGAACACATGTAAAAGCTCATTTGGCTTGAGGCAGAATTTTTCATTTTTGCCACCTGTAAAAGATTCAAACAGCAACAGTCCCCCAGGTTTCAACCCTTTTTCAATCATTGGAAACAGACGGCGTTCCAGAAAACGTATGTTGACGATAAGTTCGTAGCTGTTTTCAGAAAATGTCAAATTATCGATGTCCATGCATTTGACATTGATTCCAAGGTTTAGTTTGTTCAGCTGTTCTGTTGCCACGGTCGAGATATCTATGGCATCAACTGTAAAGCCATGTTTGTTAAGAAAAATACTGTTTCTTCCATTTCCACTGGCTATGTCCAATGCTTTTCCCAATGGTGCCTGGGCGATGAATTCCTCCAGTAGTTTTGAAGGGGTGAGGTTGCCGATGTCTCGGAGGTATTTGGAATCCCATTTTTCTTTGTCTTTATCTGCCATTTTTTTGTTGCCTTGTAGGTTAGAGGGATAAGAAAAACATGTCTATTGGTATAGTCTTTTGCTCTGTGTCGCACGTTAGACCACCTGGAATAATTGCCATTTCATCTTATAAAAGTAAAAAGGTTGTACTCTTTTCATGTAAAAATTGTAAAGTGATTCTCGCAGAAATTTTTATGGTGGGGATGAGAGTCTACAAAGGGTGGCCACGAGCACTACGATACCGAATCTCGTTGACACACCATGCTTTTTTCTTTATATCACGCATCCGTATGTAGCTAATATAATCCGGTGGTCTGCGGATTAAATTGTTGGGCATCTGTGCCCGTAACCTTGCTGTTAATTGAGGGAAAAAATGGTACGTAAAAGTCTGGTTCTTTTATTGTGTGTTGTTGGGCTGACCTTTGCCACAAGTGCTCTTGCTAAAAAGGGACTTGTAAATGGTATTGATGCAAACTATCCACCTTTTGCATATATTGATAAAACCGGCGTTCCTAGTGGTTTTGATGTTGAGGCAATGGAATGGATTGCAAATGAGATTGGTGAAGACGTAACACACCAGCCAATAGAATGGGCCGGCATTATCCAGAGTCTTCTCAGTAAAAAAATCGATATCATTGCTTCAGGTATGAGTATCACCGAAGAGCGTGCCAAGAAGGTTAATTTCACCAATCCTTACTGGATTGTTGATAATGTCATTGTAATTAAAAATGACTCTGCTCTTACCGTTGATGAAGCACTTAACGGCAATAAAATACTCGGAGTACAGCAGGGAACTTCTGAAGCCAAATGGTTGAAGGCTGAAAAGGAAAAGCGTGGATGGAATTTTACCCTTCGCTACTACAACTCTTCTCCACTCGCTGTTGAAGATATTCTCAATGGTAGAATTGCAGCAGCTGCCATGGAAAGTGCTCCTGCCAAAGATGCAGCATCCAAAAAGGATGTTAAGTCGATCGGGAATTTCGGAATGGATTCTGATGAATTCGGTTATGCCATTCGTAAGGATGACCCGGAACTTCTAGGAAAAGTGAATGCTGCCCTGAAGAAATTCATGGTTTCTCCTGATTGGGACGTACTTGTTAAAAAGTATGACCTGGGTCAGTAAGTCGTTTTAACCGGGTTCTTCTCGCTTGAGAATGACCCGGTTTTTCTTTTATTTTCCTGAGATTAAAGAGAGTGAAGAACGTAGCACTCTTACCTTAGTGTACTCGTCATGCCCCCCTATCTTACAGTTATTGTTGATTCTTTTCCCTATCTTATTTCGGGAGCTTTCTTTACAGCGGGTATTGTTGTCTGTGCCATGCTCTTTGGCCTTGTGCTGGGGATCTTTTTGGCAGTTGGCATTGTCTACGGGCCTTGGCCTGTGCGCTATATTTTGAACCTGTACCTCTGGATTTTCCGTGGAGTACCTGTTCTTGTCCTGCTCTTTCTTTTTTATTTCGGACTTTTCACTTATCTGGGATTCAACTTAAATGCTTTTGTTTCCGTGGCCATTGTCCTTGGACTGACAACAGCAGCGTATCAGGCAAATATCTTTAAGGGTGCTATGTTATCCTTGCCAAGTGGTCAGTTTAAGGCTGCCTCTTCACTTGGGATGACTGATCTGCAGGCAATTAAAAGTATAGTGTTGCCCCAGATTCTGCGCATTTCAATTCCCGCCTGGTCCAATGAATATTCGATAATTTTAAAAGATTCGGCGCTGGCATTTGTTATTGGTGCTCCTGAAATAATGGCAAGAACCCAGTTTGTTGCCTCCAGAACCTACCAACATCTGCCTCTCTATATTACTGCAGGCATTATTTATTTTGTCCTCACCTGGATTGGTGTACGGCTTTTACTTCAACTCGAAAAACGTGTCCGTATTCCTGGATACTCCGACCACGGTACAAATTGATGATAGATGGGAAGATGATCCTTGCTGTAGATGGAATCCATAAGTCTTTTGGTGATAACTGCATCTTAAAAGGCGTGAGTCTTACACTTGAAGAAGGTGAGATCAAAGTTCTTATCGGTCCCTCAGGTGGAGGAAAGAGCACACTTTTGCAGTGTATTAACTGTCTGGTAACCCCGGATTCGGGGACGATCAACATACATGGAAAGACTGTAAATCTGGATAATAAAAGTGATTTGTACCAGTTGAGACAAAAGGTGGGAATGATCTTTCAGGAATTCAATCTGTTTGATCACCTCACTGCACGTGAAAATGTGACCATCGCACTTAAAAAAGTAAAAAAATTAGATAAAGATACTGCCGATAAAAGAGCACGTCTTGAACTTGAGCAGGTTGGGCTTGGTGATAAGACCGAACTGTACCCAGCACAACTCTCAGGTGGCCAGAAACAACGGGTTGCAATTGCACGAGCACTTGCCATGGATCCTGAAGTTCTCCTGTTAGATGAGCCAACTTCTGCTCTTGATCCTGAACTTGTTGGAGAGGTTATTGCGGTAATCAAGTCCCTTGCTGCAAAAGGTATGACCATGATTATGGCGACACATCAGATCAGTCTCATCGCAGGTCTTGCTCAGAATGTTCTGTTTATGGAAAATGGTGTTATAGCAGAAGAAGGTAGTCCGAAAGAACTCTTAGGGGCCGGGAAGAAGACACGAACCCAGGGGTTTTGTGATAAACTTAGTGACCTTGATGAAGGGGGGAACTGATTGTGGAGTTGTCCCAATTTTATCAGGAACTGTTGCCCGCCTTAAATAAAGGCGTGGTTATGAGTATTGCCTTGATCGTCCCCTCTGCGATTGGCGGGGTATGTATAGGTGTTGCTGTGGGTGCTTTGCGAACTTTTGGCCCGAAATTTGTGAAAAAAATAGGAGATGCATACGCTGCCTTATTTCGAGGTACCCCTCTTGTGGTGCAGCTTTTTATTCTTTATTATGGCCTGCCCAATATAGGTATTTATTTATCTCCCTATGTTGCAGCTGTTGCAGGTTTTATGCTTTGCAGCGGCGCGTATCAATCCGAATATGTACGGGGTGCGTTACTCTCTATTCAACGTGGGCAATATCTCGGATCTCAGGCACTTGGGTTTACAACTTTTCAAACTGTATTCTGGGTTATCATTCCGCAGGCCATGCGGCGGGCTATACATGGTTGCGGAAATGAGATCATATACCTTATTAAGTACTCTTCACTTGCCTATATTGTTACCTGCATGGAACTCACAGGGGAAGGAAATACCATTGCCAGTGAATATTTTAGGTTTACTGAAGTATTTATGATAGTCGGTATCTACTATCTGTTCCTTGTTTCTTGCGCTATGCTGGGCCTCAAAAAGGTTGAACAATGGCTTCATATTCCAGGGTTTGGGCATCAGGAAGCGTAAGTTCTGGTGTCTGTTTTGAGACCAAGATGTTGGTCCCACGCCTAACCGTTAAGGTTATTCGAGTAGCTGGTGGGAAATGGATGCTGCTGGTTGAATCACAGTGAGCGATTATTCTACTTCTGTACTCCCTGTAGACCTAAGGTAAAGATAGGCCACCCATAGTAAGATAGCATATACAAAATAACCGATACCAAGTGGCATTAAATCTCCCTTGTAAAATCCGCCGACAATTTGTGCGAGAACCACTCCTGAAATTGTTGTTATCATAGCAATTAAGGAGGAAGCTGTACCGGCAATGTTACGATATGGGCCCATCACCAAGGCGTTGAGGTTTGGCATTGATAGACCGAAACAAAAATAGTGTAAAATCAAAAAGGTGATGAATGCCCATAAGGGAAGCAAACCTTCTCCCAGCCAAATAGCAATAAACATAAGGGTGTCTACAGCGAGCATCAGGGTGAGTGCTACAAAGACAATTTTTTGCATTCCAAGCTTTATGACAACTTTTCCATTGATGTAAGAAGCTACGACCATGCCCGTTACAACCAGCGCAAAATAAAAAGGAAACTGGTTGCCAAGCTTATATACGTCTTTTTGCAGAATCTGTGCGGCCTGACTGATGTAGATCATCAAGGTCGCAAATACCAAGCTTATGACAAACATGTAGAGTAGGGTTGTCTTGTTACGCAGACACTCTGAAATCGCCTGCTTCATACTTTTAAAACTGAGTGGAATACGCTGATCTATCGGTAATGACTCCGGCAATTCATAAGAAACCCAGGTAATGGACAGCAAGCCTGTGATTGCAAAGAGAGCAAAAACGGCCTGCCATGGAGCGAAAAGCAGCACTGTTTGTCCGATCATCGGTGCCAGTATTGGGATAACTAAGAAAACCGTCATCACAAAAGACATTGTTTGTGCCATCCGACGGCCTGAACTGATATCTCGAATAATGGTCATGCTCATCACTCGGCTGGCAGCGAGTCCGGCGCCCTGTAAAAAACGAGCTGCGAGAAACCATTCAAAATACGGCGCAAAAATTGTCAGGATCGAAGAGAGTGAGTAGATAGTCAAGCCCACAAGCAGCAACCGCTTTCGTCCCCATACATCAGCGAGCACACCAAACACGATTTGCATGAGA
The DNA here is from genome assembly GCA_047622095.1 of Desulforhopalus sp. Classification (GTDB taxonomy): domain Bacteria; phylum Desulfobacterota; class Desulfobulbia; order Desulfobulbales; family Desulfocapsaceae; genus Desulforhopalus_A. The sequence continues at coordinate 7,173 of JBLHNU010000041.1, forward strand.
GCAAGGCCCAGCATATACATAAACACGACCTGTTGAATACGATTGTGTTCATTTTCGGGGATATTAAAGGTCTCAATCAGATCTGGAAAGGTTGGTAGAACCATATCAATACCAAGCGCAGTGAGACCAGAAAGTAAGGCCATCATCAGAACAAAGCGTGTACTGCTAAAAAATGGAGGGGCTGACATATAAACTCCGGAGTGATTGGAAGAACGAGCTCTTCTCACTGTCATTTCGAATTAAAGTACTTTCTTCTCGGCCTACATGGCACCATGTATCGTATGGCAGTTATTTAACTGCTGTCTGCAGAGAAAGAAATGGAGCGTGGTTGGAGGTGAAAAAGGGTGGGTCGTTTTGCATGATTGGCGCAATTTCAGGTGACCGTTTGAAGCTTGAATCGAGAAAACGTCTTATTTTGCCCCTGCTCCAACCTTTTGGGTGATCAAAATTGCAGTAGATTGACAGATCTCCGTCGTAAAAATCTGAGACCTGTAAATGTTCCACTTCTTTACTGCCGAGAGGAAGGTTGAAAATAGCCAGGTTAAGATAGGTGATTGCCTGGTGGTGCTGTTCGACAAATTCTTGTGTCTTTTGGGCTGATTCGAGGTCTTCTGTCGGCGTTCCAAAAAGAAGATAGATGTAGGTTGCAATGCCAACTTCCTGGAGGTTACGTAGAACTGTAGAGGCAAGTTGTAAATCAATACCTTTGTTCATCTGTTCAAGTACTTCCTGATCCCCCGATTCAAGGCCAATTTTAAGCATGATGCAGCCTGACTTTTTAAGCTTGTAGCAAAAGGCTTTATCTGCGAGCTGTTGGCTGAAGCGGGCAAATCCATACCAGGGAGTGGTCAGTTGATCCTGGTTAATTGCTGTAAAGGTGGAGGCGCTTATGGCATTGTCTAGAAGATGGATGAGGCTTGGTTTTGTTTCTAGGGTAAGAGAGGTTAATTCGGAGACGGTCTGTCCTGGTGCAACATGCTCATAAGGGTTATCTTCACTTGTCTCGGGACAAAAGTTACATTTTTTCCAGAAACATCCTCTTGAGGTTGTGTAGGGCAGGACAAACCCTGGTGAGAGATAGCTGTTTTGCAGCTCTGTGTAGGTTGGGAGATAGCTTTCAGCTGTAGCATTTTTTCCGACATAGGACAGGAGTTGGTTTTCCCCTTTTCCATCGATGAGTGTATCAATGAGTTTGTTAAAGGGCTGTTTCCATCCTGGGTGACTGAGCCAGGTTGTAACTAAACCTCCCCCAACAATAATTTTTATATTTGGATGCTTTGTACGAAGATAGCCAATCATTGCAAAGCTACAGATAGTCTGGCTAAGATAATTAATGGAAATCCCGACGTGTTTTGTCTGTGATGATTCCAATAGTGATTCAAGGCGTGGTGCAAAGTATGGAAAGAAAATATTGTCAGCAAAGTGGGTAGCAGCTCTTTTAAGATCTTCACTTTTGAGCGGCGAATAGTTTTCATCCACATAATTGGCAAGAGAGAGTTGGATGCCAGCAGTTTTTCCTGCAATTTCAAGAATACGATTTATATCAGCCACCGCGCGTCGGTATTTATCTTTGTTTTGGTAGGTTGCTGAGTTTTGCAGGGCTTTAATATTTCGTTCTACATTTTTTATTGCTCGTTTACTCCAGGTGTCATATGCATTTGTGGTGTTTTCCAGGAGATAATGTAATCCCTCGATATTCATGTCGCAGATGGTCACAGGGACATCATGCGAACGTAGTGCGCCGGCAAGATATGCAAGGGCTGCGGGTGGTTCGCAGGGTTTTGTCAATGGGGGGTGGATAATGAGCATGAAAATTTGTTATATTAATTGTTTGTTCTTCTTCTGGCATCTGCTACAAGGTGTACTATATTGTAGGCCAGAATTGCTTAAAATCAATATGATGGCACCTACCGTGTGGGCGGTTTGCTTCTTGGGCGCAACTACCCTTAGAGAGGAGTCATCTTAAAGTGTTGAATAAGCGTAGGGTAAGTTTTTCAATTTAAAAAATGGAACAGAGGATTATGAAGAGACTGTATACAACATTAGCGCCGGTTTTTTTACTGCTTATTGCATTTACTTTTGTAGAAGCTGGAATTACGACAGATTATGCAGACGCACGCTCCAGAGGAGGTGGCCGTTCTTTTAAAATGAACAAGTCGTACAGCAAATCAACACCGAAGACCAATCAGTCTGCAGCGGCTCAAAAAAAGAGTGGGTCTGGTATGAGTCGTGGCCTGATGGGCGGACTTATTGGTGGTGCTCTTGGTGGTCTTCTTTTTGGATCCCTTATGGGTGCCGGTGGCAGTGGTATGGGAATCCTGCCTATTCTGCTCTTGGCAGGGGGGGCATTTTTTCTCTATAGAAAGTTTGCCAGCGCGAAGCAGGGCCAGGGAGCATATTCATCTCCTGGGCGGCCTGCAGCCGGTGGTATGCCCAACAATATGTTTGGTGGTGGGATGAACAGTGCTCCAGAAGCTGAAGAACCAGAGATACAGATTGGTGGTAATCTTTTAGAAGAAGGATTCGACCAGATTCGTGAGACTGATAAAGGTTTTGATGTAAAATACTTTAAAGAAATTGCCTCAGATGTGTTTTTTCAGATACAGGCGGGCTGGATGCGAAGGGATCTTGATTCATATAAGCACCTGCTTGGTACTGATCTGGCTGCTGAATATGACAAGCATTTTCAGGAGATGAGAGAAAAAGGTCAGATTAATAAACTCGAATCTATTGCTATTCGTACAGTTGAAGTAACCCAGGCAGGTAGTGAGAGTGGAGAAGATTTTATCTCTGTTCTTTTTAAGGCGAACCTGCTCGATTACACTGTTGATGAAAAAAGTGGTGATTTGATTGATGGTAGTATGACAACTCCGGTTAAGTTTGAAGAAGAGTGGACCTGGGCAAGACCTACGGGGACACAAGACTGGAAGCTTGAAGGACTTAAGGAAATATAATCTGTTGAGAAATATTGTGGCGAACGGCTCGTCACAATATGTTCTTATAGGAGTTTGTTGTGGATTTCAGTGCATTTCGTCGGGATTATTTAAGGGGTGGTCTGTCTAGAACTGATCTTGAAAAAGATCCCATGGTTCAATTTACCAAGTGGTTTGAGCAGGCACAGCAAACTGATATTTCCGACTCCACTGCTATGACACTTGCTACTGTAAACAGTAAAGGTCAACCCAGTCAGAGAACGGTGCTGCTCAAGTATTATGATGAAAAAGGTTTTGTTTTTTTTACGAATTTTTCTAGTCGTAAAGCTGGCGAAATGAAAGATAATCAACAGGTTAGTATTATTTTTGTCTGGCTTGATCTGGAACGTCAGATTATCATCAATGGCAGTGCTGAAAAGATTTCAGCTGCAGAATCGGCAAAATATTTTTTGAGTCGGCCTAAAGAGAGCCAGATGGCTGCCTGGGTATCGAGCCAGAGTCATCCGGTATCTTCACGGCAGATGTTGTTGCAGAAATTCCAAGAGATGAAGACCAAAATTGGTGAAGGTAAGGTGCCCCTACCCTCCTTTTGGGGTGGTTACCGTGTGAACCCCATAGAAATAGAGTTTTGGCAGGGAAGAAAAAACAGACTCCATGATCGCTTTCTTTACACCAGAGATTGTGAAAGTGATGTCTGGTCCCATGAACGACTTGCTCCATAGTCCTCATTAAAAGCGATTTCCTGATTCTTCGGGAAATCGCTTTTTTTCTTATTTTGCGTATGCAAGGTTTAGGTCATATAAAATTCATGTTTACGAAACTGCAAAAGTGTAATTTTGTTTATGATGATCGTAAAATACGGTAGACTCTTGGTATACTTCCACAACCTGAATATAACGCACCGTCAACTCAGGCTATTTAGTGTCTTACTGCTGAGCGTCAATCAGAAAAAACAAGAAAATTTGAAGAATGGCTTGAAAAGAAGAACTTAAAGTAACCTTCAAGGCACTTATCCCCCTCAAGGGGGGACAACACTGAGTACCCCATCGGAGTCTAGCGCTTACCTGTGGGGTGTTAATTAAAATCATACAACGTTAATCAAATGTCATCTGATCCTGCAGTCTCCAAAAAAGGTTTCTTTTATAAACGATGGGTCCGAGTCTGTGGAGGAATCCTCCTCACACTCCCTCTTTTATTCATGCTTGCTATGTATGGGGTGAAGTCCTACCTCATTGATTGGTTTACGGAAAATGGAGCAGACAGCGCCAGCATAGAAAAGCTATCTTTTAATCCATTTCTAGGCAAACTCACAGTAATCGGGTTCGATGTTCAGGTAGGTGATAAGTCTCTTTTGAAAAATGCCGATATGGTTGTAGATGTAGGGCTTGGCGCACTTTTTAAAAAAGATATAATGGTTCAACATGCATCTTATTCAGGACTTGTTCTTGATATTGAGCAGCATGAAGATGGTAGTATGCGTATTGGATCGTATACTGTTGCCAAAAGTGAGGAAGCGTCAGATGGAGTGGAGATTACAGAAGAAGTCGTTTCTGCCTGGGCTTTTCTTGCGGATAAGGTGCAGTTAACAGATTGTAAGGTCATCTTGAAAACACCTGACTTTGATATGGAGCTCATTGTAGAAAAGGCTGAACTTCAAAAATTTACGACAAGAAAGGGGCAAGCAGCGGGATCTCTCTCGTTTATGGGCTCTCTTAATGGAGAACAGATAGAAATACAGTTGAGTAAACTTGCGGTTGCTCCTTATCTGCAGCTTGAAGGTGATGTGAAGATTGCTCGTTTCAAGTTGGATGAGCTTGCCTCCATTTTAGAAGAAGCCCTTCCTGTATTTGCAGGTGATGTAGGACTGGGAGGGCAAATTGCTTTTTCACTTGGTGAGAATGCAGCGATGGCAATTGAGTATAATGGTGATATCGAAATCACCAATCCGGATATTGGTTCTGAAAGCTTTGCTACAAAGGCCGAAAGTCTCACGTGGAGTGGAGCAGTTCATTATGCGAGTGGTGATAAAATACCTATGATCATAGAGACAGATGGTTTACTCGCTGCAAAAGAGTATTCCATCAATGTCTCTGGAGCAGATTTCACAACCAAAGAGTCTAAGATTGAATTAAATGGAAAAAACAGTGTAACCATAAATGACAATGTTGTAGTGAGCAATGATGGGACGCTGCTTGTAGAAAACCTAGCTATTGATCTTCCAGGAAATGAAATTCAAGAAGATCGTATGCACTGGCAGGGTACAATTGTATATGATTCAGATCATTCAGGGGCAGGGCAGTATGTTGAGTCCAAGGGAGAATTACAACTTGGTCCATTGGGTTATCTGTTAGGGGATAATGAGTCAGGGACTTCGGTGAAATCCAAGGGGTTCAACTGGAAAGGTGATCTTGTTTACGCTCAGGAGGATGGAGGAAAAAACTCGTCCGTAATGCTCTCAGGTCGTCTTGATGGAAGTGAAATTGCCACCGAACTTGCCGGTCCTGGTCTGAAGATCCAACAGGGTCAAGTGAGCCTTACCACAGATTCAAAAATTAATTTTGGTGAAAAATTTGATATAAAAGGAACCAATTCTTTGGTGTTGGATAAATTTTCTTTTTCAGGGGATGTAAATACTCCGCAGATTGCACTTGATAAACTTGAAATCCTTGATTTAGAGGGCCAGGGAGATAACCATCTGCGTTTAAAAGAGCTTTCTTCAACAGGGTTGTCTGTGGCTCTTGCTGGGAACCTGCCTATGGATATTACAGTGCCTGTAATTAACCTTAATGGGTTTGTAACTGACGATCTTGCAAATTTTAGTGCTGATTCTATTTCACTACAAAAACCTCAGATCATAGCAACTCATAATGATGCAGAGCTTCTGAGTCTTGACGAAATTAAAGCGACATCATTACAACTTGATGAGTCAGTTCATGCGACTGCTGACACGGTCAGCCTTTCGGTTCTCACATTTCTAGGGGTGAAAGAGGGCGAAAAGGAAAGCCCATTTCTCACTCTGGGCGAGGCAAAGCTCTCAGGTATTAAGTGGGAAGGAGAGGCCGGATTTACTGGGGAAAGTCTGAAGTTCAATGATCTGGTAACAACTGCTATTCGTGACAAAGAAGGTGAGCTTAATGTGAGTCGACAACTTTCAGCGATGCAAGTCGGCAGTGCTGAAATTGAAGAAACCGGAAGTGTGGAAGAAAAAGACGATTCTGATAAAGGTCTCCCCATACGTCTTGGAGAGGTGGCCGTTACAGGTAAGAGCCATGTTAAATTTGAGGATTATACCTTAGCTGTTCCCTATATCACAGATCTTGCCATAAAGAAGATGCAGTTGCTGAACCTTGATTCTACAATGCCTGAAGTAAAGAGTCCATTTGTGTTGGATGCTGAGTTGGAAGAACGGGCACCTTTTACTGTGGAAGGGGATGTCTCCCCATTTATGGCCCCCATTGCACTTCATCTCAAGCTCAAGCTTAAAAATTATCCGCTCTCTCGGCTTTCTGCTTACACCGTACAATCAGTAGGGACAGCACTTGCCAGTGGACAGCTCAAACTAAAGACGAAGATTGATCTAGAAAACGACAATCTGGATATGGAAAACTCCATCATCTTGAAAAAGCTTGAAACAGAAACGATTTCACCTGAATTGGCAGCAGAGTTAAATAATCAGTTGCCAATCCCACTAGATGCAGCGCTTTCAATTTTGCGTGATAGCGATAGAAACATCTCCCTTGAGATTCCGTTGGAGGGACCTGTAAGCGATCTTAATGTGGGGATATCTGATGTATTGATCACTGCGCTGAGTAAAGCAATTGTTCCTGCTGCTTCGGGATATCTTATGTATGCACTTGGGCCCTACGGTGCTCTTGCCTACGTTGGCATGAAGGTTGGGGAGAAGATGTTAAAAGTTGAACTTCCTCCTGTGGACTTTATGCCTGGTGAGACTGATATTTCTGATGAACATAAAAAATATCTGGAAAAAGTAGCTGAAATATTAGAAGGTCGTCCAGAAACAGATATTCAGCTTTGCCCTCAGGTGGTTTCATGGGAATTTATGAAAGAGAAAGAAAAAGAGGCTGTTGAAGGGAAAACTATTGAGGTTGGGGAAAAAGATGGTGAAAATCTTATAGAACTTGGCCAGCAACGTTCTGAGGCTGTCCAGGCCTATTTGGTATCTACATATGGTGTAGACAAATCGCGGCTCCTTATTTGTGATACTCTCATTAAGACGGATAAAGACGCCAAGCCTCTAGTAATGCTTAACCTCTAATGAAAAAACTGCTTCCACGATGCAATGTCGTGGAAGCAGTATTGTCGTTTCAGTTCTATCGTGCAAGAGTACTTTCTTGTTGAGTTCTCTGTGGTCCCTACCATGTTAACGATGGCAATGGTTGTCCAATATAAAGAAGAGTGTCCAGATAGTTGCTGCTACAGCAAGCTAATCCTCTTTTTAGCACTTTGGAGGTCGAAAACAGCGGGGTCAAAATCCGGCCGTCCTGTAATTTCATATAACCGGTGATAATCTTTGCTGCCCGGATTCTCAAATGCTGTAATCAGTTGATGGTATTCATGGATATCCCCAACGTCTTCCGGTGGGCAGGCTCGTTCACCAGCAAGCACGATTGGTCGGCTTAACGATGTCGTTGCCGGAACGACTTCTTCTAAATGGATTTCATGTTCCCAACCTTCTCCGGCATCGTATATGTAGGAGAAAAGAAAATTCATCCCTTCCTCAAGAGTATGAAGTTGGTATTTCTCTTCGTCAAATCGTTTTGAGACCCGCGGAGCACTGGTACGCATGGTTGGTTCAAAACTTATCTTCCCAACGATAAACTGATGGACGTGAGAGTCACTCCAGCCCATACTTTTTTGAATTACCTCGTGAAGTCCCGCAAGGGTGAAGGTACCTGGGATTTGAATGCGTCGCCAGATAAGTGGATCTGAAAAAGTTATTGAAATATGTAGAATATAACTTGGAACTGGTTTGTCTTCTTTGGGGTCGGTTGTTTTTTTCGTCGTAGGGAAAACACCTTGTATAACCTGAGCCATGTACTACTCCTTTCTCGGAATAAATTCAGGGTTGTATGGTTCGCTTTCATCAAGTGAAAAATATACGATAATACAGTAGTGCGCTTCTGGCTAGTCTGTAACGGATGTTACTTCTTTACGGTGATTTCTTCTATGGCCTCAAGGAGTAGTTTCCTAAAATCATCACGAGGCTGAGTTGCATTACTATCTGTTTTTTGCACTGATTTGAAAAATGTATGGCACACCTTTATTCTGGCTGCTGACCAGTCTCTGGTAAACCCAGATACAGAGCTATTGTTTTCTTCTGATTGCTCAAGTGATTCATAATCTCTGCGTCCATGGGCCCAGTTTATGGTATATTGGTAAAACAGTAAAGAACGATTGAGCAGTACAAAGAGAAGGTCGATGGATTTTGTGGGTCCTATTTGTATTTGATTGCCGCCCATAGAGATACCAAGGATTTTAGCCTGTTCTGAAAACATTTCTCCTCCGAAAAAAGCGCCAAGTGCACCGGCCATACTTCCCACAGCAGTGAACATGCCAAGCCCATGGCCAAGAGCGGCAACGTCGAGGCTGGCTCCTAACGCTGCTCCTCCAATTCCCCCTGCGATAATCACCTGTTTTTTTGTGAGGCCCAATAGCTGCCAGGTCTTTTTGTCAAACAGGTCATCGCGGAGAAGTGAATGTTGCGGGAGTTCATAGTTGAAGATATTATGCTTGAATAATCGTTTAATCTGGCTATGGGCGTTGGTTTCCTTTTTGCGGAGTTGCTCGCTGTACTCAGCGAATAACTTTTTGCGAGTCTGCTCAGTATTTGTTGTAGTATGTATATTTTCGTGTAGCCTAAAAGTTAATGCCTCATGGAGCAGGTTGGTGATGATGTCCGCTGTTACATTGCTTCTGTTCTGCCAATCCGCTTTGAAGATTGATACCACTTCATCAAGTGTATCCTGCCAGTCTTGATCGATTGATTTTAACGCTTCAAAAAGAGAAATTCGCTCAGAATAGGTCGCTCGGTGGGCATTAAATCGGCGGTTTGAATTAAAGTTTTTTCGAAATTCATTTTTCCATGCTTCAAGGTGGTTTTCCTCATCTTTCTTGCAGTTAATAATTGCCATTCGAGGTTTGCCTGAAAGTCTGAGGATCTCCATTTCAGCCTTGTCCACATTACGAACGGGCCTTGACCCATCGACTATGTAGATTATTCCAGCTCCCCGCTCTAGAGGTGCAAGTAGTTCGTGGTCGTCGTGCAACTCTGGGATGGTCGCTGCAAACGCCCGAAATTCTTTTATCGGGTCGAGGCTTTCTGAAAAACGATTTTTGAGTTCGCTGAGAACCCTGCCAGGATTTTGGAAACCAGGAGTATCGGTAAATCTGAGCATCTCCCTTCCATCAATGAGTACAGGAAAAGTCCTGCACACAGTAGTTTCCCCTGGTGTTGAACTGACCCGTACTGAGTCGTCTTCTGCAAGCGTTGATAGAACAGAAGACTTACCTTCATTTGGATGACCAATTATTGCAAACTCAGGTATTTTTTTCATGTGGATATTCCTGTGATTGGAGCGAGATGAATATATGGATCTCCAATTGATTCGATTTTTTTACGCCATATCTCCATATCCGTGGGCCTGACATCGGTGAAGACAGTGTCGCCTGCCTCTCCTGTAAGTGCTATCTCTATGGTTGTCGTTGGTGTAGAGAGAAGGCGTACATCCTTTAGAAAAACAAGAAAATCCACCAGAGGCACCATCCATGACTCCATGATGATAGTCACTCCTTCCGTGTTGTCCCAGGATCGTTTTTCCAGTGTTTGTAGAAGGATTTGATCTTCATCGTAACCGAGCATAAAGCAATGTTTTTCTATGACCTCAAAACCTTTAGTTTTCATTAATGGATCAATAGCTGCAGAGTCGCAGGTGTCAAAAATATCACCAGGAATAAGAAGTACTTGAGGGGCGAGTGTTACAGTTGATGTACGTGGTCCAGGAGAAGGGGAAGGCTGAGCTTCTTTTGTAACCTTCTCCGTTTGTTCTGTTACAGCCTGTGTGCTGACGACAGGTGTTGTCATACGGCGAAGGAGTGCTGTGCATTGAGGCGTATTGCAATCAAGGGCTGCAAGTGAATTGTTTTCCATAAATCTTCCAGAAATATAAAAAACTATTCGAATCAGCAGTCCATAAAAAAGCAGGCAGAGGAGCAAAAAAGGCCACCATGCAACAAGGTCACCGGTTGTAAGGTGGTAGATACCATCTTTTAATATAATGTGACTTCCTTGGATCTCAGCCAGGGTCGGTGACCCAATGCCGGAAGGCAATAACCAGCCCCAGGGCAGGGCAAGCAGGTGAACCATTTTCTCAATAGCGCTATTGCTCAGTTGCAACGTTGATTGCCAGCCAAAAGCGAGGTCGCTGGTGATAATCTTTGTAAAAGTGGTGGTGAGTAAACCTATATTAAAGGTGATGCCAAAGAGTTGAGCTAAACTGAAGATCGGCCAGTAAAAAAGTGAGCCGTAAAGTTGGTTTTTACTTTTAATTATGCCGTATGCATGACGAACACTTTCACGCTTATTTCCGCTTATGTTTTCGAACCATTTTCTATTGATGAAAACAAATAATTTTTTACCAAGACTGTACAGGAGGTAAAATCTGGTGCCCGGCAGTTTGAGGCCAGGTATGAGTTTTTTTGCACAAAGTCCTGCAAATAGTAACCCGGTTATGAAGAGTTGGGAAAAAACGAAAAAAAGAAGAAACTGTAGAACATTAATTGGGGTTGTGCCTGCGTAGGCAAAAAAGGCCCAGCCTGCAAATAATCCGGCTATTAAACCCTTGAAGGTGATAAGCGTCGATGCCAGAGAGCGACTCCGGGAAAACAGAGTACCTGGGCTGACATTGCTTTCACCCTTGAATTCATTTTCTAGGCGGGTCTGTATCCAGCCAGATAATAGTTCTTGGGTTGGTATGTTTGTTGTGGATTCGTTTCCAGTTATTGTGCGTGCTATTTCTCTGTCACGCAGGTGCAACTCTTCCGGAGAGCTGGGCGAGTCTTCGTGGAGAAAATACTCAAGGTCAATTATCTGGTCTAAGGTATACGGTGATTTCATATTTTCACTATAGCAGAAGCGGGCGATGAAAACATCGTAGTGGTGTAATTTATCAGGTAAATATTTTAAATAATAAATGGAATACTTCTAATGGGTGCGGCGCTGTTATGCGGGAAGAAAGATGCAGTTACGTGGGAAGTAGACGTAAAAAAGCCCGAAGAAGGCGAACTTCTGCGGGCTTTTTTTGAAACTTACAGCTTGACGACGTTTTGAGCAGCAGGACCTTTTTGTCCATCTACTATATCAAAACTAACACGCTCGCCTTCTGCAAGAGATTTGAATCCGTCAGCCTGGATGGCTGAGTGGTGTACGAAAACATCTTGACCACCATCTTGCTCAATAAATCCAAAACCCTTAGCATCGTTAAACCACTTTACTGTTCCTTCTGCCATTGCTACGACTCCATGTGTAATGGGGGTTACTCCCCTTTTCTATAACCTGAATAAATAGAATCCAGGTAGTCCGGTTTTTTTTGAAACCGAGTGCTCGCCAGAGAAAGGTTTCCCCAGCACAACTCTATGAAAGAGTTACTTATAAAAAACTTATATAATAATAAGTTTTTCATTTGCAGACCTGCAATACGTTAAACAGACACCCAGGCTACATTACACTTCAATGAGAAGTAAGGCGCAGAAAGACAGTGTAGGTACGTATTATTTAGTCTTAGTGGCAACTAAGCTACAATACTAGTGATGTGAATACAAGAAATAACCAGAAAAATTAATAGGCCAAGCTGATTATTTTTTAACAAGGTGAGGGGGGTGAAATTAAAGTGGAAAAGATAAATCTTTGTATTTTGGTGTGAATAGTCAGGCGGTCAATTAAAACATGGTTTGAATAAAAGACCACCGTCCGGTTTGCAGTGCATGCGCCTCATCTTTTTAAGAGAGGTCCTTTTTATGTATTAGTGGACTGTTTCGCGCAAATAATAATCATAGTTTCCTTCGTAGGTCCTGAGTTCTCCACTATGTATTTCAAAAACACGGTTGACCAGAGAGCGAAGGAAGTGGCGATCATGGCTTACGAGAATAACAGTACCTTCAAACTTCTTTAGAGCTGTGAGTAGAACATCCCGAGACTGGATATCGAGATGGTTTGTTGGCTCATCGAGAACCAAAAAGTTGAGTGGACGACCGAGTAGTTTTGCTAATACTACGCGACTCTTTTCTCCGCCGGAAAGATTTTCGATTCGTTTGTCAACATCATCGCCTTGAAAAAGAAAAGAGGCAAGCAGGTTGCGAATCGTGCCAATGTTCTCAGTTGGCAGTACTTCCTGCAGGGTGTCGAAGATCGTCTGCTTAGGTGAGAGGGTGTCCATTGCGTGCTGGCTGAAATAACCAGTTGTAACCGATGCCCCCATGACAACCTTGCCCTCTGTTGGTTCAGTTTCGCCGGTAATGGTTTTAAGAAGAGTTGATTTACCAGCACCGTTCACACCAACCACAGCTATTTTTTCAAGTCGTCGTATCGTTCCCGAAAGACCTGAGAAGACAGGAATATTGCGACCGTCATGGCCGGTCCATTCTTTTTTGAGATTTTGCAAGTGAAACACATCATCCCCACTTCTTGGTGGAATAGGGAATTCAACTTTAATTTTCTTTTGTTCGGGGGGTAATATTATGCGTTCAATCTTATCCAGTTTTTTTATCCGGGACTGAACCTGGGCGGCATGGGAGGCTCTCGCGGCAAATTTTGCAATGAAATCCTCTTCTTTTGCAAGCATTTCCTGTTGTCTGCGATAGCTTGCCTGGAGTTGTGTTCGTCTAATTTCACGCTCTTTGAGGTGGAAATCGTAATCGCCACTGTAGGTTGTGGTCCCACCGTTTGAAACCTCAATGATACGTGATACGATCTTGTTCATGAATTCCCTGTCATGGCAGGTCATGAGCAGGGCACCTTTGAAGTCATTTTGTAACCAGTTCTCAAGCCACAGGATAGATTCAATATCGAGATGGTTTGTTGGTTCATCAAGGAGCAGGACATCCGGGTTAATTGTGAGGATTTTGGCAAGGGCGATTCGCATTTTCCAACCACCACTAAAGCTCTCAACAGGGGTTTCAAAATCAGCGGGGGCTATGCCAAGACCTGTGAGAATTGCCTGGGCACGGGGTTCGAGGTCGTAGCCTCCACGTTGCTCAAAAATTTCCACATGCTCCCCATATTTTTCAAGAAGATCAGCCATCGCGTCATCTTCCATGGGCTCACCCATTGCAGCTTCCATTTCGGTGATTTTTTTGCCGAGTTCAACAATATCACCAGCAGCTGACATCACTTCAGTAACAACTGTTCGACCGGACATTTCTCCAACATCCTGAGAAAAATAACCAATGACGGTCTTATTGGAGCAGGATACCTCACCTTTGTCGGCAATTTCCTCTCCTGTGATAATGCGAAAAACAGTTGTTTTACCAGCACCGTTAGGACCGACCAGGCCGGTTCTGGTATTGGGAAGGATTTGCAGGCTGGCATTGTGAAAGATAACCTGAGACCCGTGCTGTAACTTTATATTGGTTAAATGTATCATTTTTTGTTGTGTTTGAGATATGTTGGAGAGGTGAAGTCTTTAGTCGTTGTGGCGGCCTCTGCCAACATTGATTCGTAGTTGCAAAAGTTATAAAAACTTGAGAGGTAATTACTTGGTGGCTCCTTGTAGCAAATAGTATGACGTAACAACAGAAGAAAAAGAGGGTGAAAACATTTTTATTGTCAACATCCTTGTCTGGCGGTACTTGTTTTACTCGTTGAAGTACATTATATTGTGGCGCATTTTTATAACTCAAGCGATAACATTTACAACACAATAAAGTGATATGAAACAATCAGCAGAACCAACACCTGAAGAGTTCAACGCCCTATTTACTAAGGCGTGTGAAGATCATCAAAATCAGAATTATCCAGCGGCCAGGAAAGGGTACGTACAACTTCTGGGCTATTTCTCTGAAGCTCCAATGTTGCACTATAACCTTGGTCTACTCCTCTTTGAAGTAAAAGAGTACGGCAAGGCTGTGGAGTCCCTACTTCTTGCTGCTCAGTATAATCCTACAGATACTGATATTCTTTTCAATCTTGCTCTGAGCTACAAAAAAGTTGGAAACCTTACGGCTGCCATAAAGATGTACAAAGAAGTTTTGCAACTTGAGCCGGACAGCGTTGATGCTCTTTATAATCTCGGGGGTTGTTACAGAGAACAAAAGAAGTTTGACGAAGCTATTGAGTCGTACCTTGGAGTTACCCTATTAGATAGTAACCATATGTCGGCGAGTAACAATCTCGCATTTGTCTATCAGGTACAGGGCGAAACGGATAAAGCCATTCAGTGTTTCAAAAAAGTATTGGAGCTAAATCCTGATCACGAGGCAGCAGGACACATGCTGGCCGCGCTCACTGGAGCTGAAGTCTCTTCTTCACCGGATGCGTATGTTAAAGAGGTTTTTGATAATTACTCGGAGCATTATGAAAAAAGTCTGGTTGTTGAGCTTGAGTATGCAGTTCCAGAAAAAATAAAACATATAATTATGACAGGTGACTGCCTGAAAAAATCTTTTCACCATGGTCTCGATCTTGGTTGTGGAACAGGGCTGAGTGGTGAGGCTTTTTATAAGATGACAGAGCGGCTGGATGGAATCGATCTGGCTCCTAAGATGGTCGAAATTGCACATGAAAAAAACATCTACGGTGCACTGTACGTTTCTGGAATAGATGAATTCCTAAAAGAAGAGGTCGGGCCATTTGATTTTGTTCTTGCAGCAGATGTGTTTGGGTATATTGGAGATTTAAAAGATGTCTTTACCAGTGTTCACCATAGGACAACAGAGGATGTACTGTTTTGTTTTTCAACAGAGACGGTCTTAGGAGACGGTTATAAGCTCAGATCAACCGGGCGATTTGCTCACAGTGATCTCTACATTGAAGATCTAGCGGCTCAAACCGGTTGGCGCTTACTTGAAAAACATAAGGCCTCCCTTAGAAAAGAAAAAGGCGCTTGGATTGAAGGGAATCTTTGGTTTATGGGAAAAGAGGAGTAGAAGAGAAAAATATCTCTTTTCCAGTAAATGAAAAAAGTATCTCAATATCCATGAGTCTGTTGATTTACTAGGATTTTTGTTCGAGATCAAGGCATACTAAAACAATAACCACAGCCATGTGTTTGATATTGCGAGGATTATTTTTTTTGTATAACGACGATATTGGGCTAAAAGGAAGTAAATCAACGGGCTCATCCATTCTTCCCTGATTATTCACAGCCTAAACCACACAGCATAAATCCAAGTATAGGGGTACATTTTTCCTGACAGGATGAAGAAAACATGCCATGGCTGTGGCTTCCTGATTTTGTTTCCCGACCATAAAAGAACTCACTAATTCCTATGGGCCGTAAATTGTTCATTGCGGCATAGTTGAGTAATTTGGGTGCGCAGCAATCGCCTGTACCTGTAGGGATATTGTTTTTTCCTTTAAAGACCTCAATCAGAGATTTTGTTTCACCTCTAAAATTGGTGAGTCTATAAAGGGAGTGGATCTCTTTCATGAGTGATTGAGAAAGGGTACGTCTTGTTTTTCGTAGTTTGAGCCATTCGCTCGAATGGGCTTGTGTGTTTTCAATTTCTCTTGTGATTGCTTTGATCTTCTTTTCAGTGTGATCGTTTATATTATGAAAAGCATCCAGCTCAAACAGCGGTGGCGCCCACCCTTTTATAAACCATGTTTTATTAAATTGACCTGAAAAGGCATAGAGGCTCACTGGCTTGTTGGCCATCGTCAAACAGTCTAACACCCCAAACATTTTACCTCGTGCTTCACCTAAAAGCGGCAGAGTTGAGCTGTCTTCCTTATTTTTATCGCTATCACAGGAAAAGTGAATACTCTGTTGCTCATCGAGTAACCTGATAAGGGCGAGACTGCTTTCTCGGCTTGTACCTTGTAAAAGGCGGTGTTCTCTATTGCATCTGGTGCAGAAACCACGGGCCATAAAGGTGTTTGCTGAAGATAGGTCAGAAGAAGGCATTGAAAAGCGGGGGCTGAATATTGTTCTTGGATGTATCTGAAAACTCTTTGGTCAAAGATACACCTGAAGAAGGTAATTAAATAGAATTATTTATTCCTTCGTTGGAATTTGAAGACGGACAGGATAAAAGAGAACCATTGTAATTCGTATTGCTTTCAGATGGCGCATTCCAATTTTAAATGGATAATTAAATCGTGATTCTAACAAAATGATAAAAGCAAAAAGACTGATTCCTTTTATATCCCCATTGCTTGGTTTTATGCTCATTCTCCTCACAATGAATGGCTATCAATACTTTAAGCTCAAGCGTGATGTGAGTGAGAATATGATACAAGGAATAGGTGAGGTCGAACTGAGAGATTTGAAGACGTTTTTTTCGGATACGGAAGAGATGCTTTTACTCATTCGAGATTGGGGGGAAAATGATGTCTTACTGGGAAAAGGAATAACTTCTCTCAACAAAAAACTGATCCCAATGCTCAGTCGGCAGCAGCTTATTAGTGGCATCGCAATCGCTACTGAGTCAGGTGATGAGTATTTACTCTATGAGAGCAAAGGTAATTTTGTAACGCGTCAATCCACGGTAGGTGAACCGAACAACACGCAGGTTTATACAGAGTGGGATAAAGATGTTGAGGACGTGAGTAGTTGGCAGGAAAACGAAAATTACGATCCGAGAAAGGGCAAGTGGTATGCAAATGCGGGGATCGGTGATCTGGTAAAATGGTCTGGAGTATATCCTCTGCCGGTAAGCAAGGCCTCTGGACTAACGGCATCTATCTCCTGGGATACGAAGGGAGAAAAAAGCATTCATATGGTCAGTGCCTTACATGTGTCGCTCGCAAGGATTGAAAGAATATTGAGTTCACGCAGGGACAATCGGCCAGGTCTGCTCTTTTTGGTAAGATCAGATGGGTCGTTTTTTATTCTCAGCGCATTTGCAAATGCATCGAATACTTCTGAGGTTCATGAAGCGGTTGTGGAGCACCTCATTGCAAAGTGGGTACAGGATGGAAAGCCAGTAAAAGACATGGTTCGCCTTAGAAATGATAAAGACCCCTGGATCGCGTCTTTTTATGATGTTGGTCAAAATGAAAACCTTTTCTGGATTGGTGTTGCCGCCAAAAATAAAGAGCTTGTGGGCTGGCTTGATCATTCTCTTTTTTCAGTCGATCTTGTTGAATTCATTGTTGCTATCGGCGGCGGAGTTATAATTCTCTTTATGATGCGTAAAAATGGTATTCTCAGACTGCGACGGGAAAAGAAGAGCCCTGTAGATCGTCTTCAGAAATATGTAGCCCTTGGAGAAGGCGGGGAGGTGGAGTTTAAATCCACTGTTCGGACTAATCTGAAAACTGGGAAGGTAGGTAAAGAAATTGAATTTGCATGGTTAAAAGCTATTGTCGCTTTTCTCAACAGTGATGGAGGTGCCTTGCTGATGGGTGTGACTGATGCAGGAGACATCTGTGGCCTTGAAGTCGATAATTTTGAAAACAATGATCGCTGCCTACTCCATGTGAAAAATTTGCTCAATCAACATGTTGGCGCTGAGTTTTCACCTTATTTAGACATATCGCTTGTAGAAATGCCAGCAGGGGTGGTTGTCATGATAGAATGCAAAAAAGCTACTGACCCTGTATTTCTCAAAATTGGTAAAAATGAAGAATTTTACATACGTTCTGGTCCTTCTTCGGTTAAGTTAAGCCCGAGCCAGATTGTGAACTTTGTGCAGCAGAATAAAAAATAATGAGGATGGATTTCATTGGATGAAATAAAAAATAAAGATGAAAGTGCGTTTCAGCAGTTGACCCCGGACAAGGTTCTTACCCTTGTAGAAGAGCGTATGGGTGTCCGGTGTAATAATCTGTTTCGTCCTATGAGCAGTTATATAAACAGGGTTTTTGAAGTTGAAACCATGGAGCAGGAAAGACTCATTGTAAAATTTTATCGTCCCAATCGCTGGTCAAAAGAGGCGCTTTTAGACGAACATCAGTTCCTGCTTGATCTCAAAAGTCAGGAGATACCGGTTATTGCGCCTCTTACTGCAAGTGATGGTACAACTCTGGGGGCCAGTGGCGATCTGTATTTTACTGTTTTTCCAAAATGTGGCGGAAGAAGTGTTGATGAATTTACGGATGATCAGTGGTTGCAGCTTGGTCGTCTGATCGGGCGTATGCACCAGGTAGGTGAAACGGCTGTAGCAGAACACCGAATCACCATGGGCCCTGATCATTCATCCACAGAACAGCTGAAATATCTTCTTGCCGCAAAGTGTGTTCCGGAAGATCTGAAACCTTCCCTTGAAAATGCGGCGATGTCCATTATTGATGACATCAGGCCTCTTTTTGCGAATTTTAAAAATATCAGAATCCATGGGGATTGTCATTTCGCAAACTTTATTCACAGACCGGGTGAATCGTTATACGTAATTGATTTTGATGATATGGTGATGGGTCCACCAGTGCAGGATATCTGGATGCTGTTGCCAGGAGGTCTGGAAGATACCTTTGTGGAAATGGATCTCTTTTTAGAAGGGTACGAAACTTTTCGTACTTTTGATCAGCGTTCATTACGGCTGATAGAGCCACTGCGAGCAATGCGATTTATTCATTATATGGCGTGGTGTGCACATCAGGCTGAAGAGGACGGTGGAACAAGAGCGATCGATGGTTTTGGTTCGAGGGAATACTGGCAACAGGAGATTGCCGATCTTCTTGATCAGCGTGAGCGGATAGCCAAAGCCCCTACAAGTTTTGGCGGAAACTGTTAATAGAGTTTGAGGTGACTTAGCGAAAAAGCGATTTTAAGAGCCCCTTTAAGGCCCCGTTGTTCTGTTTGGTCACTCGTATAAGTTGTTTGAAATCGAGTTCCAGGCGGGTTGAAAGTGCTTTGGTCTCCTTTAGTGACGCATCAATTTTGTGCCAGGGGATCTCCTGGTTCATTGTGACGGCAATAACGTTGCCTCGATCAGGGACGGGGAGAAAAAGACAACCGTTGAAGGTATTTGCTAAGGTCTTTTTTATGCCGCTGAAGGTTTTTTTATCTGAACTCCAGAGATTGAAGCTGATAGAGCCATCATCTGCCAGTAATTTGCTTACTGATGTGAAAAAAGATTCTGTGTAGATAGATGGTGCCATCCCTTGATCGTCGAAGGCATCAACGAGGATAAGGTCGTATTTTTTATTGTTGGGGCGTTTGATGAACTCATCGCCATCTGCACAGATAACCTTGATGCTGTCAGCTTCAGGTAGGTAAAAATATTCTTTGGCAAGATTGATGACATGTTGAGAATAATCTACCCCGGCAATGTGGCTCGTTGGGTAATAATGATGGAAAAACCGTACGAAGGATCCTGAACCAAGACCGATTATGAGTATATTCTTTGGCTGTTCGATGATCAGTAACCCAAGAAGCATATAACGGGTATAGGATAAAATCAGTTCTTGTGGGTGTAAAAAGGACATCGCACTTTGTAGGTGGCGGCTGTCAAAATAGAGAGTCCTCTGTGTGGTCGTGTCCCGGATCTCAATGAGGTGGTTATTTTGAAATTCTTTATGAATCACTTTGGAACTGTTATTTTTCATGAAGTTTTTATAGGGTTTTTAATGAAACGTTTGGCTGACATCGATCTGCGAATAGATACGAGGTGTTGTTATTATTGTAACTGAGAATGATCTTTTTTACACTCTTTGGGTTCTTTTACCGTAAACACTTGACTGATAACTTTTTTTTTTGGCATACTACAGTTAATGAAGTTGTATGAACGAAAAGCTATGTGGACCTTTGGAGGTTAAATCTTTGAGTAGTGATGAAATAAGAAAAAAAATTCTCGTCATGGATGATGAGGAGATGGTGGGTGAGATAGCCTGCCAAATGCTCGATTACCTTGGCTTTGACGCTGTTCATGTCATTGACGGCCAGGCTGCGATACAAGAATATGTGTCGCAAAAAGATAAAGGTGAGCCGTTTAATGCCGTTATTATGGATTTGACGATTCCTGGTGGTATGGGAGGAAAAGAAGCGGTTTATGAGATTCGTGCAATTGATACTGATGCCCAAATCTTTGTCTCCAGCGGATATTCTACTGATCCCGCAATGGTGAATTGTCAAGAATATGGCTTTACTGGCGTTATCGTCAAACCTTTTGACCTTGCTGCAATTCAGAAAATTCTAGACCAATTGACCTGATTGTAACTGCACATTTTACTGCATGGAGAAGTCGTAGTGGCAGATTCTTCAGGGAAATTTATTTATTTTGCCACGGGAGTAACATTTTGCTCTCTGTACGCTGCGCAACCTATCCAGCCCCTTTTTCAGTCTGAGTTTCATCTTTCAAATTTCCAGGCAATCCTTTTTACCACACTTATGATGGCTCCTCTTGGAGTTGCACCTCTCTTTTATGGATTTCTGCTCGAGGCCGTTTCCGCACGAAAAATGGTTCGTTGGGCTCTTTTTCTTTTGGGAGTTCTTGAAATACTCTTTTCCTTTTCTGATAGTTATATCACTCTGCTTACGATCCGAGCGGTGCAAGGTTGTCTGATTCCGGCAATTCTTACCTCTATTATGAGCTATATAAGCTACAGCAGTAAGGATGACAGGGTGCAGCATGCCATTGCTGCGTATATAGGTGCCACTATTGCGGGTGGTTTTCTCGGGCGTTTTCTTTCAGGTTTACTCACGGATCTGTATGGATGGAGATTGTTTTTCTTTTTGTTGGGCGTTCTACTCATCGTAAGTTCACTGCTGCTAAAAGGTATGGTTCAAGATGTAAAGCTAAGCTATGCACGGCCAACCCCGCGAGATGTATTTAACATTGTACAGCAGAAAACATTCCTCTGGCTTTACGCAACTATCTTTTGTCTGTTTTTTGTCTTTGCAGCTATGATGAATTTTCTTCCCTTTGAGTTAAAAGAGATCCGTCCGGATATTAATGAAACGTCAATTGGGGGCCTCTATCTTGGATATAGCATGGGGATTTTAGTCGCTCTAAACAGTAAACGTATTATTTCCTGGTTCGGTGGGGAGGTTGATGCCATCCGCGGTGGAATCTTATTATTTGGTGTTGGGGCACTGCTCTTTTTTGTGCAAAGTTATACCGTGATGTTTTTATCGATGTTTGTCTTTTGTGCAGGGTTATTTACCGCTCATTCTCTCTTATCCGGGTATCTCAGTACTCTTGCTAAGACAAACAAGGCCATCGCAAATGGCCTGTATATCTGTTTTTACTATACCGGAGGAACACTCGGTTCCATTCTTCCAGGGGCAATTTACGAGGCCTGGGGGTGGAATGCCTTTTTGTGGTTTTTACTTTTTGTTATCTCTATTGCCTGTGTTTTTACGCAATTATTGAAAAAAGCGATTGCTCTAAGTTGTTAGTCTTGCAAAGGACTTTCTTCAATGACCAGCATATCTTTCCACTTGCCCTGGCGGTACCTAAACCATGAGGCCAGAAAAAGGCAGCCGATAAAGAACAGGATCCATCCCCATGCTGCTGTAACAGAGATGTTAAAATACTCGATACCGATATATACAGGTATGACGAGACACAATGGCGCAGCCAGTGTTGCTACTATCATCATAAAACGAGTATCTCCAGCTCCTCTGAGAGCTCCTGTATAAACCATATAGAGGACATCACAAAAGAGATAGACTGCAACTATTTTTAAAAGACTCCGTGCATGTTCTAAAACAACGGGATCAGCTGTACTGGGCCCGGTTGCAGGGAAGAAAGGTGCAAGTACAAAGTCGGGAGCAAAGATAAATATCAGATCAACTATCAGAGTGTAGGTGAGAAGAAGATGGATTCCTGAGCGTACATAGGTTGCTGCAAGTAATGGCGATTTTTTACCAAGAGCCTGGCCTACAAGAATGCTGATTCCCTGAGATGCCCCCATGGAAGGCATAAAGGTGAGGGCATTGATGGAAAGAACAATATTTGTGGCAGCAAGCTCGGCGGTTCCTATTCGGCCAACAAGCAGAACAAACAATGTGAAAGCCAATATATCCATTGTGAACTGAAATGCAGCTGGGACTCCAAAGCGCATGAGTCTTTTGAGGAGCTTCCAATTGAACTGAAACTGTGACAGCACTTGGAATTTAATATTATTTTTCTTAGTAAAAATCAGCACGACAAATAAAACCACATTGACCACCCAGGCCACAACAGTTGCAATGGCCGCTCCTCGGATCCCCATTTCAGGCATACCCCAGACACCAAAGATGAGTGCATAATCAAGAGGGATATTAACAAAAACACCCAAGAACGTAATGATCATAACGGCCCTTGTGAAACCTCGGCCTATGTAAAACGTTGAAAGGGTGGCAATGGCTACGTGTAGAATCCCTCCTTTGCAGAGGATTGAAAAATAGATGCCCTCAAGGCGTTGTACTTCCTGTTCGTGTCCTGCCAACACAAAAATGGCATCTGTTGCAAAAACTGCAACCAGGTACATGAGAATTCCTGCAAAAAGGGTGAAGTAAATGGCCTGCCAAAGCACAGAGCCAATCATTTTAAAATCCCCCTTGCCACTGTACTGCGCAATAAAAACACCAGCGTAACTTCCCACGCCCCCAAAAAAAGCGAGGAACAGGTATGCTGTAATTCCTGCAGGAAGGGATGCTGAAATAGCTTCAATTGAGTAATTTGCAAGAAAAACCCGATCTGTAAATTCCATTACAGTGGTTGCAGAGAGTCCAAGGACAAGAGGCAAGCAAACCCGTAAGACTTCTCTGTAGTGGTTTTCTTTAGATATTATATTTTTGAGAAAAATCATGTATGACTTATGTTGTGTAAAGATGTAATGGTTATTGAGGGTCTCTTTGGGGCCAGAAGTATTACACTACATCCGTACCTTACACCAAGAAACTTGTGATGCTAAACAAGAAAAGTTGAAGCTCATAGTACATTGTTACAATGGTCCACAAGGTATTTCCTTTACGTAATGGGACCGAACTGAGTGATATTGAAATTCTAATGAAACCAGTAATCATTGATACTGCAGTCTGCTCAGGTTGTGGCCTCTGCTCTGAAGTGTGCCCATACAAGGCCCTTGCTTTAAGAGATGGGACGGCGACGTACATAATTGAGGACTGTTTTTTATGTGGACATTGTCAGGCTGTCTGCCCCGATAATGCAATCACAATTCCGCTCCTATCACAGTCGCCAGGAGACGTGCTGTATGAAAAGTACGGTCTTGAGGCTGATAAATCTTGTATGGCAACAGGGCCTTTAGTTGGGCTCATGTCAAGTCGCAGGTCATGTAGGAATTTTAAAAAGAAAAACGTTCACTTGGACATCTTAAAAGAATTAGTACAGATGGGGACCACCGCTCCATCCGGGACAAATTGTCAACCATGGAACTTTATTATACTTCCCTGTCGTGAAGACCTTTTTGCTTTTGGTACTGTGATTGGGAACTATTTTAAAAAGTTAAACCGATTGGCTGAAAGCTGGTTGCTCAGATCTGTTTCAAGATTGTTTATGGGAGGGGGACTCTCTCGTTATTATTACAATCATTATGATTCCGTGAAAGAAGCGCTGCGAGATTGGGATGATACTGGTGCAGATCGACTTTTTCATGGGGCGCAGGCAGCTATCTTAGTGACAGCAAAAAAGGATGCCAGTTGTCCTGCTGAAGATGCCTTGCTTGCAACAGGGAACATTCTTCTTGTGGCGCACTCCATGGGCCTTGGCACTTGTTTAATAGGATTTGCTGTTGAAGCGGTTCGTAGAGACAAGAGTATCCGAGAGACTCTTATCCTCCCAGAGGACGAAGAACTCTATGCAGTGATAGCAATCGGACACCCAAAGTTGCCCTATCTTCGACCAGCCGGTCGAAAAAACGTGGTTCCTCGGGTTTTCAGATTTGACAAAACTCTGAAAAATTAAGATGATACATTTTTGCAGGAGTTCCGCTGATGAGAATATTGATCTGAAGAGGAGTGAAAGATGAGCAGCCCGGAGCAGTTGAACGTAGTACTATTTTCGTTTGGTTTTAAATATGGTACTCCCGTCGACGTCAATTACCTGATGGATATGAGATTTTTACCAAACCCATATTGGGTGGAAGAGTTAAGAGAGAAAACAGGTAAAGAAGCAGGAGTCTCTGACTATGTATTGCTCAGCGATCAAGGTAAAGCAACGCTTACTCATTTACACTTACTGGTAGATTTTCTTGTGGAACAGAATGTGACCGCAGGAAAAACGATACTTCGCATTGGCGTAGGCTGCACTGGTGGTCGTCACAGATCGGTTGCAGTGACTGAAAAAATTGCTAAACACCTACATGTTAAACCTGTAATGCTTACTATTTTTCATAGAGATATTGATAAAGATAGTATCTTGCAAGATGCTTGAGTTGACGAGCAATGTAGAGGATAATAAGCTTTAGAAAATCAAGTGGATTTTCTTTGTTGAAGATAAAAGTACTATAGTTTACAGCAATGTTTTCATTGCAGAAATGATCAGGTTTGAAAATTTTTCCAGGAGATGATTGTGAATAAACGTTATATGATGACCGCTTTTGGCAAAGATCGAGTTGGTATTGTTGCTGATGTAACCCGCTTACTTTACGAATACGACTGCAACCTCGAAGACACAACGATGAACATGTTATCTGATGAATTTACTCTTAATCTGCTTTTCTCAAGTAAGAGTAGTGATATCGAAGAGCAGTTATCTCGTGAATGCCGAAGGTTGGAGTTGGAAAAAGGGGTTTCAGCGTTTGTAAGAGCATTGGCAGATTCTGAGGCAAAAGGGGGGAATGGTTTTAAAGACTGCACCTTGCATATAGAATGTTTGGATCAGGTGGGGATTGTCTACAAAACGAGTAAGTTTCTGGCTGAGAATAAATTAAATATCATGCATCTTAACTCCACCGCAAAACCATCACCAGAGAGTGGGGTTACGATTCATTGTATGGATATCCATATCCAGGTTCCGGGAGATGTTTCTCTTGATCAAGTTGAAGAGGATTTGACTACAATGGCCGATGAACTCCAGGTAGACATCAATATGACCCGTTAACCTGTACTTCACATTTATTGCGATTTACAATTACAGAACTATGAAAACTTCTGTTGTGTAGTCAGTTATCTACCATAGTCCCGACCACCATGTAATGTCCTTGAATATGGAGGTCGGGGAGCTGAGGGCTGAAAAGAGTGACAGGCTTTCATTAGTAAAGGACTGAAATAATTTCCGGATTCTATCGCATCCTACTTTAAGTTTATCTGCGGCAAGTCCTAATGCTGCAGATGTGTTTTTCGCTGTTTTTTCCGTTTCTGTCAGAAGTGGTTTGTATTCCGCAATATATCCTTTTTTAAGATGATTTATCCTGTTTAGTTGTTGTACTGGGGAGTTATTACCATGTTGTTTTGTCTATCTGGGTAATTTTTACCTACCTCTCGTTATCGCACATCTATTTAAATTTTAAGAATGTTCAGTTGTTTTAGTGCTTTATGTGTTTGTTTCTTCTTGTGGCATGGCTATTGCTTTGTAAGAGATATAGACGGACATTTAAGAGTGTTGGACTCTTACTTTTATAAGTCAACCAGCGGAGTAGTAAAACTATTCCATATAAGGAGACAGACCATGAAAAAGAAAATCATAGCAGCAATACTCGTTTCAGGACTAGCATTTACAACAGTTGCATCAGCAAATTGGAACGGACAGAGAGGAAATGGTGATTGTCCTAAAATGCAGATGCAGGGTGTTCAAAATTTAGATGAAGCTACCCAGGCAAAGATAAAGCAGTTTCATGCGGATAACCAGGCGCTCATTAAAGAGATGGCAATGAAACGTGCAGAGAAAAGAGCTTTGATGCAAAGTGATAATCCAGATCCAAAGATTGCAGCACAACTTACTGGTGAGATCTTTGACCTAAAGACTACAATTCATTTAAAGGCTGATGAAGCTGGTGTCTCTCAGTATGTAGGACCTATGAATAAAGGCTGCAACTGGAAGGGTGGTCGCGGCGGACATCATGGTAATAGAAATAATTAAGTACAGGTAGAATTTCTCCAGCAAAGAAGTCCTCTCCCCCGACCTCGGCTACACTCTTATCCTCATGATAAGGGTGTACTCGAGGTTTTTTTGTGAGTAGTCTTTTATTGTATCTATTCTGTGTTACTGTTTTTAGGTTAATGAAGAAGAAAGTGGTTGGACGGTGTACCTACAAAATCTTGAGGGGGAACAATGAAAATTGAAATTATTCCATGTCATTTTGATAACTTTTCATATTTACTTATCTGTGAAGAGAGTGGAAAGGCTGCAATTGTCGATCCTGCCGAGTACTACCCCATTTCTCAGGTAATACGTAAAATGGGTGTTGAGCTTGTTGCAATCTACTGTACACATCATCATGCTGATCATATAGGTGGTCTCGCAGAGTTTTGTGAGGAGTATCCAACTCTTGAAGTGGCTGGTTTTAAGGGCGACTCAGGCAGAATTCCTGGATTGACGCATACTCTTGAAGATAATGATGTTGTCCATTTCGGTAAAGTTACAGGGAGTGTGAAGCATACACCAGGCCATACTTCAGGTGGGATCTGTTTTCTTTTTGGTGACCAGCTCTTTACTGGGGACACCCTTTTTGGTGCAGGATGTGGCAGATTATTTGAAGGAAGTCCAGAGCAGATGTACAATTCACTGCATTCACTCACCGATGGACTGGAAGGTGAAGTAAAAGTCTATTTTGGTCACGAATATACTGTATCCAATCTAAAATTTGCAGAGTTCATCGAGCCGGACAATCAACTGATTGCTGATCGATTAAGTGAGGCAAACGCCATGCTCGAGAAGGGTGGTTCAACAACACCTTCAACTATAGGTTTGGAGAGACAAACCAATCCTTTTTTACGCAGTAGCATTGAAGCTGTGCGTAAGCGACTTGCCGAGAAATTACTCATTGAAGCAACGGATCCTGTCTCTGTGTTTACTGCAGTGCGACTATTAAAGGATAGTTATTGAATGGTTTTCTTCTTTGCAAAGAAGAGTGTTGGAACTTATTTCGAAAGACATTGTGAGGAGTCAGTGTCCTACTCAGTATACTGACAGTGCCGTGCTATCTTACACGATGCCTGACAGCTTTGTAATCGATAGGTGTGAACAACATGAGAACGAAATCCGGTCGACCCCAGAGTTTAAGAAACTGTAGGCATGTACAGTTGAAACGATGTTCTTATTGATTAAAATTGGATTTGGTAACCAAATCTACGGACAAATCACCCCACATAATAATATACATTTTCTCAGCTAATTGATTAATCCAGTTGAGAAACTATAATTATCTCAAGGGTAGATTGCTTATGGCCGGATACGAAACATCGTAAATGTATATTTAATATAATGGAGACTAATGATGGAAATTAAAAAAATCCTCCTCCCTTTTGACAATTCTGTTCATTCAACAAATGCCGCTCATTATGCCCTCCATTTAGCCCGGTTAATGGGAGCTCAGGTAACAATTATCAATTGTTATGAATGGGATGTGGGCCTTATTGAAGTACCGAGCCCGCTGATGAAAGATATTGAATCAATAAGCAAAAAGAAAGCTGAAGATATACTAAAAACAGCAGGGGAGATTTTCGAAGACCGAGGAGTAGAATATACTCTCCAGACTATTTTTGGATCTCCAGGCAGAATATTGTTAGAGCATTCGAAAAGTAAGGAGTATGATTTGATAATCATGGGATCACATGGTCATTCTGATATTGCAGGTCTCTTCATCGGCAGTGTTACACATAAGGTGCTGAATACGATTTATTGTCCAGTTCTGGTTATACCGTAATCCCCCAGGTGGTTGTCGGAGTAAGCTCACTTCTTTTCTGATTGTTGCCTAAAATACTGAAAATTACTCCTATGTCGCTTTTTTTGGGTTGTGGATTCGTTCGAGAATTTATGTGCCCACGAATTGGGTAACTGTACTTAGAGATTGTACCTGACTTTAAGTAACAAAAAGGTTCTGATTCCTACCGATAGTGTTGTGGTATCAGTTTTCAATCCTAACAATATTTTTCACGTACGAGAAGGTGAATCTGAGGCCGTTATTTAATCCAGCCCTAGGTTCACAGATACAGGAATTATGTTGCGAGTTTAGTTATGTTGCGTCTTTTACTGGTCTTCTTCTTTTTAATTAAAAAATATATTGCAAATATTGCTTATTCTTCCTCCTTATTCTTTGTATTTTATTCGTTTACTTTTTTTTCTATTTACAAACTCAAAAATTTTTGTAACTGTTTATAGTGTAACGGTGCAAGCCACCAATCAGGTTAAATTATTGCGAGTGATATGAGCGACATAACGATTAGGTTTCTTTCCTTATTTAATTATTTCTCACTTAGGTAGCCCTTCAGTGCCTATAGAAATTTTAACGTAGTAGTTTAATTAGAGTAAGATTATTATGTTGCGAGTTTTTTGTAGCAATTCCCAAAAACACCACAAGCCACCGATATTACAGCAAATACCGAACTCCTTAGAAAAACCACAAAATCCCTTTAATTCAAGCTAGATAGGTCAACACGCAACATAACAGGAATAGTCCTAAGTTGCAATTTTGCTTAAATGGTTAACATTGCCAATAATAGGCTCTAGCATTGCTATAATGTATGTTACTGCAGACTACGGTACGAGTCTAGAATCAACGGTTGGCGATAATACTCATACGTTAGATCTGGTAATAATAAAATGAATAACGTTGAAGATGTCATTATCCAGCCTCATCCTGTGAGAAAAGAACCTTTAATCCAGCTGAGTTCAATTTTCTGAATGTAAATCGGCACCTTCGTACCAACAAAATCTTCCAGCGCTCCACAATGGTCAAGATGGCCATGACTTATAATAACGGCATATAGGCGTAGCATACAGCCTGACTCCAATACCCGATTGGGTCTTTTGCTACTTGGGCGTTATTTCCGGTATCAAAAGCAACCCAATCACCGCCCGGATAAGATAAAATGGCACAGGAATATCAAAAGGGCCTCCAACGCGGGTATCTTTCAAAATGTACTGGGTTTGATTTTTCAAAATGCCGCAATGAAACGCGTAAATTTCCACATCAACGCCACTGGAGGCCATGACACAGCATGTTTTGAATTGTGACAGCCAAGAACTGCCGCCATAAGGCAAATGATCCACCAGATAGGCTGCCATATCATTGATCATCCTCTCCCTAAATCAAGATCATCGACGGCCTGAAGAGCCTTATTTATGTCATTGGTGTAGGTGCCTGCCTGCAGGCCAAAATTGGAATCCTTGATCTGCTGTAGTACCTCATCAAATTCATCATATGCCACTATGGAAACCTCAGGGGTAAAGGTTTCCATACACATCACATTCAGTACACCTTCGGGCAAGCCTGTCTACTCAAGAATCTCAGCCAAAATAAGAGAAGATACAGGTTTTGTTGAAGCAGGTATAAATACAACCATGTTTCCGGTCGCTATAGCTGACCCCATCTTGTGGGCAACCAGACAACCTCCTTACATCTGATAAAAATTACGGACTAACCAAGCAAAACTTCAGACTCTACTCCCTCAATAACCAATTCATTGAAAATCCATCTTTTTTCTAGTCCTATAGTGCAACCACCCTGCCCAATGATAAGATTATGTGGATACCAAGCCGTGATGCCATCAACCAATACAGACTCATATTGTTCAGGCAGGCCAGGCTTTCCCCGACGGACCGCCGGGGTACGGGTGGTTACTTGCCGCGCAGCGCATCAGCCTCCACCGGAGTGGAATGTTTCAAGCCAAATTGTAATATCAGTGCCCTTTTTCTTTATATAATCAAGAGCGTCGCATGTGATCCTAAACATATTCGTAATCCTTTTTGAAGACATCTGCCCTGCGGTCCAACCCATTCTGACAAAATTAATTTGGAAAATCTTCTACCTCAGAAATATCATCGTCTACCTGCCCTTGACCCTTCCCTGGGTGTCCCACCCTCTTGCGTCATAGTACTCCCGAAGAAGCTGGTCCATTTGATCAGATGTTATCAACTTGGAGGTTTCGGGAAGCATTTCCTTGTAAAACCTCTTTGGCAGGTGATCATCTGCCATTGTCAAGCCTTCCTGTAGATTAAAACATCTGGTGTCGTCAGTAATATTACGTGCTATTTCCCGCATATCGTCCTCACTCAACTCGAGGCCGGTCACACTTTCTATTATTATTGCCAGTTCTCCCCACTGGTAGAGATCACGGAAGAAGCGACAGAGAATAAAAGTGTCAAAGATGGTCAGCCGATCCTCCCACTGGACAAAGGTAGCAGCCTTACCTGCAATTTGTTCAGGATCAACCATCCCAGCAAGTTCAGGCTTATAAAATGTCGCACGCAGATGGCAGGCACCTCTCGCAGAAGTACCATAGGCAAGACCCATACCTTTAAGAACCCGGGGATCATACCCGGCAGGTTCGAGACCTTTGACATGGATCGCCTGATCCTCCATTCCCCAAGCTTTGGCGGTGGGTATAATGCCTTGGGCAAGGATGTCACCAATTCCACGTCGTGCAGAAATATCTCTTAATAGTTGAGCTATGCTTTCTGTATCACCATAGCTTATGGAGTAATCTACAATTCCCTGTTGTACAGCTTCAATGGTCAGCCCCGCAAGATTGCCTGCAGTGATCGTATCCATCCCCAGACGATCACAGAGATCATTAAGATAAACGATATCTTCAATATCTTTAATCTCACACAAACCGCCAAAGGCATAAATAGTTTCATACTCCGGTCCCTCTACGGTTAGCCCTTTATGGGGACCTTCTTTAACCGTGGAAAGTCTTCCACAGGCGATAAAACATTTCGAGCAGGCACTTGTTTTCACATCGCACCGCTCATGCAGGGCTGTGCTGTTAATTCCCTCAACATGGTCAGATTTTCCCTTTCGCCAATATTTTGAAGGAAAGCCCCCAACATGGTTCATTATGTCAACCAACATCGGGGTGCCCTGGCTCTTATAGGCTTTTACTCCGGGATCATTCCGGGAACGCTGGCCCATCACTCGATTGAACTCTTTGGCTATTGCCGGATTTGCGATTACCTTCTTGCAATTACCCCGAAAAGCAATAGCCTTTATTTTTTTAGAGCCCATTACTGTACCAACGCCAGTTCGACCGGCACTCCGCCAATAGTCATTTTCAATCACGGCAAAAGTGACCAAAGACTCTCCGGCAGGACCAATACAGACAACGCCACACTTGCCTTTTCCCGGCCTGTTTTCCTTAATCCAGCCTTTAACGAAATCTTCCGTTTCATAGGTAGATTTTCCCCAAAGCTCACCTGCTGGATGGAAGATAATGGAGTTCTCAAATACCTCTATCCAGACTGGCGTTTCCGCGGCACCATGCAAAGTAATTGCGTCATATCCTGTAGAGCTGATATGATCTGCGACCTTGCCACCAGCATAAGATTCTGAATAATATCCGGTTTGTGGCGATTTGGTGTACACCCCATAACGTGAGGAACCCCAAATTGAAGTGCCTGCAGTGGCACCATTTGCAAAAATAAGATTATTTTCCGGACTCAAAGGATCCACCTTCGCAGGATTATGCTTGAGCAGCAAATAGGTGGCAAGCCCTCTCCCCCCAAGACTGCGGCGCAATACTGCGTCATCTATTGTCTCTTCCTCAAATGATTGTTGAGAACAGTTAATTCGCATAGCCTTATTAAAAAACCCGTACATAACACCCTCTTCTTTATCTGTCTTGTTGTCTGTAATGATTCTTCCAATATAAGTTCCTTCAATATTGCAACTATAGAACCTGACGGTATATCTCTTCCGCCTCACCTACGGACATGGCTCTCGGGTTATTTGCAAGTAGCCTGGTAACCTTCATTACCCCTTCGGCCAACATTGGCAGATCAGAATCGGTAATCTTGAATTGGCTCAAACTTTGTGGAATTTCGAGATCTTCAGTGAGTGATCGTAAAGAATTGACTGCAGCTTGTGCCTTTTCCCGGAGGTTCATGTTGTCCGTTTTTTCTCCGAGTAAATCTGCAAGTTGCGCAAATTTATTGAGATTTCCAATCATGTTAAACTCCATTACAGGAACAAGCATCATACTGTTGGCAACGCCATGAGGAATATGGAATTCTGCACCAATGGGGTACGCAAACGCATGCACAGCAGTAACACCGGCATTGGCAAAAGCCATTCCCGCAAATAGGCTCCCTTCAAGGAGCTTGGTTCTGGCCTCCATATCCGTTCCATTGGCATAGGCAGTACGGATATTCCCAGCGATCAGTAAAATTGCCTCTCTTGCCAGCATATCTGTAAAGCCGTATGAATTCTTTGACGTGAACGCCTCAATAGCATGAATCAGGGCATCCATTCCTGTCGCCGCCGTCACCTTTGCTGGCAAACCGACGGTGAGTTCCGGGTCAAGTAATGCTAGAGTTGGAAACAGATATGGGCTGACCACACCTTTTTTAAGTTTTTCAGCTTCATCTGAAAGAATAACGATGGGTGTAACCTCACTCCCTGTACCTGCAGTCGTTGGTATAATAATGGTTTTAAGACCAGGGTTTGGCACCAGATCAATACCAAAAAAATCGTGTAATGACCCTTCATTGTTTGCCAAAATAGCAGATATCTTTGCAATATCAATGGCGGAACCACCACCAATTCCAATAACGATATCTGCACCAAATGTCTTGACCGCAACAGCCGCTTCGATAGCGATTTCGACACGGGGATCCGGTTCCACCTTATCAAAACAGTCAAAGGCGAGACCGCCCTCTTTCAGCAATGTCTCCAATTGCCCTGCAATGCCTGCTGATACAATACCTGGGTCGGTGACAATAAACACCTTCTGGCAACCTTGTCGTTCAATTTCTGGAACTATATTTTTGAGCGCGCCCGCACCCATGATGATGCGTGGTGTAGTTTGAAATATCTGAGCTTTACTCATGAAGGTTCTCCAAGTTAGTTAATAGTCGGGGATCAGATAAAATGAACCCGACAAATCGTATGAAAAATACGTAGAATATGATTGTTTTTTGACGTACTAACCCAAGTCCTACTGTGCTACTGTGCACCTCAAGGATCTATGAGTCTATCTATCTGACAAATGATCGGCATCTCATATCGCACCGACGTTATGCTGCAGCCTATAAAGGCTACAGCGCTATGTCTCGTTTGAAAGCATTGCTTGTTTTTTGCCGGGTACTATGCAGGTTTTCGGTAAAAAAAGTGTAATGGTAGCCACTGTAAACAAAAGAGTGCTTACAACATCTATTAGCGGCCACTCCATAACGCTTCCATCCTGTAAATATATTGATATTACAAGTAAAGAATTATACATGGCGCAGAACAAACGCCCCCACTGACTCTCATTAAAAACCAGCATACAGCACAGCCCGCCGACCCCTAAATGAACCAGAGAAATCGTCCCCTGGGCCATACCTTGTCCTACAAGAAATACAATCCATGCAAGTGGTAACAGTATCTTTGCAGGCTGTACTTCTTTTGCCATTTCTCTAAATCCCTTTTTATTTATTTGTGACATATCGAGCCCTTACAAAATTTGCAAAACCATCAGCAATTTCAGGTTCAAGGTCCTGACAACGCTCTTTGATAAGGGCGTTTAATTCAGTTAGAGCAACAATGGGTATCCTTTCAAAGTCGCAAAGAGTTGATGGATTATTGTTGAAAGAAATGAGAACTGGTTGAGGCATATAGTCAATCTTAAACCATTTTTTTAATATGATATTAACAAGATGACAGATACGCCAGGTGTTACCTGTCAATGTTTCCAAAGGGTTGTCGCCTGCAAAGAGGACGTTGTTTTTTATCCGGAGCGCACCCTCACGGGTAACCTTAGCAATAACAAAAATCCCTTTCTTGGAAATAACCAGATGCTCAACACCGCAGAGTTCAAATATAAAATTATTAAACACGTAATAGCTATCGTCTAATTGTTCCAGATTTTGTCCAACACTCTTATCCATTGACAGGCAACGTTCATATGCTGCTGGTTGGAAAATACGCTGAAAAGATCTTGGATTAATCCTGGCATATACAAAAACCAGCAGCAGAGTCAGCGCAGCTCCCACTGTTCCTACGGTCATCAGTTCTGCCATTGTTTCGTTAGTGCTGTCGAACATTATGCTGACCACAACAAAGGGAACAGCGAGTAAGATTCCCAGTGGAATAAGATCCTGCTTGAAACCCTTACGTTCTAATTTTCCT
The DNA here is from genome assembly GCA_047622095.1 of Desulforhopalus sp. Taxonomy (GTDB): domain Bacteria; phylum Desulfobacterota; class Desulfobulbia; order Desulfobulbales; family Desulfocapsaceae; genus Desulforhopalus_A. The sequence continues at coordinate 41,436 of JBLHNU010000041.1, forward strand.
AAAACATTTGCCATGAACTTTCTCCAAGTCCCAGGCCGCTAAAAAAAGCGGCATGGAACAGTTTGTCCTCAGGATGTAGTGGGTAGCATCAACCTGTAATCACAATATTTATACAGGTATTTTGGCTGCCACTTTATCAATATTTCCGTCTTCACTTCCCGCTAAATTTCTTGCAGCTGCTTCCTCAACTTCCTTCCTGATCTTTTCTGGTGAATTACCTGGAAAAACAGGTTCTTCCACCATATAGGCATTGTCTTTTTTGCCACCTAGATAGATCAGTAGACTCATGAGGATTGCAGCCCCTAACCCCCATGCAGCACCACGGGTTGCGAGAATTGCACCTGAAACACCAGCGATGCCCAAATCATTATACGATCTGGCTTTCAGCACACCAATACGAACACTGACATATCCTTGAATCAACATGGTTGAGGCGAGGCCAATACCAAGAATGGGTTTGATCGTGGAAATTATCGGAGCCAGGAAGTAACCAGTCCAGGTACCAAAACGAAATGACGCGGCAGCACCATGAATTGAATCCATAGCTGCAGGGCCATGCTTATACCTCTCACAAATAACAACCTGCATTGCCGCCCAAAGCGGGCCGCACATGGAGATGTCTGGTCCAATAACACTCATTACAGTGTTTCGGGCACCAAAAATGATGTGAGAGCGATTCGGGTTGTAATTAATGTCTTCATCCGGACGATATTTATTTGCATCTTCCAGGAGCGCCTGGGTTTGAATAACATCACCAAAAACCACGATATAGGCACTGATTACCATGGGAATTGAAGCAAGAAACATCTTCAGCGGTGGTACTGGAATAGCACCAAGCATAGTGAAATCTCTAAAGAGTCCTGCAAAATCAGGAGTATTGAAGATATTCCCATCATACGTTGGCCATGGAATTTCACCAGTCAAAGGGCCAACAAAAATGGCGAGCGCAAGAGCTGGCATCATCCCAAGATTAGAGAGATAGTACAGCGCCTTATTCTTGTGCTTTATTTTTTTGAAGTGTTCAGAAAACAGGAGATAAAATGCAAGCCCTACACAGATGACAACAGTCCAAGGAAAGCTATCGAAGCTTTTAAGTCCATTTCCCGGTTTGAAAACCAGCATAATTGCGGCAAATCCTGCACCCAGTAAAATCCCGGATTGGACAGCGTTGGGAATAAAGCGCATCACTTTTTTAGCTAGTCCGGAAAACCCTATAAACATGCAGAATATACCGAACATCAGCTGAAAGGCAATGAGTGCCTGCATTCGCTCGACACCCGGAGCAAAGGTCTCTACGTAAACTATTAACAATGGAATCGCAGGGGTAACCCAGCCGGGAACCACAGGGTCTCCAAATGTAACATGAGCCAAATAAAACGTTCCATTTAAAATGACGATCGCCAACGCTACCTCAAACGACATCCCTAATTTACCGGTCAACACTGGAATAATTGCCAGACAAACCGTACACATCAACAACCCTTGCAAATAATCCGCAAATTCAAAACGATAGTGGATAAATGGTAGCCTTAGGGTTAATGGACCCATCTTGATACCTGGTTGAATCCCACCATACTCACGCTTCTGTCTCATGTTACACGCCTCCTTCTTGAAAAATTTCGGTTAGTCACATTTTCGAAGATAAATCAGCTGTTGTATCTGTCTAGACATATCCACATTCGCAATAACCATGCCGTAAAGGACCAGTAAAAAAACACTATCACTACTTTGTTGCATAATTTCGGCCACTAACATTCATGAACAATATTTTCAAAAAGGGTATTATCAATCAGGATGAAACTAACAAATAGCACCAAGAAACGTGAATACATTACATATAGCAGGGCGTATGGTGAGATATTTATAAAATTGATATAATTTCAGAGGCGGCAATACGACGTTATAGATGCAAACCACAGGAATAGATCAATACTATTTTACCCATAATACGAGGCTCCCCCCCCGCTTTACCTACAAAATAGACAATATTGGGATAGCAAAAAAACGTGTTGTTATGTATAGGGATACCGTTTGACTAAGACTTTGATAGGTTGAAGAGAATCGATGCACAAAGGCATCAATAGTGTTTAGTACAAATATTAATCAAATGATAGTAGGCAATTGCGCAACTTGATGCGCAAGTGCATCGATGCATTGTGGCATCACTATCCTTTCCGTTTTTTCTAACCTAAACACTTCACAAGCTGAGATGACCTGCTTGTCGAGGAGGTTTGTAATTAGCTCTATGGTAATATGCCAATCATTAAAACGACGCGTAATAGAGCGACATTTGACTCGACAGAGCAGAGTATGTTGATAGCCGAAGATTGAAACTAAGTTGTTACACTAAGAAAGGCCATAGCGCTGCATCTTGCGAACGATTGTAGATTGATTGACACCCAAGGATCGCGCGGTTTTGTGCGTACTCCCGTGAATCTTCAAAGCATCCTCAATTATTTGTTTTTCCACCTTTTCTATGGTGGACCGCAGCGAACCATCTACGACTGATGTTTTTAACTGCGCCTGGCCGATGCGCATATTCTTTGGCAGGTCTTCGACACTGATGATATCGCCCGGTGTGGTAACAACAATACGTTCGATGGTGTTGATTAATTCCCGGACATTACCGGGCCAGTTATGATCATACATCAGCGCATTGGCTCTTGGTGATAACTGTTTACTAAAACCATACAGTTGATTGAACTTTTCGAGAAAATGGTAAATAAAGGTAGGAATGGCCTCCTTACGCTCCCGCAATGGCGGTATCACAACAGGAACCACATTGAGCCTGAAAAACAGATCCTTTCTGAACTGCCCGGAATCGACCATTTCTTTCAGGTCCCGATTCGTGGCGGCGAGAATGCGTACATCCACGGAAACTACAGTACGGCTGCCCACCCTGGTCACTTCTTTGGACTGCAGCACACGTAATAGTTTTGCCTGGGAAGGCAGAGGCATCTCACCGATCTCATCTAAAAATATTGTCCCACCTTTCGCCGCTTCGAAAATACCAATCTTACCCTGCTTACTCGCCCCCGTGAAGGCCGCTGGGGCATATCCAAACAATTCTGACTCAAAAAGATGTTCAGGAATGGTAACGCAACTTATCTTTATGAATGGTTTATCTCTACGGGGACTATGTTTGTGCACCAAGTCGGCAAAAACTTCCTTGCCCACCCCTGATTCTCCACGCACCATTATGGTTGTGTCCACTTGGGCCAAACGTTTTGCTAGCTTGTAGATCTCTTGCATTTTATGGGATTTAATCACGACTTTGGACTCGGTATCCTGGGTTTGCCGTAATTTTTCCAATTCGTATTGATATTCTGTACGTAGCTGTTCTTCCTTGATCAACCGTTTTTGCAAATTATAGAGTTCCGAAACATCTCGAACACTCGTCACCACCAGAGAAATCTCACCGTTTTCATCAATAATCGGCGTTCCGGTGGCCATAACCTTTCTACCGGTTTTCACCGTCTGCATGAGCGTCTTAGGCCGCTTACTTTCCAGTACAAGTTGGGTAACAGAATCACTGAAAAAGCCCTCATTCACCAGTTCCTCAGTAGTGCGATTGAGTACGTCATCACGTCGTATACCTGTAATTCGCTCATAGGCAGTATTCACACGTATGGTTCGCCCATTACCATCAGTTACGTAAATACCGTCAAAGCATGATTCGATAATTCCCTTCATTTCAGAGTTAAGTAGTTTTGTCTGCTCTAATTCGTCAGCGATGGCTTCTAACTCAGAAACATCCTGCAGTACAGCAACGGCCCCGACCACCCTGCCTTGATCCAAGATCGGTGTTCGGTTCGACATATACACTTTGCCACCTATTTTGGTCTTTTGAATAGTCTCTGATTTACCACTTTGTAGTACCGTTTTCAGTCTTGACGCTGAAAAAAACTCTTCAACATTTTTCCCAAGCATATTCTCAACATCAGAGTGTACCTTCCTCGCCATTGCCTGATTGCAAAAGAGAATTTTACCATCGGCATCAATAGCCAAAATAGGGTTATAGGTTGAATCGAGAATACAATGATGCAACCGGATTCGATCCTCGTGCGTCATGCCTGCAACACCTATTTGAGACGAAGTAAAATTAGCATTATCACTTTTGATCATTGTAATTGCTCTAGAGTTGATGGCTCTTGGCTATGTGCTTCACATGAAAGTACAGTTACCAAATTTTGTCCCAGATTGATGCCTGGTGGAAAAACCTTTTTTTTTTGGAAAGAGTCATTTGGGAGGATCGTGTTCATCATTTGTAGCCTCGTCGTCGTGAAGTGGTCAACAGATAATGGATACTTTTCTTAAGCTGCTTTTTCTAATGTCATCATTTTCTCGAACTCCATAGGACTAAAATACCCCAAATAAGAGTGACACTTCTTGCTGTTGTAATACATCTCTATATAAGTCGTGCTGATCCATAAATCAAAGCAACTGCCGTCTTTTACCTGTTCTGAGATGTTTTACTGATTCTTCTTTAATCTCCTTGACCTCAAAGTTTGGAATACTCACATCAAGCGATTCAGCTCATACTGAAAGCGCTCATGTTGGAATATGCGGCATTTGCATCCAAAAGTTTCCCTTTATCTGAGTCAGTTGAGTTTCTCAGAGTTAACCATAGAGATTTGATTATATGTTTGGGGGTACATTCTGTGTCTATTTTCTTATAAAAATTCAGAAAGTCTTATCATTGGTAGTGCCAGACAGTCAAGTAGAATTGCAATTTAACCATCTTCTTGACTCTCAATCTCGGAAGACTTCCCCATTCATCGCAATACTTCTGAAAGTATTTAGTACAGGAATATTGGAAAGGATACGAGAAAAGGGCAAATGGCAAGATTAAGCCTTTAAGCAAAGCCGCAAACATTCCCTTCTGATCAGCTAATTTCAGCAAGTGATCAATGATATTAATATTGCCACAACGAAGGTAATCATTCAGGTCACTGACTAAAATTAAAGGTGCTTCCTGTGAACCCTCCGAGCAAAGAAGCAAAACTTTAAAGCGTAAAATGCTTTAAAATGTTGCTCCATTTCCAAGCAGTCTAAGCGTTGATACTGTGAATAGGTTTTATCAATTGTTGCGGCCTGGCTCTATCTCAACAGTAAGTCAGAACACAAGCCGCTGTCCTACTCTTTTTGGCCAGATTAATTTCCCGCAATTATTGATAAAACCCTTAGAACTGAAGTGCGGAGCATTCGGGAGTGTTACATTTTCTTCTATGGGGATTTAATGAATGTCTGAGAGGGGACGACAGTTTGCAAAACA
>JBLHNU010000042.1:0-46250 GCA_047622095.1 Desulforhopalus sp.
TTAAGCTCTTTAGCGCCGATGGTACTGCACGGGCGACTGTGTGGGAGAGTAGGTCATCGCCGTATTTTTACACTAATCCCCAATCAACAGAAATGTTGGTTGGGGATTTTTTTTGGCCTTTTACGGGGGGGGAAACCCAGCGGTACGGCAGTGTACGTTAAGATGATAACTGTCTATTAACACGCGCCTTCTTTTAATTGTGAAACCATGGCTATTAAATGTTCTATATTTTTAATTATTGCCTAATTGAGTTTTTGCAACAGAGCCCTCATTTCTTAGCAATCTTTTTACATAGGTTATCTTAAGAAAATGATGAGCTGCAATAAATCCATCCAATCCCTTTACTTCTATTTCCAATTTTCAAAGAACTGACTTGTAGACCATCCAAGATAAAAGATTGCCGTCAGGTTGTTTACTCAGGATACCCAGTTCATTACCTGTAAAAGTATGATATTCTTATTAACAGATAGCATTACATTATTTCAGAAAGGCCAAATCTGGCGCATGCATATAGTCCACACCTATACCCCATAGAAGCAAAGTGTATTTTACCTTTACGCCTATGTTGCCTAAAGTTGAATTTCTACAAAGAGAACTGGGTTTGAAACCCAACGACACGGTTCTGTACGTTGTTTGCTTTCGTTGTGCTACAGCCCCTGCTTAAAGCATAACAGTGGACATTGCTCTTCAGGACAAATGTGATCAACAAAGTTGATAGAAAAAACGGCAGTGGACGTTTGTTGATTGATCACAAAAACAGATTTTCCGCGGTTGGTTTGGCGTTTTTGCCCCCTGCGGTTTCACCGGTGGTCCCCTTTTGGCATAAGGAAAGAGTATTATGAAAAATGTTTTAATATTAGGTGCAGGATTGTCGGCTTCAAGCCTGATAAAGTACATGATCGATCATTCAGAAGAATACGATTGGGCAATTAAGTTAGGTGATATTTCTCTTAAATTATGTGAGAAAAAAATTGCAGGACACCAAAACGGTGAAGCTTTTGTTTTTGATGTTAAAAATCAAAAACAAGTCGATCTGGAAGTGAAAAATGCCGATATAGTTATTTCTATGCTCCCAGCAAATTTTCATGATATCGTTGCTATAGCTTGCTTAGAACATGCTGTAAATATGGTCACCGCTTCTTATGTTTCAGAAGAGGTAAGAGCTATGGACCAAAAAGCCAAAGAAAAAGGCATTGTTATGCTTAATGAGGTTGGTGTTGACCCAGGCATTGATCACATGTCTGCTATGCAGATTATTGACAGAATAAAAGAAAAAGGTGGAACAATTCTTGAGTTTGAATCGAATACAGGTGGACTTGTCGCTCCCAAGTACGACAATAATCCATGGAACTACAAATTCACCTGGAATCCAAGAAATGTAGTTTTAGCAGGTAAAGGTAACTCTCAGTTTTTGCACAATGGGATGTACAAATATATTCCATATAATAAACTTTTTGAGCGTTACGAGAGAATTAACGTATTAGATTTAGGTGAATTCGAGGCTTATCCTAATCGTGACTCTTTGAGTTATAAAAGTATATATGGTTTAGACGATGTTAAAACTATATTCCGTGGAACCATTCGTCGTCCCGGATATTGCAAAGCATGGAATGCGTTTGTTCAGCTGGGAATGACGAGTGATGATTATATTTTTAACAATTCTAAAGATGCAACATATCGTCAGTTTATTAATTCTTACCTGCCTTATGATGTAGTAAAGCCTGTGGAACATAAAGTTGCTGATTACCTGAAAATAGATGAAGATAGCGCTATGATGTACAAGCTCCGCTGGTTAGGTATTTTTAATGATGATGTAATTGACCTTGAACAAGCAACTCCTGCAGAAATCTTGCAGCAGCTACTAGAATCAAAGTGGTCTTTGGATACCGGCGATATCGATATGATAGTGATGCAACATCAATTTGTGTACGAATTGAACGATGAGATCAAAAAAATATACTCTTCGATGGTTGTTTATGGTGAAGACAATGTTCATACTGCCATGTCTATCACGGTCGGCCTGCCGGTAGCCATTGCTGCAAAAATGCTGTTAACAGGTGAAATTTCGGGTCTTTCTGGTGTGCATATTCCAACCGTTAAGGAGATTTACAAACCAATAATGAAAGAATTGGAAAACTACCAAATCAGATTTACAGAAGAAGAAAAAGATTGGAAAATTTCTTGGAAGTAAACTCCTAATCTAGGCAAGAGTCTAGATTCACTTGAATTATCCAGCAAAACTCTTTTTGGCTTTTTCAACGGCAGTCAGTAGTTGGAATGGTAAGGGGTGATTTGTTTTGTAAGCAAGCCCAATGACGCGTTCAAGTTTCACATTGTCAATGGTTCGAATGACTATATCTGTTCGCTGGTTTGCAGAGTGCCTGGGAATGAAGGATATACCAAGTCCAGCTGCAACCAGATCAAGAACATACTCCTGAGTATTAACAGTTGCCTTAGAAACAAAGGTAACACCATATTTTCGCAAGGCAAAGTTCCAACTATCTCGTGAGTCACAAAATTTACTACTGATAAAAGGTAGTCCATTCAAATCTTGCAAGATGATTTTCTTTTGGTTGGTGAGCGGATGTTTTATCGACATAGCGAGTACATAGTCATCCACCCAGAGGTTGTTGAATACTTCATCTTGCAAAGCCATGGACTTTGAAATGATACGGGCGTCAGCTTCCTCGTTCCAGTCAACAACGGTTAAATCCAGTTCAGGCAATGTGGTTATCAATTCGTTTATTATCACGCCGACTCGTTCTCCGGACAAAAAAGGCATTAGAGAGATTCGCAAAGGGAGCAACGCTGGACAATCATGAAACAATCCCTGCATAGTATTAATTTCGTTAAGCACTTTGACGGCTGATGGATAGAAAGTTTTTCCGGCCTGAGTTGGGCTTGCCCCTTTGGCATGACGGATAAACAACTGTCTGCTGAGTTCCGTTTCCAGCTGGCTCATGGCGGCTGAAATGGATGGTTGTGACACAAAACATTTTTTAGCAGCCTTACTAAAACTAAGTTCCTGATAGACTGAGATGAAATACTGCAGATTTCGTAATTCCATTCATTTATTCCTCTAAGTTATACCTCAAAAGGCCACCCCCATTATTACAAATATGATAATTACCTGTAAAAGCAGACTATTGTCAATAACAGTTAGCATCTCACTCTTTCAGTTAGGCCTAATCTGACACATGTCTATAGTCCACACCTATACCCCATAGAAGAAAAGTGTATTTTACACTTCCGCCTATGTTGCCTAGAGTCTGAATTATAAAAAAGAGATCCTCCAACACCTTGTATCAAAGCTCTGCCCTTGGGACAGGAGAATTCAGGAAACACAAATAACACCCCACAAGGGGGCATAATTGCCTTTTGCAGATTATTTTTTAGTTTTTTATACTCCTCAGGTAAGCGACAGACTCCGAGAGGGTACTAAAAAGAGTGAACGAAAATAATCTGTAAGGCACTAAGTATCAACGGAGAAAAAATGGAATTTTTAAAAGAACTCAATATTAAGGATAAAAATTTCGGCGCTTCAACCGGCCTTGAATGGAACGACACTATCAATCAGGGCGAGATAGAAGTTATATCACCGGTCGATGGCAAAAGAATTGCCAGTGTTTACCTCGCCTCGGAAGTAGATTATGAAAAGATCGTCGCCAAGAACCTCAATGCTTTTAAAAAATGGCGCATTGTCCCAGCACCTAAGCGGGGCGAAATAGTTCGCCAAATCGGCCTGCAACTACGGAAATACAAAGATTCCCTCGGTACTCTGGTTTCATATGAAATGGGTAAATCCCTGCAGGAAGGCAAAGGTGAAGTACAGGAAATGATCGACATCTGCGATTTCGCAGTAGGTCAGTCCCGGCAACTTTATGGTAATATGACAGTCTCCGAACGTGAGCATCATCGCATGTACGACCAGTACCATCCTTTAGGTATTGTCGGTGCCATAACTGCTTTCAACTTCCCTGTTGCTGTCTGGTCATGGAACGCTATGATCGCTACCGTCTGCGGCGACACCAACCTTTGGAAACCATCGTCGAAAGCACCGCTTTGCGCCATTGCCATACAAAACATCCTCTCAAGTGTAATCAAAGAAAACAACCTGCCTGAAGGCTTGTTTAGCCTCATAGTTGGTCGTGGCTCCTCCGTCGGTGAGCGAATGCTCAATGACAAACGGATTCCTCTTATTTCAATCACTGGTTCCACGAAGGTTGGACGCCACGGAGCAGAGGTGATCGCCAGGCGATTCGGAAAATCCATCCTTGAACTGGGTGGTAACAACGCTATCATCCTCACCCCTAACGCCAACCTGACAATGGCTCTGCCCGCTATCGTCTTTGGTGCAGTCGGTACCGCAGGGCAACGCTGCACCTCAACCCGCAGATTGATTATACATGAATCGATCTACGACAAGGTAAAGAAGACCATTGTAAACGCATATGGAGGCCTAAAAATCGGCAATCCATTAGACGAAAACAACCATGTCGGCCCATTGATCGACACCGACGCTGTCAAGGGTTTCTTGAATGCACTGACTAAAGTTCAAGAAGAAGGCGGCAAGGTAATTTACGGCGGAGCAGTCTTAGAAGGGAAAGGTTATGAGTCAAACTGTTACGTAGTTCCGGCCATTGTAGAAGTGGAAAACAGGTACGAGATCGTTCAGGAGGAGACCTTCGCCCCGATCCTCTACCTGATCAAATACAGCGGCGAGCTGGACAATGCCATTGAACTACACAACGACGTTGCACAGGGACTCTCCTCCGCCATCTTCACAGAGCAGCTGTCCGAGGCGGAACAATTTTTATCGGCGGCAGGTTCTGACTGTGGACTTGCCAACGTCAACATCGGCACTTCCGGAGCTGAAATCGGTGGTGCTTTCGGTGGTGAGAAGGAAACCGGCGGGGGGCGTGAATCCGGTTCCGATGCTTGGAAAGCCTACATGCGCCGCCAAACCAACACCATCAATTACGGCAAGACCCTACCCTTAGCACAGGGGATCAAGTTCGATATCTAAACGTGGCGGAGGGGCCAGTGGCATTACAAATGCCGCTGGCCCGGTTTTCGAAAGAGCCATGTCGGCCAGGTATTCTGGTAACTGAGAGGGCCATGCAAGCGGGCATAAAGCTACTTATGAATACCTCGGGCGTCACCACTGCCGATATTCATAAGTTCATCATTGCGAAAACTTTGGCACATACATCAGTGTATAAACCGCTACAAGGTACTCGAGCTGGCTGCATAGGCATAACAAGCTAAAGAATCAAAAACATTATGGTTCTTCCGACTCAAGCGTACTTGAGGTGAAAAAAAGCTGCTTAACAAAATGTCTACTCTTAATTGACCACCTCATCCCCTACTGGATTACAAATTCCAACTAACACTCACATGCACTCGAACAAGGAAGAGGCCGTTCAATCTTCCAACGCACCTATTGATTAAGGATAGGTTGTGAGGTAGACAGGATACGGCATCAACAAATCCACCAGCAAATATCTGTTATTTACCTTTAGTTAATATTTACTTATAGATAATGCTTAATGAGTGGCCTGAAGTTTTTTATGGATTTTATCGATGTTATGTAGGGATGATGCCCCCAGCATACTCCTGATAACGTCACCCTAGATGGTCAAGCATGTTGGTTGGTAGTCCAGACAGGATGCGGTGAGAGCAGAGAGAATGAGAGGAATTCGGCAAAAATGCTGCAGATAATGCAGATACATCTGTCTACGCATGGTGATATTCCCGACCTTCCAAGGAATATTTATATTGACAACAAGTTAATTCTCAATATAAGTTAATCTTAACTAAGAATCAGATTTGAAATATTTTCAAAATGATTTTCAATTTTAGATCAATACAGAGGGACACAGAGTTTAGACCGCATGAATATAGGGACATTAATAAGAAGAGCTCGCAAGGAACAGAAATTGACGCTAAAAGTCGTCGCTAAAAAGGCTGCCATATCTGAAGGCTTTCTCAGCCAGGTGGAAAATGATGTCAACTCCCCTTCTGTAGATACCCTTGTCCGGATTTGCGATGCCATTAGTATAGATGCCGGTGATATCATCACCCAGGCTAATAAGCAGGAAAAAATCATCATCATCAAAAAATCGGAATGGGACGACATAGATCTCTCCCATACCGGTTTTGTTACCCGCCGATTTTTCCCACCAGAAAACAGAACCCTTATCGACTCATCCATCCTGGTGATCGAGCCGGGAAAATCTATCCCTGTCCGTAAAAACATCAAAAATGGCCAGGAAATTCTCTGTGTGCTTAAGGGATCAGTCGAGCTGCTGCATAGCAATAAAAAACATGCCCTGGTTGAAGGGGATTCCGTCCACTTCTTGTCCAATCCCATAAACCAGAAAATCACCAATAACAGTGCCAACATCAGTTTTGTTTTATGGGTGGGGACACTTTAGTGCCTTAATCCAAAAAGCCTGTCGAAGTCATGAAACCGGTGATAAAAGATATGGGGGCAACCGATACAGAATTCGTCGCCTTCTCAAAGGATCAGATATCATATCATAAAACTCAACATATATCTTTTTTGTGAACGAGTACCCAACAACCGCCAGCGGCAAGATGCAAAAATTCAAACTTCGGGAGCTGGCAACAAAGACCAATAGTAAAAAGTCGAATCTCAAGATGGCTAACTAAAAAACTCGAGAGGAAGACCATGTTAAAACCGTTATGGGAGCCGTCGAAGCAGCGAATCAAGAATTCCAACATGTACAGGTTTATGCAGAGCGTGAACCAAACCCAAGGATTAAATTGTACCGACTACAACGAGCTCTACCAGTGGTCGGTAGAAAATATTGAAGCCTTCTGGGCAGAGCTGTGGCATTTTGCAGGGATCAAGGCCTCGAAAGAATACCAGAGGGCAATTGATGATCCAACCAGAATGGTCGGTACACAATGGTTCACTGAGAGCCGGTTGAACTTTGCCGAAAACCTGCTGCGCTACCGGGATGAAAAGACGGCCCTGATATTTAGGGGAGAAGACACTGTCCGCAGAAGTCTCAGCTATAAAGAACTCTATGCTGCTACAGCGAAAGTTGCCGATGCTCTTCGCCAGGCGGGCATCGTCGCCGGAGACCGGGTTGTAGGGTTCATGCCCAATATGCCTGAATCAATTATCGCCATGCTTGCGGCGACAAGCATCGGCGCAATCTGGTCCTCCTGCTCCCCTGATTTTGGTATCAAAGGTGTGCTGGATAGATTTGGCCAGACCAGACCAAGGATCCTCTTTACCGCTGACGGCTATTATTTCAAAGGCAAAGCTATTGATAGCCTTGCCAAAATCTCGAAAATCATCAAGGAAATACCATCCATAGAAAAAATCATTGTTGTTCCCTACACCCGGAAGACGCCAGATCTTTCCAATCTGCCGGGGGCAATTAATTACCTTGATTTTAGCAGCAATGATGCCAGCGAAATAGAATTTGCCCAGCTGCCCTTCGAACATCCCCTTTATATCATGTACTCCTCCGGTACAACAGGCCTGCCCAAATGCATGGTTCAAAGTGGAGGCGGTGTCCTGCTCCACCAGATGAAAGAGCTGCTACTGCATACCGATTTAAAACGAGACGATACGATCTTCTATTTCACTACCTGCGGCTGGATGATGTGGAACTGGCTGACAACATCCCTAGCCGTTGGGGCAACTCTTGTCTTGTTCGACGGTAACCCATTCCATCCTGGCCCGGACGCCCTGTGGCGAATGGCCGAAGAAGAGAAAATTACTATTTTCGGCACCAGTGCCGGATATATTGCTGCCCTTAAAAATGCCGGTGTAAAACCTGGCAAACAATTTAACCTCAGCCGACTCAAGGCACTTCTTTCAACCGGCTCACCCCTTTCCAAAGAGGACTTTCGCTTCATCTACCAGGAGGTAAAAGCTGATCTGCAACTGGCCTCGATCTCAGGAGGTTCAGATCTGAATGGCTGCTTTGCTCTCGGCAACCCGATGGGTCCGGTATATGAAGGAGAACTCCAATGTCGGGGACTTGGCATGAAAGTTTTTGCCTATGACGAGAACGGTACGCCAGTGGTGGGCACACAGGGTGAGCTTGTCTGCGCGGCCCCTTTTCCATCAATGCCGATATATTTTTGGGATGACCAGGACGGAAAGAAATATGAAGCCGCCTATTTTGAAGGGTTTCCAGGGGTATGGACCCATGGAGATTTTATCGAAGTTACCGAGCGTGGCGGCCTCATCATGTACGGAAGATCCGATGCAACCTTAAACCCCGGTGGCGTAAGAATCGGAACAGCTGAGATCTACCGAATCATCGAGCAGATGGAGAAGATCGAAGACAGCGTCGTGGTAGGTCAAAAATGGCAAAATGACAGCAGGGTAATCCTCTTTGTTAAGATGAAATCTAGCTACGAGCTGAATGATGAATTACAGCAAAGGATCAGGAAAAATATCCGGGGGAACACATCACCCCGGCATGTTCCGGTAAAGATCATAGAAGTGCCGGATATCCCGTATACCCTGAATATGAAAAAGGTCGAGCTTGCGGTTCTGAAGATGATCCATGGACGGGAAGTGAAAAATAAAGACGCCCTGAAAAACCCCGAAGCACTGGACTTTTTTGCTGACATCAAAGAGTTGAACTTCTGATAAACTGGAGAAGCCATGAAGACATTTCCTCAATTGAATTTTGACCTGGGAGATACCACGAACCTGCTGCGAGAATCGGTGCAAAGTTTCGTCAGCACAGAAATTGCCCCCTTTGCGGCTGATATTGACCGCGAGGACCACTTCCCTCCAGAGCTTTGGCAGAAGATGGGTACGTTAGGCCTTTTGGGTATTACCGTTTCAGATGAATACGGCGGTGCAGAGATGGGTTACCTCGAGCATGCCATCGCCGTGGAAGAGATCAGCAGGGGATCAGCCTCAGTAGGCCTTGCCTACGGTGCCCACTCCAACCTTTGTGTTAATCAGATTAACCGAAACGGAACAACTGAGCAGAAAGAACGCTACCTCCCCAAACTTATTTCCGGTGAGCATATCGGTGCCTTGGCCATGAGCGAGGCAGGGGCAGGTTCTGATGTCGTCAGCATGCGGCTGAAAGCAGTCCAAGAGAGAGATACATATATTCTGAATGGCACAAAAATGTGGATCACTAACGGCCCGAATGCCGATGTGCTTGTGGTTTATGCCAAGACTTCGCCAGAAAGATTGCATCAGGGTATCACGGCCTTTCTGGTCGAAAAAAACATGCCAGGATTCTCCACCAGCCCCAAACTCGACAAGCTTGGAATGCGTGGCTCACCAACCTGCGAATTGGTGTTCTCAGATTGTGCAGTGCCAGCGCAAAACATTCTTGGTAAGCTTGATCGTGGGGTAGAGGTTTTAATGAGCGGTCTTGACTACGAACGATTAGTGCTGTCCGGCGGTCCGTTGGGCATTATGACCGCTTGCATGGATGTCGTTTTGCCGTATATTCATGAGCGTAAGCAATTTGGTCGACCAATTGGGGAATTCGAGCTGATGCAGGGCAAGCTTGCTGATATGTATGCGACCTGGAACGCCTGTCGGTCGTATGTGTACACCGTTGCGAAAGCAGCTGATAGTGGCAGTAGTATTCGTAAAGATGCTGCCGCCGTCATTCTCTATGCAGCTGAACGAGCCACCTGGATGGCTCTTGAAGCCATCCAGTGCCTTGGAGGTAACGGCTATATCAACGAATTTCCCACCGGCCGACTGCTACGTGATGCAAAACTGTACGAGATCGGCGCCGGTACCAGTGAAATTCGTCGGATGCTCATCGGCCGTGAGCTGTTCAAGGACACTGAAGATTAATTTTATTTCAACGGTGACATTTTCGTCATAACATCAAGCGGAAGATGGTTAACTGAAACCGAAGAATAAGGTAATCAATCAAACAATACAATTTTTCTTCAGAAGGTTACGAGAAGCCCCCAAAGGAGAACCACAATGCCAGGTAAAGACATGAAAATCGGAGAAAGGATCAGGAGTCTGAGAAAGGCAAAAGGACTGTCACTTGCCGAACTTTCAGAACAATCCGGAATAGCAGAAGAAACTCTCTACGGTATTGAAGGCAATATGATCTCACCGCCACTTGGTAATATCGTCAGTCTTGCCAAGCTGTTCGAGATTTCAGTGGGAGAATTTTTCGGAGAGGCCGGCGACGCTCCCTATTGCATCGTCAGAAGTGATGACAGAAAAACCATTTCCCGCTTCAACTCAACTGACGGCAAGTCCGCCGGCTACAGTTACGCATCCCTTGGATATAAGAAAAAAAACAGGCACATGGAGCCTTTTCTGGTGACGCTCACCCCAACCGAAGCAGAAGATGTCGAACTAAACCAGCATATCGGTGAGGAGATTCTCTTTATCCTCGAGGGCAAAGTTGAGGTCAGACTACTGGACCAGACAGAAATCCTCTCCGCCGGAGATTCAATCTATTACGATTCAACCATGCCCCATGTTGTATTATGTCATGGTCAGGAGCCGGCAACGATGCTGGCGGTAATTTACGCCAAAGAAGAAATGATCATCCTGTAGGATGCATGGCATAATTCTAATATTGTAAGTGTTTTCAGCCAACAGGTTTTGAACCACGGCTGGCACAAAAAAAGGGACACTTCTTGAATATTCAAAATAAAGAGAACCCCTTTTCTTAGTGGCGGATTCTTATCGTACTTTTTCTAGGAGGCTGTCCGAGAGTGGAAATATGTACGAGATGGCAGTTAATGAACTGGCCCAGGCGATCAAGCTCCTCGAACACAATAACAGAGGAGATCTGTCGGCAAAATCCGAAAATATCACCAAATTTATTTTAAGCAAAAAACTCAACAATGAGACGGAGTACCTGATAGTTACAACATGGCTACGCATGTTTCTCTCAGCATGGGTCGTAATAATTTTTTATGATACAAACAAGAGAACGTGAAGGTTCATGATGAACGAGGTTTCCGGAAGATGTAAGGGTTATTCTCTTGAATTCTGAAAAGCAAATAAAAATCATCGAAACCCCACGCGATGGCATGCAGGGGCTTAATACAATCATCCCCACAAGAAAAAAAATTGAATATATCAATTTGTTACTGCAATGCGGATTTGACACAGTTGAGATAGGGAGTTTTGTCTCTCCGAGAACTATTCCTCAAATGGCTGATACAGCTGAAGTGCTGGAAAATCTCGATTATTCAAAAACTAACTCAAAAATTGCTGTTTTGGCAGCCAATTTAAAAGGTGGTGAACTTGCAGCTCATTTTGAAGTAGTCGACCAGATTTTTTATCCTTTTTCAACTTCACCAACTTTCCTGAAAAAGAACCTAAATACTACAGTTGCAGAAGCTGAGGCGACTGTCGATGGTCTTCAGGATCTATGCGTAAGATCGGGGAAAGAGCTTGTTGCCTTTATCTCTCTGCCTTTTGGAGATCCTTACGGTGATCCATGGAGTATTGAACTGGTAAATAAATGGGTTGAGAAATTGGTTGAAAAAGGAATTCGAAAAATACCTCTTGCGGATACTATCGGAAATGTAGATCCAAAGGTAATCGATAAGGTTTTTGGCAGTGTTGTCCCTAATTTTCCGGGTATTGAATTTGGGTTGCATGCACATGCTTATCCTGGAAAAGGAAAAAGAAAAATTGCTGCTGCATGGAAACATGGTGTGAAGAGGTTCGACACAGTGATCAGAGGGCTTGGTGGTTGCCCGATGACCGATAAAGAATTGGTTGGCAACTTATCGCTAGAATCGTTGATAACCTGGAGTGAATCAGAAGGTGTTGAAACAGGGTTACATATGGAAAATCTTGCGAATGCCAGAACATATCCTTTACTCGCCCCGGCAAACGGCGGTAACTCACGGGGCTAACGGTCCACCCGACAACGCTCGGGCAGGACAGCCCTCTCTCCCCATTCCACAGGAAGTTTCTGAGCGGGCGCTTCCCCGAGCTTTTCCTTTCGCCCTGCAAGCCCTGGCCGGGCATATTCGATATGACCTTCCTTGAGGGTGCGGCCGTTCAGGATCGCCTCGGACCTTAATCGCCTGCCAATTGTTCGCTCCAGCTTTTTGCCGAGCCAGAGGATCCGGTCCACATCCCAGCCGTGTTGGATGCCCATCTCGTCAATCTGAACAAGGGTATCCTCCAGTGTCACCAGTCCCACATATCGGGGATCTTCATAATAATATTCACCGGTGCCTTTGACCGGGCAGTCATCCAGAAAATTGGCCGGCTGACCACCCAGACCTCCCAAGGCCGCTTCGAAATTGATAATGCCGGCCTGGAGCGCTGCCAGGACAGATGCCGCACCCACCCGCTTGGTCTCGTGAAAATGGGCGATGTGGAAGCGGGGGTCTGGAATATCGTCGAGGACCATGGAGAAATACCGGTAAACGTCCGGCGCCGAGGCACTGCCATCGTGATCAGCATGCTCCACGTCACTAGCGCCGATCTCCAGCCAGCGCTTGGTGAACTCTAAGGCGTCCTTCATGTTGGTGGCTCCGCCGATGGGGCTACCCCAAATGGTGCTGACCGTGCCGTTCATCTTGATGCCCGCGTCGGTGCATTTTTTAATGCACCGCTCCGCTTCTTTCCAGTAGTCCGGCAAGGTCGTACCGGAGTTGGCAAAATGGTGTTCTTCCTCGGTGGAGACCATCATCAGCAACCGGTCGGGTCCGATCCCCTTCTCCTTCAACTTAATGGCTCGGTCCACGGCGCTCTCGCGAATGGTGACGCAGGTCAAGCTGATATCATCGTAATTGATGCCCTTGCGTTCACATTTTTTCCGGAAGCGCTCCCCCCGAAGATGGATCAGAAGTTCCTCGGCGTCCCGGAACTGTGGCATCAGATGGGGATTACCCAGGTTGGTCACCTCGATATGTCGGCAACCTGCGAAAATCAACTCCTCTAGGTAAAACTTTTTGGCTTCGGTCGAGACAAATTTCTCTTCGTGCTGAAAACCGTCCCGGACAGTGATATCCCCTATGGTAATCTTCTTCGGCATTTTGGGAAAAATTTTCCAATAATCATATTCTGTCATCGTTTTGCATCTCCTTTCTGAAATTAAAAAAATGACCTACTCTTTTGATTCAATCAGCATTGTTTTTGCTTCAGCCAGAGCTACGGAAATACCATCTTGATTAATGCAGGAACCTAACAACAGAGCGACTCCCGTCTGTATTCGTCAATCTCAATTTTTAATCACCCTGAAATTCAACAGTGGTTTTGTCAAGAAAACCATCCAGAGCTCGCCTGTAATCCTCGGTGTGGTGGCAGCTGGCCTGATAGCTGGAACATAAATCAAGAAAGTCAGCCAGTTCTAGGCGTTGGGCACTTTTCATCAGCCGCTTAGTCATTCGGAGTGCCTGAGGTGCTTTGGCTGCAAAGCTCTGGGCGAGTTCTGTGGCTTTCGTCAATAACTGATTTGCGGTCACAAGTTCCAGTAATAATCCAAGTTGCAGGGCTTCCTCGGCCTTAACAGGACGGCCACTGAAGGCCAGTTCGGCCGCCTTTTGATATCCCACCAGCCGTTGCAGAAACCAGGCGCCACCGTCACCGGGGATAAGCCCCAGATTGATAAAAGTTTGTTCGAACAGCGTATATTCACAGCCCAGCCGAATGTCACACATACAGGCCAGGTCGAATCCGGCACCCATCGCCGGACCGTTGACAGCCGCAATGACCGGAATTTCAAGAGTATGCATGGCCAGACTCATGCGCTGAATGCCTCGGCGGTACTTCTCTGCAATCTGTGCTGGTGTGCCGCTGAAAGTTCCATCGCCATCGCGCATTTCCTTTAGGTTACCACCCGAGCAGAACGCCTTACCGTTACCGATAATAACCAGGCAACTTATGAAGGATTCGCTGTTAATCCAATCAACGACAGTGACAATATCATCAACCAGTGCTGTACCGGTGAGGGCGTTGCGTACATCATCACGATTAAATTTCAGTGTGGCAACTCGATGATTAATTTCCAGTTGGGCATCGGTTAGCGATGGAATATTTGACATGGTGGAACTCATTTTCAATTCTCCCTGGCTATTGTGTTTTTTCGCTATCGACTGCAAAATCCAGCAGCTCTGCACCGCCATCAACCAGATCACCTGGCTGATAATAAAACTGGGTAACCTTGCCATCTGCTGGGGCACGGATGGTGTGTTCCATTTTCATGGCTTCCATTACAAGCAGGGCATCGCCCTTTTTGACACTGCCCCCCTCGGTGGCAGTAAGCTCGACAACAGTACCATTCATCGGGGCATTTAATGCGCCTGCGCCTTGCCCTGCATCTTCGTCGCCAAGATCTGCTTCAATAACCTTAAATTGCAGGGCGCTGTCCTGGGTATAGAGACTGTAACTGCTGTCGTGTCTGCCCACAGAAGCTCGTAGTCGGTGGCCGTCGAGATCGGCATGAAATTCATCGTTTTCAATTCTTCCCCGGGCATGTACAGTTCGATCTCCAATTCGGATCAAGTAGCGAACAGCAGCGGCTCTACCCAGCTGCTCGATGGTTACCGGGTATTGTTGTTCCTGAAACATAAGTTCAAAATGGTTGGCATGTGCTTGATTCAAACGCCAGCCACCTGTGCTATTCCAGGGAGACCAGGGGTCGGGGAAATTGGTCGCGCTTATTTCGGCTTTTTTCGCCTGCTCCAGCACAAGATAAAGAGCTGCGAGGGCAACACCCTGAGAGATATCCTGTTGATTAGAGAGGAAGATCTCATCGTGATGTTTTTCAATAAAACCGGTATCGACCTCTGCCCGTTTGAATGCTTCACAGCATACCAGGTTATATAGAAAATCAATATTGGTGGCCATGCCGCTAATACGGTATTCCGTAAGTGCCTTAGTAAGACGCCGCAATGCCTTGTCGCGATTTTCATCCCAGACAATCAGCTTGGCGATCATCGGGTCATAGTAGACACTCACCTCATCACCCTGCAATACCCCGGTATCCACACGCACATGATCACTTTCTACCGGCGGTTGGATAAACGTCAGGGTGCCCGATGCCGGCAGAAAATCATTGGCCGGATCCTCAGCGTAAATGCGTGCTTCAAAGGCGTGGCCGTTAATACGGATCTGGTCCTGAGTCAGGGGGAGTTTTTCACCATCTGCAACCCGCAACTGCCATTCCACCAAATCCTGGCCTGTTATCATTTCTGTCACCGGATGTTCCACCTGCAGGCGGGTATTCATTTCCATAAAGTAAAATGATCCATCGTTGTCCAGCAGAAACTCAACAGTGCCCGCGCCCTGGTAGTTGATGGCCCTGGCTGCCCTGGTTGCAGCTTCGCCCATCTGCTGACGCAATGCATCAGTCACGCCGGGAGCCGGTGCCTCTTCAATTACTTTCTGGTGACGACGCTGTACGGAACAGTCCCGTTCGGCAAGATAAACAGCGTCCCCATGCTGATCACAGAAGACCTGGACCTCTACATGACGTGGCTGGGTTAAATATTTTTCCACCAGCATGGTCTCGTCGCCGAAGCTGCCCAGAGCTTCACGTTTGGCGGAGGTCAAGGCTTCTTCAAATTCATCTGCCGCCCATACCTGACGCATGCCTTTGCCGCCACCGCCGGCGGTGGCCTTAAGCAGAACCGGGTAGCCCATTTCGTCGGAAACTTTTTTCAATAGAGAAGGATCCTGATCTTCACCGTGGTAGCCGGGGACCAGCGGTACACCGGCCTGTTCCATGATGTTCTTGGCTGCCGATTTTGACCCCATGGCTTCAATAGCAGCGGCGGGCGGACCAATAAAAACAAGCTTGTTTTCTATGCAGGTTCTGCAAAAGACTGCATTTTCCGAGAGGAAACCATAACCGGGATGTATAGCCTCGGCACCGGTTCTTAGTGCGGCATCAATAATTCGTTCCACCACCAAATAGGATTCCCGTGAAGGCGGTGGGCCAATATATACCGCTTCATCGGCCATGGTGACATGCAGGGCGTCGCGGTCTGCGTCTGAATAGACGGCTACTGAGAGTATACCCAGCTTGCGGGCAGTACTGATAACTCGACAGGCAATTTCTCCACGGTTGGCAATCAGGATTTTTTTAAACATTTTATAACATGCTCCACGTCGGTTTGCGTTTTTCCAGAAAGGCGGTTAAGCCTTCCTGTCCATTAGCGGAAACACGTATATCAGCAATCCGCTCACAGGTGAAGTCAATCAGTTCGTCATCAATTTTTCGCCCTGCAACATCAAAGACCAGTTGCTTTGCATCAACTATTGCACTCGGGCTATTAGCTAGCAAGGTTTCTACCAGCTTGTCAATTTCCTGATCAAACTGCTCTTTTTCTACCACTTTGCTCACCAGTCCCAGCATCAAAGCCGTCTGGGCATCAAAGCGCTCTGCCGTTGTAAAATATCTCCGGGCCGCCCTCTGGCCAATTGCCGCAACCACGTAAGGGCTGATTACCGCAGGTATCAGACCGATTTTGACTTCACTTAGAGAAAAACTGACATCAGGTGTTGCCACCGCCATATCACAGCAGCTCACCAGCCCCACTCCCCCGCCAAAAGCGACACCCTGAACTCGGGCGATGGTCGGTACGCAAAGAAAATTCAGCCTCTTGAACATCCTAGCCAAGACTTTTGAATCGTTGAGGTTTTCTTCATAAGAGTAGTTCGCCATGCGCTTCATCCAAGCCAGGTCGCCACCAGCGCAAAAGTTTTTTCCGGTGGCCGCCAGGATCATCACTCGCACATCGTGACTCTTGCTGATCTGCTCAAAAGCCGCCGTCAGTTCTTCAATAGTTTTGTCGTCGAAAACGTTGTGCTTTGCCGGATTATTGAGGGTAACGGTGGCGACACCACGCTGGTCTGTCTGGATTAAAACTGTTTGCTCAGCCATAGGATTACCTGTATTACCTATATTATCTATTAGTCACATTCTGAAAATACCAAATTCAGTATCTTCTATAGATTTGTTCAGTGATGCCGAAAGCGTCAACCCCAGCACCATACGGGTTTCCGCCGGGTCAATAACACCGTCGTCCCACAGTCTTGCCGAGGCGTAATAAGGGTGTCCCTGTTTCTCGTAGGTCTCCAGAACAGGTTGTTTGAACCGAGCCTCTTCCTCTTTACTCCACTGTTCGCCTAGTTTTTCCTTTTGATCACGTTTGATCTGTGACAGTACTCCAGCCGCCTGTTCACCACCCATTACTGAGATCCGGGCATTGGGCCACATAAACATAAAGCGGGGCTCGTAGGCCCGACCACACATACCGTAGTTGCCGGCACCAAATGAACCGCCAATAACAACAGTCAATTTGGGAACCCTGGCACAGGCTACTGCGGTGACCATTTTTGCACCGTGTTTGGCAATACCGCTGGTTTCATACTGCTTGCCAACCATAAAGCCGGTAATGTTCTGGAGGAAGATGAGCGGGATTTTTCGCTTTGCGCAGAGTTCGACAAAGTGTGCTCCTTTTTGCGCGGATTCCCCAAACAAAATACCGTTATTTCCTACAATGCCCACAGGGTATCCATATATCCTGGCAAATCCGGTAATCAGTGTTGTTCCGTAAAGAGCCTTGAATTCATCAAATTCCGAACCATCAACAATACGGGCGATAACTTCACGGACATCATAGGGTTGACGAGGGTCTTTTGGAATTATTCCGTAAATTTCCTCCGGGTTGTATAAGGGCTCAACGGGCTCCCTAATATCAATACTCAGAGGTTTCACACGGTTGAGACGGCCTACGGCCTGGCGTGTAAGTTGTAAGGCATGGTGATCGTTTTGGGCGTAGTGATCGGAAACCCCGGAGGTGCGACAGTGTACATCCGCTCCCCCCAGATCTTCTGCGCTTACCACTTCACCGGTGGCAGCTTTTACCAAGGGAGGACCACCCAGAAAAATGGTACCCTGTTCCTTAACAATAATTGACTCATCCGCCATGGCAGGGACATATGCGCCTCCGGCGGTACAGGAACCCATGACCACGGCAATTTGTGGAATATTTTTTGCCGACATAATGGCCTGGTTGAAAAAGATGCGGCCAAAATGCTCCTTGTCTGCGAAGACCTCGTCTTGTCGCGGCAGGTTGGCGCCGCCGGAGTCTACCAGGTAAATGCAAGGCAAGTGATTTTCTTCGGCAATATTCTGTGCGCGTAAATGCTTTTTGACAGTTAAGGGAAAGTAGCTGCCGCCTTTAACGGTGGCGTCGTTGGCAACAATAATACACTCCTGACCGTTAACCCGGCCAATACCTGTAATAATGCCGGCGGCAGGAACCTCAACATCGTAAACCTCAAAGGCCGCCATCTGAGACAATTCCAGAAAGGGTGAGCCAGGATCCAGAAGGGCGTCAATACGCTCACGTGCCAACAGTTTTCCTCTTGAGCTATGCCGTTGTTGGTATTTTTCACCACCACCCAGTTTTATTGCTTCCAGTTTGCAGCGCAGATCATCGACCAGCGCCTGTATGTGTCTTCGATTACCAGCAAAGTCCTCGCTGCGGATATTTATTGTGGAACTGATTTTACCCATAAATTGACCCTTGGCCCCCTATAAGAGAGGAAAATTGATCCTTAGGTAATCATGTCGATATACAAGATATGTCATCAACAAAGCCACCAGAAAACTTCTACTATTTACTTTTAGTTAATATTTACCTATAGATAATTTTTAATGACTAGCCAGAAGTTTGTCAAGGATTTTATCTTTGTTATATATCCCCCAGCATACTTCTGAGAGTGTTTCCTTAGATGATCAGGCAGATCTGTTGGTAGTCAGAAAGGATAGGCGAAAATATGAGGAAGGCAGAACAATTCACCGGGAAGGCTGCAGATAATGCAGATACGTCGTTCAACGCATGGTGATACTCATCACATGCCAAAAAAAATCCTTATTGACAATATGTTAATTCTCTACATATGTTAATATTAACTAGATTGAACTTTCTACGAAATTAAAAGGGAGGCAGAGCACTCTGTCTCCCCGTCATAATTAATTTGGCCGTCCTGTAGCAAAAAAGTAAAAGGAGAGCTCATCACGCCATCAGTTATGGTTTACCGTATGCGGCCTTTACAGCATCCCGGTCCAGCGAACCATCTTCCTTAGTTGGCAATTCGACCACAAACTCTACATATTGAGGCTTTTTAAAGCGGGCAATACGCTCCCCGACAAAACGGATCAACTCCTCTGCGCTCAGGGTACTGCTTTCATGAAGTTGACAAACCGCCTTAATTCCCTCTTTCCATTTCGGATCAGGAACCCCTATCACCACCGTTTTAGCAACCGCAGGATGCTGAAGAATTACCTTTTCCACCTCCGCAGGATAAACATTCTCCCCCCCCGGCTTTATCAGTTCTTTTTCAGCCTTGCGTCCAGCATAAAACAGATATCCATCTTCATCAAAACGCCCTAAATCCCCGGTATGGTGCCAGCCATCACGAAAAGTATAACTATTATCTTCAGGCAATTGCCAATACCCCTTGAAAACCATAGGCCCTTTCACCGTAATTTCACCGACTCCTCCAAGAGCAACGGGTTGATCTTGGTCGTCAACTAATTGGATATCCGCAAGCAAAATCACTTTCCCGGCAGATCCAGGGCGATCAGCGTATTTCCCCATACTCACCAGACATGATGTCTCTGTCTGTCCATACATGCAGTAATAATATCCACGGGTCATTGATTGATATTGCTCAATCACCTCCGGAGTCCCAAGCCCTACAACTCCTCTTAAGGAGCTTATATCAACATTCTCTTCTGTTGCGGCCTGAAGAATGGAATCAAGAATCGGCGAGAAATCAAAGAACAGGGTCACTCCCTTTTCCTCGATAAGTTTTGCAGCCACCGTTGCATCAAATTTGCTCACATTAAGATTTGAACCGCCGGCATGAAAGGTACTGGTTGCAAGAAAAAGGCCTCCCACG
Organism: Desulforhopalus sp.; assembly: GCA_047622095.1. Taxonomy (GTDB): domain Bacteria; phylum Desulfobacterota; class Desulfobulbia; order Desulfobulbales; family Desulfocapsaceae; genus Desulforhopalus_A. Next base: position 19,892 of record JBLHNU010000042.1, read on the forward strand.
TGAAAAAGGGGCAGAAGGTTCAAATGCACATCCGCTGATGTAAGCGTCATGTAGTAGCTGAAATGAATGTCAGCATAGAGGATATTGCCATGACTCAGCAAAGCACCTCTTGGCCTGCCAGCCACAGCAGCAGTATGAATAATTACAAAACCGTCCGTGCTCTCAACGCTCACAGGCACCATCTCGCCCCGGTGCTCAAGTAAGGACGCAAAGCTCTTTGCATCCCCAAAATCGCCCTTCAAATTGTAATATGCATTAATTGAAGACAATTCATCTTGTTTACTGTCCAGTACTGACTGGAACTCCTTGTCGACAAATGCTATTTTCGGTAGGCAATCGTTCAAATTAAAGCAGATTTCATCTGCTGAAAGACGCCAGTTTATCGGTAAAACAATCGCTCCCAAAGCGGCAGCAGCACCGTAGATGACGAAAAACTCCAGACTGTTCTTACCAACCACACCGATGCGATCCCCCTTTTGTATCCCTGTGCGAGAAAGACCGTTGGCTAGCGAATCTACCTTCTTCTTGTATTCTATAAATGTTAATTGTCTGCCGTCATCCACCTCCTGCCAACAAATACGGCTACCATATGCCACCGCGTTTCGATTAATCAGATCATAAAAAGAAAGATCATAAAGTCCCATTTGAATAGCCCCTCTGAATCCTTTCAGATTTGATGGTCTCGTAAAAAACCTCTATATCCTTCACTGTTACAAGATTTTTACTCAGCCATCTGAAAAATTAGCTTTTTACGAACTCGTTAGATTTAATATTCCGGATAGTGATGTGTCACTCCACTGTTCTCTAACCACACCTCCGGCACTCACCACCGCTGCGCGACCGTAACACTCTATTATTATTTGAAACAAATAAATCAGTCACGGAGCCCTGTGAAAAACCGACCTACTTTGACCAATCTTTCACGGTGACCACCGGGCATGGTGCTTTGAGGATTATGTACTGCGCATTTGAGCCAACAATAATTTTTTGGGTTCTCGACATTTTTTCCACTCCGACAAAAATCTGATCGATATCATTCTCCTCTGCAAATTGCACCAGATCTTCTCCCGGGGATAAGCCACGTGCAAGTTGATGGGTCTCACAGGTTATCCCTTTCTCCTGCAGAAATTTCCTCGCAACAGCCAAATACTTGGTAGCCTCACCGATTTTTTCAGGTTTTTCCCTCCCCCCTCCACCCATGGAAGTTATGACAAGTATTTTTGCCTCAAAAAGTTCTGCGTAATCCCTTGCCAGGGCGAGTGCAGCCTGGGCTGCTTTCGAGCTATTGAATGCAACTAAAAATTTCATATTTTCAACCCTGATGGTATTGTAAGCCGTTGTAAGAAAATAACATGGCCTAATTATCTCTCGGAACAGCATAAGGATCCGTAACGGAATGGATGGAAATAGCCAGGTTCTTTCGTAACGGGTCCTAAGTAATCCGAGTAAGTGTCTGACAATGATTTTTTTACTCTCAATCACATCCAGCGCTTACGCCGTTTGTACGACTTAACTTCCTTAAATGACTTTCGTCCACCACCCTGGGTTATGCCCATATAAAACTCCTTAACATCAGGGTTTTCCTGAAGTTCTTCGGAAGGGCCTTCCAGGACAATTCGACCCGATTCCATAATATAGGCATAATCTGAAATACCCAGGGCTATCTTTGCATTCTGTTCCACCACAAGGATGGTGGTGTTCATCTCTTTATTGATCAACTGAATGTTTTCAAAAATTTCTTTCACAAGTAATGGTGCCAACCCAAGGGATGGTTCATCAAGCATGAGCATTTTAGGTGATGCCATCAACGCCCTGGCGATGGCAATCATCTGCTGCTCTCCACCAGAGCAATACCCAGCCATTCTATGTGTTATCTTGGAGAGCCGTGGGAAATGAGCATACATCAGCTTATGATCAGCCTTGATTTGCGCTGTCCCATCCCGTCTCGTGATAGAGCCAACCCTTATATTTTCATCCACCGTGAGATGCTTAAATACCCGTCTTCCCTCCGGTACCATCACAGCACCATGTTTTACAACGTAGGTACCCAGAAGATTGGTAATATCATTGTCTCTGAACTTGATATACCCTTCCCGAATAAAACCGTTTTCAGGTTTCAACAAACCGCTGATCGCCCGTAGAGTTGTTGTCTTTCCTGCACCATTTGTTCCCAGTAAAGCAACAATGGAACCTTTTGGAACATTCAGACTGACACCACGTAATACCTGTATGATGTTATTGTAAACAACCTCAATATTATTGACTTCCAACTGGTATTTGGTTTTTTTCTTATCCATAGGATGATGAGGTCTCTTAAAAAGTCGAATCGGAATCCCTGAACGGCTTGCCTGCAATGCAGCAAATTGCTTGGACGTTACCCTTCTGTTCCAGCTATTCCTTTTTCACAAAATGGAACAGAAGGGGTATACTTTTGTTTTGATGTTTAGGTTACCTTAAAAAATTAGAAAATTAGTTCAAATTCGAGACGCATTCTAAATTTTACCACAGGCATATAATTGATATTCCGAGGATAAAATTTATACTGCAACGATGAAGTTGGGCTAATTAGCAATTTTTCAAGGTGGCCTTTATTTAATCTTCTCCGTATAGACAGGGATAAAAGGACTGCCCGCAGATTTAAACTCACCATTTTTAACTGCATAGAGTTGAAGCGAATCAACACCAGCATGGTCAGTTTTAGAATACGTTACAGGTCCTACTGTTGTACCAGGAGAGAAGGAATTGGCGCCGTTCATTTCCTGTAGTTCTTGGTACAGGGTTTCTTTGGTTATTTCTTTTCCCTTATCTTTAGCGCGCTTGATGAGCTCTGTTGCAACCTGAGCCACCATCATGCCGTTAGCATAGTTATGAGAATTTGCAGCTTTTTCGTCACGGTTATATTTCTTTGCAAGATCGAGCTGTGCAGTTGCTCCGGCACTAGGTTCACTTGTAATAATATACGATGTGGTCCAATAAAAATTTTCAGCAGAAGGACCTGCGAGGGCTACCAGATCATTACCACCGGTATAATGACAACCCAGGAAGGTCATCTTCCCTTCTTCACCAAAAGTCTTTGCCATCAGGCCAAGGCTAGAAGCATCTTTTAACATGCTTGCAACCGGAGACTGAACGGTGTGACTGATCACATACTGAACCCCTTTACTGCTCAGGCGCTTTAGCATTGCTGTGTTATCAAGGTTTTTGCCATGTTCAACGACTTCTACGATTTCTATGTCAAGACCCGCGGCAATTGCTTTTTTCACATCTTCAACCGGTCCCCTACCAAAGGCTGATGGATGGATAAACATTGCAACTTTCGGTGTTCCACCTTTATTGTTTTTTACAACATATTCAGCAAGACCAATAGCCTGAGCGGAGTACGATGCGATAGGCAGGAATATATAGTTCGAATCAATCAGATTTCCAGCATGAAAGGAAGCTGGAATTACCGGCATTTTCTCCTCTTCAAAATCCTTTTTCAAAGCTAAAGTGCTACCGGTTGAGTAGTTCAGATAGAACACAATATCCTGATCCAAGTAGTCTTCAAAGTTTCGCTTTGTGATGTCATTTTTATACTGATCGTCGCGAATGGTACAATCGATAGTATCACTTCCCAGCATTTTGGTATCATTCACATAGTTGAAGTAATCTTCAACACCTTTAGAATAGGGGTTTCCTGCATCTGAAGTCGGGCCTGTGATAGCAAGAGAGAGCCCAAGTTTGTACACCTTTCCGGCAAGTGCCTGAACAGGAAGTGCTAACATGAAAACAGCTCCCAACAGAAAAGCAGATTTGGTTAGGTTAATTTTTTTCATTTCTCCTCCAAAGTGTTTGATCGAGCTTTTTGGTTGTAAGGCGAGTGTACTCATCACCCATCAAAGATGAAGTCCGTCTATAGTGGTTTTCTCCAACTGTTAGTAGCGGAAAGGCCACAGTTTCACATACGAACGGGCTATACGCCACCAGTTGGCAATCCCCCGTGGTTCAAACATCAGGAACAGCACTATTACCAAGCCAAAACTTAATGGCTTGAGGGCTGTAGTCAGATTCGTGGCTATTGTCAAATGCCCCCCTACCCACTCGGAAAGCCTTTCAACCTGTAGTTCTAAGGCATTGATTGCAACAGGACCCCAAAATGAACCCTGCAAAGTACCAAGCCCTCCGACGATTGCCATTGCCAGATAGTTTATTGAATGATGCAGGGTAAAAGAATCAATGCCAACCCCTCTATACAGATAGGCGTGTAATGCACCAGCCACACCAGCCAGAAAACCAGCAAGGCCAAAGGCGTAGACCTTTGTGAACCCAGGGTGCATCCCCATGGCATCGGCTGCGCGGTCATTATCCCGCACAGCAACAAGGCAGCGACCATAACGGGTACGAAGCAGATTGCGTACAGCAAATCCCAGCACCACAATGACCACCAGAATCGCATAATACCAGAAGAGGTAGTGCTGTTTACGTGAGACCACCCCGGTTATCCACACAACCCTGTCCACCGAGATTGTCTGTCCCTGATTAAAAAAATTCATGAAGTTAATAACCCACTGAAATATCATCTGGAACGAAAGGGTGGCGATCGCCAGATACAGATGTTTCAGACGCAAAGCAGGCAGACCGACTATGGCACCAAAAACAGCGCCCATACATCCGGAAAGTACAATCATAAGAGGCCAGGCATGGGTTATGATAACGTGTCCATCGCCTAAAACCCTGGCAAACGAAGCCACAGTATAGGCTCCAATCCCAACAAAAGCGGCATGACCAATAGAAATCAGGCCAGCAAATCCCGTAACCAGATTCAAGCCCATGACAGCAATTATCGCCACAAGGATATTATCGATTACCAGCATGTACTTATTGCCTACAGGAAAAAAAAGTGGCCAAGCAAACAGGATGAGGATAAAAACAATCATGGCAGTCCTGTCCAGGCTGGTGAAAAAAATCCTCTGCTCTTCTTTATAGGAGGTGAAATAATTACCTGTTGCAAGCCAGCGATTTGATGACATAATTATACCCGTTCTATTTCGTGGATTCCAAATAAGCCATGGGGTTTAAAAAGCAGTATTATCAATAGTACGATATACGGCATCACCTCCCCCGTACCGTTGAGCCCCCAGTTTCCATCCAGATAGCCGCTGGAAAACTGCTGTATGAGCCCCATCATTATACCGGCTACAACCGCACCCAGAATGGAATCCAGACCACCAAGGATAACTACCGGAAAAACCACGATGCCAAAGGCCTGTAAGGTATCAAAATTCAGCCCTGTGATATTGCCAATAATCGTTCCGGCAGCCGCTGCACTTAATCCGGCCATAGCCCATGCCAGGCCAAACACCTTAGGCACGGAAATCCCGATGGACATGGAGGCTAACTGATCGTCTGACACCGCCCGCATGGAGATACCCACCGTTGATTTCTTAAAAAACCAGGAAAAACCACCGATCAGAACCACTGTAACAGCGACCCCCACCAACTGCGTCCAAGATATGGATACTCCACCTAGTGAAATCGGCGTTGTGGGCAGAAATACGGGAAAGGAAAAATTCTCGGATCCAAATGGCGTCAAATAGATCAATCCATCAATAATTGACATCAGACCGATGGTCACCATGATAACGGAAATAATCGGCTCGCCAATTAAGCGACGCAGGAACACCCTTTCAACACTCATTGAAAGAAAGAATGTGATCACCATACTTATGGGGAAAGCGACATAGATCGGTAGCCCTACCATAACCGTTAAGGCATAGGTAATAAATGCCCCGGCAGCAATTATCTGTCCGTGTGCGATATTGAGAACCCGGCTGGACTTGTATATAAGTACAAATCCAAGAGCGGATAAGGCGTAGATCGATCCTACGACAACGCCACTGACTACCAGTTGGAAAAAATAGCTCATAGTTCTCCTTCTATTGTGTAAAAGTGAAGGGTTGTATCAACCGTTGTTGTCTGACCGTCCTGATACTGATAAAAGGCCTTAACCTTTTTCTCTGTTATCGTTTCGTCATACAACGCCTCATACAGGTCATCATATTTTTCCCGTACAAATTTGCGCCGTATTTTCCCGGTCTTAGTCAATTCGCCATCGTCCATATCCAACAGTTTATAAAGAAGAGCGAATCGGCGGATCTTAAAATGTGGTTTCTCTGCATCCCCGTTAATCTTTAAAACCTCATTTTTAATCAGTTCTGCAACACGAGGCTGAAGGGAGAGATCCATATAGGTACTAAAAGAAATCCCTTTGTCCTCAGCCCATTTGCCCACAACAATCGGATCAACATTTATGAGCGCTGCGACATACTCTTTCTGATCCCCAAAAATCACCGCTTCTTTAATATAGGGGCTGAACTTCAACCTGTTTTCAAGAAACATAGGGCTGAACATATCGCCATTTACGTTATGCATGACGTCTGAAATACGATCAATAACGACCAGATGGCCGCTTTCATCGATATAGCCGGCATCTCCAGAGTGGAGCCACCCTCCTTCAAGCAACTCTTCTGTCTTTTCTGGTAATTTGTAATAACCGGGAGTGACAGATGCAGATCTGGAGAGAATTTCGCCCTCATCTGAAATCCTGCATTCTGTTCCAGGCAGTGGTTTTCCGACTGTATCCGGGCGGACATCTCCATCCCTATGCATATAAGCAATGCCGACTATTTCTGTCTGGCCATAGATCTGTTTCAGGTTCACCCCAATAGCTTGGTAAAATGTGAAAAGTTCCGGACCGAGAGCTGCGCCACCCGTGTATGCACGGCGTAGTCTAAGTAAACCGATTTGATTGACCAATGGACGGAAAATGATCTGTTTTCCAAACCAGGCCAGAACCCGAAGTTTGGTCGGCATTGTCTTACCTGACATACGATAGCCAGCAGCCTCTTCTCCAATTTTCATGAAATATTTATAGAAGGTGCGGTTAAGCCAATACGCCTCATCAATTTTCAGCCAGATCTGAGAGCGAATGGTCTCATAAATCCTTGGCGCACCAAACATGAAATGGGGGCCTATCTCCTTGAGATCTTCCATACTGGTTTCAACCGACTCCGGAAAATTGATCGCAATTCCGGTGGCCATCGCCACACCAAACGAATTCATCTGCTCGCCTATCCAGGCAAAAGGCAGAAACGAAAGATATTCATCTGTTTCCTCTAAAGGATCAACCTCTGTAATCTGAAGCCCCATATTGATATAGTTACGATGGGTCACCATCGAACCTTTAGGCAATCCGGTGGTTCCTGAGGTGAGACAAAAATGACAGACATCATCAACCGCACCCTCATTAACTAATGCGTTAAAGAGTTCAGGGAATTCCTGGTGAGCCTCGTCACCAAGTGTATAAAGTTCCTCAATAGACATGAACCAGTCGTCAGCACGATAGCTACGCATCCCCCTTGGATCCTCATAGATCACCTTTTTCACATGGGGGATTCGATCTCTTACTTCCGCAACCTTATCGACCTGTTCCTGGTCACTACAGAAAACTATGTTTACTTCGAGGTACTCGAGAATACCCTGTATTTCATCCGGGAGGCTGGTTTGATAGATAGCGGCTGAGATACCGCCTACAGCCTGGGCACCAATAGCCATGTAGAGTGTTTCAGGGATATTGTCGCTAATAATGGCGATTTTATCACCCTTTTTAAAACCGATTTTTTTCAGTCCAAGTCCAGCTTTACGGACAAAATCATAATATTGGCCCCAGGTATAACAGTTCCAGCAGCCAAAATCTTTCTCCCGCAGGGCAACTTTGTCAGCGGTCACTTCAACCCGCCACCGCAGAAGTTGTGGAATAGTGTATTGTATTAAACTCTCTCTGTTTTCCATGCGCAAATTACTCTTCACCAATATAGGCCTCTATCACCTTAGGATCTGATGCAACTTCCTCCGGTGTCCCCGAGCCAATTAACTCACCAAAATCAAGTACATAAATCTGATCTGAAATATCCATCACAACCCCCAGATCATGCTCTACAAGTACTATCGTAACATCCCATTCTTTTTTCAAATCGAGTATGAAGCGAACGATATCTTCCTTTTCTTCAATATTCATTCCCGCCATTGGCTCATCAAGAAGAAGTAACTTGGGGGCCAAGGTCAGGGCTCTTGCGACCTCAACTCTCTTTTGAACCCCGTAGCTCAAATTACCAACCATCTGTTTCCGGTAAGGTTCAAGCTCCATAAATTCGATAACTTTTTCCACATAGGCACGATTTTCTGCTTCCATCCTGGAGGCTTTACCAAAATAAATAAGCGCGTGAAAAATCGAATATTTTAAATTTTGATGGCGGGCAAGCAACAGGTTATCAAGAACCGACAACCCGCGAAACAACTCAAGATTCTGGAATGCTCTGGCAATGCCTATATTTGATATCTGGTGAGGTGAAGCGTGAGTGAGGTCGTGCTGACCGTAATGGATTTCCCCTTTGGTCGGGTGATAAAACCCGGAAATACAGTTTAAAATACTGGTCTTTCCTGCCCCGTTGGGTCCGATGATCGATGTGATAATCCCGGGTTCAATTGAAATATTTACTTCGGAGAGGGCATTTAAGCCACCGAATGTAAGTGTAACCTCTGAAACAATTAGATTGGTCATCGTCGAAATCTCGTGTTCTAACTGGCTCTATAGAGATGCCCGCTTGACACCTCTGGTCAACTTTCTTTTCTTTCGACTGTTCTTGTGTGGCAGTTAGCTAGTGGGGTATGTCGTTATCAAAATAGTGCCCGCAATAGAACTGCAAAGAACTAGTATTGTAACAAGTACAAACGCATTTCATAACCAGTGGCTGATTACGTGAGCTGACTTTTAGATATGGAGTAATACGGTCTGACAGGCATAAACGAGAACTTACCCATAAAGAGGAAAGATCATCATGCTATAGTTGTAGCATACTGAAATATAAATTAATAACAAGTTTATTAAATAGCGGTATAATAGTGGGATAGCCCCACTATTATACCAAAGCCAAAAGATGTGAACGAAGGTTTATCTTCCTGTTTTTTAACCCTAATTTGGTTCGAATGTTGTGGCGATGAAACAGCACCGTATTTTTGGATACCAGAAGAATCTCTGCAATCTCCTTATTCGTTTTTCCTTCCTTGACCAGACTCGCCACTCGGATCTCAACGGGTGTGAGATGAGCAAGCCCCGATGCAAGCTTATCTACAAAGGGCGTGATAATGTTGTTCAGATTAGTTTCAATAATCAATGCCAACGTTCGTTGCTGGGTGGATAACCGACCATTAATAATACTTTGCAGATATGGAAAAACCAGTTCCTTAACATTTCGCAACACCACCTCTCCCAGTTCCTGTTTATCTTCATCCCGCTGCTTGAGCAGTACTCTCAAAGCTGTATTTACCTCTTCGAGATGTTGCGATTGCGCCTGCAGTTCTTTTTCACGTTTGAGGAGTGCTTTTTGTGTCTGCTTGCGATCATCGACTTCAAGCTCAAGTTTTAGGTTAGCATGTGCGAGTTCCCTTGTCCGTTCAGTTACCAGCTCTTCCAGATGATCCCGATATGTATCAAGCTCTTTTTCTGTCCTCTTTTGCAGGCTGATATCTCTCATGGTCACGATATTGCCAAGAGGCTGTCCATCAACCCCTTGATACAGCGTGGAACTGAGCTGGACATCAAGCACCTTTCCTTCCTTGGTCAATCTTCTGGTTTCAAAGAGGCTGATCTTCTTGCCTCTGAGCATTTTCATAATCTCAGCTTTGGTCTCTGGCCAATTTTCTGGTGGCACAAAATCGATTTTTTTACCGAGCAGCTCTTCTCGGGAGAAATTGAAGGCGTGCTCAAAGGCTGGATTGACATAGGTTGCAACACCTTTCATATCGTACACTACAATAGGATCAGGTGAAGATTCTATGAAGGTTCTGTATCGCCTCTCACTTTCCCGCCAAACAGCTTCAGTGCGCTTTCGTTCTGCCAGTTCGCGCCGCACATCTGCGTACAAACGTGATTTTTCAAGGGCAATAAGTGCCAAAGCAGCAAATCTCTCAAGAGTCGTAATATCTGCTTCGTTAAATCTTTTATCTCCCTCCACATGGGCAAGCCCAATCACCCCTAAAACCCTGGTATCGTATTTCAGTGGAATTCCCACAATCGAACGAAGCCTGTCAAGAACCTTGTCATCGATCCGCCCTGACCAGGACAGATAATCTTCAACAACAACAGGTTCCTCTGCCTGCCATACGCATCCCCCCATCCCCTCACCTATCAACACCCGACGCCCCAACTGGCTTTTAAAAAAACCCATTCCAACCTTCATCTCCATAAGGGTCTCGCAGGGTTCCAGCAAGTAGATGTACCCGTGGGCTGTTCCACTCAGAGATGCGGCTCTTTCAAGAATGTTTTCTAACAACTCTTCTTTATCCAGTGTATCAATGAGGACAAGAGATGTTTCATGGAGAGCTTTGAGGGATTCGTTTTGACGATTAAATGTTTCTTCAGCCGCCTTCAGACGTGACGATTCCAGACTGAGTCTTTTGATCTGTCGCTCTAGTTCTGTATAGGAGGGTTTATTGTCCATAAATTCCTTACCACCTGATGCCAGGTTTCATGTCAATATATTTTGGGAACCAACAGCGGCGAGAGTGGTGTCATTAATCTTTTTATTTCGGTACTCTATTAGTTAAATCACATTAATACCTTTTACGGTAGTATATTTTGCCCCTTTTAATCTATCTATGTTTTCTGTAGCAACTTCACACTGGAATGACCGTAAGTTGATGAACAGTCATGCGATATTGACTACCCTGTTTCAATCTTCAATGTTTCTGGTGTACCTTATAATCTCGGAATTGTATTTCTAGTGAGGACTTAGTACAAATATGTTGATCTTGAGTAGGGTGGAATTAGTTACGTAGACTTCCTGTATCTCTTGACTCATGGTTTTGTACAAAACTGCTCCATTTCAAGTAACAACGATTAAAGATACTGTGATATCTTGCAGGTTGCCTAACCTACATTCTTTCTGTATAACTTGTTAACGGTAAAAAATCACGGGACACTCCCCGAATATGCGAATGAAGTGCAAACTGGGTAATATTCCACGCTAACCCAATTATATTATTTCAAAAACCAAGAACAGATTTTTGTCAATAGAGGTTGGTTATGCAAATAGAACTCACTCAGGAAAGGCTAGAATTTCTTGAAAAGGATTATCGAAGGGGATTTATTAAATATTGTGGCTTTCATGCATCAAAAATAGAAAAGGGAATTTTTGAATCGACTTTAAAAATAGGAGAAAACCACAAAACCCAAGATAATTTTATTCATGCCGGCTTAATTGCGACAATGTCTGATCATACAGCCGGATATGCCGCCTACACACTTGTTCCCGATAATATCAGAATATTGACCATCGAATTTAAAATTAATTTCCTGAAACCAGCCTATGGCAATGCATTAAAATGCAAGTCAGAAATTATAAGTAAAGGAAGACAAATAATAGTGGCTCAATCCACAGTATTTGATATCAGGGGTAATTATGAAAAAATGGTTTCCAAAAGTACTATTACCTTGATGGCTATCGATGCCGAGAAACTTGAGCTAAAGAACCAATAAGGGGTCGGAATAGAATTTGGACAAAAACCGGCTCTGTTGCAAAAAATCTAAATATGCTGTGAAATCATTACATGTCATCAAGCAATAGGAGTCGTTATGAATGATTTCAAATGGAAGCATTTTCGTGGTGAGATAATTTTGGGTTGTGTACGCTGGTACAATGGGTCTGGGCTTGGTGAAAGCTGCCAAGCGGTTTCTTGGAAAAATACTTCGAAAAATGAACGAATATGAAAAACCGGCTACGGTCAATACCGACAAGGCTCCCAGCTATGACAGAGCTATCCGGGAGTTAAAGGAGGAGGGTCTTCTTAACGACCAAGTCTTTCACCGTAAGGTTAAGTACCTTAACAACCAGATCGAAGCGGATCATGGAAAATTGAAACGGTTGATCAAACCAACTCTAGGTTTTAAATCTATGAAGACGGCCTATGCTACTATCAAAGGATTTGAAGTCATGAGAATGTTTAAGAAAGGCCAGTTCGATATATGGACCCATGACCAAGGTTTGAAAGGAGAGATCCGCCCAATTGAAAGACAATTTGATATCTATTCTGCAGCATAAAATATGTCTTCTATAAGGGGACTTTCATAAATTGACATTTTTTGCAACAGAGCCTCAAGTTTTATTCACTGATATTTCCCCAATAACGATCAATTTTATCCTGAATTGTTTTCAGCATTTCTTCGCCACGATGGGGTTCAAATAAATGTTTATAGCGTCCCTGTAGACTTAAATATTCTTCAACCGGTTTTCGTTGTTTAGGTATTTTTGTGTGAACCACTTTACCGTCTATATATTCTTTCAGTGGCCAGACACCGGTCTTCACTGCAAGTTTGCCGATGTTAACGGTTTCTTTCGGGTCATAATCCCAGCCAGTAGGACAGGGCGAGAGTGCAATGATCATACGCGGGCCTTTCATGCTCATGGCTTTTTCAATTTTCTTCGCCAGATCCAGCGGCTCAGCTCCAATTACCGTAGCCACATAGGCGGGTTGATGTGCAGCCCAGATCGAAAATAAATCTTTTTTGAAACCAGAAAAACCACGCGGGCCTTTACTGGTGGATGTTTTCGCAGCATGTGGTGTGGCACCGGAATACTGTTGGCCAGTGTTGCCGTAACCTTCATTATCATAACAGATATAAAGAAAATCCAGATCCCGTTCCATGGCACCTGATGTCGCGGATAACCCAATACCATTGGCAGAACCATCCCCGGTGAGCACCACCACTTGCATGTCTTCATCATCAGTGATTTGTTTTTTCGCTTTTAATATATCGAGCGCATCCCGAACCCCTTGTGCTCCGGCAGGTGCTGAAGCCATCGCGGTATATAACCAGGAACCACGAAACGGTGTGAAAGGATAAACAGATAAAAGCGTCATACACCCAGCAGCATTTACAAAGATAGAGTTTTCACCAATGATGTCATAAATTTCATGTAAGACCTCTAAACCTCCGCAGCCTGCACACATGGCTGTGCCAGTGCCTAAAAGATGTGTTGAGGGCAGGTCTCTTCCTCGACGATAAGAACTAACCGGTGCTTGGTTCATTTTATTGTTCCTCCTTGTCTGCTTCGTCATTGGTGTTAAGGAGTTCCTGCCGTTCTACATGTGCGACAGCCTGTAGCTTTCTAACTTCACGCAATTCTGTTTCGGTATACAACAAACGTGGGGGGAGTGTTTGATTATTTTTCAGAGCATTTCTGACTTCTTTTGCCATTTCATAAAATTCTTCGCTACTGATATCGCGACCACCAAGTCCACCCATATAACTGGCGATAATTTGTGGTGCCTTTGCTTGTCCATACATTGCAGAGGTCAGTTCAGAATATAATACACCACCCATACCCATGGAGATATTCTGATCAATAACGGCGACACCTTTGACGTGTTGTAACAGATCATGAAATCGTCCTGCAGGAAATGGTCGTAATAAACGTGGTTGTAATAACCCTATCTTATGGCCAGCTTCGCGTAATCGATCAACCGCATCTTTTCCTTTGGTAGCAAAAGATCCTATCATAACAAACACAATTTCTGCATCATCGGTTTTGTATGCTTCAACAGCGTCATAATGACGGCCGAAGTGTTTATTGAAATCAGCGGCAACTTCTTCATAAACAGGCAAACCATTTTGTGCAGCAAGATGTGTTTCATAGCGAAAGTAAGAGTAAGGGCCTCCGCCTAAAACGGCAACAGCCAGACTGGTTGGTCGGGATGCACGAAATAACATATTCTCAGCATCGTATTCACCGACAAACTGTTTTGCTTTATCTGCATCAGGCAGTTCAACCGGCTCGCGGGTAAACGAAAGATAGAATCCATCCAGATTTACGATCACCGGTAAACGCACACGCGGATCTTCAGCCAGACGAAAAGCCATAATAGTGTTATCCAGAACTTCCTGACAGGTTGAACAATGAATCTGTAAAAAACCACAATCGCGTGCGGCCATAATGTCATTATGATCCGATTCAAGCGTGATCGGTGCGGATAACCCTCGTGATACATTGGTTAATACAAATGGTGCTCTCCAGCCGGCGACAGTGTATAACATTTCCATGCCGTATAGCAATCCTTGACTCGAGGTTGCACTGTACACACGAATACCTGTTGCAGCAGCTGCACCGGCTGCAGTGATCATTGAATGCTCCGATTCTAACGTGACCAGGCGCGCATCCATCTGTCCGTTGTCAATCCAGTTTGCCAGGCTTTCAATAATTTTTGTTTGCGGCGTAATGGGAAAAGCCGGAATATAATCGACTGCAGCCAATCGCGCTCCCCAGGCAGCCGCAGCATTACCTGTTAATAAAATACGTGTCATGAGTCGACTCCTTCATTTTCTTTGGCAGCGTTCTTTTCTTCCCGCTGGGCCTCTTCTTCAGGAATGGATGCGATAGCATGAGATGGGCATTGAGCAACACAGATCATGCAGCCTTTACAGTGGTCATAATCAATTTGCGGGGAATGATTTTCATCAACTGCAATTGCACTATCCGGACAAAAGGTGCTGCAAATCCACCAGCATTTATTACATAGCTTGTAATTAATCACCGGTCTTAAAGTTCGCCATAATCCGGTGTTAACGTTGGCACTGGTAGCTGCTACATGAATGGCAGGAGCAGAAGTGCGAGCATTTTCAAAAGGTAATACAACCCAATCCGGGCTTTGATAGTTGGTTGCCTCGATGTGTTTTCCTTCTGTGACAGTACCTGAATGCTTTTGCATCTTATCAAATGCAGCAAGTGCTTTGGTCAGGTTGGTCTCTATAACAGACCGACCTAAGGCAGAGAGTTCCGTCTTGATTGCTTTAATTAATGAATCGCGAGAAATAATACCGAGTAAACTCGCAGCAGCGCCAGAACAGGTCGCACCGATAAAACGTAATTCCGCCCGGTCTTCAGCTTCAACGGGCAGGGTATAAATTTGTCCTTTGAAATTGAGGCGCTTCCGCCAAGTCTCATTGCTTGCATCACTGTTAAGTAATAATACGCTATTTTGCTCAACACCGGCTAAGACACCAGCACCGGGAACCGGTACCAAACTGTCATCGGCAACAATGATTAAATCGGGGATGGTGATAATGCCACGTTCATTGATCGGGGTTTTATCAGCTCGTACATAAGCGAAAATTGGTGCGCCTCGACGCTCAGCGCCATACCGAGGTGCATCCTGCACTTCATACCCTTCAAGGAATAAGGCACTGCCCAATATTCTGCTGGAAGTCTTCATGCCCTGGCCACCTCGGCCGTGTAAACGTATTCGATACATGATAAACGCTCCTTAAGTGCCTTACCCCAGATTTCTTGTTTTTATACCCCCTTGAGGGGTATTGAACTGAATGACAGGAAATCTGGAGAGGGTATTGAAATTGGTAACTCAAAGTGACCACCAGATAGCGGAGACCTTCGAGGCACTTATACTCCTCAAGGGAGTACTAAAAAGAATCTTGGCTAATTTTCCCATTTACCTGGGGTACTAGACTGTTTATTTATTATAGTTATTTAAAACTAAAATACAATTGATATGCTGAATTGTATCAACAGGCGAAAAAGGACTCTGTTGAAAAAAGACCGATTAGTTAATATTCTATCTTTGGAAGACTCTGTTACAACTGGTAATTTGCAACGCTGACCAGGGGGTTTTCTGTCGTGAGAAACCAAGACAATACGGGGAAGCCAGCTGAAGTTGTTACGGACAATACGAAGGTGAATGAAGGTGACGCTTTGAATGTACTTCTAGATAAAGGAGACGTAGATTGTGTAGTGACAGGTAAAAGGAGTTAGTCACTAAAAGCGTTAACAACGAGATTTCCGGTTCCACTATTTTGTAAACCACGTCACATGAGTAAACGTAAACACGACGCCCCCCCCCTTGACAGACACACCCTTTTTCACCTAAAATCAAAGCTAAAGAAGATAAAGCCATACTGATCGAAAGGTCAGGACGGAAAGCTGCGGGTCTTAACTGATAGCCGGGCTACCTAAAAAAAAGCTAGTCCGATTTTTTTTACCTCAGCTTAAATATTGTTTCGTTAATCCAAACAATTGCGAGGAATATTTATATGGAAACGAGAAAACATGTAATTGATCCTGAAAAATATGATGCTGTCTTATTTGACTTGGACGGTGTTGTTACCAAAACAGCAGAAATCCATGCAAAAACCTGGAAAATACTTTTTGATGCATTTTTAAGTCAATTAAATCCAAATAAAGTACAGACCTTTGATCTAGAAAGGGACTATGTAAAACATGTTGATGGAAAACCTCGTATCAGAGGAATCCAGGATTTCCTCGTCTCCCGTGATATCGTTATCCCATATGGATTTACAGGTGATTCACCTACCGAACAAACTGTTTGCGGACTCGGCAACAAAAAGAACGAACTCTTTTTAGATCTGCTGAAAAAAGAAGGTGTACAGGTCTATGATTCCACTATTAAACTCATCAAACAATTAAGAGAAAACGGGTTTAAAACAGCAGTTGTCAGTTCGAGTAAAAACTGCCATCAAGTTATTAAGGCCGCGGATATTGCAAATTTATTTGATACCAGAGTCGACGGTGTCACCTCTGAGCACCTTGGTCTTTCAGGTAAACCTAATCCAGACATTTTTATAGAAGCCGCCAAAAGATTTGATCTCGATGTAACAAGATGTGTCGTTGTGGAAGATGCACTTTCAGGCGTTGAGGCAGGAGCAAAAGGTGGTTTTGGGCTGGTAATAGGTGTCAATAGGACAGATCAAGCGAAACAACTTAAACAGATAGGAGCGCATCTGGTAGTTGACGATCTAAACGAAATAGGTGCAGGTGCGCTGGTGAGAGATCTCCCCAATTTTATACAGCACTATAATAGGATTATGGGGCAGATTGGAGGCAAGGAAATAGTATTGATTTTTGACTATGACGGGATTGCCTCCCACGTATCTTCCCCACAAAACAAAAACTCATATTTTAAAAACATAGCAAAGATATTGAGTCCACTAGCAGCCGAATTTATTACAATTATCAGAAGCTCTATAGACCCTGAACGTGTAAAGGAGCAAATAAAGGTTGAGAATATCTACTACGCAGGAAACAACGGTTATTTGATAAAAGGGCCTAAAAACTTCTTCATGGAGATTGTCAGAGATGAAACGAGCGACATTTTTGAAGAAAACATACTTATAAAAATCCTAAAAATCCTCAACCTTTTCAGTCAGTCCATTAGACCCATTTTTTTTGGAGATAGTTTTAACAATAAAGAGGAGTTTGAAGCTATCGCCCCTGTCGGAATTGGCATAGCACTTGGGGCCGGCACTCAGAGTTCAAATGCACAATTCAGAGTGGATTCACCTAAACAAATAGCCCAGTTTCTACTAAGGCTTTCTTCCAACCTCAACAAAGGAACAAGCTGGGGCCAAATTTATTTAGACTTTACCCCTGAAGACCAGGGGCGACGTGAGGCTTTATGCGCAATTGGGAATGGCTATTTTGTGACTAGAGCCTCACCACCTGAAGCATTTGCAGATGGTGTTCATTATCCAGGGACCTATCTTGCAGGAGGATACAACCGCTTAAAAACAAAAATTGGCGGGAAAATAATTGAGAACGAGGATCTTGTCAATATTCCTAGCTGGCTCTGCCTGAATTTTCGATTATCTGGAGAAGAATGGTTCCAAGTACAAGATGTAACAATATTATTTTTTAGGCAGTATCTCAATATTAAAAAAGGTTTACTTCACCGTACTATTCGTTTCCGTGATAAAAAAAACCGGGAAACGATAATTCTTCAACGTTCATTTGTACATGGCAAGCTTATGCACTGGGCTGGGCTGGAAACTACTATTACTCCCTTAAATTGGAAAGGCCAAATTGAGATTTGCTCGGCTCTGGACGGCACGGTGACCAATCAGGGCGTTGAACGGTATCAGGATTTAGGGAAAACACACCTGGATATGATTGAGTCAACACATCTTGATGACAAATGTATGGTTATGAAAATGCGTACCACCACATCTCGTCTGGATATTGCTATGGGAGCACGAACTGATATCCACATAAACGGTAGCAACAAACAAGTTAAATCATTCTCAGCTGACAAACTAGGTGGGTATGTTGCAAAGAGTTTCATATTGAATGTAGATAAAGGTGACACGGTCACCGTGGAAAAGATTATCTGTATTTACACATCCAGGGATACAGGTATTTTTGAATGTTTAGCCGAGGCAAAAGATTCTGTGAGTGATGGTCACATAAATTTTTCCAATTTATTACAATCTCATATTGTTGCGTGGCAGCTGTTGTGGACTAAGTTTGATGTTAGATTGGAACTCGATAACAAAATTATTGAAAAGTACACACAGAAAACCATTCGGCTGTATATCTTTCATCTACTGCAAAGTTCATCTGTCCATTCTCTTGATATTGACGTCGGTATGCCCGCCAGAGGGTGGCATGGTGAAGGCTATAGAGGTCATATCTTCTGGGATGAAATGATCATTTTCCCATTTTTAAACTATAGGTCACCAAGAATCACAAGAACCTTATTGATGTACCGTTACCGAAGATTAAAAGAAGCAATCCGAACGGCAAGAGATGCTGGTTATAAGGGAGCAATGTATCCATGGCAGAGCGGAAGTAATGGAAGGGAAGAAACCCAACATATGCATCTCAATCCCGAATCAAATCGCTGGCTCCCAGACAATACCTACCTGCAACGACATGTGAATAATGCGATTGTATTTAATATTACCCAATATTTTCAAATTACTAATGATATAGATTTTCTCGCTTTTTATGGCGGAGAAATAACTATAGAAATTGCTCGATTTTGGGCAAGCCTTGCAACCTATAATACAGAACTGGATCGTTATGAAATATTGGGGGTAATGGGGCCTGATGAATATCATGACGCATATCCTTGGGCAGAGACACCAGGCCTGAAGAACAATACTTATACAAATATCATGGTCATGTTTGTAATGGACCAAGCTCTCAATTTACCAAATATCATTCCCGATCAGGATTGGGATTACTTGTGCAAAAAACTTGCAATTGAAGAAACAGAACTCGAATTATGGAAAAAAATGAGTAGGAGGATGAAAATTGTATTTCATGAAGATGGTATTCTCAGCCAGTTTGAAGGATATGAACAGCTAAAAGAGTTTGACTGGCAAGGTTACACAAAAAAATATGGAAATATCCAACGCCTTGATCGAATTCTTGAAAAAGAAGGAGATAGTCCAAATAATTACAAACTATGCAAACAACCAGATGTCTTAATGCTTTTTTATCTCTTTAGTGCAGAAACTTTAAAAAAGATATTTAAGCGCCTTGATTACCCTTTGGAGAAGGATTTTGTTGCTAAAAACATTAACTACTATCTCAAGCGCACAACAAACGGATCGTCTCTTGCTTTAACAATCCATGCTTGGATTGAAGCGAGCCAGGCAAGAGATCGTTCCTGGGAATTGTTCAGCCAGGCGCTGGAAACAGATATGGTTGATGCCCGTTCAGGAAGCACCAGAGAAGGAATCCATTTGGCTGCAATGTCTGGATGTATTGACATTCTTCAGCGAGGTTATGCCGGTCTTGAAATACGCAGTGAAATCCTCATCCTGAATCCGTTACTACCAAAATCAATAAACCGAATTCGTTTTCACATGCGCTATAGAAAACACTGGCTCAACCTCGAAATCACACAGCATATTGTCAAAGTAAAAAGTCTGACCAGTAAAGCAACGCCTATCACAATTATGATTAAAGACGAAATAATCAGGTTATTTCCTGGCAATAGAGCAGTGGTAAATCTCTAATCCAGACGTGATTTGAAGCGCTTGGAACTCTTTTAGTACCCATTTGAGATGTAGGACAAATCTTTGTGGAAAGTCTATTTCCTACAACAAGAACAAGGCTACAAACTTAAAGGTACTAAGCTCTATTGCTGAAAGACATGTAGAGGTGAACGAAATGAATAAAACAGAAGAGAGCAACATTATTATTGTTTCCAATCGACTGCCATTCATTTTTAAAAGAGGTTCAGATGGGAATATAAATGTAAGTAAGGGGAGTGGCGGATTGGTGACGGCAATGGCACCAATACTTGAGCAGAGAGGTGGTACATGGATAGGCTGGCCTGGGTATGTTCAGGAATCTGATACTGATGAAAATCTGTTGGCTAAAATACAGGGAGTTACTTCCGGGTATAGCGTCAAACCGGTAATGATTACATCTGATGAACTAAAAAATTATTACGAAGGATTTTCTAATTCAATCATATGGCCGCTTTTTCATGATTCTACTGATAAGTGTTTATTTTTACCGGAATACTGGAAGAGTTATAAGGTAGTGAATGAGAAATTTGCATCAACTATTTGCCAACATGCTGCTGATACAGATTTTATATGGATACATGACTATCATTTATTACTGGTAGGGACATACTTGCGAAAAAAACAGATAGATAACCACATTGGCTTCTTTCTACACATCCCCTTTCCTCCCATCGATACTTTTGAAAGATGCCCATGGCGCTTTGAACTTTTGGTTGCCATGTTGGATTATAACATTCTGGGATTCCAGACAATTCAGGATAAACGTAATTTTATCGGATGTCTAAAAAAGACCGTTCAAAATGTTGGAATCGACGTAAAAGTCGAACTGGATGAAACCTTGAGCGAATTGACATTCGGAGACAGACGTATCCGTATTGGTGTTTTTCCGATTAGCATTGATTATAATGATTTTTTCGACAGGTCAAAAGGAGAAAAGGTCGGTCAACGAACTGAAAAAATCAGAAATAATATTCTAAATAACAGGGTAATATTAGGCGTTGATCGTCTCGATTACACTAAAGGCATACCGGCAAAGCTACAAACATTCAGATTGTTTTTAAATCTTTTTCCTGAGTTCCAGAAAAAAGTTCGACTCATTCAAGTAGTAGTCCCAAGCCGCAGGGAAATTTCAGCATATGCTGATCTAAAACTCAAAATAGAACAATTAGTTGGAGAGATAAACGGTAAATTTGGAACAAGTGACTGGCTTCCTGTTCAATATATGTTTCGGACACTGACTCGAAATGAACTCATATCGTTATACCGGATATCAGAGGTGGCGCTTATTACACCGTTAAAAGACGGAATGAATCTCATTGCCAAAGAATATTGTGCCAGCAATGTTGATGAAAATGGCGTTTTAATACTAAGTGAATTTGCAGGTGCTGCGCAACAGTTTTACCAAGATGCTATCCTAGTAAATCCCTATGATTTTGAAGGGACAACCACCGCAATATCCAAGGCATTCAACATGTCTTTGCAGGAAAGAAAAAAGCGAATGCGAAATCTTCGACAGAATGTTCAGAGTCAAGATGTCTTCTGGTGGCTCAGTTCTTTCCTCAATGCAACTAAGCAATTAAAGATATCAGCCTTCCCAAAAGTTGACGAGTACATTCCAAGCAATTTCCCAAGTGAGTTCATGACTGATTATTGAGAGTAAACGGAGCAAACTTACCCTTCTCGGTGTATGCTGACTACTCCAGGTAAAACCACATAACCTTTTTACAGGACAGTGAGATTACCTGTTACTTTTTTAATATAACCCATTTGAAATGCTATAGTAGTTCTAGACCTGAAAAGAAATAACCTATCTCAAAAGCTGCAGTATCAGGAGCATCTGAACCATGTGTCGCGTTTACACCGAGTGACTCACAAAATTCTTTCCGAAGTGTCCCTTCAGCGGCTTCTGCTGGGTTTGTTGCTCCCATTAAATCACACCATTTTTGTATAGCACCCTCCGCTCCAAGCACCATAACATTGCCAGGACCGCTGGCCATAAACTCAACAAGTTCACCCAAAAATGGTTTACCCGTGTGAACATGGTAAAACCCTGATGCTTGAACAGGGCTCATATACAGTTTTTTCAAGCCAACGACTTTAACTCCTTCTTCATAAATTCGATTTTTAATTTTACCACTGGTCGGGCTTTGAGCCGGTAAACGTCGCACCAGCGCCGAGGTTGATAGTCATTGTATTGTTTACGGTTTATGATTTCTCTTGATGGCTCATGTGGATCTCTGTCAAAGTGATTGCAGTATTGGCTGGAGCCAAGCTTGGGTCGATATTCATTGGGAATTCTTGACTGTCGATAGCGCTGAAGACCAACCCTGAAGGCCCAAGGATTATCACGAGTACTTCGCCGTCAGAGAAGCCCTGTTGTTCTAGTGTCGCTTCTGTGTCGACTACTTTTCGCTTTGCCACACGGTAGAGTTGAAGGTTACTGAACGTATCATCAATAATCGGGTCGTAGCCGTGGATGACCGCTTGCTGAGCGCGCAACATCATGACGAATTTGGAACCAGGCAGGGAGATCGGGACAGAGTTTGCACGAAGAAATTTGCTTTTTGCGTCGAGTAGCAAACTGTCAGTAATCCAGTATACGACGTGATTTTCAGCTTTCATAGACAATTCTCCTATTTGGCGCGCAGACTAAACGCCAGATAAAATGAAGAGGCAGAACACTACGGTCATTGGTTTGGCGAGTTGTTCGGCCTGGAGTCGTATTGGTAGGACGGCAGGTTACCCGGACCGCCTCCTAGCAACAGGTCATTATACAGGCTTACATAACCCCACAACTCACCACAGATAAACAGACAGATTATTAGAATCAATCACTTTAATAACTGAATGACTCCAAATCTAAAATCACCTTGTATTATACCTACTGATAGAAAGATTCCCATCAACCCAGTTTGCTACAATCGTCTTAGATACCCTTGCTGCAAGCTCTGTCTCAAAAACACTAATGGTTGTGTGCATAATGTACTCCTTTGTGAAAGAACTATATATTGCTGATAGTGCAGCACTCTAGATTCGTTTATATAGGAGCATGGTGCAGTAATGAAAAAACCGAGCAACCTTTGTTCAAGGCAGCTCGGCTATCTTTTAAGACCCGTGGCTTTCCGTCCCTGTCTTACGACAGGTTTGGCTTTGTCTAGTATTAAATGTATTGAACTGTATCTCGAAATTATATGATGAAGTTGAGGGTAAAGTCAATGGAACAACGTGGCATACGTTTTGGTGCAAGGTAAAGAAGGTGTTGCCAGGTTACGTTTGCTCATCACTTGGGAGGAGCTTTACCTGAATACTAACTACCATTCAATCTGTTGCACTTATTGTGTTACTCCAGCGTTTAGTTTCACTACTCCTCCGTCTTGAATTGCTTACAGCCTTAATCTACAGGACGTAATAAAAAACGGTGAAATACTGGAGAGTACTACCTGCTAAAACACATATATGCCATATTCCATGAAAGTATTTGAATTGCTCATCGTAAACATAAAAAATTACCCCAATTGTATAAAATATGCCTCCCAATAGTAACCAAGAGAAGCCTGCCATACCAAGTGTTTGAATTAATGGTTTGATGGCTATCACTATTACCCACCCCATAATAAGATAAATAACTAGAGATATGATTCTATTTTCTTTATGCGGTAGCAATTCCAGGAATATACCAAAAATTGCAAGTCCCCAAACTAGTCCACAAATGAACCACCCTAAGGCCCCCCTCAGAGCAATTAAGGTTAAAGGTGTATAGGTACCAGCAATAAGGAGATAAATAGAGAGAAAATCTAATTTCTGAAAAACGTTTTTAGCCTTCCCTCGAAGACTATGGTTGAGGGTTGAGAAAACATAGAGCATAACGAGTGTGGTACCATAAATAGTAGCGCTGAGAATCGACAGCAGATCCCCTTGGCGACTAGTGGTAACAATCAACACAACAAGACCAACAATAGCCGCTATCGAGCCTAGCAGATGGGTAATAGAATTAAATCTCTCGCCTTTATACATGATACTTCCAGTTGTTTAGGATGAGCTCCTAAGGCCGAAACTTGGTATGGTCTCTTTTCAGAATTTAAGGCTAGTTCCTAAAAGATGGCGCAATGTAGTCTTTTGAAAGCCCAGATTGTTCCATGTCATCTCGATAAATACCCCCTGTTGTTAACATAGCTTTTTCCAATAGGCTCGGCTCACTCGCTCTCACCATTAATACTGGTACAGTACCTCCTCGCAGGACTTTATCAGCAACGCTTCCAATAGCAAAACGAAAAATACCGCTCCTCCCATGCGTTGACATGGCCACCAGGTCGGCATTGACTTCTACTTCGGCCTTAATAATCTCATCTGCCGGATTTTCACTCACCGAAACTTTACAAATAACGGTAACCTTTTCATTACGCAGACCGTCACTCACTTTGTTGAGAAAATCTGTTGCCGCATCTTTCATTTCGGCGAGCTCTTCCTCGTTGTATGGAACCGAAACCATTCCCCCTCCCATAGGTACATGGATTGGGTGTCTGACTGCTGTAATGACATGAAACAGGGTGATTTCAACCTTCTCCTCTGCCGCCAGTCTAGAGATCAGTTCCTCAACATAGGAAAGAGCGGCTTCTCCGAATTTAGAGCCATCCAATGGTACAAGTATTCTCTCTGACATCTTTCACCTCTTTTTTATAATGAGTTTTAAGGTGCGTTGACAACAATCTCTTGTTGATAAACACAGGTTACGAATAAAAAAAGCCGAGCTACCTTTTTGTAAGGTAGCTCGGCTATCATCTAAGACCCGTGGCTTTCCGTCCCTGCCTTACGACAGGTTTGGCTTTGTCTTGTATGAACATAAACAGAATTGTGTTTATTTAATTTTAGGTTATCACCTTGCTATATGTCAATGGGACAGAGTGGTATCGTAGGTTTTTGTCTGAATTGTCTTGATCTAATGTGCAACGGTATAGCTCAAGCTGAATGAAAGCCTTTCAACTAACTTCCTGAACTGGTTGTTGGTGCTTAACGTACTCCCTCGTTCCATTGGGTTCATCCCCCTTAGCTAATTGGTTTTTTTTGCAGAGCCCTCATTTGCGTATCAAAGCAATCTGGACAACAGCCATGGCTCAGCTCCGCACCACTCTTATTATAGAGATACTCCTCTATCTCATTCCATCTCCCTGATCCTGGTTCTGTGCCGCTGGTATCTCTGATTTTTCTACAATACATACAAATGGAAATAATTTTTTCATAATTTTTTATTTTCTTGAAAACTTCCTGTTTTTCAAAAAAACGTTCCATTGTACGGACTAGTTCATCGGTATCGCATGGTTTAAGAATGAAATCATCGGCGCCTGAACGAAGTGCGTCAATTGCCAGTACCATATTGCCATGTCCTGTGAGGATGAAAGCACCAATTTCATAATTGGTTTTTTTTATCTCTGTTACGAGTTCCAGCCCGCTAATTCCAGGCATTACTAGATCAGTTATCACCAGATCAAAATAAGTGGAACGGAATGCAGCTAATGCATCTTCGCCGTTCACTACAGGCGTTACATTAAATGAATTTCGCTCCAAATAGTTACTAAGAGATTCCAATACAGGTTGCTCATCATCAACCAGCAGAACAGTTTTGTTACGCATTCTTCTTAACCTCTCTATGAAAAGAAAAATTATAGTTCGATACAGGTAGAGATAGTATTACCTGCCTCCGGTTCAACCCAAGCAGTCCTTTCGCCAACAACAATCTTTCTGGTTGCAACTCTGCTCATTCATTTGAAAACATGGGCTATTGCCTTCCTCGCCCTGAATTTTTCTTATGAGATCTGCTTTTTTTAATCTTTTGGGCTTGATTCCCAGTTTCCTTGCTTTTGTTTGCACATCGGTCATTTTCATGGCATTTCTCTCTTACCTGATCTATCTAAATGAGGGAATCTCTGTGGATTTGGTTTAGCAAAAGACTTGGCAACACTTCTAAATCGGACGACTTTTCAATGAATATTTTACAAATTTTCGTTTTGCATTTTGGTAATTTTCCGGGCTGTAATAAAGAATATTTTCTTCTCTATCGAATATGTTTTGATAGTATCTCACTAGGTTTACCAGGCCGTTCTCAGGCTCCATGTTCTTGTTGTCGCTGATTTTTCGATTGGTATTCAATTGAGCTGCAGTCTGCATTGAAATCCTCCCGATTATTGAGTGTTGTTTACACCCAACAGGTAAGCGATAGACTCCGAGGGGGTACTGAACAGGATGAAAGGTTTGTAGAATCTTAGAAATTATTTTCTATGTTTTTCTGGTAGAAAAAACAGCCGCTGATACTTTTGACAGCATTTTCATAGGTCAGATCAGCTGCGGGTTTTTCAAAGTTTCTCCACACGATCGGCGGCAGGACCTTTCTGGCCAACTAAAATTTCAAAACTAACGCGCTCACCTTCACTGATAGACTTAAATCCAACACCCTGAATTGCGGAATGGTGTACAAAAACA
>JBLHNU010000043.1:0-45671 GCA_047622095.1 Desulforhopalus sp.
CTTGGGTTTGTCGTCAAAAGATTGTACGAGGCCAAAACATTTGCTGGTACCTTCCTCAGGAATTGATTTGCCAACGATTACTTCAAAGTGAGTTTTCTTCTTATCCCATTTTCTAACGTAACCACCATCGATCCCGACGGTGAGGGGTGCCGGCGGTCGCGGTAATGCGGCCCACTCCCGGGGGCATCCGTCGATATAGGAAACCTGTTCTGCGCCAAGCTCGCCTTCCGCCCGTTTGGCCACTCGCTGCAGGTGGTTACGCACACTGGTGGCACGAAAGTGACTATCGGTGGGCAATACATCTTCGAGCATCTGTGCGGCAAGGTCAAAAGAAATCAATGATGCCCATTTCGTTTCCAGATATAGTCGTTCAGGGGTGCAATGCTCCGTGAGCAGCTTAGCAAGAGGACTGAATGTACGGGTCTTGTGCGACTGGCAAGGACACTGGAACCAGCGCGGACTCTGAAATTTCAAGTTCCCAAACAGCGTGCGAAATACCAGAAGATGCTGATCTTTATGCCGAAAGGCCTGAGAACATAGAGGACACCGCTGTCGAACGGCAAGGTAATCCGTAATTTGGTGGTCAACAACTTCTCTTTGCAAGGAGGCAAGTAATGCCTTTGCTTCAACTAAAGTTATGCCAATTTCTTCGATCCCTTCATTTTCCCGTTCCAGACAAGACAATTCCTGAATTTTTTCACCCGTTTCACCCTGGATGATCAATTGAATTTTAAATTTCATGGACTCCTCCTCTCAAAAGGAAAACAGCCATTCGCGGTCACCCCTTGCGTATTGCCGTAGACGGGCATTGACTTCACGGCGAGAAAAGTAATCTGGGTCAACCGGTCGATTTTCTTGCGACCATTCGTCTTCCAGCTCAGTCTCGTCATCGAAATCGTCATATATCCCGTTGCCTCCAAACATTGCCCGGTACTTGAGTTCTTGACGTATCTGTAGATAGGCCACCGCACCACCACAATCTTCTGGCGGCGGTGCGTGTTTACCATCGATACAGACAGGGTATATTCGCTTGTGATCAAGCGGTATGTTTTTTTCAATACGAACCTCATGCAACCAGGCATCGCCGAAGTCGTATTCGTAGAGAAATCGTTCGCGTGGGCGAAAACCAAAAGTGGATAGAAGGACTTGTTCAGGGTTGTCGGCAAAACTGATCCCGCCATCGTGATAAACGCCATAGTCTTGACCATGAATGTGGAACAGATTTAAATTGGTATCCGTCCAACCAATAGCAATTTGAATTGTATAGTGGAGATCGGCAATAGTGCTGTCACTACGGACGAGCAATCGCCTTCAAATCATGGGACTAATCCCCTGTAGCCATACCTTCAGCTGATAAACATGAGCTTGCTTGAGCTCTGGCATAACCCCTCGTTTTTGATTAGTGCAAAAAGTAGACTTTTTTGCACAGTATGCCTGATTGAGGTTTTGATCTCCTCTTCACCTTAATTGAGTGCAAAAACCTTTGTGAAAATCATAATGCATTTTTGGTTAATAGGTATTAAGTTTCTGCACTATGAAAACAATCGCTTCGAAAAACTCGCCACATAGGATCGGTTACGCCCGTGTCAGCAGTATCGGCCAAAACCTCGACTCTCAGATTGATGCGTTACAGCACGCTGGTTGCAGCAAGATCTTTTCCGAAAAAATGACAGCCTCGCGGATGGATCGGCCAGCATGGAATCAGTTTCTGGAATATGTTCGACCTGGCGATACATTAGTGGTGACCGAACTCAGTCGCATGACTCGTTCTTTGTTGGATCTACTCGAATCAGCAAAGATATTGGAAGAACGTCAGATTAACCTCGTTTCTTTACGTGAAAATATCGACACCTCGACAGCTACCGGACGTTGTTTTCTGTCGATGATGGGAGCTATCCACCAAATGGAGCGAGAATTGCGCGCAGAGCGTGCTGCCGCAGGTCGCTCATCAGCTAAAGCGAGGGGTCGAACTGGGGGGAGACCTAAAACTGACCCTGCAAAATTGGAAAATGCCAGGATCTTGTATGAAAACTCAGACAAGACTGCAGCCGAGGTTTGTGAGGTTGCCGGCGTCGGAAGAAGGACATTTTTTGCCTACATCGCCGCAAAGAAAAAAGAGTTGGAGAAACTTGAAATTTAATCAGCCTTGTGGATTGACAACAAAGAATAATCGGTCTCTCAGAAGAGCCTCCCCCGGTTTTGCATGCTCTCCTAGTAGGGGAATGGATCATTTTTTAATGGGGTAGTCAAATCTGTAAGTCTTTCTACTTGCAAAATCGTTTTAGTTCAAAATAGCTTCCATGTTCTTTATATTCTGTCGCATAACGGAAAAAAAATCCCCCTGTTGTGGTTTAGAAAAACAGGGAGAAAACACCTGACTTTTAATGTTCATATCCTGCAACCGCTTCACTGATTTTGGTAGAGGTTCTCCCTCCCAGATCATCCAGCCAGCAGGATGAGCGTTGACTAGCTCCTGAAGATGTGTCCATTCACTTTCCCCAGGGTCTGCATCCGGCTCCCACATCACCATTTTCAGGTTCAGATTGTACCTTCTGGCCATGTACTGGTAAATTGGATGGGAGGCGACAAGAAACAGTCCAGCTTTATTGGTGCTCATGACGGTCATCTGTCCATCCAGTTCTAGCAGGTCCTTTTTCAATGATTCAAAGTTTTTGGAGAGATCAGTTGTATGGGCAGGAAGCTTACGTGCGATAGCCTTGTAAATCGCCTCGGCCTGTTGGACTGCCTGAGCAAAATCAAGCCAGGTGGTAAAAGCAGTGCCGCCATGGGAATGATCTCCGCTTGGTCCGTGACTGTGGGTTACGTCGGTTTCAATATGGATAAGCTTGTCTCTGAACCCTTTTGAGCTATCTACAACGCGCAGCATGGGCAGACTGACTTTCTTTGTCCATTTTTCATACCCCGCACCATTCAGAATAATCAGATCAGCCTTTTGGTATTCTTTGAGTATTGCTGTGTCCGGCATCCAGAAAGCCGGATCAACATCTGGCGGAGCAGGAAAAACGACGTTGACAAGGTCGCCTCCAATACGCTCGGCAAAGTAGGTAAGCGGATAGTTGACGGTATAGATGGCTAATTTTCCCTTGGCCATGCATTGCAGGGGTATAGCAAATAGGAAGAAATAAAATAGCAGCACTAATCGGATAGACATGGTGTTTTGCTCTCCTTGAAATGTTCTAAATAAATAAATTCCTGACAAGTTCCTGGTCATAGTACTGGACCAAGGCCATGAATCCTCCACAGAAAACAGCACTGATCAAAACAATGATCATTATTTCTGCTCCAAGTAGCCGGGCAATAGTGGCCCTACTGCAACCCAGTTTAAAAATGACTTCGATTTCTTTCTCCCGCAAGCGCAGTGATAAAGAAAACACAAGAACCAGGGCCAGCAGAGTCGCAATACCAACCAGCATAATGACAGCATCCAGTACATTGCGGATCTTGAATATATTCGCCATTAGCGTGTCGATCACTTCCTTTGGCTGTACTATCTGGTAGGGCGTTTCATTTCCCAGGTATCGGCCCTGAAGGATGGTTCCGGATTTTTCATCATAGGGAACAACAAGCACTGCCGTGAGTGGAAAACCTGCAGGATCACCATGCAGATGAAACGAGTCAATATTCTCCTCGGTTATCTCTGTGTATTGCATGAGCTTGGCATTGGCAGTGACGTTGTTCTTCTCTTTTTTGAGAATGACCGAGCTGTCCGTTGTCTTTGCCACATCCTGATGGCCATGACCAAGCCCGTCGATAACCCAGGCGGTCGGGATGTCAACAAAAACGGCCAGATCGTCAGCACTGTGTGATGGTGCAAGCACTCCGGTAATTTCCATTTTCAGTGGATAGACCCCTGCTATATTGAACAAAGTTTCCGGCGAGGAAACAATATGATCACCGGGGCCCAAATTGAGCTTTCGAGCAACCTTTGCCCCTATCACGCACTGGCCGAGCATGACGAACTCTTCACCTTGGGCAAATGTGAGGTTCCGGAAATCAAAGTAATCAAGGGAGGTGCCGACTATTGGAAAGTCACGGGCCTTGAATTTTACAAACAAGGGAATTGGCGCAGCAAGGTCGGTGTCCATGACCTGTTCTAACGCCACCATGGTAATAGTTTCCGGAACCTCGTCAGCAAAATAGAGTGAGTTCATCACCAGATCAAGAGCACTGCCTTTGGCTCCGATCAGCAGCGGACTTGATTCGGCCCGTAAGGTAAGCTGTCGCTCGCTCTCGTCTATAAGAATTTCCAGAGTTAAAGGTAAAACCGCGATAATGGTAATGCAACCAACCAGTATGAATGTTTTCAACCTATTGTAACTCAAATAGCGCCATGCAAGGTAGAAACTGTCCATCAAAGAGTCTCCTGGCGCAAAAAGTCGTTGAAGTTAATGATTCTATCAAAATGCGGTAGCAGTTCCTGGTCGTGAGTAACTGCAAGAAGCGTTGCGTCGTGTTTATCCACGCTCTCAAAAAGCAACTCAAGGATATGTACTTTGTTTTTTGGGTCGAGGTTGCCAGTGGCCTCGTCAGCTAGGATGAGTTTTGGCCCAGGTAGCAAGGCACGACAGATGGCAACCCGTTGCCGTTCACCGTGGGACAGATCCGTTGGATGTCGGTTTAATTTATCCTCTATACCCATCTGTTTGGCGAGCATGTCAGCGCGATCTCGGACATCACCGTTTAGTTTGAGTGCGTCGGTGATCCGGTAGGGGTGGAGTATATTATCTTTTACATCAAGGTAGTCGAGAAGACCAAAATCTTGAAAAATAAAGCCAATATTGGTGATACGAAAATCACGTCTGATTGTATCATTCTGACAGCTGATTTCCATGTCACCTACACAGACACGCCCTTTTTCTGGGGTAAGTATGCCTGCCACCAGGTTAAGCAAGGTCGTTTTGCCTGAACCACTTGGTCCGACAACCCCGACTTTTTCGCCAGCCTCAACCTGCAGGTCAGGGATTGACAGATGAAAATCTCCCGACTTGTAGCGGAAGTGTATACTACTTAAACCGATCAACCCTTTTTCCCTCCAACAATTCAATGCCAGTGATCTTCAGGAAAAGTCTACGGCGGCTTAAGTAAGAATGGCGTCATAGACGTTCGGCGGCTGTTGATAGCCCGCTGAAAGTGCCCTCATGAACCTATTGCGGTGCAGTTTTTCCTGGCATCAATGGTGCTTTCTTGTATATTTTATTCTTCCCCTGGATTTCCAATACTTCGCCATCCTTAACCTTTGCGTGCTCAACCTAACTGAGTTTTCTCAGTACATGTCCTATAGAACGTCATTCACTTGCCACCAAACTATGGCAGATTAAAAACCCGTATTACGCTGATATTAATGTCCTGAGAGTACGCTTCCAATCTCTCCATCGTCGAGGTGAGCATCACCATTATAATCGATTTCATCGAATGACCGGTGATATTCATCTCTTGATATTTTCCCGTCAGAATTATAATCGTGCGTTTCAATAAATTTGTTCGCTCCATCACCTGATGAAGCGCACCCAGAGCTGGATTCAAGTAATAAGTGCAACACGCCTACCTGTAAAGACTTCTAGAGGAGTTAAGCCTCCTAATACTTTTCTTGGAGTCAGGTTTAGTAATAAAATTCTATTCTCAATTTGCTCGTCAGTAAGTGTGGCCATGTCGAATTTTTTAGGCCAGAATCGCCTGATTCTTCCATTTGTGTTCGCATTTGTACCACGCTGCCAGCTGGCATAAGGTTTTGCAAAATACACGTCGGCATTCGTTGTTTTAGCGACACGGGCATGATCAGCAAATTCTCCACCGTTATCCAAGGTAACAGTCAAAACAGAATGTACTTTACTGAACATATTGATCATCGCATTGGCCACTTCAACCTTGGTTTTTCTGAATATTCTCTGTACCAGGGTGAACCTACTGGTACGGTCTACCAATGTAACGAGATGAGCATTCTGCCCATGCACAGTGTCTCCTTCCCAGTCACCCAACCGTGTTCTGTTATCTACCACCGCGGGTCGTTGAGTGATATCAATTCGCCCAGGGATTAATCGCACACCAGCTTTATTATTACGTTTACCACTTTTCCAACGTGTTTTGCCAAATCGTGGAAGACGGTAAAACAAACAGCCACCTTGCTTTCGGTCTTCAGCAATACGCCTGTAGATTGTCGTGTGGCTTAACTGGCTATCTGCGGTTTGTTCGAGATTCAAACGCTGACTGATCAACTCTGGGGACCAGCCTACAGATAACCACTCCCTGATAATTTGATCCGTTATATCAGAGCGTTTGTGAGCTTTTCTTGCAGTCCGTCTACGAGTTTCACTGAGGTTCTGGGCAGTTGAAGGTGAGTAACCCGTTGCTGTCATATTTCTATTAAGTTCTCTGCTTACAAGTGCTGAAATGCACGCCGACAATTCCAGCTACAGTTCTAACTGACATACCGGCTTTACGAAGTGCAGAAATCTGGTATCTTAGATCTCGGATGAGTTGTTGGTAATGTTTGTTTTGTTTATTCATAACAGACCTTGGTTAAGTGTGAGAGCTGAAACCATACTTTCAACTCACTCACTTTTCAAACTTCAATCTGTTGCACTTATTGTATTACTTCAGCGAAGCCAATGCAAGAATCATTAGGATACATAGTTTGATTGTCATTTTACTCATAATTTGTCTCCTTTTGTTTTTTCCTGTTTACCTCGAATGCAAGATGGCCAGGAATTGCATGTTTTTCTACCTTTCAGGTACTTCGGTATCTATTCTATTAATTCATATTGCTTTTTAGAATGCTGGGCTATGTTTCCCATTATTTCATTTTTGCAGTTTATCTTTACTTGAGATTATTGTACAATTTTAGGTATGGAAACGTATCGATGGCTGACAGGTTTAACCATTGCTGTGGTATTTGGCGGACTGGTTACTCAGTATTATGCCCGCAGAATCAAAATGCTTGTTGGTGAAGATAATCCAGAATACCGGATTAGTATCCCCATATCTATTGGCTTTGTCGAAAGTCTCTTTTTCACTATTGGAGTGGCATTTCATCTATCTGGAGTAATGGTTGCCTGGATGGTTGCGAAGATGGCAGCGTGCTGGGGAGATGAGAAACAAAGAGGTAAAGTTTATAATATTTACACCATCCGATTTTTGTTATTGACTGGAACGTTGACATCGATGCTTTTCTCAGTACTTGGAGGCTTGATATGTGCTGGAAAAATTTAAACACACATCTTTCTTTTTGATAAGGGAGAAAGAACATCTATGAAGAAAATAATGCTCTTCTTTTTCATAATTTTCCTGACCGCAACATTTTCAAATGTTGCCAATGCTGGTTCCCCTTTATCCACATATTGTGACCTGAAGGAGGTTAAATCAGACCTTCGTCCAGGAGCATCATCTCAACCAACAATAGTGACTGTCGGCCTACGCTTAATTGATGTAACAGCTATAGAAGACACCAGTCAAACCATAACTGCAGATTTCATGGTGACACAAGATTGGATAGATCCAGATCTTGCAGGATATGAGGGGTGCCAGTTTAGCCTGGATGAAGTCTGGTCTCCGCAGATTAATGTACTCAACTCAGGGCGTCTTTTTAAAAAATTTGATGATTTTGTTAACGTTTTTGAGGCTGGTCGGGTTCGCCTGACACAGCGATATCGTGGATCACTTGTTTTTGTGTATGACGCTCACCGTTTTCCCTTCGACACACAGAACATCGTAGTGTCCCTGCTCAGCGAGAAAAATGATCAGAATAAAGTCAAAATAATCATCAATGAATCGGTAACCGGGAGAAATCCAGCTGCTTTCAATATCCCAGACTGGTCTATAACTGATGTAAGTGCTCAAGTGGTAACCAAACATTTCGAGATCGGTAACAGTAGCCATTCCTCCTTCGAATTTAGTATTCCAGCAAAACGTCTATCTGGCTACTACACCTGGAAAGTCATCGTGCCTCTCATGTTGATTGTTTTCATGTCCTGGACCGTATTCTGGATTAACCCTTCACAAGTGGGTCCTCAAATCAGTATGTCCGCCACTTCCATGCTGACACTAATCGCATTTCAATTTGCAATGGGCGATATCCAGCCACGATTGACTTATTTTACAGTTATGGATCGTTTTATATTTGGGTCGACTGTCCTTGTCTTCCTGGCTCTGCTAGAGTCGGTGGCCACAAATTACCTGGTGAACAAAAATGCAGAGGCCAGAGCACTACAGATGGATCGACACTGCTGCTGGATCTTCCCTACAGTTTTCTTCGTCTTTGTCGGAATCGTATTTTATCACTGAGTCAGAACTACCGTTGGTTGCCAGTCACCCCAGTACCGAGGG
Source organism: Desulforhopalus sp. (assembly GCA_047622095.1). Taxonomy (GTDB): domain Bacteria; phylum Desulfobacterota; class Desulfobulbia; order Desulfobulbales; family Desulfocapsaceae; genus Desulforhopalus_A. The sequence goes on from JBLHNU010000043.1 coordinate 8,341, forward strand.
AACTCAATTGCATTTTGTATAGCCATGTCAACCTGAATTAAAAATCTTACAATGCTCTACTCTTTAGCGTCTGAATCATTTTACTCTGGCATCAATCGCTTTGCTCCACTCTCTAAAATATCCAGAGGTTCTGTTATTACACCTTTTACGGCTCCGTGGACAGCAGCGGAACCTGCTTCTTTCGAAAGATCTTTGGCACTGTGAACCAAGTTCTGTGCCTGTTGGATAGCTACTACCGGAATGGCAGCTCTCAACGCTTCGCTTTCTTTGAGAATCGGCGGGATCGTTTCACGTACCTAGGCAACTTCTTCAAGGATGGAAGGGATTATTTTCCGAGTCTGCTCGACCTGATGGAGAAGAGGTGAAACTAATTTTCGTACTACTTCAACCTCCGATATGATCAGAGGTATCTGGGTAGAGATCTTGCCAACTTCGGTGATGATTCTTTCGAGGTTTTTGTTCGACTGGATTTCCTGGATCTACTTTGCTATATCAATAACAGCATACCTTGTGGTAGAAATCTCTTTAGTAGCGAGTAGAATGGTTGTGGCTAAATAAATTAATGCTACTGCAAACAAAGCGGAAACGATAATTCTGTTTTCTCAAGAGACATATTTTGCTCCCAATCAATACAACCAACGCCGGTAAACAGTTATAAAATCCTTAGGCGGTTGTCAGTTTCATATGTCTGCTCTGCCGTTTTGAATTCTATTCTTGATCCTTTTTCGCTTGGGCAAGTTTTTCTTCTTCAAGAGCAGCTGCTGTTGTAAGTGCTGCAGCAGCGCCTGCTTCCAACGCCTTCTTCTTGGTTTCTTCGTCCATTCCGATGTGTGGGCTATCAGCAGGGAAATCGACAAGAACCTTTTTGTGGGCGTAGTAGATACCTTTGGCGTTCAGAGCCTCAGTAATTCGTCGAAATGCCTCTCTTTTTATGACAAACTGCTGCCCTGGCTTGGCGGTAAATTTAACTCTGATAACCATCACCGAATTGGTTATTTCGTGAACACCTTGGGATTTAACTGGTTGCAGGAATCCATCACCAAGCTCTTCATCCTCCAGCATGGCCTGGCCAACTTTTTTGATTATCTTCCTAACCTTATCGATATCTGTATCGTAAGGAAATTCGAGAGGAAACTTAATAACCATTCCGCCACGCATGAAGTTTGTTATAGCACCAAGGTCGCTATGCGGCACAACCTGCAGCATCCCGAGGTGATGCCTTAGAAGAGTATTCCTAAGAGTGATTGCCTCAACAGTACCACGCGTTTTGCCAGCCTGAATGTATTCACCAACCCTGAACGCATCATCAAACAAAAAGAAAAAACCGGAAAGAACATCCGAGACAAGTTTTTGAGCACCAAAACCTATTGCAATCCCGAAAACGCCAGCTCCGGCAAGTAGTGGCCCAATATGTACGCCAAGTGCAGCAATGATAATGAGAACGACCATTACGATCAAAACTGTACCGATGGCTTTTCGAAGCACGGGAAGCAAGGTATGGCTACGCCCCCGTTGAACGGCACCCCCAAATTCATCATCCATATCTTTCTCGCTTCCATCAACTTCCGGCGTGGAATCAACGATCTTCTTCTCGATATAATTTGAAGAAGAACGCCAGCAGAATACCGCCAGAGCTATAACCAGTAGTGACTCAAAAATTGCATTGATGGCCAGGGCTGCAAAGGGGAAATTATATCCCCACAGACTAAGAACCCAAACTACTAGAACAGCAATCAAAAGTACCTGATAGGATGAATTTGCCTTATTTGCAATAGGCTGGCTATCATTGCCCTGTCCTTCAACTATTGTCAAATTACCCTCAGTTTCTTGCTCTTTTCCTAGCCCGAGAGAGTCCACCACTGAAAAAACCAGGATCTTACCTATATGACTAAGAGCGAAAAAAATGGGTACGATGAGAACACTCACCGCAAAAGAACTACCTCTAAGCCCCGATCCTGTCGATTGATGCCCCAACCAGATAAACCAAAAAACAGCGATATAAAGAAGCGCAGGAAGATGCCAGTATTTTTTCAAACTATGCTTCAACCAATTTGTGTTTTCCTGCTCGGCCTCGCTCAGCAAGAATGCCTCAATCGGTTTTCGCAGGTACAGAATCAGATAAGTTATGATGGCAAGAATGGTTGAACCCATAATAATTGCAAGCCAGGAAATGGTCTGAGCCTGCACCCCCAAGTCCTTGAAACATCGTATGAACAAGAGTGTGGAGGCAAGAATGGTAAGAGCGGTTGAAAATGCAATGTGTAATGGTTTCACCAGAGAGTCATCTATCGGAAACGGTCGAATGGAACTATCCCCCGGTGAAAATATGATATCGCTCACAATTTTACAGATTCTAAAGATAAGCAGTATACCAATGGCAAGCTGGAACAACATCCTGCCTTCAGTGGTTACATTGCCTGCGATGACAAGAAAAACCAGGGTAGAGACAATCGCGATTAAAATAAGCGAGATAAGCTGAGGGAGGCTAAACAGGATGCCTGCGGCTACTTTATAAAGGCCTTCTATGTTGGATGGTACAAGCTCTTCAAGTATCCGCATGCGAGGTTTCAACATTTTCAGCAACAGGAAGACCACCAATAGACCCGCTGCAATTGCAATAAAGGACTTTATAAGTATTCCAACAACTCCACTGACTCCATTATTTCCTCCGGCAACATTCAGTGCCTTTGCCATATCACCAGGAAAATGAGGCCCATAACTGAGTACACTTTTATTTATTGAGGCCTCATCACTATCGAGCAAGTGCAGCCAACTCGTTAAAAAATCCTTTTTGGCCGCAGTGTCATCGGCCAGGTTAACGATAGCATCTGGAATCTCGGTGGCTACTACCACTTGCTGACTTTTGTCGACATCTTCAACAACACTGTGCACAAAAACAGGGCAAAGAAGCAGCCATAAAATGAGTGATGCTGACAGAACAACCGCACGAGGTAGACCCATTTTAATTCTCCGGTAGAAATGATTCGTTAATGGTTATGTAGCGATCCTGGACGAGGCACTATTAGTGCCTTACCCCTGAAAGCATATCATAAAAAACAAGAAACCAGGGGAGTGTTTTGAAATTAGCTACTTAAAATAACCACCTGATAGCGAGCTTCGCGAGATCTTCGAGGCACTTATACCCCCTTGGGGGTGTTAGTCTTGTATAAGTAGTCTGCTTATCTTTTTCAACCACTATTACAGCGAAAGCACGATAGGCAGCACCTTGGATATGACAATATTAACCGCATAACTTAAACTGGAGCTTGTTTCCATCAAAAATAGAATGAGAATACATCCTAACCCGAATAAATTACATATCGACTCCATTGCTGAACTTGTTCGCCTCACAGAAAAAGCAGGAGTTGCACCTGCTGAAACTTCTGAAAAATAGTTTGTTGCATTACTGCACCTATTCCTCTTAACGTTTAGCTCCATCTTTCTGTACCCCTCTTTCATTGGTGATATTGTCCCAAAGTGCAATGCACTTAGGGACAATTGTTTTCCCGTCCCCCTTTTATTATATTTTTTAAATCTACATTTCATTTCGCTCCACCATGACAATAATCAATTATAAATAATGAAAGCCATAGACTATGTTTGTGCCAAAACACAGCAGAAGATGGCGCCGCCTGGGCTGACCTTTGGTGAATATTGTGTGAATTTGAAAAATTTCATCAGCTTGCTGAAAATACCATAATTTAATAGCCACAGCCAAATTGATACAATGTTCATGGAAAATGCGGGTTAGGAGCAAAGAGGGTAAATGTGCGTCGGAATAATCATGTTAATACAATAGGTTGTGAGTCACTATCAATTCTAGGAGAGGCCATGCGAATATTTTCATTTGTGGCAGTGCTTATCTTTTTGTTTCTTTCCGGGTGTGCGACGCCACCACCTCAAACTCCGGCTTACCAGCTTGAGCCACCGCTGCGACAGTTGGACTACTTGTCTGATGTGAAACCGGTGCTGGAAAAAAGGTGTGTTGTTTGCCACTCATGCTATAACTCGCCTTGTCAGCTGAAAATGAGTTCTTGGGAGGGGTTAGATCGTGGTGCAAGCAAAGAGTCAATTTATAATGGCTCTCGTTTGAAAACCATGGAGCCAAGCAGACTTTTTGTTGATGCACATTCAACAGGTGAGTGGCGAAAGAAGGGTTTTTACAATGTTAAGCAGGAGGGGAGTCAGACATATGACGAATCAATGTTATACATGCTCCTTGACCACAAGCGGCTTTCCCCCAATGTGAGTGGTGAATATTTTCCTGAGGCAGATGATCTTACATGTGCTGAAACAGGAACTGAACTTAAGAGTTATCTGAAAAAGCACCCAAATCGTGGAATGCCGTTTGGTTTTCCTCCTCTTAGCCAGGAAGACTTCAATACCGTGGCTGGCTGGCTGATCCAGGGAGCCCACGGGCCTTCATCTGAACAGCAGGATGCCCTACAGACAATTCCGGTTAAAGACCAGAAGATGGTTGATAAATGGGAAAAGTTTTTTAATAAGAAAGACCCCAAGCACCAGATGACAGCACGTTACATTTATGATCATCTGTTTCTTGCTCACATAACATTTGAAACGGGCAGCAACGAATTCTACGAGCTTGTGCGCTCAACAACGGGACCTGGGGAAGAGATTGATATCATCGCTACAGTCCGCCCATACGATGACCCTGGTACCGACCAATTCTATTATCGATTTAGAAAAATCTATTCGACCATCGTATACAAAACCCATATGGTCTTTCCTCTAGGTGGAAAGCAATATGGACGTATTTACGAATTATTTATTGCCCCAAAGTGGTCTAAAGCTCCGCATCTTGTTGGTTATGACAAAATAAAAAGTGCAAATCCGTTTGAGACGTACCAGCAGATTCCGACCAGATCAAGGTATCAGTGGCTGCTCGATAATGCTCAATATACCATCATGACGTTTATTCGGGGGCCCGTCTGTAAAGGACAGGTGGCTTTGAATGTAATACATGATCATTTCTGGATCATGTTCCTCGATCCAGACTATGATTTATCAGTAAAATATCCAGGTTTTATTAAGCTGCAGTCTGAAAAATTGAGGATGCCTGCAGAAGATGGCAGCGATTACAATTTACGCAAATCGCTCTTTGATAATAAGCACTATAAGTGGGCTGTTGACTACTATAAAGCACGACAGCAGTTCTATGGAGCTCACTACCCGGATGGGCTTGGTCTAGAGTCTATTTGGAAAGGAAACCAGCCTGATGATCAGCCTGTCCTTACTGTTTTTAGGCATTTTGACAGTGCCTCGGTACACAGGGGGGTGCTTGGTAATTTACCCAAAACCATGTGGCTGATCGATTACCCATTGTTTGAGAGAATATATTATGCCCTTGTTGCTGGTTTCGATGTTTACGGCACTGCAGGACATCAGCTTGCCACCCGGCTCTATATGGATGCGCTGCGGGTTGAAGGAGAGAGTTACTTCCTTGACTATATGCCGCAGGAGCAGAGAAATGCCATGATGCAATCATGGTATACCGGCGTCAAACTTGAAAAAATAAACTACTCTTCTGCTCCAATTCCTGCTGCTCTTTCCTATACAACAGATGAGCCGAAAAGGGAGTTAGTTGAGAAGGTGGTTGAAAATCACCTAGAAGTTGCAGGCGTTTCATTTGACCAGAATTATCTGCGAGCAGACGCATCTTACCCTGAACTCCCAACAGAATATAAAACCATTGAAGATATACTTGAAGGGTTTGTTGCCGTTTCGGCCCCTGGAGTTTCTTTCTTCCGCCATGTCGCAGGTCACAATGCAAATGTTGCCTGGGTTCGTATTAAAAACATACTGGGTAAAAAGGATGTTGTGATTTCAATCGTGATAGACCGATGGCACAATAATGTTCAATTCCTTTTTAAAGAGAAGAGCGAACTTAATTCCAACAAAGACAGAGCAGATTTCATTAAGGGATTCGTCGGTTCTTATCCAAATTACTTTTTTGTTGTTGATGCATATGATCTCCCAGATTTTTTAGAAATCCTTGATAAATTTGACGGTAGTGAGACGTATATAAAAAAGCTAGGGAAATATGGAGTAAATCGTGCTGATACTACCTTCTGGGAGGTATATGACTGGTTTCAGCAGGCGTTTTATAAATCAGACAAACTGCGCGCCGGTCTGGCTGATCTGAATAGGTATCACTATCAGGCAATAGAGCAATAATGGACTCGCTCCCATCTTGATCTCAGGTAAAAATAACGGATCTTGGATGACACTAGTGCCCGTATTCCACTGAATGGCTATGTCTCTCTATCAGTGGAATTTGTGATGAGAGATGCGCAACAGAGAGCCGGGCTTGCCTGGACAAACAAAGAAACATCTGGATAGTATTTTTTAAGTAATAAACCTTGAGAAGGTTATCCATCGACTCTTCGCCATGTTCAGGAGCCACATTAACAAATGACAATATCTCGGGCGCAGAATCTGTATAAATCATTTAAGAAAATATGGCATTGTAATCATTTTTGCATATTCACCATAGGGAGTAGTGAGCACTTCACCTCCATATTTTTCAATCAAACAAACCAGATTTTGATTCATCACCGTATTGGCAACACAGGTCAGATAATGTGGTGGGATTTCATACGATTTGAGAAAAGTTAATGTTGTATTCCATTGGCTGTGTGATAAACATAGCCTTATGGAAAAATCTCTATTCATCAGCCCGAACGGGTACATAAGGGCAATACAAGGCAAGGTTGACGGTGCCGACATCCTGCAGGCTCGCTTCTTTTTTACCGATGTTTCAAATTATAGAAGAGGGGCACTCAAGGAAGAGAAACCGTTTATTTTTTCAGGAAGACATTTACATGTCTCATATTATGGACAACAAACGCCTCACTTCGTTAAGGTGAATTCGGCCCATGAAAACAGTCAAAAAGATAGCAATCGGCCTGGTGGTAAGTGTATGCTCTGTTTTGGTTCTTTTTGCTGCTGTAGCTTTGATAGCTCCATGGCTGATTGAAAAAACATCACTTGCAAACAAAGTTCGCAGTGAGGTCTCTGCACTGGTTGGCGGTGATTTCGATTATAGTCGTCTTCATCTCTCTGTTTTTCCTTCCCCTCATATTGTACTTGTCAATCCTCAAATAGACATTCCAAAACAGTTGTCAGCAGCAGCGGAAAATATTGAAGTATATCCAGAAATTATAAGGTCTCTGACCGGACGTCGTATTGTTCTCAAAAAGGTAACGGTCATGCGGCCTAAAGTTACTATCTGGATGCTTGAATCGACTGATCGTCCACAACAACATTCACGTCATGTTGATATCAATGAGGTGCTGCCATCTCTATTGAAGGGCCTTTCCAGGCTGCCAAATGTTTTTTTGTCTCTCGATAATGGTACAATTTCTCAGGGAAGTGTGAAGCTTATTTATGATCAAACAAACACCTTCTCATTCGATAGCCTTGATGCTTTGATACAAAATGTATCGGATTCTGTCACACTTAAGGTCACGGCCACATCGAACATGTTTGAAAACGTCTCTGTGACGGGTACGATTGACACCAGCCAGCCTAAGGGCAGCGCACAGGTTGAACTTCGAAGGTTAAATCTTGGAGCTATCAATGACATCTTTTTACCAGATGCTTCGTTGAGGATAGAAAACGGAGAAGCTGACATTGATCTTGGCATAACCCTTCATAATAAAGAAAATATTGCTCTTAATTTCAATTGTTCCGCACCGAATGTTCGCTTGTTAGAGGCAGGGCAGACTACTGATATTGAGGTTCAGACACTTTCGGGCAGTGTAAATGTCAATCCAGCTTCTACGACCATTGCCATTTCTAAACTCCATCTTGGCAGTCCGTTGATGCGTATATCGGGAAGTGTCAAGGTGGCTAAAGAAACGCCTAAATTAGACCTGAAACTCGAAGGCCGGAACATTGATATTAATTCTACCCGCTCAGTATCTCTGGCACTGTCGGGATCAAACAGCGTTACTCAAACCATCTTCGAGATTTTGAAAGGTGGTGCGATCCCATTGCTCACCGTATCCGGCCAGGCCGATACTCCCAGCGGTCTGGCAGATCTCGACAATCTTGTTCTGCAAGCCAACCTTTCAAGCGGGAAAATTAACATCCCTGGAGCCAATCTGGTGCTAACCGATGTGTCAGGTGAAGTGGGCATGTCAAAAGGGATTCTGACAGGAGCAAATGTTCTGGCCCAGTGGCAGAATTCGACTGTGAAAAACGGAAATTTCAAGATAGAGCTGACGAAAGATCCACTGCCACTTCATGTAGAGACAATTATAGATGTTGATGTGGCAGATATCCCTGCAATTTTAGCAAATTTTATAACAGATCAAGCGTTCAACAATGAACTGGCGCTAATCGAGGATCTCCGGGGCAGTGCCACTGGAACATTATCGCTCACAGGTGATACTGATCAGGTAAACGTAGATGTATCAGCAACTGATATCAAACTTTCAACACGTTACCACAAAATACCTTACCCTCTGAAGATAACTGATGGTGGTATTAGCTATGACGGGCACAAGATACAATGGGAGCGACTCAATGGCTCCGTAGGGACATCTTCTTTTGCTTCGTTTTCGGGTAACCTTGATCTCGGTAAGACAATGAACTTTACCATTACATCGGGAACTTCACGTATTGTCATACCGGATTTGATGCCCTGGCTTTCATCGAATAAGGCAACCCGAAACATCGCCGAGTATTATGGTGGAGGCAAAAGCATTCTGCACTTGACTGAGATCCTAGCAAGCGTCCCCCTGGGGGACTTTCACCAATCCCATTTCAACCTAACTGGAGAGCTTGAGGATCTCACTATCCAACATCTTTCCAGGCAGCCTGGCCCCTTAAAGATTGCCTCGCTGAAATTTTTTGTTGACCCAGATTCGTTAACTTTTTCTGATGTTCAGGCGAGTATGGTTGATGGTTCTTTGACCATGTCCGGTAAATACCTCGACTATATGGCAGATAATAAAAAAAATATCAGCTTGAGCTTTGATGGAAGAATCGGACCACAACTCATTGGCTGGATTACTGATAACGTTCACTCCCCACCCTGGTTGAAGCTTCGTCCACTAACGATCAGAAAATCACACCTAACATATTCGTATCAAGGGAAACACAAGATATCAGCAACACTTGCACTTCAGGACAACCTTGAGGTTATCACAGATGTGAGTTTGGCTAAAGATACAGTAATTGTTGATAGCTTGATGGTGAAAGACCACCTCACTAAGGTGTCCGGGACTGCCAAAAAGGTGAACCAGCTCCTTTATGTTACTTTTGATGGCACACTCCATGAATCTACCTTGAGTCAAGTAGCTCAAATCACCCCGCAGCTGAGTGGTTCGATTGACGGGAAAGCAAAAATTTCTCTAAACCTGGAAAATCCATTTGATTTCAGTCTTCTCGGAGAAATGAACGGAGAAGGGCTGTCTGTACCTATTACCTCCAAAGCGCCTTTGATAATCAATAAGATTGAAGTGAAAGGGGTGCCTGACACCATAACCCTTAAATCTGCCAATCTGTCCTGGAGTGATACAGCCCTGACTTTGGCCGGAAGTGTGAGACCGAACGCCTCCGGCACGCTGAAGGTTGCTTTGGATGTTGAGGCTGATCGTATAGATGTTGATGCAATCAAGGAAAATATAGGAAGCAAGAGCACATCGCAGGACAAAAAGACAGCCCATAAAACCTTTTCCTTGCCAATTGAAGGAGAAGTCCATTTTAAAACGAACAAACTCGAGGCGCATGGTTATGCCATACAACCGTTACATGCAGACATACGACTACAGAACAATGCAGCCAACATAACACTGAAAGAAACGGTTCTGTGTGGTATTCAAGTGCTAGGCACTATTAATATATCACAGCAAAATTTCGCTTTTCACCTGGAGCCCAAGGCCCATGCACAGAAACTGAATACAACACTGAATTGTTTTGTTGACCGGCATTTTAAGGCCGATGGAACACTTGATTTAGTAGGTGCCCTAGAGGGACACGGGACTGCAAAAGACCTGGCCATGTCAACAACGGGTTCCGTGGAGATGAGCATATCTAATGGACACCTCTACCATGATATCATACTGCTTAATATCTTAAAGTTTCTCAACGTCACGCAGGTTCTAACAAGACATGTGAGTGCAGATGAAATGATGAAAGAAGGGGTAGGCTTTGATAGGTTGCAAGCAAACATCAAATTACAGAAAGGAGAGCTAAAGTTTAAAAAATTCATCCTGGACGCTGACGAAATAAAGCTCAGTGGTGCAGGGAAAATGAACATCCTTTCAAAGAAAATAGATCTTACGATATTAGCAGCACCACTAGCAACGGAAAATACTCTTCTAGGACATATCCCGCTGATTGGAGGAGCACTTGAAACCATTACGACCATACCATTAAGCCTTACCGGGAAGATAGATGATGTTAAAGTCATCCCCCTCAGCCCCTTGTCGATAGGATTTGATTTGCGGGAAAGTATGCGGCAGGTTTCAGGCTTTCCCGTGAAGCTAGTTCATCTAGATGATTATCACGGAGCTGGCAATAGTGACGACAAGTGAAAACACAGAGAGTCAACAATTACAAAGAGGGCAACTATGAAAAAGATTGCGATTCACTTATTTTTTTTAATGACTATCGCTGTAATTGGCGGATGTGCCTCCTCAGATGGAAATAACGCGTTTCTTGATACTCATGATCATGACGATAATGACAGGCTTTCGAGAGAGGAATACCATCGAGCATTCGACTCGATGGACGCTGACGGAGATGGTCACCTAGACGATACAGAACTTAGTGATGGACATTTGGGTGGCGGTCCCCGGAGGTAAGCAGACAGTCATAACGTATATACCTAGTGTCATGTCAAATGTGAATTGGCAATTTACTGTAGCCGATTCAAGGAAAGAAAAAAAACTAGAGTTTGTCTTCGTCTAGCTAAATAGATCTATACTTCCCAAAGGGTGAAAAAATGAAAACAACTGGTTTTATTCTCAGCACCTTACTCCTGAAACCCTGTCACAACAAACAAGCAATTTAAGAGTAAGGTATTAACACCCCTCAAGCGAGTACTGAAAAGAGTACAGGATTTTTTACCGTTTACCGGTGTTAGGCTGTGTTAACCAAGTAAAAGAAAGGAAAGAATATGAAAATGAAATTATTATTTATGACAGTGGTGGTTCTGTTAACCAGCCAGCTCTTTGTAATGGCTGCAACAGCCCAAGGCCGAAATCCGGCGTTAGATGAAAACATCACCTTACGACTAGGGCTTTTTTGGGGTAATTTTGACGCCACTGTAAACGCCTATGGACAGGAATTGAATATCGATGAAAGCATGGTAGCCGATGATGTCGACTTTGCAATATCTGGTCTTTGGCGTATTACTCCTCGTTGGCGTATTGAAGCAGGCTATTCCGGTATCAGTAAATCATCTAGTGCTGGACTGGAAAACCCCTTAAATATAGGCCCATTCACCGTACCGGCAGGCACGAATCTGGAGGGTGAATTTGAAACGCAGGTACTTCGTTTGGCTGCGGGCTACGCCTTTATGCGCACTGATACAACTGAATTGGGAGTTGATCTGAGCGTAAATCATACCACGTTCAAAGAGTCTTTCAGAGTCAATGTACCTGGCCTTCCATCGTCTAAAATCAATAGTCTGGATGTTAGCGAGCCTTTGCCAACAATAGGCATTTTCTTCAACCATGCCTTCACCTCTGAATTGTATATGACCTCCCATTTTGGAGCTTTTGCATTTGAAATTGGGGATGTGGACGGAACCATCTTCGACTTTTTTGGTGGGATTGAGTATCGACCCTGGCAAAATGCCGGCATCGGGCTTGCCTACATTTACACTACCGCAGATCTGATGGCGTAGAGTATGATATTGAATACGACTATAATGGGCCAATGCTCTATCTGGTTGTTGGTTTTTAGGGATACTTTTATGAAAAAACATTGCTTTGTATTGTTATTCGTAATCTTCATAATGCCTGTGCTAATGGTAGCCACTGTTAGGGCTGATACATTTAAAAATCATTTCGCCTCAATTCTGCTAAATAACAAAAAGATTGGCCAGGTGCATTACACAACACGACATGACAAGGAAGGTACGCTACAGGAACTCAAGACTCGTGCCTCACATTCCATCCTTGGAATAGAGGTTTTCCATCACACACTTCATACGCATGAATTTTGGGAAGCCGATGAAATGAAGCGCTTGTGGGGTAATGTCAATGAAGATGGCACAACCTACGCGATGGATCTTACTCGAGAACCTTCTGATTATTATGTCGGTACGCTTAATAATCAGGTGATAAAACTGCCGGCAGATGCCTTCCCAATAGCAGTATGGCATTACGCCATTACAGAACACACTCAACTGTTCAGTATTCCTGAGTTTCGCCTGTTAAACGTCAAAGTTCAAAAAAGCTCTGATACGGTATTAATTGGTAATAAAAAAATACCTGCAGAAAAGTTTACTTTTTCCGGTGACTGGAAGGCTGCGGTCTGGTTTGACTACGATAAACAGTTCCTGAAATGGCAGTACAAAGTAAAAGGGAGAAAAGTAGTTGTACTGTTGGACCATTAGCCCGCTTTTTACCGTTTACCGGTGCTAGTATTTTTTCCTGAGTTTTAAGGGTAAGAAATACATGGGGAACTATAATGCTTTCCAACGGCTGGTATCTGACAAGTGCACCAATCATTACAGCAAATTGGGAAGCTGATAGTGATAACAGGTGGACTGTGCCCTTCGGGGGGGATTCGGGAAAATCTTTCATGTGGGTAAACAACCGATTAATGCGCAGGCTGGAGCATATTACAATGTGGAAAAACCTGATTCTGGCACTGACTGGTAGTTACGACTACAACTGCAATTTCTCTTCCCAAAGTAAAAGTGAAGACAACATAGAGAAATGTCGTACAAGGAAATTAAGGGGGTTTAAACAGCTGTACTAAAGCGTTTCAAATCGTTGATCGTACGATAATCTCGTTTTCTTACGAAGGTGAAAACTGCATTGGAAAATGATTGTTACGTGGACAAACCTGGACATTATAAGTTGAAAATAACAAGAACGAAGAGATTCAAATACAAGCCGTAAACTCGCCGTGCAAGAGTGTCAACATCAACAATCACTCTCTTGGGAGACGAATCTTTAACTTGTTGCACAGGAGTAAAAGCTTTTTGGATTGGTAGAATTTGAAGTTTAATTGATAACGGTTCCGAGGGAACCCCGCTTAATAAACCGAACCTAGAGGTAATCGACCACCTTCAGGGATGTTGTAGACGTTATTGGGCGAAACGCAGGAGGAACTGGCAAGAAATGAACAAACTCCTCAACTGGCTGGCAAAATTTTTCGGCCACATCCCAGTGGAAGATCTTGAGAAGTTTCTCTTCCAGGGGATCAAAGCCGTACTCGTTCTTATTCTCTCTTATCTGTTTTTGCGACTTCTGTTGAAGTTAATTGATCGATTTTTCAAAAGCGATAATGCCTTTGTCACTTATAAAAGTATTTGCCGCTACGTTGTTTCGACGCTTGGAATCGTGACCGCCCTTCATGTCGCCGGTCTCAATTTCACCTCTTTATTCACGACCGGTGGCCTGGTTGCCGTCGCTGTTGGATTTGCGCTGAGAAATGTCGCTGAAAACTACGTTGCCGGCATTCAGATTAGGGCCGAAGAAACGATCAAGCACGGAGATGTGCTTGAGGTTGACGGCCTCATGGTCAGGGTCAAGAATATCGGACTTCACAGAACAATTGTCAGAGCCCGAAACGATTGCGACATTCTGATTCCCAACTCGTTATTCGTTAAAGAGAAGATCGGCAATTACACCCTCAGGGATTCACTCTACCGAGTCTCAACGACCATTGGGGTCAGTTATTTCTCGGATTTAAAGAAGGTTCGAGAAGTACTTAAGGGCGTTTGCGATAAACTTGAAGGGCGTTCTTCTCGACACGCGCCAGCCATATATCTCACCGATTTCGGCAGCTCTTCAGTGAATTACCAGGTTTGTGTCTGGATAAATGCCCCTTGGAGAACAAACATTGTCAGGTCGGATCTTAATGAAGCCATCTGGTGGGCGCTGAAGGACGAGGGCATTGTGATAGCGTTCCCGCAGCTCGATTTGCACTTTGATGAGAGTTTAGAGGCAAAACTTCCCTACGAGCTTGTCCGAGAATAGAAATTTCGAAGTCTACGCTATCTGTTCAAAATCGAAGAATTTTCAAAAAATAAGCACAGCCATATATCTCACCGATTTCGGAATCTTCCTCCGGTCGCTTACCTGCGAGCATTGTTTTTTGACAATTCTGAAGAGTTTGGGCAGATAGCGCAGACTCCGAAAGGGCATTCTCGGACAGCATCCTAGTGTTTCTATCCATGCCTCGAAGGGGGGGGGCACCTTTAACAACGACTGCACGCTATGGGTTAATGTCCCATGTATCCCAAACTCTTTCTACTATGAATCACTTAGACTGGCGTGAGTAATACGTCGGTCTAATCGTCACTACACAGGGTTCTTTTCCTCTGGCTAAGCGTGGACTGTCCGAGAAAAAGACAATCCCAGCACTGTTTGGTGAACTGGACGATCAGGGTGCGGATCAGTAATTATTCCCAAGAGGTTTGCGCCACCCCCAAGGTCATATAATGTTCATAACGAATGGTGCCCGTTCCATTCGACCGACAGCATGGCTTTGACGTGATGGAAGTATTCTAATCTTCCTACGCCGTCTATCACAAGGAGGTGGGCGGTTCGTGTCCTACCGTCTTGATCTCAGTTTGTTATTCGCTGTTCTTGCGATTCCACGTCGCCGCTTCGAATTTATTGATATCATCGAGCATTCATAAGTGCTTTGACGCGGAGTTCGCCTTCGGACCCAACAAGAAGCAACGCTTCATTGTTTTTGCTGGCAGGATCTGTTTCGGCAAGTAGTACAAAATCGAATGCTTCTGAGTCCTGATAATAATTTGCGATGTCGTCCGCACTCAGAGTTTCATGACCAGCTCGCTCCGTCAGCACAAAATCTATTGAACCCTTACCATTGATCGCGCGATAAATGACCTCAGTGCATACCTGCATTGATGCATCGGCGAAATCGAAGCGAAAATCGTAGCCATCCCCCAGGTACGAGAATACCTCGACCAGAAAGGCTGCTCGTTCTGTATCACTCAGTCGCGGCCGAAGCACCAGCATTCGATTTATGTGCGTATCCATGATGTGCTCGAGGTCGTTGAATATGACACCTTCGGCCACGGCTTCGATCATGTCTGCCTGCTTGCCGTCGGGCAGAGAAGATCGCTGCAGATTTGCAGCCAATTTCTGTATATCAAACCGTTCGTTAGATGGTAATCCATTTGCAGACAGGCCAATAGATTCACGATTCTCCGGCGTACCTATATACGTTATGCCATGTTTAAACGCTCCGGGTATAAAAACGTCACTCATATAACCGGCAGTATACGTAAGGATCAGATCTCCGGGTTCCAGCAGGCTAAAAATCATCTGCTTCTGGGCATCGGAAAAGACAACAACGTGTCCGGCAGGGTTTTTAAGGCGACTGACTTCCTTAAACAAGAACGATCGTATGGCGTACAACGTTTTGTGCTGTTGTCCTACGTCTTCTCTTGCGAGTTTTTCAGTGTTGGTATGTGATGGATATAACCTTGCAACTTCCTGTAAACGAGTCTCTGAAGTTTCCTGCAATGAAGGAATCTGTGATATGATCTTGGCGTACTCGGCGTCGTTGTTCGCAAGGGTGGCCAACGCCGACTGTGGGTTTGCCATTTCTCTGGCGTACAGCGTCTTAATTTTGCTTGTGGATTCTAGTAGATTTGGCAGTGTTGCATTCTCCCGCATGTGGTCGTAGCTCCCAAACGGAATCTCTGAGCGGAAGTAGGTTTCATTCAATTGTGCGATAGCAAGCGGATCGTCCGCAAAACGAGCAACTATGAACGAGGTATGGCTTGCCATCAGTAACGTTGCGGATATTGAAAGCACATGGGCTTTAGTGTCAAGTTCATCAGCCGAAAAATCTGCACCCAGTCCGCCGTAGGAATTAACCATGTCCCAAAGTGTGGTCTGGAGTGCCAGGAAGCGAAACAGCAGGCCTTCAATCTCGTTGATTTCCTGGGCATTAAAATAATCGCGCCCCAGAACACCTGGGTGCGGAAGGTTGTCAAACTCAACGTCTAGTTCAACCAAGTGTGGTTTGATGGTCTCTAATATGCGTAAATTAGAGGCCAGCGATCCTTCAGTAACTGCGATCGCTTTCAGTCCTTTCACTGAACGTTTACCGGTACAGCCTGTCGTCATAATGCTTGCCACAATGCAGATGAGAACAAAGAGATGAAACTTGATAGTTTTACTATCTTTAATCAAAGTATCTTTCATTGCTGTTTCCAATCGATTTCAATTTTCTTTAAAAACCCAACAAAGCTTTTTATGTTTTTAATGCCCAGATAGTACGCTCCCAACCTCTCCATCGTCAAGGTGAGCATCACCATTATAATCTATTTCATCGAATGAACGATGATATTCATCTCTTGATATTTTCCCGTCAGAATTATAATCGTGCGTTTCAATAAATTTGTTCGCTCCACCACCCGATGAAGCGCACCCAGAAACCAATGCAAGAATCATTAGGATACATAGTTTGATTGTAATTTTATTCATAATTGTCTCCTTTTTTTCCTGTTTACTTCCAATGAAAGAAGATCAGAAATTGTATGTTCTTCCACCCTTTAGTGCCTTACAGCACTAAATAAGCTGTTCTTTTTTCAGAGTTGCCAGGACCTTTTTGCTGACACTGTCCATCAGTTGATTAATTGACCTTGGATCAAAGGTATCGGAGGACATATTCCAAATCAACTCCTTTCCTTTTACTTGGTACAAGTTGGTTTGCAAAAGAACAATGGTCTGGGTAGTAGTGTAACCTGTTGAATACACTTGGTTGTATGCATAAGGGTAAAAGCTGTCAAAGCGACCATAATGTCCATATGCACCACCATAATACGCACCACTGGGCGGATGATAAACGTCTTCTTTTTTGGTGTCAACCAGGCGTGTCACCAGCACCGCTTCAATACCTTTATTATTTGCATAGGCGAGAATTTCTTTCTCGTCTATTTGCTTGTCGTCTGGGAACGCGCTAAGGCTTGATACAACCGTTTTGATACCATGCTGGCGCAATCTGTCACCCATTGTATCCTCCCAGAGGAGTTTGTGGGTGTGATCCTTGGTGAGCCCTACAACCATAATTGATGTAAAGGGCTGGGCAGTAAAATCATTCTTTTTCCAGGTACCGGTGACGGTGGTCTTGCTGCATCCTGCGAAAATGAAAAACGACAGTGCTAAAACAATCAAAAAACTTTTATGGGTAGTAAGCATGTCCAACTTCCTTATTTTCTTGTTAGTTTTGGTAACTGCGCCCAGATTCGATTTTCCACATGGAGAATCTGGCGAACACAAAGCAAAACATTAAGATATCAGTCATTCAAACACTTTTTTTAACCTTATTTCAATTAAGGTCATTGTCCTTAAAATATTTCATTCCACCCCAATCAGCCTGGATGTCTATTCCCTCGTCGTTGATTTGATAAAGACTAACACCAGGAACCAGAGTTGTTACTCCAGATTCGTCCATATCAACGGCACCTACTTTTATGGTTGCATTGGCAGATGCAGATGCATTTAGACCAATAGTTTGGAATTGGTTGAATAAAATTTCCGATGAAAATGCAAGGATTTGTCGGTACTCGGTATATCCCACGCCAGGGCCAGTACCTGCAT
This sequence comes from Desulforhopalus sp., assembly GCA_047622095.1. Classification (GTDB taxonomy): domain Bacteria; phylum Desulfobacterota; class Desulfobulbia; order Desulfobulbales; family Desulfocapsaceae; genus Desulforhopalus_A. The sequence continues at coordinate 26,136 of JBLHNU010000043.1, forward strand.
TCAGCATGATCATAAAGACAGGCTTCTTATCTGCATTTTTAAATGCAACACCCCGCCCTTTTCCTCCAACATATAAAATGATGTTGTATCCGGTGTTGGTGAACACTGCATAGCCATATGCCTTTTCGATAACCTTTTGTGCCGCCGGCTCGTGTTTATAAAGCTCCACCAATGTATCATCTGCGGTTTTCAGGATATGCTTTCTTTCATCAGCTTTTTGCTGTGCAGTCAAGTTGGCAGTTTCTGATTGACTATTCTTGTTCTGATTAGCGCAAGAAACTAAAACCAGAGTGAGCGATACGACCAAAACTAAAACAACAGCTTTAGGGATTCGGTTTTGTGATTTCATGAGAAAAAGCTCCGTGATCTAAAAATTACCAATGGATAGAGAGTCCAGCCAGAGGTCCCTGTTGAAGAGCGTCGTAAGCGTAGTAGTCCAAACCGCTCCCATTCTCGTAATCGTAATCAAGCCATCTATATCCAAAGAAAACAGATCCCCAGTCTTTGAACTGATAATCAACCATGCCTGCAATATTCCAGACAAAATCTGAGCCTCCAGCGCCGATATCACCGCGTCCAATAAAAGTCCAGTTGTCGGAAATATGAGTGAAAACACGCATACCGATAAATCCGTCCAACCATGATTCGCTGACATCAAGCAACTGGACCCCGGGACCAATCTTAACATCCAAATCCTGGCTTGTATAACGAGCACCTCCTAGCACTTCAAGGTCGTTTATGCCAAATGTGGCAACCCTGTAGGCTACACCGAGTTCAAACATCTGGTCTATGAAATCTATAGCCACCTCTGTTCCTGATGAAGTGTTAAAAGAAGGCTCAAGATCAACATGTTGATATTCTGTAAAAAGAGTCCAATCTCCTTTTTGCATTTCAAAGTGGATAGTAAAAACAAACTCAAGATTATCTAAAACATCGTCAAAGCCGACATCAAGTGGTAGTTCTACTGGCCCTACTGTGGACGATCCATCTATACTCATCCCCCATAAGAACAAAGGAGACAGGGTAAAGTGCCATTCATCATCGGTATACCTGCTTTCAGTTGCCATTGCATGGCTCGCTACACATAAAGATAAGATGACAAGCATCACTGTATTTTTTACACATTTCATATTCATTTCCTCCTTCCATGGTTTCATCAAGAAAAACAATCCAACTCTCTAGTAATTTAGGGCTCATAGCATGATAACAATTGCATTTTGGGACAATACAGGTAATTAAGTTTATATGTGTGTAATTAAATCAGACACAATGGATCTATTTGTAACATTTAACGTGTCTTTTGGAGCTTTGCAGGAATGAACAGTGTAACCAAACTACTATTTCGAAAAATAGATCGAATACCTTGTCTGCACATGCATAAAAAGCTATAACAAATGACCAGGGAAAACAATTGGACTTTAGTGCATTGCACTTTAGGACAATACTTCACCGAAATGCACATTCCTTTAATGCGGAGTTCAACTGTTGACAGACTCTAGGGTCCACATGTCAAAGAAACTTAACATCATCACAAAAGGCTTTTATCCGCTCTTGATACTTCTTGTGTTTTTTGCATCCTTCACTCATGCTTCAGAACAAAATGAACGAAAGAAAGTATTGGTATTATTTTCTTTTCGCCCGACAATGCCAATTGCCAAACAGTGGGAAAATGGTATTCGCTCAATATTTAACAACGATAAATCCTCAGATTACATTATTAACATCGAGCATCTTGATTTATCTCATTACAAAAAACCTCAATATGCAAAACTATTACATGATCTATACAGGTATAAGTACAATGATCAAGAACCTGATCTCATAATTCCAATCCTCAATCCAGCAGTAGACCTGGTTTTCAAATACAGAGATATTTTTAGTCCAGACACCCCTATCGTTTTTGGTGGTGTTGAAAAACAGTTTATGGACAAAAAAACTATACCCCCGAACACAACTGGATACTTCACCGATATTAGTTACAAAGAAACCCTCGACCTAGCGCTTTCATTACATCCTGAAACAGAGAATATTTTCATAGTTGGGGGAGTGGGTCTGATTGTTGAGAAATGGATCAATAGTCTACGCGAGGAATACAAAGAATATGAAGACAGGTATACTCTCTCCTACTTGACAGGTTTACCAATGTCTTCACTTCTTCATGATTTGCAAAATCTCCCAAAACATTCGATAATAATATCTCTACCAATTCTTTTAGATGGTGCCGGGAAAGAGTTCGTTGGCAACGAGTCCCTCAAAAAAATCACTCAAGCTGCGACAGCTCCCGTCTATACATTTTGGGATGTTGCTCTTGGTACAGGTGTCGTTGGCGGATACATGAGCAGCTTTGAAAGAGAAGGTAGAGAAGTTGCCAGCCTGGGGGTACAAGTATTAAACGGGCAACAACCAATCGATATCCCTCTCACTCGAGTTGCAAAATCTGAGCATATGTTTGACTGGCGTCAGCTAAAACGTTGGTCTATCCGGGAAGCAAAGCTGCCAGCTGGCAGTATCATGCTATTTGAAGAGTTCACGCTATGGGATACGTATAGGTATCAACTTATCAGCTCGCTTGTGCTGCTTACCCTTTTATTGCTGATAATTTCGCGCCTGATTATTCAAAAAAGAACACTCCACCAAGCAAAGGATGAACTATTATTATCTAAGCAGAAATACCGAACTGTGGCAGATCACACATATGATTGGGAATATTGGCAAACTCCAGACTATGTGATGCAATATGTTTCTCCATCATGCAAGAGAATTTGTGATTATACAGCAGAGGAATTAATTAAAAACCCTGCTTTGCTCGATATTATCATCCTACCTGAAGATCAATGGATTTGGGATAAACATACGTGTGGTGACCAGAGTACCCCAAAAAACAAGATTATTAATTTTCGGATCCTACGACCTGATGGCGAAGTAAGATGGATTGAGCATGTTTGTCAGCCTGTATTTGATCATCAGGGGAACTACCAAGGTATACGAGCGAGTAACCGTGACATCACCGAGAGGGAGTTTTATAAAACTCAGATACACCAACTACAATCAGATTTGGCACACATGGATAGACTGTTCAACTTAAATACATTAACATCAGCAATTGCACACGAGATCAACCAGCCACTAGCAGCAATGCGCAGCTACGCACAGGCAGCCATCCGTTTTTTGAATGCAGATACACCTGATTATGAGAACATATCAAAAGCACTCAATGGTATTGTTGAAGATAATAAAAGGGCTGCGGCTGTAGTCAATAGGCTACGTGGATTGGTTAAAAAAGGGGAGGTGCAAAGAAAATTCCTTGAGGTCAACTCTGTTATCAATGATGTTGTGTCTTTATTGGACAGTGAAATTATCCTTAAAAATATTTCTATCAATTATAACCTGCAGCCTCAGGTCTCATTGGTGTTTTTTGATCTTATCCAATTACAACAGGTGCTTATCAATCTGTTAACAAATGCATTTGATGCCATTGAATCTCTGCCAGTTGATGAACGTACTATTACTATATCTTCTGCCCTTGAAAATGAAAACAGTGTCATTGTTAAAATTTCAGATTCCGGAAATGGCATACGGCCTGAATTAATGGAAACTGTTTTTGACCCATTTCAAACAACGAAGCCTAAAGGGATCGGCATTGGATTATCCATTTGCAAATCCATTCTTGAGGCGCATGATGGAAAAATTCTTGTGGACAATACTAAGAGTGGCGGGGCAGTTTTTTCTTTGATCCTTCCGATTGCAGGTGAACCCAGAAAAAATATCGCTTAATTTTAAAATGACAGAAACGACACCAACTATCTATGTAGTGGATGATGACCCTTCAGTCAGTAGTGCCCTGAGCTTATTATTGACCTCTGCGGGCTATCAAGTACGATCTTTTCTTTCTGCACAACAATTTCTTGACTGTAAAAGCAGGAGGGAGGAGCCTACTTGCCTTATTTCAGATGTGAAAATGCCCGGCCTCGACGGCCTCGAACTACAGGAAAGAATGATATCAATGGATTATTGTATGCCAATCATTTTTATAAGTGGCCACAGCACTATTCCCTTGAGTGTACAGGCTATGAAACTGGGTGCGGTCAACTTTCTTTGCAAACCATTTGATGACAGCGAACTTTTAACATCAGTAGAGGAAGCTTTGTTGCAGGCATCGAAAATTCAAAATATTATCTCTGCCAGAAAACAGTTGGAATCGCTGACTACAAGGGAATACGAGGTGATGCAACACCTTATTAAAGGGGTCAGAAATAAACAGGTTGCCTATGAATTGGATATTTCTGAACGCACCATCAAGGCACATCGGAAACAGATTTTGCTTAAATTACATATCGACTCCATTGCTGAACTTGTTCGCCTCACAGAAAAAGCAGGAGTTGCACCTGCTGAAACTTCTGAAAAGTAGTTTGTTGCATTACTGCACCTATTCCTCTTAACGTTTAGCTCCATCTTTCTGTACCCCTCTTTCATTGGTGATATTGTCCCAAAGTGCAATGCACTTAGGGACAATTGTTTTCCCGTCCCCCTTTTATTATATTTTTTAAATCTACATTTCATTTCGCTCCACTATGACAACAATTAATTATGATGGCGTTGTAAAAAAACTTTATATTCTTCGTCACTGTAAATTTTCTATCATCACGACGTACCTTAGTACGCCTAAATAATAGAAAATTTACCTTCCTCGCTTATGAAGTTTTTTACTTAGCCATCTGAATCTTTAAGTTTTTACGAGATTGTCAATTATATCTATTACAATAAACAGATGATTTGAAAAGGACACGGACAGAGGGATGTTATGGCAAATCAAAATGGCAATGAACTAAAAGGTGTCTCAAGGCGAGACTTTATCAAGACCACCGGTGCGGGCGCATTGGCTGTGGGGCTTGGGGCAAATGTTTTCGATACCGGATGGGCTGAAGCCAATCAGGCTGTGGCGGCTTCAACATTTGCGGGAGAAGGTTTACCTCCCAAACCTTACAATGTGATGGTTATATTAACCGATCAGGAGCAGAATATTCCTGAATTGCTGGGCAAGGGTCACTGGCCAGGACGGGACCGGCTGGCTAAAATGGGCACTACCTTTGAAAACCACCAGATCTGTTCAGCGGTTTGTACTCCGTCACGTTCGGTGATATTTACCGGCCAGCATATCCAGCATACTCGCATGTTCGATAATACCAATTTTCCGTGGGTAGATCCTCTGTCCTTTGACATACCCACCATCGGTCACATGATGCGGGATGCAGGGTATTTTACGACCTACCATGGCAAGTTCCACCTGAATCATGAAATGGACGTACCTATAAAGGAAGGAAAGAAGACACTGCTAGGCAACGAGATAATGGATAAATATGGTTTCTCGGATTTTAATGGCCTTGGCGATGATATCGGCATGACACTTGGCGGGTACCATTATGACCAGGTTTCCACCGCAACCGCCCAGGGGTGGCTACGCCAATATGGACAAGCTCTCAATAAGGAGGACAAACCCTGGTTCCTGACCTTGGGCTTAGTCAATCCTCATGATGCGATGTTCTTTAACACGGATGAACCTGGTCAGGATGTACAAAAGGCCCCTCATCTGGCGTTTGACATTAAACGGGACCCGGAAGATAAAATCTACAAAAAGCAATGGGACTATCCACTTTCACCGAGTCGTAAACAACCTTGGGATGATCCCGGGCGTCCTCAAGCACACAAAGAGTTCCAAAAATGCCGTCAGGCTCTGGTTGGGCAGTTCCCAAATGAAGATGCCCGCTGGAAGCGCTTGCAGAATTACTACCTCAATTGCATCAGCGATAGCGATCGCAAGGTGGACCGTATCCTCACGGAGCTCGACAACCTGGGAATGATGGACAACACGATCGTGATTTTCACTGCTGACCACGGAGAACTGTGCGGTGCTCACGGTATGCACGGCAAAGGCTCGGATGCCTATCGTGAACAGAACAACGTGCCTTATATCATCTATCATCCCGATATTCAGGGCGGCAGGAAATGCAAGTCATTAACCTCTCATGTTGATCTTATTCCAACCATCCTGGCAATGACTGGAGCTGACAAAAAACAGAAGCCAGAGGTTATGAAAAACCTGCACGGCCATGATATCTCGCCCGTGTTAAAAAATCCTGAAAAAGCCCCCCACGATGCAATTCGGGACGGAGCCCTGTACTGTTTCGGCATGTGGTGTTATATGGACGGCGACTGGATGAAAAAAGTCACCCCGATCCTGGCCTCCGGCAAGAAACTAGATCTAAACACGATGCCGAAGCCTGACATTAACAAGCGCTCAGCCATTCGATCCATATTTGATGGCCGATACAAGTTCAGCCGTTATTTCAATCCTCAACAACACAACCGGCCGACGACCATAGAGCAGATTTATGAAGTAAATGACGTCGAATTGTATGATCTTGAAAAAGATCCGCATGAGCTGAATAACCTTGCTTTGGATAAAAAGGCGAATGATCTACTGATAATGGCGATGAATGATAAGATGAATAAGCTGATTGACAAGGAAGTTGGCTCAGACAAGGGTGAAGGACTACCGGATATCAAAAATGTAAACTGGGCATTTGATCGTTTTGACGCATAGACACCATTCTGGTTGAGGGGACCAAAAGCAGCAAAATTGAGATAGAGGTTTTAAAAAGAATGAAAGCTGCATTCCAGATAATGATTAAACCCTTCGGCCCCATATGTAACCTGGGATGCCGATACTGCTTCTACCTTGAAAAGAAGAATCTCTACAAGAATGTTTCGTCATTTCAAATGTCGCCAGAGGTTCTTGAGAGTTTCATAAGGCAGTATGTGGCATCTCAGGATGTACCTGAAGTTCTGTTTGCCTGGCAGGGAGGAGAACCAACACTGCTTGGCATCGATTTTTTCCATACAGTGGTTTCCCTGCAAAAAAAGTATGCTGATGGCAAAAAAATATCTAACTCGATTCAGACAAACGGGACCTTGTTAAATGATCAGTGGTGTGAGTCTCTGAGCGACAATGATTTTCTGGTAGGGTTGAGTATTGATGGGCCAAGGGAACTTCATGACCATTACCGGAAAGATAAGAACGGAGAGCCGAGTTTTGATGCGGTCATGCAAGGGATATCGTATTTGAAAAAACACGACACCCGGTTCAATACAATTACAGTAATAAACGATAAAAATTCTCTGCACCCTCTTGAAACATATCGTTTTCTTAAAGAAGTGGGCGAAGGGCACATGCAGTTCATCCCTGTTGTTGAACGAAAACCCGACAAAGCAGCAAAAAGTCTTGGTCTGGAGTTCTCTGCCCCTTGCTCAGATAGTACTTCGGAAAATCTGTCACAAGTAACACCTTGGAGTGTTAAGCAGAGAGATTTTGGCGATTTTTACATTCAGATCTTTGACCAATGGGTGCGGAATGATGTAGGTACAGTGTTTGTTCAGTTTTTTGATGTTGCATTAGGTAACTGGCTGAATGCTGGCTCCGGACTTTGTCAGTTTGCGCCAGAGTGTGGCAAAGCAGCAACCTTGGAACACAATGGCGATTTGTATTCATGCGATCATTTTGTGTATCCTCAGCATAAATTGGGAAATATCCTGAACAAACCTCTCCATGAACTCATGGATTCTGACAGGCAGCGTACTTTCGGCAGTGATAAGCGGACTAAATTGCCAGATTATTGCCGTCAATGCGAGGTGCGGTTTGCATGTCACGGGGACTGCCCCAAGCACCGATTCGGGCTAACCCCTAATGGTGAATCTGGGGTGAGTTATCTGTGCCAGGCATACAAACGTATTTTCTCACACGTTAATCCGCAAATGAATGTAATGGCTCAATTGGTACGCTCGGGGCGTTTGGCTTCGGAAATCATGCCGATTATAATGATGGAAGATAGGAAAAGAGAGCAGATAGGTGCCGGACGTAACGATCCCTGTCCCTGCGGGAGTGGCAAAAAACATAAAAAATGCTGCGGAAAAATTACGTGATCTTCAAATCTTCATTTTTTCCATTCGATCAATTATGATTAATGAAAGACAGATACTTGTTTACATTGTTGACGATGACAGGTCGGTACGATTGTCTCTGGAGATGCTTCTATGTTCGGCGAATATGGAGGTGATGGCATACGAATCTGCCAAAGATTTTCTTGAATCTGAAATCAAGAAAAAGAATGTCTGCCTTATCGCAGATATCAAAATGAAAGGAATGAGCGGTCTCGATCTCCAGAAAGAATTAAATAACAGAGGAATCAGGCTTCCCATAATTTTCCTCACCGCTTTTGACTCTGATAGCGAGCGAAAACAAGCTCAAAGCAGAGGCGCAAAAGGTTTTTTCAGAAAACCGGTTGATGATTTAGCCCTGATAGATGCTATCAAATGGGCCATTAATGATAACCTAAGTTCTTAGAAGTAAGTTGGAAATGCACAAGGCGTGGCAAACAGCATTGCCTTTGCAGCATTTTTTTATTTGCAAACAAATCAAGAGGGGGACCAATCTATGCAGAAAACTATTCAAAAACAAGTGATGATGGGCGTACTTCTACTCCTGTCCAGTTTCCTCACGGTTTCCGGGGTGATGGCGGCTGGAGGAGCGGTGAAATCTCCAACAGGAATTGCGCCTGATCGGTATGTATACTATCCCGGTACAGAAGAACTAAAGAAAGACGAAATCCGGCTTATAGCATGCGGAACTGGCCTGCCGGCAGCTCGTCGTGACCAAGCTGCGACCTGTTTTCTGGCGGAAGTCGGTAATGGCGATAAGTTCCTATTTGATATAGGTACCGGCTCCATGACCAATGTTGCAGCCCTTATGATACCATACGATTTTCTAAATAAAGTTTTCCTTACCCATCTCCATACTGATCACTGGGGTGATCTGGCAACCTTATGGGCTGGTGGCTGGACTGCGGGACGCACTGGTCCATTGAGAATCTGGGGACCCACTGGGGCGACCAAGGAAATGGGAACAGCGTACGCGGTAGAGCACTTCTTGAAAGCCTATAACTGGGATGCCACAACAAGAAATTTTGTTCTCAGTCCCAAGCCAGGAGAAATTACCGTCAAGGAATTTGACTATAAGGCTGAGAATGCAATAGTCTATCAAGAAAATGACGTTACTATCAGGACTCTTCCTGCAATCCATGCAGGTGATGGTCCGGTGAGTTTTATCCTCGAGTATGCTGGCCTCAAGGTCGTCATTGGTGGGGATACGTTTCCGAACAAATGGTATATTAAATATGCTGCCAATGCAGACTTGGCAATTCATGAGACCTTTCTCACTCCAACAGATTTAGTTAAATTTTATGGTCAGTCACCAGGACAGGCTTTAGGAGTAGGTACTCAGATTCACACCTCGCCACAGGCTTTTGGTAAGGTAATGAGTACCATTAAGCCTCGCCATGCAGTCGGTTACCATTTCTTCAATGAACAGGGCACCCATGATGATATCTTAAGGGGTGTTATGGAAACATATAATGGCCCATTATCACTTGCCGTTGACAATATGGTCTGGAACATTTCAAAAGATGCAATCGTCGAACGAATGGTCGTATCACCTGATCAGGCCTGGTCCGTGGCTGGCCCGAACAAGCCGCCAAAACCACCGGCAAAGGGGAGTGTTCCTGATCCAATAACTGACTTCATTAAAGAGGGTCGCTGGCAACCTGCTGAAGCGGCACAGGCAGAGATGATTAAAGATTTCAAGGCGAAGTACAAGATGAAGTGAGATAAAATAACTTCACGAAATCAGAGCTAAAATGGAAGTGGAAAATATCAGGAGTCCTCTTTGTGGTACCTGATATTTTTTTACTTCTCAGTTTTTTAAGAAAAATGAGAAGTTACCCGGCAGGTCAATAATAGAGACCAAGGAGTCGCCAATGAAGCCCAATATCGAAAAAATAGTTTACTGTTTCTTACTGACGGTAGCCGCCTGTTCTCTTGCCCTATCCCCAGGATCATCATATGCAGCCACAGGTGAAAAACCGAATATTGTTATTATCTGGGGCGATGATATTGGTCAGAGTAATATCAGCGCCTATTCAATGGGACTTATGGGATACCATACTCCCAACATTGACAGCGTTGCTAAAGAGGGAATGAAGTTTACCGACTATTACGCTGAACAGAGCTGTACCGCTGGACGGGCATCCTTTATAACTGGTCAGAGCGGATTTCGTACCGGCCTGTTAAAGGTGGGGTTGCCGGGTGCGGAACTTGGCATGCACGAGAAAGATCCGACACTTGCTGAGCTTCTCAAGCCCTTGGGTTATGCCACAGGCCAGTTCGGCAAAAATCATCTCGGTGACAGGGATAAGCACCTGCCCACCGCTCACGGTTTTGATGAATTCTATGGTGGTCTCTACCACTTGAATGCATCTGAGGAACCTGAACATCGCGACTATCCCAAAGACCCTGAGTTTCTGAAAAAATTCGGTCCGCGTGGTGTTATCCACAGTTTCGCCCAGCCTGATGGTACCCAAAAAATAGAGGATACCGGAGCACTGACCAGAAAACGCATGGAAACTATTGATGATGATTTTGCGACAAGATCCGCAGAATTTATCGAAAATCAGCATAAGGCCGGCAAACCGTTCTTTGTCTGGGTGAATTTTACCCACATGCATTTTCGTACGCATGTTAAACCGGAAAGCGAAGGGCAATCCGGGCGCTGGCAGAGTGAGTATCACGATGCCATGATCGATCATGACAAGAATGTCGGTACGGTTCTTGACAAACTTAAGGAATTGGGAATCGAGGACAACACCATCGTCATGTATGGCACTGACAATGGCCCACATATGAATACTTGGCCCGATGCTGCCATGACTCCATTCCGCAATGAAAAAAACTCCAACTGGGAAGGGGCTTACCGAGTTCCGGCCATGGTCCGCTGGCCAGGCAAGATCAAGGCGGGCTCTATCTCTAACGATATCATGTCGCATCTTGATTGGGTTCCAACCCTGATGGCTGCAGCCGGTAATACCAATATCAAAGAGGAACTGAAAGAAGGAAAAAAGGTGGGTGCCAAGACGTTTAAAGTCCACCTTGATGGTTACAACTTCCTGCCTTACCTGACTGGCAAAGAAGAAACGAGCCCGAGGGAAGAATTCTTCTACTTCTCTGATGATGGTGACATGACCGCGCTGCGTTTTGATAACTGGAAGATCATTTTTGGCCAACAACGCGCACCAGGAACCATGCTGGTCTGGGGTGAGCCCTATGTGTTTACCCGTATACCTTGGCTGTTTAACCTGAGGACCGACCCTTACGAAAAAGCGTCCATTACTTCCAATACCTACTGGGACTGGTGGCTGGATCGTGCCTTTCTGCTGGTACCGGCCCAGGCTTATGTGGGTCAGTTCCTTGCTACATTCAAGGAATTTCCACCACGGCAGAAGCCTGCCAGCTTTACCATTGATCAAGTGATGGAGAAATTAGTTCCTCCAGTTAATTGATCCCTGATAAGTAGAGGACAGATGCCAATGGCATCAAGGTGCTTTCAGTACCGGTTGATTACCTGACCTGGAACGACAAGATTGGCATTAATGAACTTGGTCTTCTCAAGGAAAAATAATTAATGAAACTCTCTAGGAGAAACAATATGAAAAGGATGTCCATTTTATTTGCACTTATCCTATCACTTTTTTCATTTTGCATTGCTCAAGCAGAAGAAAAAGGTGAAATGGTTGAACTGCTTTTTGTGCAGAATTCACATGATGTTACCCTGGAAAAAGGAAAACTCACCCTCAAAAAGGTCAGCCCGACAACCATCTTTTTTACCGATCGACCGGAACGTATAGCAGGACACATGACGACAAAAGATTTTGTAGATGAGTGGAGTGAAGGGGGTAACAGCTTTAAAGCGGATCCTCCAAACGCTGCACTGTCGGTTTTTGGAAAAGATGAAATCGTCGACATCGAAGTGACCTTAATGAACCCACAATATGAGGGGGATGATCTCGTTTATGATATCGCAATTATCGAGGAAGACTTGAAAGCGGTATCCGGACAAAGTTCATTGTTTATTGATCCCATTGGCAGGCCGATGTCGCCAACTTCCGTTGCCGGAGTACACAGGAGAGAAAGAAGAAGAGCTGTACGGCATACAGTTAGATAGATGTTTTTTATAACAGAGAGAAAGTGAATGTTTAAGAGAATATTTGTTCTAAGTGTCACCTTATCAATCGTGGTTATTGCCTCTGCTTATGCAAATAAGGACCTTGCCAAGCAGTCGCAAAATCCGATCGGCAATATGATCAGCCTGCCTATGCAGAACAATACCTATTTCGGTGTCGGGCCTTCCGAAGAATGGGCCAATTCTTTTCAGTTTCAGCCTGTATATCCCGTTAATTTTGGCAAAGTTAATCTTATAAACAGGACCATTATCCCAATTTCCTATATCGCTTCCCAAGAATTGTCAATTCCAGCTAAGGCTGACCTAGAAACTGGATTTGTTACTTTTGAGTCAGACAGTGTTGCTGGGCTTGGTAATATTACCTACCAGGGATTCCTCTCTCCTGCTGAACCCGGAAAGGTTATTTGGGGAGCGGGTCCAGTTCTTCAGTTACCAACTGCAACAGCCGATCAATTAGGGACTGACAAATGGTCTGCCGGTCCCGGCTTTGTTGCTCTTACCATGCCCGGCAAATGGGTTTTGGGGGTTCTCGGTTATAATATCTGGGATTTTGCCGGACCAAGCGATGAGGAAGATGTCAACTCTCTGCTCTTTCAATATTTTGTGAATTACAATCTTTCAAATGGCTGGTATCTCACCTCGACTCCGGTCATTACGGCCAATTGGGAAGCAGATAGTGATCAACGCTGGACAATACCCTTTGGTCTTGGGGTAGGCCGTTTGATCAAAATAGGTAAACAACCGATTGATTTCAAAGTACAACCTTTCTGGTACGCAGAGACACCTGACAATGGGCCAGAATGGTCTTTACAGCTCCAGGTAAAATTTTTGTTTCCAAAATGATATGGAGAATGAAGGAGAAACCCCATGATGAAAACCTATTTACTCATAATCGGTGCAGTAATGACATGCTTTCCAGTAACAAGCTTTTGCGCACAATCAGTGACGATCCATTACGGTACGGTTGAACACGTCCAGACTATAAGCAAAGATGCCAAGCATGCTGGCGGTGCATTGGCGGGCGGCGTTATCGGTGCAGTGGTAGGCCCTAGCCGTCATAGAGGTCTCAGGGCGCTGGCCGGTGCCGGCATCGGCGCTGCCGTACAGGGCTCTGCAACCGGTGGCATGCAGCAACAATACACTGTGAGCCTTGTAAGCGGCGGCACAACCATCATCAACACAGAACAGCAGGATATAAGGGTTGGCGACTGTGTCTCGATAGAACAGGGATCGTATTCCAACATTCGTCGTATCTCGAGTGTGCACTGCGAAACGAAGACACAGACTCCCCCGCATCATAAGTCAATATCCAGCGATTGTGAAAAAACCAAACATGAGCTGACTAATGCAAAAACCGATGAGGCAATTACCACCGCAGCAAAGAAAGTCAGAATTCTTTGCGAGGACTAATAATGAGTTTAAGGCCCATTGGTAGGGGAAAATAGCAAGGCATGGATACTTAGTACCAGTAAGAAAGATTTTACGTGTTTTCCGGAATGATCAATCGTTAACAAAAAGGAGAATTATAATGAGATCAAAAATTGCGGTAGTAATTGTCAGCTCCCTTTTGCTTTGTTTTACGCTCACCAGCTGCGGTGGGGGAGGTGCAAAGGTTGAAAGCACTGTAAGCACGCAAACTCTGGGACAACAGTTGATTGACCTCAATAAAGCTTTCAAAGAAGGGGTCATTACTGAAGAGGAATATAAGAAAAACAAAGAAGCGATAGAAAAACACTACAAATGATAACCTTGCAGACTTCCTCAAATCTACCTCGGCGGCCTGCATTTTTAGGAGAGAAAAATGAAAGTTAAAGGATTGTTAGGAGTTGTTTTGGGTCTGATTTTACTTACAGTTTTACCAGTTGCTGCACAAGAAGATATCCTAGATACGGTTGCGATTGGGTGTAAAGCTGAGCTAGAAAGCTTATGTGTAGGTGTAACCCCAGGTGAAGGGCGTGTGTTAGCGTGCCTGTATGCATATGGTGACAAAATCACCGGGCAATGTGAGTATGCGCTTTATGATGCTGCCGCTCAGCTTGAAAGAGCAGTTGCTGCTCTTACTTACATGGCTAATGAATGCGCTGATGATCTTGGCCAGTTTTGCGGTGCTGTCGCAGCCGGACAAGGACGCCTTTTGGAGTGTTTGGATAAAAACGCAGAAAAAGTTAGCCAGAGATGTAAAACAGCTGTAGCAGATGTAGCAAAAAAACAATAACAGCCGAAATAAGGCTACACTCTAATATCATCTTTAAAAACATAAGCTCTTGGCAAAAGCATATACCAATTTATTTCACCCTGGTGTCCATGTGCACCAGCAACAGAAAAAGAGTTGAGAGAATTTTGCAAACGGTGCAAGAAAAGAATTATAACTAAAAATGGTAAGGGGGAAAAAATGAAGAAAATTATTAGCACAATTACGTACCTTGTGGCTACTCTAGCTATGAGCCTGCCCGTATCAGCTGTTGAATTGAGCTCTGACAGTGCAAATGTGCCATCAGGATACGCTAGTATTAAAGGTGGGAAAGTGGTTTACAACAGAACGGCAACAGCCTATTCCTCGGCTACTTTCAACGCAATTCTGAATTCATACGGTTTAAATCTGGCTCCGGGTAGTGTCAGTGGGGTCCCTAGGAGTTACGCAAAGGTCGTCAATGACAAGATTGTTTTTGGGAAGACACCCATTGCCTATTCACCTCAGGGCTACCACATGATCTTTACGGCCTACGGTCTTGAACTGGCTCCTGAAGACGCCGCCACTTTGCTTGGTGCCGTGGACTATTGCAAGGTTGTTAACGATAAGATTGTATTCGGAAAAGCTCCTACTGCATACGGTGGCCCTGGGCTGAGTTCAATCCTGGCTGCATATAAACTGCCAAAGATGATGGTCATAGAAGTTGAGGTCGTAGAACCAGTTGTGGCTGTCGTTGAGGTCGATTGTGTCGACTCTGACGGCGACACCGTGTGTGACGAAATAGACGTCTGTGGAGCATCTCCTAAAGGGGTGAAGGTCGATGAAAGAGGCTGCTGGACATTAGAGCAATCATATTTATTCGATTTTGACAAATATGAAGTTAAATCGGAAGCTCTTCCTTTACTCGATCACATTGCAAAAATAATGAACGACAACCCGAAAAGGAAGGTACAGATTGAAGGTCATACTGATTCCAAAGGCTCAGTTGAATATAACCAAGGTTTGTCAGAAAGACGTGCCAATGCAATCAAAAGCTCACTAGTTAAAAGGAACATGGTTGATGCCAAACGTCTTAACGCTGTAGGATTTGGCGAAGGCAAGCCAATTGCGGCTAATGACACTGAAGCAGGCAGGGCGAAAAACCGGCGGGTGGATTTAAAACCTATTTGGAAATAGAGTTTCCCTGCTCGTTGAAAAAATGAACTAACAACCTCCTTTTAAGTCGGATAATAAAACGTCGAAAAGGAGGTTGCTTTATTAATCATTTCTTAATAAAAGAAGATTTCTTTATCTATTTAAAATGAAAGCAAAACTAGAAGAATACCCAGGGTTTTTTTCAAAACTATCAGCGGGAATGGTACTAGAGAAAGGCTGATATTTTTTACTCATATTCAACAGAGACCGAATCTATCGGTCTCTGTTGTTTTTATTTTTATGGTAATATCAATAATCAAATATTGATATTGTCAACTAAGGTTCTCAATTGAAAAGACCTATTTTTTTTCTTCTGCTGACTTTCGCATTCGTTTCGTTTTTTTCGGAATTACGGGCTGATTGGATTAATCTGAGCGGCGCTGAAAATGCTAGGAATATTGCTGAAATCTATATTGAAAAAGATCACGTTACAATCAAACTGGAAGTGTTTGCTCAGGACTTGCTTATCTTCGGAGAACTCGTTCCAGACGATTTTTTTCCAGAACCTGTTCCAGGTAGACCTGGGCCTGAAGAGCGGATAAAGATATTTTCAGACTCAGTCTTTCAGGTTATCACCGATACCGGCAAAAAACTTTCAGCAACACTTGTCCTTGTCGAACCCAGGACACGGATAGAACGCCCATCCCCTCTTGTGGGCAGTAGAAACCCTTACACCCGGCAAATCATCCCCGGACCACCTGACGACAAAAGAGTTCTCTATGCTGAATTAATTTACCCTTTCCAGGGAAAACCAAAGTCTCTGACCATTATTCCCCCCATGAGTGATGATGGCTTTCCAAAAGCGTCTATCGGATTTATTTGTAATCACCTGGGAGTTCCTGTGGTCGATTTTCGCCAGTTAACTGGACGAAACAAACTGAATCTCGCTTGGGATGATCCCTGGTACTCTACTTTCGAAAAAAAACAGCTCAAGCGAAATCTTCAGTCAGGCATGAGGACGTATCTCTATATTGAGCCCTATGAAGTTCGTCACGAAATCCTGGTGCGTGTCAAAGATATGATGAACTGGGTTGATTTTGATTTACGAGGTGAGCTTTATATCGAAGAAGATGAGTTCAATCCTGTCCGGGAACAAATAGCTCAATTTTTCATAGATCGTGAAAAAGTAATGATTGACGGAAAGCAAGGTAAGCCTATCCTCGATCGCACCGCCTATGTGGAATCGTCCATGCTGCGTAGCCGTTTTATTGAAATACCTGAACGAGTGCCACTCAACACGGCCATGGTAGGTATCATCATCACCTACCTGACTGATGGCATTCCAGGTGAGGTCGTCACCCAATGGAACTTATTCTCCGACCGAGTGCAAAAGGTGACTGCGAGTATGATTGATCCAGCTGGGCCATTTCCGCATAACCTGCAACCCGATGACAATGTCCTAAAATGGACGAACTACCTTAATAATTACACTATCCCATCGGTTGACAAGATCATGGTTGCAGAAACACACAGAGGAGTAGCTGTTCCGCTTGGTAGCCTCGCCTGTGTTGTCCTGCTGTTCCCTCTTGCTTTTGCTACATACAGACGCCGCAAAAAATCCCAACCTGTCAAAGTCCATTTCAGCATAATCTTGATTATGATTATCTGCATTGTAACACTATTACCGCACTGGCACTTTTTCATCGGCAGCAATGCACGGGCAAGCAAAATTAGTGATGAGGATAGCAAGGCAATCGCCCTCAGCCTTCTTAAAAACGTTTACCGCGCTTTTGACTTCCGCGAAGAAGAGGATGTGTACGATAAACTGGCTATCAGCGTCAGCGGTGATCTTCTTAAAGATGTTTACCTACAGAGTCGACAGTCCATGATCATTGAGCAGGCCGGCGGTGCCCACGCCAAAGTTAAGCAAGTAGATGTGTTGGAGGCGGATGTTATCGCATCAACAAAGCAGAAAGGTACTCTTGATATTCGAACGAAGTGGACTGCAGTCGGCTCTGTCGGTCACTGGGGGCATATCCACACCCGACAGAATGTCTATGATGCAATCCTGACACTGGCCGTTGTTGATGGATCTTGGAAAATCACCAGTATTGAGCTTCTTGAGGAAAAGAGAGTTGATCCCTATGCAAAACCCGCGGAAGACGATCGGTAAAGGAATATTGAAGACAAATAAAATTTCATGATTTGACTTCATAATCTTACTGCTCCTATCTCTCTGGGGATTTTTGGATTTCAAATAGGGGTTTTGCTTTCCATACTTTTTATGGCGTTATGAACAAAGTATGCGCCAGTTGTATCCGTTTTATTTGCTCCGCCTTAGATTCTCTGATCAGACTATTCTGCTCCTGCGACATGAACATCACCGTGGCACGGCTTCGAAACTTCAAATCGTCTCCCCTGAACCCCATTTCAGAGAACAAAGATGCAACATAGGCAAACCTTCTGCTCAGCACCTCTTTTATCTGTGGAAAAACTCCCGGTTCATTTTGCGCCAGAGCATGGATAGCGAAGTCGTATTGTGCCAGCTGATTACGGGTTATAAAAAGCATCAATTCTAGTAAACGTTCTCTGCTGTTGCCTTCAAATTTGTCGATATGTTTGATGACCTTTAAGGTAAACGTTGTATCCCAGTACTCGATCAGATTTACAACAAAATCGTTTCGATTTTTGAAGTGCCAATATAAACTTCATTTCGTCACTCCCAAAGACGCCACCAGGTGGTCAATTTTAATACGACCAAAACCCTCTTGATTGATTGCTTCCAATGCCTTACTGAGCCACTCATTTTTAGATAATTTATCTTTCATGTACTCGATATAAAAGGTGAATATTTTTATGCTAACAATAATTTTTTTGGAAAAATACAAGAAGACAAGTGTGTATCATATGCCTAGCTACAAAAGTAGCTATTTTATGGAAAAGTTCAATCTGACATCTTGTTATTTTTGCACTTTTATTATTGCAAGGGCAACCGTCCTACAATAATTGCAAAAAGTTGATAATCCTTGAAATATGATTCGTAACTTGGAGCAAACATAAAAAAGGTTCAGTTTGGCAATCATAACCATTTAAGCAAATTTGAAAGTTTACACTGTACCTGATCATGTATTGTCAGCGAATTATCATTGAACTTAACATTGCCACAACAAAGCTAATCAATGTTGTATAATGCTCCAACGAAAGGTGTTTCCTGTGAAGTTTTGGTTCCCATGAGCCGGAATGCCTATCATTTTTTATCGTGCTGCCTGTCCGAGATAATGGACCAGACCATCACTGTTACATCCCATGAAAATCTGCTGCGAATAACTTCGTTTTGGTTCATTAGGTATAGATGAACTCCACTTAGGGGATAGGCGCAAGGAGTACCTCTAAGAGGTTCATTTTTATGCCTTTATATGATTTATTGCCCGGTAACGTTACCCCCCAAATTAGTTTTGTTACCCAAAACACCCTCTTGATGTAATTCCAGTGACATAGCTTATTTGGTTCTATATAAACGAATCATTTATAGTCTCAAAAGAACATAGTTACATATCATTCTTTTCTTCGCAATTTCATTATTTTAGGGCTGATTACTATTTACTTTGATTTTGTAACGCAGTTTAGTTACGAAAATTGCTGTAATGCAAACCTTCGTTACTGTTACCGTGACATTTGAGCGTTTTTCAAATCAAATAAATTGATGAGCGGACAGAATCTCTCACAAAGGATTTTGTTTTTTCGCTAATGTGAGGTGAAAGATCAGAAAGGGAAGTTAACCACCTGGCAGGAGAGGCATGGTAACTTTATCCTCGTCTTTTGATTTAGTCTGTCCTGATTTGGCTATAAGTGGACTTTGAGTGCATCAGGAATAAGCTCATCTTCTGAAATTCATTTTTTACTCAGCATTGCCAGTGAACATTTCTTACCCTTTGATAGTTCAGGTGCTGTCGAAGGTTTTCTGGAAGCATCAATAATTTAGAATGCACCATTTCAGGCGAGTTTTTAGACATGATCATATCCAACCTTAACAGGACAAAGGTCAGTTTAGAACATTTCCCTTTTTATTGTGATTTGATTTGGCAAC
>JBLHNU010000044.1:0-44088 GCA_047622095.1 Desulforhopalus sp.
GAAGAACGTTTGTCAGGCAAGTTGCAAGATAGCACGGCAGGATCGTGTATTCTCAAATGTAGAGATTTCTATTGCCAATAATAAACGATATCTAGACAGTGTCGGTTTAGATGTTTCCTGTGAAGGTCATGGAGAAATTGCCCCCCAAAACCTAACAACATAAAAAGGTGTTTTTGACCATCAGGGAGTCAACAATATCCTGACAAGAAAAAAGAATTCTCACATCCAAGATGCTTCCAGACAATCAAGGAGATGGTCAGGGGCTTCCATACGCCTAACGCATATGTGTCATTGGTTATTACTACCTGCCCTTATAAATAGTCCCATTATTAGTATCATTCTTACCTCGGATATTTCATTACCGAAGCAGGAGTCGACTGTGTTCTTTCTATTGCCTTTACTGGGGTTCTGATTTTTCCAGTATTACCTCCCCGAAGCGGCGTGCCTGAGACATGAGACCGTTCATCGTAGATGCATGGGTGATGGGGCAACCTGCAGTCTGGAGTATAGTAGCTGACCAGGTGTTACATGTTTTGCATAGATGATATGTTTCCTTAGATGCATAGAACCGGCTGTAACCGTAATTTCCTGTGCCCAAAGGAACTGCCGAGCCGGACGCGTCATGCGAGAAACTTTTTGAGATATGGTGGACCATTTGCTCAAATCCAGGAACGGAAAGCTCTATTCTGATGATCTCGCTGTATGGGAAATAGATCTCTGGTGGTCCGTGAAAACCGACAAGGTGCAGTACACTTGATGTGGGCAATAGCAGGGCCTTAGCGGCAAGTCCCATTCCAGGATCGGAAGATGTGTAATAGTCTTTATCCCCCCAGCCAATCTCCAGGTAATCAATATGGGAGAATGCGTGGAGCTTTGGCCATTCGGATTGCCGGATATCGATACGTTTTAAAACAATCCCTGCATGCCAGCCGTGACTGACCAGAAATATTGACCTAGTCTGCTCATTTTTTTGGGGAGGGAACAGTGTATTGGACTGCACAGTGCAGCCGCTTGCCAGTGTCACCATGAAAAATAGTAACAGCTTGGTTATAAGCCACCTCATAGCTTTCCTCTGAAATGGTTCAGCAGCCTTAACAAACTTATAACAACCCGGATTACCTTGAAATATAAAATAATGACAAAGGCACCAATCGATCAAAGATAATTCCAGAATATACGTAATATGATATTCCGTTGATGATGGCTTTGACGTATTAATCAAAATAGATGAGGATTAGAAGAAATGAGTACTTTGTTCTTTTCCTAACCCAATACAATTCGAAGAATTACAAATGATATTATGCAGCGACGTTTGAGTTAGTATTTTCGAGGCCTTATACGCCTGTCATTCTGGCCCATTTTCCTGTTGTGTTCAATGCGTGTTGCGGCACTGCCGGTAATGAAGGCAATTGCCAGGAATAACGGATAGAAAGATTTGTCTCCTAGGTTAAAGGGAACACTGATTTTTGCTCCTGAAGACTCTTCTATAAATTTCTCACACCGACCATAAAACGGATCTCCTGTTTCCTTGCAGATTGGGTTGTTGAAAGAGAAAAAAAGCAGGGCAAGAGATAGAGCCAGGAAAGTAGCTGTACCTAGTAATGCTCTTTTGCACCAATCGCCCCATCCCTTGTAACCATCCTGCAAAATACGTCCTTTTTGAGTTTCCCATCCCAACTTGCAGGCGGTATAGAATACTCCCCCTGTTACAAGTGCTGACAACAATGTGGTAAAAGTGAATGGCCAAAATCTGATTAATTGAACAATAACAGCGGCAGTTCCGATTATTGGTAACACTATTTTCATATTGAGTTCTCCGATGCAGCTTCAAATCCACTCGTTTAATACCGCACATTTTGGCAAACGGGCTAGCTGAAAATCTTTCACTCCTTAAATATATGATACACAAAAAAATGAGAACCAAGTAGGCAGAAATAACAACTAAGGCAGTTCAGCTTCCCAATCTTCCTTTACAATTAAAATAAAGAGAATTTTTTAAAAGAGATGGTATCATTTCTCATCATACAAATATTTAGGTGTCATCCAGTAAGTCGATTATTTTAAAAGGTGTCGCAATTCATGGGCATAAGATAGCAATCAAGTGGACGCTTGTGGCACCGCAGAGCCAGATGTTAAGATTACCAGTTCGAGTATCTTAATTTCTCAATTTTCAGCAAAGTTAATACTATTCCTGTAAAGGTCCAGTATCAATCTCAGGAGAGGGGAAGTGGCCTGCACACCTGTCGATCTGTAGGTGCACAGGAACAAGGTATACTTTCAATTTTGCTTAAATGGTTAACATTGCCAATAGGAACCTCTACCATTGCGATAACATGTGTCCCTGCAGACTATCCTTTTCAACAATATCAGTAATTGGTTGTTTGAAAAAACTCAAATTAGCCTGAATATGGTCATGCATGGATTTAAGCCCTCTCTTATCAGCGGGAATTGGACCACAAACAGTCATTATTGTTGTCATGTCACTATGAACGCCTCTTAATAAACAACTGGGTTTCCTCGTCAAATTCAAAGTCCTCCCCTATGTAACCTTGTTCAATTTCTGCGAACTCTTTTGGTTTATTAGGGCAAGGACATTTGATGCCTTCAAACATAATAGAACCTAATGGGAAAATCACATCTTCCGGAATCCATTTAGGATTCCCTTGTGGATCACGCCCGACCCTATCGTGATCCAACCTGAAGGATTTTTCTTCTTCGCTATAAATGTAATTGTAAATATCTATCATATTCAAAGGCCATTCTTGACCGTGAAGATCGACAATTTTTTCCCCGTCTTTCGGAAAACAGCCCACAGCATTCGTAAGACAACCCCCGATGTCTGTTCTGTGATAATATGTAATCGTATCTGGCAGGTTTCGATCTAAGACTTCGCGTACTTTGACAAACTCTTTGTCGACACAACCAAGATCTATATCATTATCATGATAAATGAATTGACCGTTTCTGTATGCTCCCAGCAAGGTTCCGCCCTCTAAAAAAAATTCAATGCCGGCATCTTCCAAAATTCCTTTGATTATCCGAAACAATTCTAATCGTTCGCCAATTATTTCTTTATTCTTTTTAATGGTTTCTTCTTTATTTCCAGTCGTTACATCGCCCCACCAACTCAATTTTTTTTCTTCCATAATGCCCTCTTTTAAGTCTGTTATTTTATTGAAGTTTGCTCACTGCAAATTAGTATCAATTGTTTGATATGACCTTTGCTGTGACTAAAAAATCATGCCTCCAATATCCTCCATGTTGGCTGGAGATACGTTCATATTGGCCTCTGAAGTAGATTATGTATCGGTCGTAATAGTTTATTGGAGTAAGTTCAAACTTGGTAGCTTTGGTATAGACACCTTAATTTTAAAAGCTTCTTTCCCCCCCGCGGTAACATCAAAGGAAGGCTGCTGCGGGAGAGCGAATATCAATTCAGCCGCCCGCAGATCTCCTATCGTATCAATCTCATACCAGCTACTGTTATCAAAGAAAACAGGCGTAAAAGAGAGACACCCGTCCTTTACCATATCAGCGAAAACAGTCTCATAATAGCCACTAACCTTGTTGCTTGAAATATACTGCTCCAAGCGTTGCCTTACTAATCGCCAGCTACTCAATGAGAGACTATAAATATTGACTGTTTTAAAAAATTCTTCATCTGGTGAGAGGGTAGCACTGTGAAATGCATCGATTTCCATATGTTCATTAAGTGTAACAGTAGTACCATTCATCCAGGGTTCAATTTTCGCAACTGCGATTCGATCCGGGTGAAGCAGATCTGTCAACATTTCTGTATCGAAAACCAGATCACTCTCAACCAGCAAAAACGGTTCCTCTATCACTTCTCTTGCAAGCCATAAGGAATATATGTTGTTTGTGGTTTTGTACAAAGGGCTTGTAATGTAAGTGATATCCATTCCCTTTTTCCGACTCCCAAGATAATCGCGAATAGATTCACCTTGATGGCCTAAAACTACAATGAGACGATTAAAATTATGTTCATGGAGAGAGGCAATTAATCTTTCCAAGATTGAGATTCCGTTAACTTTGACAAGGCACTTGGGGGTCGAATCAGTTAAAGGAGCCAGCCTACTGCCGGTACCTGCTGCCAATAATAGGGCTGTCCTGACTGGTTCATTTACGAGGTCGGTATAAATGGTCCTGTTCTTCATTTTTAATCCTCCTGAAATTATAGCCGGACCATTCCCATAAAGGTAAGTGGAATAACACTGCACAATGCAGTCTGGAGTGGTACAGCTTTTTTAAAATATAACTAAAGTCGAGTTTTTCCTTGGTTTTCCAAGGAAAGGCTGTTTGGGGTGTAGCGATAAAAGTCACTCTCCGTTGTCAAGATGAGGACAGAATTCTGGTTGGGATTGTGGTTGTAACTCTCAATGGTGCGGAGAAAGACGTAAGAATGTCTACACTGCACCCTTCACCCTCTAGGCGGCTAGAAGCAGACAGGAGGTCAGTTAAGAAGCACTCATGTAGAGGTTCTCACTAAGATGTCTTCGAAAATCTGCAGAAACGCTTTTTCCATATGTTTTTTACCATGACCTCGAACCGTTGTTCATTTCCTTTGTACCTTTAGAGAAAAATACAAATTCGAAAACATCGAAATATCGTGGTAGGACATAAAAAATCGACCAAAATGAAGTTTGCTTTTTAATTTTACCGTATTTCCGTTTTTTTTTCAAAAGTCAAAGCTTTAAGTGTGACTGTTACTCCCTGCGCCTTTTCCTCTCTTGGGTCGACGCCGGAAAACATTCAATGATCCTCAAACAGCAGTTTTCTTTGTCCGCCAGTAAGAGAGGTACTCGAATTGAGCTAGATTTAAAGAAGTGGACACCAAACTTCGCTACCACTTTTTTTGAGAAAGATACTTTTGGTAGAATTTAACTCCACTTCAACGTGTGCAGTTAATATTGCCACATCAAAGGTATGGTTTACCTATGAATTGTAAAATTAGAGGTGCTTCCTGTAAAGATAATTGAGAGGGTATATAAAAAACCTAACAACACATAACGGTGTTTTGAACTTTAGAAACTCAAGAGTAGCCTGACAAAAATAAAGCACTCTGAAGTACAAGATTCTTCCAAACCATCGGGAGATGCCCTGACTGCACCTACTGCTTTGCTCCGAAGTAGGAGGGCTCATTGCCTGATTTCCATTTGATATTGCAACCCATGCTGGGTCGCTGTTCCACGGAAATCGATTTTCCGGCAATCAAATCATCGACCGCCGACGACAGATCTGCTCCAGTTATAGGCTCGCTGTTTCCCGGCCTGGCATTGTCAAACTGTCCCCGATAGACAAGCTTGAGCTCGGCGTTGAAAAGGAAAAAATCGGGAGTGCAAGCAGCCCCGTATGATTTTGCCACCTGCTGCCCTTCATCCACCAGATACGGAAAGGAATAACCGTATGTTTCGGCATCAATGGTCATATTTTCCGGACTGTCGTCGGGATGGACGTTGAAATCATTGCTGTTAATACCAACGACAGTAATTCTCTGCTCCTGAAAGGCACGCCCCTTCTCAACCAGCTTATTCCGGATATGAATGACATAGGGACAGTGATTGCACATAAAGACTACCAACAAGCCTTTATCGACCCTCAAATCGGTGAGAGAGTATTGCTTTCCAGCCGGGTCCGGCAGGGTGAAACCAGGTGCCTTCATTCCCAGTCCCTGCATTATCGATGGTGTCAACACCATAGTTTCCTCCGTTTTTTAAAAAGATGGACAGTATTGCCTTTTTTCGACTACGTAAGATTTATGTATACATCCCTGCAGACTGAATCAAGGCTTAAGGCTACTGTGAAGTTCTAGTTTCCGGGAAGCCAAATGCCTATCACATTTCTTCTTGTCGTTCGTCCGAGATAATTCCAGACCATCAATCAAAAGAATTGCTCCATTTTGAATGGAGCTGCTGACTGAGACTACTTCTGAATCACTGATCTTCAATAGTAATGATATCTCCTATGAATTTTGACTTGTCGTTGCCAATGGGAATTGCCAAAGTAAATATTGTGTTATCACATTTCACCAGAACAGCCGATGCAGTGGCAATATTAATCTCGATACTCTAGCCTGAGGCAACTTTCCCCAATATTGATAGTCCGTAAAAAAAAGGTGCATTACACATAAAATTCTTCAGCTGATTTCATTCAACATTTGAACCCGACATAGCTTTTGCCAACGCTTCTTTTAACGCCGATTTCTTATATGGCTTGTGTAAAAAGGCCTGGGGGGATTCGTGGTGGTCTCCGGCAAACACCATAGACTCATCATGACCGCTCGCCAGTATTACAGGGAGATCTGGACAGATTCGACGCAATGCAGTCAGGGTCTCCCAGCCATCCATACGCGGCATAGTTAGATCACTAACGACAACATCGATTTCATCCTGATGTTTCTGAAATATTTCCACCGCATCGACACCGTCTATTGCTTCTAGTACTTTAAATCCCATACGAGTGAGCATGGATGTCGTCATTTTTCGAATCATCTCCTCATCCTCGACTAACAGTATCGTACCACCTGTTTTCATATCTGAGGCACGGATCATTTCATCGGGTTTTTGTGCAATTGATTCCGTTACGACTGGTAAATAAACTTTAAAACTGCTCCCTGCTCCCTTTTCGCTGTCTACTGCCACAGCGCCTCCATGTGCCTTGGTAATTCCGAGGACTATGGCTAGCCCAAGACCCCGACCGGTAAATTTGTTCGAGAAAAACGGGTCGAAGACCTTATCGATATCCTTCTCTTCAATTCCACAACCGGTATCCCGGATTTCTAGGTAGGCATATGTTTCATTTTCAGGCTTCCAGTCAGGAGGTAAGCATAACATTGGAGAAATGTCAGCCCGAGGTAGCGTCTTTACAATCACGTCAATTCCCCCCTGCTGCTGGTTCATAGCCTCCCAAGCATTGGTGATCAAATTAACCAGAACCTGTTGTATCTGATTTGCATTTCCTCTGACAACGGGTCCAGGAGTAAGTAAGTCAACGTTGATGGTTGTTTCTTTTAGAGCCGAAGCTTGTAAAAATGATACGCTTTGACGGCAGATGTCAGACAAATCCACCGGTATGTATTTGTCGGTTGTCTGGCCGAGATACGTGAGCATAAGACCGCTTACCTCTGCGGCTTTATGGGCTCCTTGTATTGCAGAGGTAAGGTTTTCAATCAATGCTGTATCCTGCGGGATACCCTCAAGAGCTAACTCGAGATTGCCGATCACCACCGCCAGACGGTTGTTGAAGGTATGAGCAATGGCCCCGGCCATGCGACCTAGGCTTTCAGCTTTCTCGAACTGGATGAGCTGGGCTTGTAGTTTCTCCCGCGCCTCCTCCGCCTGCTTGCGCTCGGTGATGTCGTGGATTATCGAGAAAAGTAGTATTTGATTCTGAATTGTTATCGGAGTTGAATGAACCTCTACATCACGAACCCGCCCATCTGCCAACAAATGCCTGAACTCAAAGATGTTGGCATGCTTGTTGGATGCACCATCCATTTTTTCAGTAATTTCTGACGGTGATAAAATATTCAATTGTTGGATCTTCATCTGAATCATATTTTCCAGAGGGAATCCATAATATTGAACAGCGGCTTGATTTGCTTTAACTATCCGGCCTGTGTTAGGGGCAATGAGCAACATTGTAGCGCTGTGATCCTTAAACATTCCCCGAAACAGAGCCTCACTCTCCCTCAGTTCGTTCTCTGCTTGCTTATGATCAGTTAAGTCCATGATATTGCCAATAACTTTTATAACTACACCCTTTTCTAGAATTGGCTCAGCTATCGTGCGAACCCACATATCTAGACCTTTTTTAGGATGGAAGGGGAATTCTAAATCGTATGCTTCCCCATTCTCTATGCAGTTTTTAAAAGCCTCCTGAATGACTATACGGTCCTCAGGTTCATAACATTCTAAGCTTTGCTCGATATGTTCCATCGACCCTGGCGTAAATTCATTTTGATGAAGATCATGGAGTCGATAAAGCTCACTTGTCCAAAACATAGTTTGCTGTTTTACATCCCACTCCCAGCCACCAACTTTGGCCATTTTCTGGGTAACATTTAAGAGTGTTTCGCTTCGTTGCAGATTTTCATTTGTTTGCTTCAAGTTTTCGTTTACATCGGAAAGCCTTTTTGTCTTGCTATCTATCAAGTTTTTTAGGTCTGCATTTTCACGCTCCTCTTGCGGTATCCATCTATAGAGTAAAATAAAAATTACAATGATTCCGGCAATAACATTTATAGTTTTTGGGATAAAGACAATTTCTGGACGAGTCAGATATATATGAACAGTTTGAGGTAAAAAACCAACCAATGACGTGTACCAAGCTCCAAAATAGGCGCTTTCAAACAAGGTGCGAAAAGCGTCTATTGCCAAAATTGTTAAAAGTGTAAAAAATAGTTTGCTGTGCACTTTTTTGGAACATAATCTTTTGATATAAAACAAAAATATAAAAGACCACATTAAAACCAATAACCAGTAGGTTAATGGAGTAAAATACTTAAAAAAAGACATATACATTTCCTGTGTGTTTGCAGATTTTTATATTGTTACTATCACAATATTATCACATGTGTTTTTCAAAGAGAAATGAGGTCACTCTTTTATTCTACGTTTTGTAAATCTAATACGTTGTGCTTACATCTCTCACATTGAGATAACAGTGGTGTTTACTATGAGGAAGAGTATTCATGACAATCTAACCTGTTGCAATCATTTACTAATCATTGAAACAGTTTGGTCTTCAAATGGCTGTGTATGAAACTACTTGATCTAATAAAGTTTACCTGGTTTGATAGCAGGAAACATGCCAATAACTTGTTATACTTAGAAGGAAACACTGATGATTAAAATACCAAAAAATATGCGTGGCGTTTATCTGAATGGGCATGGCGGCCTCGACATGCTGGAAGTTCGCGATGATATTCCGGTTCCAACTCCTGGCCCTCATGAAGTTCTTATTCAGGTTGGAGCTACGGCAGTGAATAACACGGATATCAACACCCGATTAGCATGGTACTCAAAATCAGGTGATGACAGCAGTGATGCGAGTTGGTCTGGTAACACCATTCACTTTCCCAGAATACAGGGGGCTGATGTCTGCGGCTGCATCGTAGCTGTCGGAGAACAAGTAAGTAGCAGTCGCTTAAATGAAAGAGTACTGGTGGAGCCATGCATACGAGAAGCACATGGCAAAATCCTCGAACAACCTTGGTATTTTGGCTCAGAATGCGACGGTGGTTTTGCTGAATACACAGTAGTTGCTTCCAGACATGCTTATCAAATCAACAGCAATCTCAGTGATGTTGAACTTGCATCTTTCCCCTGCTCATATTCCACTGCCGAAAACCTTCTGACCAGAACCAATGTTACTGCCAATGATGTTGTTCTAGTTACTGGGGCATCTGGGGGGGTTGGTTCAGCCGTCGTACAGTTGGCCAAAGCCCGGGGTGCAAAGGTGGTTGCTGTTACGAGTCCATCAAAGTCGGATAAAGTGTTGAATCTTGGCGCTGAAAAAGTATTGATGAGAAGCGAAAGTGTTGCTCAAATACTCGGAAAAGACAGCATTGATGTTGTAATCGATCTGGTCGCGGGTAAACAATGGCCAGCTCTCTTGGATGTCATCAAACCGTTTGGGCGGTATGCTGTGGCCGGTGCGATCGGTGGTCCCCACGTAGACCTGGATATTAGAACACTTTACTTGAAAGATTTAAGCTTTTTTGGCTGCACAGTTCTCAACGAAGGTGTCTTTACCAATGTAATTAAACGTATTGAATCGAATGAAATTTCTCCTATAATAGCAAGAACCTTCCCTTTAATTCAAATTGCTGATGCACAAAGTTTTTTTGAAACAAAGCAACATGTCGGAAAATTAATTATTGATTTAGTGATCTAGGGTAGCCTTGAACGGAAAGCATAACAAGCAGAGCTAGCTTAAAGTGGCGTTTGGGCCGGAAGAACCTAAGTATCAATAACTACGCCCTGAGGCAGCTATTTTCTTGCATTAGGAATCTTCAAAATTGAAGTTGAGAATCGGGTCAAACATACTCATATACTCCTCAGTCACCATTCCAAGGCGAAGCGCAGTTTTGGATTCAATGGCCTTGAATTCTGCAGAGGCACGAACGCAGAGGACAGATTTGGAGTTGTAAATCTCGCTTGACATCATCACAGATCTAGCGGATTTTTTCTTTTCAAGTTTACTAATTACAGTGAGCTCGTCCTCAACAAAAACAGGTTTCACAAAATCGACAGTTATCGTTTTGGTAATACCAATTTGTTTGCAAAGATAGATGACTCCCCAGCCCATTATTTCATCAAGAACGGTTGAGAGAATTCCACCATGAACAGCCTTATCCCATCCGGCCATTTTCACAGGTATCTTTACAAAAGAATAAAGAAGCTGGTCATCTGTATAAAACTCCATCTGCAACCCGTCGTGATTTTTGCTACCACAACCAAAACAGGTTTGATCTTCAGAATTCGGTATTTTCTTTAAGCTATTTCTGTCTATTTTCATAACATTATTATGTGAGCGTTGATTAAAACTGAGATCTCAGATGACTCCGCTACCTCCGAAAAAAGGATCATTACGCCTTCAACTGTACAGATGTATGAGTAAACACTTTGCTACAGTACCATGTCCCTATTGTTTAATCACTTTCCCAAGAATTCTTCGCGACTTTAATCTCTTTTTTTGAAAGTATTGGTCCAGGCTCAACAATATTCCAAGTAGGTGTGCATCCATACTTTTCAGGAACTACTTTTAGCCATAGATCCGACTTAACATATTCCTCTACTGCTTCCTCAGATTTAAATATGTAAAAGGCTCCCCATTGGCCATTTTCCTTGTCACACCACCAACACTTAAATTCAACGTCTTCTTTATCGAGAAATGTCGGGTAACTTCCACTAAACATCTCCCGCATTTCTTTTGTACTTTTTAGTTTGTCCGGCTTGAAAAAACACATTAAAGCGCTCTTTTCTGTACCCATACTTAATCTCCTATATTAATATTTTCTATTACTTTGATGATCGGTAAACCATTTATCAATCACACCTATTACCAATGCATTTTCAACCGTTATCAGATCAGCTGACTAACATAGGAAGGCTATTGGTTCATTGCCCCCTGCGTTGTTCAGCTTAAATCTATCCTCAGGACTGCTTTCCACGTGCCTTAAGAAGACGATCTGTAGTCAACTGAATTCTGTCTAAGTAAAGCTCATGTCCTTTGATGATGGAGACAGAAGAATCGCCATCGCCCGTTGTCCCATGAAGTACCAATTGGTGGCAGAACCAATTTAGGGCAGCGCCTCTCGGTAACTCCTCCGCCGCAGGAAAGTCTCGCTCAATGGCTGGAGCCATGTCGATGGAACCGTTCAGGAGTTTAATTGGCCATTCCGGATCGACAATAAATGGACGTCCAACGCCGATCAGGTCTGTGGCTCCGTCAGCAAGAGCATTGTTCATAATGTCGCGTGACCGAAACCCGCCTGTCACCATTATCGGTATATGGAGTGCCGCTTTGATGTCTCGTGCATATTCAAGGAAATACGCTTCGCGGGAAGCGGTGCTCTCTTTTTGGGAGGAATGTTTGTAGGCAACTGGTGTTTCAAAATTGCCGCCTGAAATTTCAATAAAATCCACTCCCTCGTTCTGGAGCATCTTTGCAACCTCAATGCTCTCCTCATGACTGAACCCACCTTTCTGAAAATCAGATGAGTTAAGTTTTGTGGCAACAATGAACTCGAGCCCGACCGCTGAACGTACAGCACGAACGACAGAAAGCGTTAGCCGCGCACGGTTCTCTAACACTCCGCCCCAATTATCACCACGTGTGTTGATCCTTGAAGACAGTGATGAACTCAGCAAATAACCATGGGCGGAATGTATTTGGACACCATCAAATCCCGCTTCTTTTGCAAGCATGGCCGATTTTGTAAATTGGCTAATGACCTTCTCAAGATCTGTATCAGTAGCGGGTTTTGGTTCTCCGTACCCTGGCAAATCAAGGCGGAGGTTAGACATCGAAAGTGGACGTGAATTTACAGCTTCCGGGGTTTGGCGACCAGCGTGCGCCAATTGTACCAACGCCAAGGCCCCGCCGCTTTTGGCCGCTGATGCCAGTCGCTTTATACAAGCCATATCTGACTGTTCATCCAGCACGATATTTCCAGAATGTTCCAAATGCCAACGATCCACAGGAGTATTGCCCGTGATAAGTAACGCTGCTCCGCCTTTGCTCCAACGCTCAAAAAGCCTGATGAGGCCTTCTGTTGTATTATTTAATTCATCTCCCAATGCCTCAGACATGGCCGATTTTACGATACGATTTCGCAATAGCGAGCCGTTGGGAAGTCGCAGAGGTTCTTTAATCATGGAAATCCTCCTTTCGAGATATTTCGATTTTTCGATATCCTAAGCTGGCTTAATACATTGCAAGTAGTAACCTTGGCAACCTGCTTTCTTTTCTCTATTGCTTCAAGAGTTCTTTTTCAACCGCAGCCAAAAAAGCTATGATGGCGTCTTCATTCCGGCGGTAAAAGGTCCATTGGCCGTGGCGCTCAGAATCCACCAAGCCAGCCTGTTTCAATAAACCCATGTAGTTTGATACAGTAGATTGTGACAACCCTGTCTCTTCTCTAATATAACCGACACACACACCATCTACGTCGGAGTGTTCGGGCAGAGCTGGTGGAAAATTTGATCTATCCTTGAGTAAATCGAGAATTTTGCGCCGAACAGGGTTGTTGAGAGCTGCGATAGCTTTTTCTATATTCATATATCTAAATATATCGATATGTGAATATCTGTCAATCAGATAATTTTTTCAAGAGAAATACCTTGTCGTACATCTTTCGAGAGGACCTGTCGACAAGCCGTCAAAATCAAAACATACCAGCATACACTTCAAAGTGTTTTTCCAGAGTCTTTGTAAACTTAGTTAACATTGTTATTGAACTCATTGAGCCGTTTTCCGATACTCATCATCGCAAAAAAAAGAACAACGTTATCATATCATTATACCACACTGTAACTCTTAGTTAAGACGTACTAAGATCCAGAAACAAAGTGACAATTTTTCATTGGAGTGACACACAGTATAGTAAGTATTTTTTATAACATGATAACAGTTATATAAGCCACTCTATCCGCTTTAAAACAAATGGCAAATGATTTTTTTATTGATATTAACTAACATTTCCCTTAAAACTCTGAGTAACAATGTTCTTTTGATTTAGAGGTGAAATTTAGTACACATACAATATATAGTTATTTCATATGTTTGTGGAGATTGAAAAAATAACAAGGTTACGAATGAGTGTCTTGATACTATATTAATTTTCTGGTTGAAAGAATTTAAGTTCATATTTACAAGTAGATATATGATTTTTTTGAAATTCGAGTAACCCAACATGTTTTATTAAAGTAACGACGTTTGGAGTTTGACCGTTTTTTGATTGTACGACGTGGATATTAACAACCGTGTAGCAGGTTTTGATGCTGCGGTATGGCTCGGGTTAAGTCCTGTTGTATTTCATTCTTAATTCAATCTAAGGAAAAAGAATATGTGGCCCATCAAATTTATTTCAGCATCGATTGGAAAGAAAATCATCATGGCAGTTTCGGGACTGCTGCTCATCCTTTTCCTGTGCACACATGCATTAGGGAATGCCGCTATTTTTGTCAGCAGTCACGCCTTTCAGACCTATGCTGATGCACTTCACAGCCTGCCGATCGTTGTGCTCTTGTTCGGTATGGGCCTCCTTGTTATCTTACTTTTCCACATCGGGTTCGGTATTAATCTTTTCCTCCAAAATCGTGCCGCCGGAGGTAACAGGTACGCTATCAATACCAGAGTGGTAGAGAATTCATTTGCGTCAAAGACGATGCCTTATTCAGGGCTCCTCATCCTCCTCTTCCTCCTTGTTCATGTCTTTGGCTTCAATAATGGACCCGCTGATGTTGAAGTATCACAACTTGTTAAGTTGTATCTCAGTGAATTTTTCTATTCGGCTTTTTACATTTTCTCTTTCTGTGCCCTCGCTCTGCATCTGAGCCACGGGTTTTGGAGTATGCTTCAGACATTTGGTATAAATCATCCAAGATATAACAACGGTATTGCCAAAATGACCCTCCTGGTACCGGCTTTCTTTCTCATCTTTTTCGGAGGAATTGCTCTCTATTTCATGACCGGTCTTGGTGCATCGTATTGATAGCTGCCTGAATATCCAAGGTTAATATATTTTCAACAATTAGGTAGAAACCCTGCCGACAGACTTAGGAAAGGTGCAAAAATAATGGAACTCAATTCGAAAGTCCCACCAGGTCCTCTTAGTGAAAAGTGGGACAACCATAAGTTCAACAGTAAATTGGTAAATCCAGCAAATCGAAGAAAATACAAGGTAATTGTCGTCGGTACAGGTCTTGCCGGTGCCTCAGCTTCAGCCACCCTTGCGGAGCAAGGGTATCAGGTTCAGACTTTCTGTATTCAAGACAGCCCTCGCCGAGCGCACTCCATTGCTGCGCAAGGTGGCATCAATGCAGCTAAATGCTATCAGGAGGATGGCGACTCCGTCTATCGTTTATTTTACGACACCATCAAAGGTGGTGACTTCAGAGCCAGGGAAGCAAACGTATACAGGCTCGCCCAGGTCAGTAACTCCATTATCGACCAGTGTGTTGCACAGGGTGTCCCTTTTGCCCGGGAATATGGCGGAACTATGGCGAACCGCTCCTTTGGTGGAGCGCAGGTATCACGTACCTTTTATGCACGAGGGCAAACCGGACAGCAGTTGCTGCTTGGAGCTTACAGTGCTCTTTCTCGACAGATTCATGCTGGCCAGGTGACCATGTTCAATCGTCGCGAGATGATGGAAGTCGTCCTGGTGGATGGACAAGCACGTGGAATCATTACCCGTAATATTATTACCGGAGAAATAGAAAAATTTTCAGCCGATATGGTTTTGCTCGCCACCGGTGGGTACGGTAATGCCTACTTTCTTTCCACCAATGCCATGGCTTCAAATGTCACTGCTGCCTGGCGGGCCCACAAAAAAGGTGCCGGATTTGCGAATCCGAGCTTTGTCCAGATTCACCCCACCTGCATTCCGGTACACGGTGACTACCAGTCCAAACTTACTCTCATGAGTGAGAGCCTTAGAAATGATGGAAGGGTATGGGTACCAAAGACAGTCGGCGACAAACGTCATCCCAAAGATATCCCGGATGCAGAAAGAGACTATTACCTTGAAAACAAATATCCAAGTTTCGGAAATCTGGTTCCCCGTGATGTAGCTTCCAGAAATGCCAAGGAGCAATGTGATCTCGGCAAAGGCGTAGGGAGTACCAACCTCGCAGTATATCTTGATTTTGCCGATGCAATAAAACGAGATGGTCAAGAAACAATCATGAAAAAATACGGCAATCTCTTTCAGATGTACGAGAAGATTACCGACAGCAGTCCTCTCAAAGAACCTATGATGATCTACCCCGCAGTCCACTATTCTATGGGTGGCCTCTGGGTTGATTATAATCTGATGACGACGATCCCCGGACTCTTTGCTTTGGGTGAATGTAATTTTTCCGACCATGGTGCAAACCGACTCGGTGCCAGTGCTCTGATGCAGGGACTGGCCGACGGCTATTTTGTCATTGCAACCTCGGTTGCTAACTACCTCGGCACCCAAAGCCTCAAAGCTGTATCCACAGACGACGCCGCTTTTAAGGACGCCGAAAAGGAGGTGGAAGACCGCATCAACAAACTGTTGAAGAACAGTGCTGGTGGGCCAGCTGGAAAAGTTACAGTTGATGAAATTCATAAGGAAGTTGGCAAGCTGCTCTGGGACAATTGCGGTATGGCGCGAAATAAAGCCGACCTTGAAGCTGCCCTCGACCAGCTACCGGCAATCAAGGAAAAGTTTTGGGATAAGGTGTATATTCCCGGCGATTCAAAGGAGATCAATCAGTCCCTGGAACGAGCAGGCCGTGTTGCAGATTTTCTAGAATTTGCCGAGATTATGGTTCGAGACGCTTTGGCGCGTGGGGAATCCTGTGGCTGCCATCTTCGCGAAGAGAGTCAGACTGAAGAAAATGAAGCGAAACGCGACGACGAAAATTATTCTCACGTTTCCGTCTGGGAATCTAAAGGCGAAGGACAAGAACCTGTAATGCATAAAGAACATCTTGTTTTCGAAAATGTTACCCCTAGCCAGAGAAGCTATAAATAATCTTTGGGCTATTAGGCCGCTAACTTAAAATTCAAACATACACGATAATATGAGCGCTATAGACCTAAACTTGAAAATCTGGCGACAGAAGAAAACTGATTCTCCCGGAACATTTGAGACCTATACCCTGGATAACATCTCAACAGAGATGTCTTTTCTGGAAATGCTCGATGTTCTCAACGAAAAACTAACCAAAGAAGGCATTGATCCAGTTGCTTTTGACCATGACTGCCGGGAAGGTATCTGTGGAATGTGTGGTACCGTTGTAAATGGTATCGCCCACGGTCCGGAAAAAGAGATAACTCTCTGTCAATTACATATGCGCAAATTTGAAAGTGGGGACACTGTGGTCATCGAACCATTCAGATCCCGCGCATTCCCCATTAGAAAAGATCTTCTTGTTGACAGGTCTGCCTTCGACCGTATCATCCAGTCCAGAGGCTATGTCTCTGTCAACACCGGCGGAACCCCTGATGGCAATGCCATCCCAATCTCCGCTGATACAGCCGAGCTGGCTATGGATGCCGCAGCCTGCATAGGATGCGGCGCCTGTGTAGCAAGCTGCCCCAATGGCGCTGCTATGCTTTTCACAAGTGCAAAGGTTTCTCAGCTGTGTCTGTTGCCACAAGGGCAGCCTGAACGTCACCAGCGAGCAATTGACATGGTTGAAGCCATGGACAAGGAGGGTTTTGGTAACTGCACTAATGAAAGAGAATGTGAAGCAGTATGTCCAAAAAGCATCTCCATCCGCAATATCGCCCGACTCAACAGAGAATATCTGATAGCAAGTCTTTCAGAAGGCTAGGTCCCCTTTTCTCCAGAAATACTGCCTATAGGCCTTCTGATGTTCCCTTGCCCTCACCTTCTGGGGCAGGGGAATTTTTTTTGTTTACCTTCCTCGTTTTTATGTTTCCACGAACTCATCTTATTGAGTCACCGACCCAAAAACCGCTCATTTCTCCTCAAACTTCATGGGATCAATATAATTACCTGCTGTGTTCTTGTAGGTACATTACCTACATCCGCTGAGGGTTTCCACCTCCACCTCCTGTCTGCTCACACTCGAAAACATTCGGTTTAACGCTGATTTACAACCTCCAAACAAAAGAATACTGTTCTTTTGTATAAATCGAAATACGAAAAAAACACAAAGAGGTGAGAAATTGGAAAAGAACGCTGAAATGTACTGGACAGGATTATCCCCAGATGCGGCCCGAGAATCGCTCGTCAATAAAGACAAGTCCATGAAAGACAAACGGATGACGCTGAAACAAGCGGTAACAGAGTTTATCAAAGATGGGGATAATATCGGTATCGGTGGTTTTGTAAATATTCGTCAACCAATCGCCATCACTCACGAAATGATTCGTCATGGTTTCAAAGACCTGACACTCTCCTGGCAGTCGGCCGGTATGGCTCCGGATTATCTGGCAGGAGCAATGATGCTCGACGATAGCCATTTTTCCATCAAACGCATTGAACTTGCTTATTGGGCACATGAGGCATTCGGTCTTTCTCCAATGTTCAGATATTTGGCAGAACGAGGAATGGTGGAAATTGAAGACTGGAGTAACCACAATATGTCCGCCAGATTCAAAGCGGGTGCCATGGGACTTCCTTTTATTCCCTCTCGTGGTCCTTTAGGTGGCGATATCGTAAACACAAGCCGTACCAAGGTGATAGACTGCCCTTTCACCGGACGTCCAATAGCCTTGCTTCCCGCAAGTAATCCCGATGTTGCCATCATCCACGTTCAGGCGGCAGACAAGTACGGTAACTGTATTATTCGCGGTACCGACTGCACTTGCGCTGAGATTGCTATGGCTTCTGCACACACCATTGTCACCTGTGAGCAACTTGTTTCCCATGAACTATTAGTGAGTAATCCCAAAGATGTGGTGATTCCATTTATGGCAGTAGATGCCATTGTTGAAGTGCCTTTCGGAGCCTATCCCGGAGCATGTCGTCGTCATTACTACTTTGATGGAGAGCATATCAAACAATTTCATGCAGCCGCTGAGGCAATGCGCAGATGTGATTCACCTGACCTCCTGCAGGCCTACTATGATGAGAATATTTTTGGCGTAGATGACTATGGCGATTTTATCTCGAAGTTTCCCTTGCAAAAATTATTGGCAGGCCAGGCAGCCGAATCCTTTAACTGTGAACGGCTCGCATAAATAGATAAAACGGATACGACCTCAAAAAAAGGAGTTTTCATGACAGCTTCAACCGACTATACCGCCCAGGAGATTATCGTTGTGGCGGGAGCAAAGATACTGGAAGACAAGAAAGTTGTATTTGTAGGCACCGGCCTGCCAATGGTTGCATCTCTTTTGGCCAAACTGACCCATGCCCCCGGCCTGATCCCGGTGTTTGAAGCTGGTGCGGTCGGGCCTCCGATGAGAGTGGGACTGCCGCTCTCTGTAGGCGATTCCAAGACCTTTACCGGCGCTTCCTATTTAAAAGGACTGAATGCAGCCTTCGAGATGACCCAACGCGGATATGCCGATATTGGCTTCATCGGAGGGGCAGAGGTGGATATGTATGGCAACCTCAATTCCACCATGATCGGAGATTTCCCGGAGAGCTACCAAAACCCGAAAGTACGTCTGCCAGGTAGCGGAGGTGCTAGCGATATGGCAGCCTCTTGTGAGCGCACCATCCTTATCGTTCCTCACGACAAGCGTAAATTCAGCAAGAAGTTACAATATGTGACCAGCCCGGGTCATCTTGATGGCAGCCCTAATGCTCGCTATAATGCCGGCCTGCAGGGCAAGGGTCCCTATCGTGTCATTACTACCAAGGCAATTCTCGATTTCGATAAAGACACCAACCGTATGCGCATCCTGCAGATCTTTCCGGGTGAAACCATTGAATCCATACAGGCAGCGACGGGTTTCGAACTGTTGGTAGCCCCGAATGTCTCTACCTTTGAGGCACCAACAGTAGAAGAGGTTCGTATGATTCGTGAAGATATTGATCCGACCCAGGCGTTTGTCAAGCGCTCTAAAAAAGGTGAGCTTCATAAGATTGAAACTAAAGCTCGTCCTGTTCCCCCAATTCAACAGCCCGTTCTTGAATATTCTCAGAAATGATAATAAAAGTTCAGTATTTAGTCTTAAGTAGAGGTTCACAAAAGAATCAAGCGGTAGCCTGACAAGTCCGGGTTGCCGCTTTTTTAGGTTATTGCTGCTCTAACATGGCTGAGAGTAAGTAACGGAACAATAAGGTTTCTGATTTTCAGTTGTCGCTAATAATCCTCCTCGAACTCTTGCTGAGATAGAAGGTTTGCCGTATAGTAACTTGTTGAGACTATGTTGCTTTTTCCTTTCAAAAGACAGCAAGCTGGAGCCCGTCCTATGAAGTCATTTCCATTTAAGATCAGGACCAAGTTGTTCATCAGTTACTCTTTTACTTTTCTCCTGATTCTCATAGTTTTTGGTCTGTGCATTTTCTATTTTGTCAGATTGGCCATCGAACGAAATATCGAGAGCGAACTCGAACAAACCACTAATACCCTGCTCAGCATTGTGGAGACAGCGACCGAAGTTTCCCTTAAAAATTATCTCCGGGCAACAGCAGAAAAAAATCTGGAAATAGCCCAATATTACCATCAGCTGGCCAGCCGCGGCGAACTTTCCGAGGAGGAGGCAAAACGGCAGGTGGCCGAGATTTTTCTGCACCAGCACCTTGGGCAATCTGGATATATATATGCTATCAACAGTGCTGGTGTCCTGCAAGTGCACCCGGAGTCATCCCTGGTAGGCCTTAATATTTCGAGTTATGCCTTTGTCGGTGACCAGAAACTGAGAAAAAATGGTTATCTCGACTATGACTGGAAAAATCCTGGAGAAGATCACAAACGTGGAAAAGCACTGTATATGTCCTACTTTGCTCCATGGGACTGGATTATCTCGGTATCTACCTATCGCAGTGAATTCCGCCAACTTGTCAATATTAATGATTTCAAGGAGAAGATTCTTGCCCTTAGCTTTGGGAAAACTGGCTACAGTTTTTTGATGGACCCCAAGGGTAATCTGGTCATCCATCCGCAACTGGAAGGACATAATATTTTTCAGGAGAAAGATGCCCAAGGACGGTTTTTCATCCAGGATATTTGCAGCCGCAAGATAGGGAAAATCATCTACCCATGGCAAAACCCTGGAGAATCCAAGGCCAGGCAAAAACTCGTTATTTTTAATTACATTCCAGAATTCCAATGGATCGTTGCTTCTTCAAGCTATCTCGATGAGTTCTTTGCTCCGCTCGATACCGTCCGCAGATTTATGATAGGGGCAATGGTCACTGCGCTGCTCCTGCTCCTGCCTCTCACGCTCATAATCAGTCGCACTATCACCGCTCCATTGCAGGAGTTGATGTCGCATTTTTCAATGCAGCCAAGCGGGGATTTCACCCCCCGCATAACTCGTGAATACAGTGGTGAAATAGGCATGCTTGCCGGGTATTTCAATCAGTTCATGGAGCGACTGGAGCAGTACAGCAATGACCTTAAAAAGGAAATTGGGGTGCGAACCCAGGCAGAGATTGCCCTCAGGCAATCCGAGGAGATGTTTTCAAAAGCCTTCAGTCTTAGCCCCATAGGGATAATGATCCTGAACTATCCTGGAGGACAGATAATCAGTGTTAACGACAGTTTCGTTAAGGCAACCGGCTACAAACGTGATGTGCTGCTCAATCGCTCTCTGCTCCGCCTAGGCATTTTGTCGTCTACCAATGATCTCATGATGTTGCAGCATGAACTCGCCCTCAACAAACATATCCGCGAACGGGCCATGGTCTTTCGTACCCGCAACCATGAAAAGAGGCAAGCTCTGGTGTCAGCTGACCTTATTGATCTCTGGGGGAACACTTATGTCCTTGTCATCATGGAAGATGTTACTGAACGTCAGCAACTGCAGGAGCGTATCTTAGATATCGGGGAAAAAGAACGCCGCAAAATCGGCCAGGATATCCATGATGATCTCTGTCCACATCTGATCGGCACCGAGGTCATGTCCAAGATTCTACTGAGAAAACTTGAAGACGAAAACTCTGGAACGGTGCAGCTGGTTAAGAAAATCCGTACTCTCATGAAGGAGGCCATTAGTAAATCAAGAGTAATGGCGCGCGGGCTCTGCCCTGTCTTCCTCGTGGACCGTGGACTTGAGGCAGCAATTGAAGAACTGGCAGCCAATACAAAAGAGGTGTATAATCTGACCTGCTCCTATGAAGGACGTGGACATCTGTCATTTGAAGACAGCACGGATACAATCCATATATTCATGATTGTCCAGGAAGCTGTTTCCAACAGTGTGCGTCACGCGCAGGCTGACACCATTACTATCCGCCAGGAAAGTGTGGAGGGCCAGGTTCAAATTGTCGTCGAGGACAATGGAATTGGTATCTCCGCACAGCATGAGGCAACTGGCATGGGCTTAAAAATCATGCGTTATCGGGCAGAACGGATCGGAGCGAAACTGACCGTAGAACCTTGCGATCATAAAGGAACACGGATCATCGTCACCCTCCACGGTGTAACTATTGAGGACGACAATAACGTTTGAGGCAGGTCGCTCGCATCAACAATCGTAAGGGAAAAGGTAATAGTTATGACTCGTATCGTAATTGTTGAAGATCACCCGGTTTTTCGTGCAGGACTAAAAGAATTAATTGAAACGGAAAAAGACCTGCACGTCTGTGGAGAGGCTGACACGATCAATAAAGCTCAAGAGGTCATTAAAGAAAAACAACCGGACCTGGTCATTATCGACATAACCCTCAGAGGGAGAAACGGCATTGAACTCATAAAAGAGCTGCACCGAGACACCCCTCTTCTGCCTCTTTTGGTGCTCTCCATGCATGATGAGTCACTCTATGCCGAACGTGCCTTTCGTGCTGGAGCCAGCGGCTATATCATGAAGGAAGAGACTTCAGAATCTATTGTTAAGGCTATCCGTATGGTCCATGGAGGTCAGAAATATGCATCAAAACAGTTTCTGGCCAATGTCCTCAATAAATTCCTCAGTCACTCTCCCGAAGATACACGTTCTCCCATTGATCGTCTCACCCACAGGGAACTTGATGTCTTTCGGCTGCTCGGCAAGGGCATGACCACCAAAAATATCGCTACTCATCTCGATCTCAGTGCAAAAACCATTGGCACTTACCGGGAACGCATTAAAGAAAAATTAGACTTGCAAAATGCTTCGGATTTGATACATTCGGCGGTCCGTTGGCTGGAGAAAGGAGAACTGTAGTTTTCATATGCTCCTTATCCGCTATTCTGCAGCCATGCATGACCACCCCACCTTCACATAATCCTCTATTTTCTACTCGCCTCACTTTGTAGGTTTACTACCTACAGCCCTTGACGTTCTCATCCCTCGGTCCCTGTATCTTTTTCCCCTGAAAATTTGCGTTTGTGGCCGATTTACAACTCCTCAAGGATATCTTAGCTTACCACTATCTTTAGAAGGCACCGCAAAACATTGTTTGTTGGATAAGGACGCCCTATTGTCTAATCGCCACTTACAGCAAAAACTTTCATAGAGGGAGTCGGCCATGCAAGAGACAGCACAACAGGAGGCGTGTACCCAAGAAGTGACGGATGAACAAGGCATGCATGACAAACGAACCTCTTTAACGGAAGCGGTGAAACGCTATCTGAAGGATGGGATCAATATTGGTATCGGCGGTTTTGACAACAACCGTATCCCGGTTGCAAGTATCCATGAAATTATTCGCCAGGGCGCGCACGATCTGACGCTCACTGTCCAAGACAATTCAATCTGCTGTGAACTACTGGCCGGGGCTATGATACTTAATCCCGCCCACCTGACTATTAACAAGGTTGAGCTTGGCCTGCTCGGCTATAAGGTTAATGGTACTGCTCCGCTACTCCAACACCTCGCGAACAACAAGAAAATTCAACTGGTTGATTACACCAAGTACGGCATGTCAGCCAGCTATAACGGCGAAGTATTGGATGTACCGTCTCTACCGACCATAAACTATGACTGCAGTGATATAGCACCGGCTTGCGGTCCAGACTTGGCGTTGATCCACGTTCAAACTTCCGACACGTTCGGTAATAGCCAAATAATCGGTGATCACTGTAGATGCCATGAGATGGCTCAGGTTTCGGTCAACACCCTTGTTACTGTCGAACAAATTATCCAAAACTGCCGTATCCCAAAAGACCCTAACGTGACCCAAATCCCCTCTCACGTTGTAGATGCCGTAGTTGACCAGCCTTTTGGAGCTACACCAGGGGCCTGTCATGGACATTATTGGTTTGATATATCTGAGATTCAAGAATTCACAGATATTTGCGAAGATTTTTGCAAAACCGGCAATAAAGATAAACTTAAGGCTTACTACAACAAGCACATCTTCGAGTTGAAAAATTTTGATGATCTTCTTGAGCAAAAGCCCTATCCGATCCTTCAAAGATTATGTCAGCAGGACGGCAATCATCTCGTTACCTGAACGTAATCGTACTCGTTTCCAATACTGGGATGATTAAATTGTTCTCAACCCCTCGTAAATCAACAGACTCATAAATCCCCTATTTCTAAATGGCAGCAGAACATGATGCTACTATTCTGGTTAACCCATCACTAGAGAGCATGCAAAACCCTGAGTAGCGAGGCACACACGAGGTTGTACGAATCGGTGTTACGTTTTGCTCTGCCTAAGTATTTTAAGAAAAACAAATTTGATATCGGTCTTCATATAGGTCATAGTTATCCTCTCGTTGATTTTGTGATGAAAAAACAAAATATGTATTTCATGTCCAATTTTAAAAGAGGGGAATCCTATGAAAGAGGAATACAATTACACCCTGACTGTGCCACTAGAAGAGCTGGAGGACGGGCTTAAACTCATCGAAGAGGTACAGAGAGATAACCCGCATATGCGACTGAGCAGAAAACCTGACACCAAAAAAGCCGCCAGGTTCTACCTCTGTTTTCCGTATTCCGGGTCCAGGACAGATCTGCGATTTAAAGAGTGGATTGCCACCAATAACAGTAGAAACTGGGATCTTTATGGCCCCAACTACGGGATTTGGGGACTTTCTTGAGCTGATCTTCTTATTGGCTTGGCGCAGCGACCCGCAAGTAAGTTAATGAGGAGAGATATGGAGCGCATGAATTTGAAACGATTGGTATCATCGATACCCATGTGAAAAAAATTGAGCGAACACTAATCACGTGCCCATATATCGAACGGGCCTTTTCTCAACATTCCCATGACTTCAAATCTTTTAATCGTAGCATAGGTCGTCTTCATATATCTGAAGCACAAAGTAGGTTTGATCAGGCGTTTCAATTTGCCATGATGCGATTCAATGAAGTTGTATGATGCACCTCAACGCCACGCTCAACCATCATTTCTTCCTAGTCACGGTAATTGATTCCATACTTGTAGTACCAACGTACACATCCTAAATTTATCCCACCTTGGAACTACTT
Source organism: Desulforhopalus sp. (assembly GCA_047622095.1). Classification (GTDB taxonomy): domain Bacteria; phylum Desulfobacterota; class Desulfobulbia; order Desulfobulbales; family Desulfocapsaceae; genus Desulforhopalus_A. Next base: position 24,730 of record JBLHNU010000044.1, read on the forward strand.
CCATTTAAAATCACTCATACCGCCTCTTATTGCTTGATGACATATAATGATTTAACAGCATATTTATATTTATTTGCAACAGTGCTGGCTGAGCTCAACTATGATGGACACGTTAAAAACCAATAGTATCTGGATACATAGATGGAACCGGTAATGGTTTACTTTTCATTTATGAGCCCGTTGATTTACTGCCTTGTGCCCCGATATCTTCGTTATACGAAAATAACAATCCTCGGAATATCAATTATATGCCTGTGGTTGTTTTTTTCGTATGCCTCGGAGTCTTCGCTTACCTGATCTCGAACCAGATAGCGTAGACTTCGAAATCCTAGTAAATCAACAGACTCATTTATATTCAACTTTTTTTCAAAAAAAAGTATCGGGTGATTGTGTAGGGAGCGATACTCGTGTATGGTGCTGTTTTCTAAAAAACTAGAACTCTACCCAATATAACGATAAAACAACACGTTAATGGCTAAACGACACGCAAACGCGACAACAACCCCAGAAGTTCGCGCCTTTATTTCCCAATCAGACCTGCCCACCGCATTTTTGGCTCGCCTGTTGAAAATATCTGAATCAACCGTTCGTAAATGGCGTAAGCGAGACTCCGTCAATGACGAATCACATAGGCCCAAACACCTAAAGACGACGCTCACCGGTGTGCAAGAGCATGTGGTGGTGGAGCTTCGTACCTGTCTTATGTTGCCACTTGATGATCTCTTGGGCGTCTGTAAAGAGTTTGTTAATCCTAAGTTGTCGAGAGCAGGATTGCAGCGTTTATTGAAACGTAACGGCATTTCGCGCTTAACGACAATGCCTGTTTTCGATGAAAAACAATACCAATCACCGCTGGTACAGGTTGAAATTGAAGAGAACCAGTCACAAGAAATCCTTTCATTTGAAATATCTCCCGATGCGATGCTTTCTGTTTTGAACCGAAACGTCGATGGTACGAGAAAAGAAGCAAGCCCATTAGAAAATGTAAATAACAAAGAGGACCTGAATGAAAGAGAAATCGTTCAAGTTAAAGTAACCACCCTGCCCGATGAAAAACATCGATTGTTGCTGGCAAACGACCCCGACAGTAGCTGGGTCTATATAGACCTGTACGACGATGATGATATTGCCGCAGCAACCCGTTATATGAATCACGTGTTGACTAAAGCCCCTTTTCACATACGCCGCCTTCTGGCGGCTAATTATAATGAATTTTTAAGTCGTTTTCGTCTATTGACTGAAACTAATGAACAACAGAGCGACGACGAAAATGCACCAGAATCAAAACCGGAGTAATAATAATGACCAGGAAGATCCCAACATCATCAACAATGGTTGATGATAAGCAAATAAATTCACGTTTACAAGACTGCCCGATTGCAATTATAGGCATGGCATCTGTCTTTGCAGACACAAAAAACTTAGGCCAATTCTGGGATACAATTGTTCAATCTGTGAACGCCATCAAAGATGTACCCGAAGATCGATGGGCAATTGATGATTATTACTCAGCTGATAAAAAAGCAGCAGATAAGACCTACTGCAAACGTGGTGGTTTCCTACCTGAGATTGATTTTGATCCGATGGAATTTGGTTTGCCGCCAAATATTCTTGAACTAACCGACATTTCCCAGCTCATGGCGCTTGTTGTCGCCCGTGATGTATTAAACGACGCGGGTATCGGTGAAGGCTCAACCTATGATCGCGATAAAGTTGGTATCACCCTGGGTGTTGGTGGCGGACAAAAACAGATTACCGCGCTGACATCCCGCCTGCAGGCACCGGTTCTAGACAAAGTACTAAAAGCTTCCGGTATTGATGACGAGGATCGTGAAATCATCATCGGCAAATTCAAAAAAGCCTATATTGGCTGGGAAGAGAACTCATTCCCTGGCATGTTGGGAAATGTTATTACCGGGCGTATTGCCAACCGTTTCGATTTCGGCGGCATGAACTGTGTCGTTGATGCCGCCTGTGCAGGCTCCCTCGCGGCTATGAGAATGGCGATTTCCGACCTTCTTGAGCACCGCTCGGAAGTGATGATTTCGGGTGGTGTCTGCTGTGACAACTCACCATTTATGTACCTGTCATTTGCAAAAACACCGGCGTTTACTGACAGTGATGATATTCGTCCATTTGACCAAAACTCTCGTGGCATGATGATCGGCGAAGGTGTTGGTATGGTTGCGTTCAAACGTTTAGAAGATGCAGAACGTGATGGTGACCGCATTTATGCTGTAGTCAAAGGGATCGGCACCTCTTCCGATGGTCGTTTCAAATCAATCTATGCGCCGCGTCCCGACGGCCAGGTAAAAGCACTGAAACGGGCTTATGCAGATGCAGGCTTTGATCCTCAGACATGTGGCCTGATAGAAGCACATGGTACTGGTACCATAGCCGGTGATGACGCCGAGTTTAGTGGCTTAAGAAAATACTTTAGCGAAGGCAGTAAACAAAAACAACATATCGCATTGGGCTCGGTTAAATCGCAAATTGGTCATACTAAATCAGCGGCTGGTACTGCTGGTATGATTAAACTGGCGCTTGCCTTGCATCATAAAGTATTACCGGCAACCATTAATGTTGATAAACCAAACAGCAATCTTGGGATTGAAAACACACCTCTGTACATCAACAACGAGACACGTCCGTGGATGCCTCGCGAAGATGGTGTCAAACGTCGCGGCGGTGTGAGTTCATTTGGTTTCGGCGGTACAAATTTCCATTTCGTACTGGAAGAATACAGCGCAGGCCAAACAACACCGTACCGTTTGAATGTGGTTGCGCAAACTATCTTAATCAGTGCGGGCGATGAAGCACTGCTGGTTCAACGACTTACCGACTGGTGGGACAAACTTAATGTAGACATTGAAAAGCAACCATATGTCTTTAACGCACTGGTTACTGAGTGTACGCTGGAAACACCAGAGGCCCACCTCGTACGTTGTGGTTTTGTCGCAAAAAACGCTGGTGATGCCATAGCGATGATCAAACAAGCCCTGCGACAGCTCGCAGCTCAAGCAGGCGAGAGCGAATGGTCAACACCGACAGGTATTTTTTACCGTGCCTCAGGCCTTGATAGTAAAGGAAAAGTGGTTGCCCTGTTTCCTGGTCAAGGTTCACAATACGTCAATATGGGTCGTGATTTAGCCTGTAATTTTCCGTCAATATTAGAAACAATCGCGCAAATGGACAGTGAATTTACCACTGCAGGTTGCGCGCAACTCTCTAGCATCACCTATCCGATCCCTGTTTTTACTACCGAAGATCGCGCCCGACAAGATGTCGATTTACGTCAGACTCAACACGCACAGCCCGCGATCGGGACGTTCAGTGTGGCATTATTCAAGGCGTTTAAACACGCAGGCTTTGCTGCTGATTTTACAGCAGGACACAGTTTCGGTGAATTGACTGCATTGTGGGCAGCAGACGTCCTGAGCGACAGTGATTACATGATGTTGGCCCGACGCCGTGGCCAAGCGATGGCTCCGCCAGATGATAAAGATTTTGATGCGGGCACCATGATTGCTGTCCTCGGTGAAGCCGCTAAAGTCGCCGAAAATATCAAACACATTAAAGATATTTCAATTGCAAACTACAACTCAAACAATCAGGTGGTTGTTGCCGGGGTAACCAGCCAAATTGACATAGCCTTAACTGAACTCAAGGCTAAAGGTTACAAAGTCATCCCTTTACCTGTCTCTGCGGCCTTCCACACGCCACTCGTGGGTCATGCACAAAAGCCGTTTGCCAAAGCGATTAACAGTGCAAAATTCAAGACACCTACAATTCCGGTTTTTGCAAACGGTACGGGCAAGGCGCATTCAAACAGCGGCGCGGACATCAAAAAGTGTCTCAAAAGCCATACATTAGAGTCTGTATATTTTGCCGAAGAGATCGAGAATCTGTACCTTGAAGGTGGCCGAATATTTGTTGAGTTCGGACCGAAAAACGTTCTCACCCTTCTGGTTGATAATATCTTAAAAGATAAAACCGACGTCACAACAATTGCAGTTAATGGCAATCCTAAAAAATCTGCCGATGAGCAGATGCGTTTAGCGGCAGTGCAAATGTCGGTATTAGGCCTGAAACTCGATAACCTTGACCCATATTCAGCGGTTCAGCGTCCACTTAAAGCCCGTAAGCTCTCTCCGCTGGCGATGAAGTTATCCGGTGCTTCTTACGTTAGCCCTAAAACCAAAAAAATCTTTGATGATGCATTGACCGATGGCTGGCAAATCAAACAGACAAGCGCGCAGTCACAAACACCTGTAACACCTGAAATTGTAGAAAAGATAGTTGTAAAAGAAGTGATTGTCGAAAAAATAGTAGAGAAGATTGTTTACCTTCAAGCAGACGGCACCCCTGTTGCAAGCCAGACTACGCCAACGAATACGGGATCAAATGCCGATTTAGCCCATTCAATTGAGCGCTCTGTAGGGCAATTTGTCAATCATCAGGCCCAGCTGCTTGCGGTACATGAAGAATATATGAAAGGGCCTCAGGATTACGCAAAAACGTTCCAACACGTCTTGGCGTCACAAGGCAATGCAAGTGAACTGCCTGAAAGTCTGGATAAAACGTTGGGTATGTACCACGGCTTCCAGACCGAAACATTACGGGTGCATGAAACGTACTTAAACCAGCAGACCGGCAATATGCAAAACATGTTGGGTGCTGTGGTACAACAAACACCAGACGTACACGCGCCTGTTGCTGCCACCCAGGTAGACCTGCCTCAGAATGCAACTCCCCTGGATGTCGCTCCTTTAGCTGCAAAGATAGCGGAGGTTGTTGTCCCAGTTGTTATAGCCAGCCCGCAACCTGATCAACAGGCTCCGATGCCAGCTATCCCCACTGTGGCAACGGCGTTTACAACTGTTGCAGCACCGGCCTTTGATCTTGATAAAATACAGAAGGTGATGCTGGATGTAGTTGCCGATAAAACGGGTTATCCGGCCGAAATGCTCGAACTCAGCATGGATATGGAGGCGGATCTTGGTATCGACTCCATTAAACGTGTGGAGATTTTGGGTGCTGTCCAGGAGGAGATCACCGACTTACCGGAGTTAAATCCGGAAGATTTGGCCGAACTTCGTACTCTTGGTGAAATCGTCGACCATATGAAGTCGAAGGTTGCTACGGCAATCCCCGCTGCGCAAGCGATCACAGCGGCAACGACGGTTCCAGCTGTAGCTGCACCGGCCATTGATCTTAATAAAATACAGGCAGTGATGCTGGACGTGGTTGCCGATAAAACCGGATATCCTGCTGAAATGCTGGAACTCAGCATGGACATGGAGGCGGATCTTGGTATCGACTCCATTAAACGCGTGGAGATTTTGGGTGCCGTCCAGGAGGAGATCACCGACCTACCGGAGTTAAATCCGGAAGATTTGGCCGAACTTCGTACTCTTGGTGAAATCGTCGAGCACATGAAGTCGAAGGTTGTTACGGCAATCCCCGCTATATCAACGACGGTTACTGCTGTTGCAGCACCGGCCATTGATCTTGACAATATACAGGCAGTGATGCTGGACGTGGTTGCCGATAAAACCGGTTATCCGGCAGAAATGCTGGAATTGAGCATGGATATGGAGGCGGATCTTGGTATCGATTCCATTAAACGTGTGGAGATTTTGGGTGCCGTCCAAGAGGAGATCACCGACTTACCGGAGTTAAATCCTGAAGATTTGGCCGAACTTCGTACTCTTGGTGAAATTGTCGACCATATGAAATCGAAGGTTGCCACGGTAATCCCCGCTGCGCAAGCGATCACCGTGCCAACGACGGTTCCAGCTGTTGCAGCAGCGGCCATTGATCTTGACAATATACAGGCAGTGATGCTGGACGTGGTTGCCGATAAAACCGGATATCCTGCTGAAATGCTCGAACTGAGCATGGATATGGAGGCTGATCTTGGTATCGATTCCATTAAACGTGTGGAGATTTTGGGTGCCGTCCAAGAGGAGATCACCGACCTACCGGAATTAAGCCCTGACGATTTGGCCGAACTTCGTACTCTTGGTGAAATTGTTGACCATATGAAATCGAAGGTTGCTACGGTAATCCCCGCTGTGTCTACGATCACAGTGCCAACAACGGTTGCTGTTGCTGCTGTTGTTGCACCGACCATCGATCTTGATAAAATACAGGCAGTGATGCTGGACGTGGTTGCCGATAAAACAGGTTATCCTGCTGAAATGCTTGAACTGAGCATGGATATGGAGGCTGATCTTGGTATCGACTCCATTAAACGTGTGGAGATTTTGGGTGCTGTTCAGGAGGAGATCACCGACCTACCGGAATTAAGTCCTGACGATTTGGCCGAACTTCGTACTCTTGGTGAAATCGTTAATCATATGAAATCTAAGGTCTCGAAGTCGAAGGTTTCAGTCGAGGGTGAATCAACATCTCAGCCAGTAGCAACAGTAGCTTTTGAGTCTGCACCAAGTGCAATCGTGACCATTAGACGTTTAGCGCAGATTAACACGGTGGACCTTAACGTCGATGCGACACATGCCTTAATCGTTGATGATGGCACAGGCGCATCAGTCACAGTGGCGAACACTCTTATAAAAAAGGGTTGTAAAGTTACTGCTCTTAAACCTGGGTGGGTGACACGAAACAGCAAGAAAAAATATGTGAAAGCAGTAAACGTAGTAGAGCTAAAGTCATTAGATGAAGCTGAAATCAAACAACTGCTGACCGTTGAATTCCCTTTTACAACGGTACTTTATATGCAAGCCGCAACAACCATTGAAGAGATCGAATATCCGGAAGATTCAAAGCAAGGTTTGATGTTGGCCTTTGTCCTCGCAAAACATTGTAATGTCAAAGAGACCAAAAGCGCACGCCCAACCTTTATGGTGGTAACACGGCAAGGCGGAAGCTTTGGTATTAACAATGATCTGAGCAGTGATTTAGTCCAGGGCGGCCTGAGCGGTTTAGTGAAAACCTTGGCTCACGAATGGCCGAATGTCTTTTGTCGTACTGTTGATTTGGCAAATAAATTCGGCGCAGATAAAGTGTCCGACATCATTATTGACGAACTCTCAGATGGTGATACATCGCTCAATGAAATCGGTTATGACAGACAAGGTCGTTTAACACCTGTCGGTGAAGCAACTGATAGTCACGCTATTGCAGCGGGTGACACTATTGACGATAATTCAGTTTTCTTAGTCAGTGGTGGTGCTAAAGGGGTAACTGCCCATTGTGTTATCCGTCTGGCCAAACAGTATAAATCTAAATTTATTCTCTTAGGTCGTTCGGCTTATGAAGCCACGGAACCCGCCTGGGCATCCGGAATAAAGGATGTAACTGCACTGAAAAAAGCAGCAATGGCAACGCTCATTGCAAGTGGTGACAAGCCAACACCAGTGAAGATAACCCTGTTTATTAAACCGATTCTCGCAAATCGCGAAATCACGGCAACCATCGCGGCTATTAAAGATGTTGGCGGTCAAGCGGTATATGTTTCTGTAGATGTAACAGATGTAGCAGGCGTACAAAAAGCGGTACAACAGATTATACCGCAATTTGGTGAAGTAACCGGCCTTATTCATGGTGCAGGAGTTTTGGCTGATAATTTTATCGAACTCAAGTCTCTGGACGATTTTGAAGCGGTGTACAGCACCAAAATTGACGGCCTTGTATCCATGCTGTCATGTGTTCAACAAGAGGACCTTCGCCATCTGGTGCTGTTCTCTTCAGCGGCCGGTTTTTACGGCAATCCAGGTCAATCGGATTACTCAATTGCCAACGAAATTCTTAATAAAACAGCATTTCGTTTTAAATCCTTACACCCCAAAGCACAAGTAATCAGCTTTAACTGGGGCCCTTGGGATGGGGGCATGGTGACACCGGAGCTAAAACGAATGTTTGATGACCGGGGTGTATACGTCATTTCTTTGCAGGCCGGCGAAGAACTCTTTCTCAATGAAATGGCAGCTGCCAGCAATCGTTGTCCGCAAATCCTCGTGGGAAATGATATGGGCGGCGAAGATAATAGTGAGGAGGTTGCTGAAACAAAATCCGCAGTAAACCGCGTCACAAAATCTCTTACGGCAACTGACAATAGCCTCTTTGCCGATCATGTTATCGGTGGAAATCGCGTATTTCCTTCCGTTTGTGCAATCTCCTGGATGGCAGAAGCGGTTGAGAGCACCTATCAGGATTATGTTTATCAGGGGCTTGAAAATTACAAGCTCTTCAAGGGCATCGTCTTTGATCAGGATAAAAAAGATGAATCAAAACAGTATCTCATTGACTGTAGCCTTATTGATACAAGCAACGATGCCTTAAAGGTTGATGTTAAAGTTTCAAGCTTAAATGGATCTGATACACCTGTTTTCCATTATGGTGCAACTCTGTTACTAGGCAGGAAAAAAGCATCGCATATGCGCTTTGCAGGTAAGTTACCACAGCTTGCAACCACACAAAGCAGTGAGGCCGCAGATCTTTACAAGGACGGCACACTGTTTCACGGCCAGAGCTTGCAAGGCATCCAGGATATTATGCATTGTGATGATAAAGGCCTCGTACTCAGTTGTTTGGTTGCCGACGTGGCAACTGAAAAACAGGGGGAATTCCCGATTGCATCGCATAACATATTTGCCAACGATCTGGTTTATCAGGCGATGCTCGTCTGGGTGCGTAAGCATCTTGGTGTAGGTAGTTTACCTTCAGCCACCAAAGCATGGACAGTCTACCGTGAAGTGAATGTGAATGAAGCTTTTTATCTTGTTTTAGAGGTAGTTGAACAGTCAAGCAGTAAAGTACTTGCCGATATCAGGCTGGTTGATGCTGAAAAAGCGGTCCTTGCCGAGATACATGGCGCAGAAGTGACAGCAAGTACCACCTTAAATGAGTTATTCAAAAACTGATGCATACTGTGACTGTAGAAAGAAATAATACTCAGCTTGCCATTATCGGCCTTGATGCACAACTCGATGGTTGCGACAACATCGATCGGGTTGAGCGCGTTTTTTATCAAGGTGAATGCTTGGCGGAGTCGGGACAGCTAGCACGGGAGTTTAATTTTTCGTCCCTTTGTGAGGCTTCGATCCTGCGTGTGCTAACGGCTAATAATTTAGCACCGGATGAGGTTGCCGTAATCATATTAACCGATACAAACGAGCAAATGAGTAGTGCGGAAAAAGCATACTTCAGCTGTTGTGCTAAAACAAATTTAGCAGATGTTTTACGCCATGCAGACAAACTGATAGCCACTCAGCAAATCCCCGTGTTGATTGTTGCAGCTCATCTGCAGGCACCGGGGACTGGAGAAACCGGTAAGGCAACCATCAGTTTTGATCAAAATTTTGCGGGCTATGGAGCAATAAACGGTGTGGTGACTTTACTGTTATCCAGCACTGATTTTGCAACCAGGCATAAAAGCTATATCTATGCCAATATCAAAAGCTTTGCAGCAGGCAGCAATATCGAACAGGTGGTTAAGACGGCCTTGATTGATGCTGGTCTAACAGCTAAACAGATAACGGCACTGGAGGTGTCTGCAGTCGCAGATCCTGCCGAGAGCAGTCGGGAGTCAAATGCCCTCTTAAGAGCATATGACTCCGATAAGCGGCTTGATACAGCCATCAGTTCTGCCCGTAGTGTAGCTGGTGAATGCGGCGCACTCTCTGTTTTACTGGGACTGTTAAATAGCGTCTTTGCCCTGCAGCAACGTTATATCAGTGCGATAAAAGAGTGGTCGCAACCGATGGGTGACGACTATGATAAGTGGGTAGAATCGCCTTTTTATGTGGCTACAGATCCTCGCCCTGTATTCCCATTACAGAATGGTGAGATGCATCGCAGTGGCTACAGCTGCTTGTCAGCAAACAGCTATATACACCTGATCCTGGAAGAAAATGGTGATAGTGAATATCGTCCTAATGGCTTTAATGCCAGTGGCGACCTGTCACTGTTTATTATTCCGGCTGAGTCGCAGGAACAATTGTTTATCCAATTAGACAGGCTTCTTGGCTTGCACCAGCTCGGCGTAAAAGCCGTGGCCTCACAACTTTATGCTGAATTTCAGAGTAGCGGGACGACAAACTATCGGCTTGTGCTGCTTGCTGAGTCCTGGACTGAACTAGAAAATGAAATAGAACTCGCGCAGACAGGAATACCAAAGGCCTTTACTGACAAGAGTGACTGGAAAACACCTGGGGGCAGTTATTTAGCCGTTGACTGTGTACCGTCAGAAGGGAGTGTCGCCTTTTTATATCCAGGTATTGGTGCGACATATGTTGGCTTAGGTCGTGAGCTTTTTCATCTCTTCCCGGAAATCTACTCATACGTGGCGACCCTCGGCGATGATATCGGCGGGAGTTTGAAAGAGACCCAGCTCTATCCGCGTTCTATCACTCGTCTTGGTTTTAAAGAGCTGAAACAACTAGACCTGAAGTTCCGCAATACCCTTGCTGATATTGCCGAATGTGGTGTGGGATTCGCCTGTGTTTTCACTAAGATATTTGAACAGGTATTTAAGGTTAAAGCCGATTTTTCGGCCGGGTACAGCATGGGTGAGATAAGCATGTATGCGGCATTGGGATGCTGGCAAAAACCCGGTACAATGAGCGCACGTTTGGCTGGGTCCGATACCTTTAATCACCGCTTATCAGGAGAACTGCGTACCCCGCGAGCACACTGGGGATTACCTGATGTGGCTGATGGTACGTTTGAACAGATCTGGGAAACATACACCATCAAAGCAACACTGGCTGAAGTGGAAGCGGCCTGTGGTGCTGAAGATCGTGTCTATTGCACCATCATCAATACCCCTGACAGTTTGTTGTTAGGCGGCTACCCGGAGGATTGTTTACGGGTAATTAAAAAAATAGGTGTGCGCGTAATGGCTCTGAATATACCTAACGCGATTCACTGTGAGCCAGCCTTAAAAGAGTATGACGACCTGGTTGCCTTATACACCATGGATGTCACCGAGCGCATTGCAACCAAAATGTATTCAAGCTCTTGTTATCTACCGATCCCGCAGCTGAAGAAAGCAATTGCCGTTAGTGTTGCTAAATGCCTCTGTGCTCCTGTGGATTTTCCCCGTTTGATTCGTACCCTGTTTAACAATGGTGCAAGGGTTTTCATCGAAATGGGGCCGGGCCGTTCGCTCTGCAGTTGGTTGGAGAAGACCCTAAGTGACACCCAGGCCAAAGCGCAGCATGTCAGTGTGCCGGTAAATTCCAAGGGTACCAATGATCAATTGACCTATGCACGTGCCAGTGCCAAATTAGTGAGTCATGGTGTGGCCGTAAATTTGCAAAGTTTTTTTCACGGTTCAATGATCGTCCAAGTGAAATAACCTCTGTCCTGTTCCCCCGCCCTTTGCTGGGAATCCAGACTGTCAGCCGCAAACCAGAGTGAGATATAGAAGTTTTTAAGTGAGATATTATGGAAAATATTGCAGTAATTGGTATCGCGAACCTCTTTCCCGGTTCAAGCGCTCCACAAACATTTTGGCAACAGTTATTAAATAAAGAGGATTGCCGCAGCCGCGTGACCGCAGCTGAAATGGGTGTTGACCCTGCTTCATATCTCGGCCCAAAAGGCAATACAGACACGTTTTATTGTATGCACGGCGGTTATATTCGTGATTTTGAATTTGACTCGAGTCCTTTCGCCATGGAGCCGAGCTATCTCAATGGTTTGGATGACCTTTATAAATGGGGCCTGTACGTCACCCAACAGGCATTAAGTGATGCTGGATATTGGGGCAGTGAAACACTTGAAAATTGTGGTTTGATCCTGGGTAATCTCTCGTTTCCGACCAAATCATCGAACCACCTGTTTTTACCGCTTTACCATCAGGTGGTTAATAACGCCTTAAAACATTTATTAAGCTCTGATTTTCAGCTCGCTGGTTTCAGCCAACCCGTGTCAGTCCACCCGGACAACGCTTTGATTTCCGGTTACCCCGCGGCATTATTTGCCCAGGCGGCGAGCCTGGGTTCATCCACTTTCGCACTGGATGCGGCATGTGCCTCTTCTTGTTATGCCGTGAAACTTGCCTGCGATTATCTGCATACAGGTAAAAGTGACATGATGTTGGCAGGTGCCGTTTCAGCGGCCGATCCGTTGTTTGTAAATATGGGCTTTTCAATATTTCAAGCCTTTCCGGGTAACAATGTTCATGCGCCCTTTGATAAAAAATCAGAGGGCCTCTTTGCCGCTGAAGGTGCCGGCATGATGGTATTAAAACGCCACAGTGATGCAGTTCGGGATGGGGATAAAATTTATGCAATTTTCAAAGGTGGTGCCCTGTCCAATGACGGCAAAGGCGAGTTTGTCTTAAGCCCCAACAGTAAAGGCCAGGTATTGGCCTATGAACGGGCTTACGCCGATGCCGATGTTGCCCCCGAAGATGTCGCGTACATCGAGTGTCATGCAACGGGCACACCAAAGGGTGACAAGGTCGAGTTGAGTTCAATGGAAACCTTCTTCAGTCGGTATAATCACAAACCGTTATTGGGCTCTGCCAAGTCAAATCTTGGGCATCTGCTAACAGCGGCCGGTATGCCGGGCATGACCAAGGCAATTTGGGCAATGCAAGAGGGTAAGATCCCCGCCACCATAGGTTTGCAGGAACCTATCAGTTCTAAAAACGGTTATTTCACAGGAGAGCAGATGCCTTCCGAAACAGTAGACTGGCCTGTTAATAATCAAAAAAAGAGAACTGCCGGCATAAGTGTGTTTGGCTTTGGTGGCAGTAATGCGCACCTGATCATGCAACAGGCAACCACCGTGGCCGATACGAATAATAAATCTGCAAAAGCACGGGAGCCGTTAGCGATTATTGGCATGGATGCACATTTCGGGAATGCCTGTGACCTCCATCAGTTCAAGACCCTCATTGACAACAGGCAAAACAATTTCCGCGAGTTACCGGGAAAACGCTGGAGGGGCATGGAAATGGATCAGTCTGTTATGTCCGCCCTACAGCTCAGCAAAGCGCCGCAAGGCAGTTACATCGAACACTTTGACATTGATTTCTTACGTTTTAAGGTGCCGCCCAATGATGAAAATTGTCTGATCCCACAACAATTATTGATGATGAAGGTCGCAGATAATGCGGCCAAGGATGCAGGACTTAAGGAGGGGGCAAATGTTGCGGTGTTGGTGGCAATGGGTATTGAACTTGAATTGCATCAATACCGAGGCCGCGTTAACTTAGTGACGCAGATTGAAGAGAGTTTAACAGAACAAGGTGTGTCTCTTACACCTGAGCAACAAACGGCTTTGACCGATATTTGTAAAGAAGGTATTGGAACTGCAGCACAACTCAACCAGTACACCAGTTTTATCGGTAATATCATGGCCTCTCGTATCTCAGCGTTATGGGATTTTTCGGGCCCAGCTATGACCGTTTCCAGCGAAGAGAATTCGGTCTTTCGTTGTGTTGAACTTGCGGAAAATTTATTCCAGACATCCGATGTCGAAGCGGTGATCATCGCCGCTGTTGACCTGGCCGGGTCCCTGGAAAATCTCAGTATACGCACCCAATACGGTAAAGTTTCAGAGAAAGGACCTATTTCAGGAGGCGTATTTGAGAAAAATGAATGGCTCGTAGGAGAAGGTGCCGGTGCCTTTGTGGTCCTGCCACAATCTCAGGCACAGGCAAAATCCGTTTATGCCAATATTGACGCCGTTGGATTTGTCTCCGGCTCAGACGCACCGGCCCTCATTAAAGCCGCCCGAAAAACCTTACAACTTGCCAGCTTAACGAGCGAAGATATTGGTCAGGTAGAAGCCTTTGCCAGTGGTTTTACAAGCGAAAACCAGACCGAGCAGACAGCCATCGGTCAACTGTATGCCCATGCTTCAATCAGCTCAGTGAAAACTACTGTTGGTAATACATTTAATGCATCCGGGGTCGCCAGTATTATTAAATCGGCCCTTGTTCTGGATAATCAGCAGAAACAATCTATAGCTATTAATGGCTTGGGCCGTGATGGCTGTAGTGCGCATCTGATTGTCTCTGCAACTTCTCAGCCGCATACAGCGCCGCTTCTTTCACCGGCAAAAAAAACCTTAACACTTGTGAAAAACATTACGCTTGGAGGGGAATCGATTTTTCAGTCAATCATTAACAATGCGCACTCTAAAGAATTTACCAGTGATGTATCCATTGACTTTAATGAAATACAACAGGCTTTTGCAGGAAAGCTAGATCCGGTATCAAATCCTGTTACCCTTTCTTCGGTGGCCCTCAATCAACCACGTCAGCAAAGTGGTCCTCAGTCACTGACAACAACTCCTTCTTCCCAAGCTACAGCCGAATCGGCCGCTGCCGTTAACAATACCATGACAAGCAAAGCAAGCAGAGAGATCTATCAGCAAAGTTCCACCCATCATGCATTTTTGAAAACCCGGCAGGCAGCACAAACACAGATTGCCGAATTGATCAAAATACAGGCACAGATGATCTCCGGTTTACCACCAAATAAAACAGCAACATTCATACCCACACCCACTGCGCAAAAAGCAAAAATCAACGTGCAGTCTCCGGAGGTTATGCCGACAGCATCCGACCACCAATCAGGATTCCAGATAAAAGGTGCCGCCGGATACCATTACCCTCCTTTACAGTTGACTGAGTGTTTTGGGCAGCCAAGCAAAATCATATTCAGCGAGGCTGATTTAGTGGAGTTTGCTGAAGGCGATATTGGTAAGGTATTTGGCAGTGAATATGACATTATTGACAGTTACTCACGCCGTGTTCGTTTACCAACCTCAGATTATTTGCTGGTTTCGCGCGTAACGGACCTGGATGCAAAAATCCATGAATACAAAAAGTCATTCATGGCAACTGAGTATGATATTCCTATCGATGCCCCGTTTTTGATTGATGGTCAAATTCCGTGGTCTGTCTCTGTCGAATCAGGTCAGTGCGACCTCCTGTTAATCTCATATATCGGCATCGATTTTGAAGCGAAAGGTGAAAGGGTTTATCGTCTGCTGGATTGTGAACTCACCTTCCTGGAAGAAATGACCTTTGGTGGCGAAACCCTGCGTTATGAAATTCATATCGATTCTTATGCACGCAATGGTGAGCAACTACTGTTCTTTTTCCACTACGATTGTTTTGTCGGCGACAAAAAAATACTGATCATGCGCAATGGCTGTGCTGGTTTCTTCACCGACGAAGAGTTGGCGGATGGTAAAGGTGTCATTCATAACGATAAAGACAAGGCACAATTTGCGGGCGCCAAGAAATCTTTCTTCAAACCATTGATTGAGAATAATCGCACTGAATATGGTTATGATTCGATGATGCAGCTGGTTAACGGGGATATAACTGGCTGCTTTGGCCCTAAATACGACCAGCAGGGACGCAATCCTTCACTAAAATTCTCCTCGGAGAAATTTTTGATGATTGAGCACATCACCAAAGTTGACCACCGGGGCGGTCGCTGGGGACTTGGGCTGCTTGAAGGCCAAAAAACACTTGATCCTGAACACTGGTATTTCCCGTGTCATTTTAAAGGCGACCAGGTGATGGCAGGTTCATTAATGTCTGAAGGTTGCGGGCAGATGGCAATGTTCTTCATGTTATGGTTGGGCATGAATTGTAATGTCAATAATGCACGTTTCCAGCCAATGCCAGGCGAATCGCAAACTGTACGTTGCCGTGGTCAGGTCATACCACAGCACAACACCCTCACCTATCGCATGGAAGTGACTGAAATAGGCATGTCTCCCCAACCATTTCTGAAAGCCAATATCGATATTATTCTTGATGGCAAGGTGGTGGTGGATTTTAAAAATCTCTGTGTGATTATCAGCGAACAGGATGAGAACTCTCCTTATTCAGTAAAATTGCCAGACAATGTTGTGAGAATCCAGGCGCAAGCTCAAGCGGATACCATGGCCACAGGCGTTATGCCGGAAAATGATGATCTCAACCACCAGACACCGGATGAAGCAGGCAGGAATCCATTCCAACATCCCGGTCGTCCCTTGATGCGCATCGAATCTGATAAGACAGCGCCAAAAGAGAAAGGTGTAACTCCGATTCTCCACTTTGAAGCGCCGGAGGTGCCGGGCCAAAATCGTGTCGCCAACAGCGTACCCTTTACCCCCTGGCATCTATTCGAGTTTGCTACAGGTGACATCGCCAAATGTTTTGGTTCGGATTTTGATGTGTATGAAGGCCGCATCCCACCACGTACACCTTGTGGTGACCTGCAACTGGTCACCCGGGTTGTGGAAGTGCAGGGCAAACGACTGGAGTTGAAAACCCCATCAAGTTGTACTGCTGAATATTATGTACCTGAAGACGCTTGGTACTTCACTAAAAACACTCATGAAAACTGGATGCCCTATTCATTGATCATGGAAATTGCCTTACAGCCAAACGGTTTTCTGTCCGGTTATATGGGTACCACCCTTAAATACCCTGAAAAAGATCTCTTTTTCCGAAATCTTGACGGCACTGGTGAATTGCTCAAAAAGATCGACCTGCGTGGCAAAACGATTGTCAATAAATCAGTATTAACCAATACCAGTATTGCCGGTGGCGCAATTATCCAAAGTTTCACCTTTAATTTATCAGTGGATGGCGAACCCTTCTACAATGGTAGTGCTGTATTTGGCTATTTTAGTGCTGATTCATTAACTAATCAGCTAGGACTTGATAACGGCACCATCGTTCACCCATGGTTTATTGAAAACAACATCCCTAGTGAGCAAATTGAACATTTTGATCTCACCAACAAACAGCTTTCATTCTTCCAGGCCCCTGCAACTCGACGACACTATCGTTTAGCAGGTGGACAGATGAACTTTGTAGATACCGTCTCTATTGTCGAAGGAGGTGGCAAAGCTGGGATTGCTTACATCCATGGCGAGCGCACAATAGATGCAACCGACTGGTTCTTCCGCTACCATTTCCACCAGGATCCTGTTATGCCAGGCTCTTTAGGCGTTGAGGCTATTATTGAATTACTCCAAGTCTACGCACTGAAAAACGATTTGGGTGGTGGCTTCACTAATCCGCGTTTTGTTGCGCCACTGACTGAAATTGTATGGAAATACCGTGGTCAAATCACACCACTTAACGAACAAATGTCCTTGGATGTACATATAACCGACATCAAAAAAGAAAAAGGTGAAATTGTTTTGGTGGGTGACGCAAATCTTGCAAAAGATGGATTGCGTATTTATGAGGTGAAAAATATCGTCTTAAGCATTGTTGAAGCGTAAAATGTGCAGAACAAACAACAGTTCGAAGCTGGACGACAAAATAACAGGGACCAATATGTCGACATTAGGGTTTAGCAATAAAAACCACCTTAACTGGGGATGGAAAGTTAAAGAAGATGATATCAGTAGCACTGATATAGAGATCAAAGAACGTCTAATGGACCTCACCCAACCGATTTATCTGGCCCAAAAGGATCAGAGCCTGGGAGTAAGCCAGACAACTTCAGACGATGGTACAATCGATGTCCAGGCCTTTGCCCAGCAACTGAACCCGGAAGATTTGGGTGACGATTCATTTAAAAAACAACATGGGGTAAGGTATGCGTATCATGGTGGCGCAATGGCAAACGGCATCGCCTCTGTTGAAATGGTTGTCGCCCTAGGCAAAGCCGGTTTTCTCTGTTCATTTGGAGCGGCGGGTCTGGTGCCGGATGTGATTGAAGATTCTATCCGTCGCATTCAGGCAGAACTACCCAATGGCCCTTTTGCAGTGAATCTTATCCATGCCCCTGCAGAAGAAGCATTGGAGCGTGGCGCGGTGGAACGTTTTCTAAAATTAGGTGTTACCACTGTAGAGGCATCGGCATATATAGGACTCACAGAGCATATTGTCTGGTACCGTTTGGCTGGTCTATCTGAGAATGCTGACGGTACAGTGCACATCGGCCATAAAGTAATTGCCAAAGTATCGCGAACTGAAGTAGGCCGCCGATTCATGGAACCGGCACCTCAGAAATTAGTTGATAAATTATTGGCACAGGGGAAAATCACCTTGGCCCAGGCGGAGTTGTCAAAACGCGTACCAATGGCCGATGATATTACCGCAGAAGCCGATTCCGGGGGCCATACCGATAATCGTCCGTTTTTAACCCTGTTACCGACAATCATCGCATTGCGTGACGAAGTGCAGGCAATATATAATTTTTCTCCACCATTACGTGTTGGCGCGGGTGGTGGTATCGGTACGCCGGAAGCAGCACTTGCAGCCTTTACTATGGGCGCCGCCTATATCGTTTTAGGCTCAGTGAATCAGGCATGTATTGAGGCCGGGGCATCAGAGCATACGCGTAAATTACTGGCAGATGTTGAAATGGCCGACGTAACCATGGCGCCGTCCGCTGATATGTTTGAAATGGGTGTGAAATTACAGGTTGTCAAACGGGGTTCAATGTTTCCCATGCGGGCCAACAAACTGTACGATTTATATTTAAAGTATGATTCAATCGAGGCGATTCCGCCGCTTGAACGAGCAAAAATCGAACAACAGATTTTCCGTCAAAATCTTGATGCAGTATGGATTGGTACAATGGATTTCTTCGAAGCACGTGATCCTCAAATGTTGGCCCGGGCAAAAAGCAGTCCGAAACGTAAAATGGCCCTGATCTTCCGTTGGTATTTAGGGTTGTCTTCGCGCTGGTCAAACATCGGTGAAAAGGGCCGGGAGATGGACTATCAGATTTGGGCCGGCCCAAGTATGGGTGCCTTTAACAGCTGGGTAAAAGGCACCTATCTGGAAGAGTACACGCAGCGCAAAGCCGTTGATGTTGGTCTCCATCTATTAAAAGGTGCCGCCTATTTGCAACGTATCAACCAGTTGAAACTTCAAGGCGTACATTTCAGCCCAGGAATGTCGAACTATATTCCTGCATAGGGCATGGAGAGCCTGTTCGAGAATCCTAAATTGCTATTCTCGGACACACTCCCAGATGATTTGATGGCAAAAACGCGACATACATTACGTCACGCTGATGAAAATCAACTGGTGAGAAGAACCGCCTCTCTACCGGGAAATCAACAAGTCCAAAGCGTGTCAGTGCTGAGTACACTTTAAACTGAGGTCAGGAATCTAGAAGAAAGATTCATGTAGAGCTTTCTCCACTTTATTGAGTTACACCGACGGATTATTTTGAATAAAAAATGATATCGAGAATTTTAATGATTGACAATCTCGTTTCGTTCGACTATTGTCGACCCTCGCCGCGACGTAAAGCGCGGAACACTTCAGGAGTTAATGAGGTGTTAATCGATCCTTGAAAACTAAATAACAACACATAAGCAAATGAGCCCAACGTGACTTCGGTCACAATGGAGCAAGTTTTCGTAATTCGAAAACCGAGCTCTTATATAATTTAG
>JBLHNU010000045.1:0-42596 GCA_047622095.1 Desulforhopalus sp.
TAGTAAAATTGAAGAAAGAGAGGACTAATTGGCCGGGGAAATCCCCGGCCATTTATAGAAAATCTTGCTATCTGTGGTTACATTTTTATATGGCCTTTTATATCGCTGTTTCGCTTGGCCGCTAACATTGAGCAATTGACACCGATTTTTGTCCAAATCTTGATGTATGCCCGTGAAATGGGGTTTTTGAAATTGGGCAAAGTGAGCCTTGATGGAACCAAGATAAATGCCAATGCATCCAAACACCACGCCTTGAGTTGGGATCATGCTTGTAAAATTGAGAAACAATTGCAGGCCGAAATTGCTGAACTTATGGAACTTGCCGAAAAAGCTGATTCGGAAGAAATACCAACTGAGATGGATATTCCAGAGGAACTCTCTCGCCGTCAAGATCGATTGGCTGCCATAGCACAGGCAAAGGCAAAAATCGATGAACGGGCTGCACAAAGATACGCTGAAGAACAAAAGGAATACGATGAAAAGGTTGCTAAACGTCTTGCAAAAGCTGAAGCTACTGGAAAAAAGCCTCGTGGCCGTAACCCTGAGCCACCGACACCGGGCCCCCGTAAAAAAGATCAGGTCAATTTGACTGACGAAGAATCTCGTATCATGCCTTCCTCGGACAAAGGGTTTGTCCAAGCTTATAATGCCCAAGCTGCTGTTGACGTTGAGACGATGCTTATTATCGAGAACCATATCACCCAAGCATCAAACGACAAACGGGAAATCAACCCGGCCTTAAAATCACTGAATGAGCTGCCTGATGAATTAGGCAAAGTTGACATTTTACTGGCTGATGCCGGTTATTACAGCGATGATAATGTTGCATCCTGTGAACGGTCCGGAATTGAACCGTATATACCTCCATATCGGGAAAAGCATAACCAGCCACTTGCCGCACGGTTCATCGACCCAGCACCTTTACCTGAAGATGCAGAACCGATTGACAAAATGAGGAACAAACTCAAAAGCGTCGAGGGTCGCAAGGTTTACGCGAAACGCAAAAGCACTGTTGAACCGGTATTTGGTATCATCAAACATGTCTTGGGTTTTCGCCACTTTTTCTTGCGCAGCAAGGAGGCAGTCACCGGTGAGTGGACACTTGTTTCCACAGCGTGGAATATAAAGCGGATGTTTGCTCTTAGTAGTTAAGATATGTCAAAGAACAAGTGTATTTGAACTCTTTTTGAGTAAATATATTCAAAACACAACAATAAATTGAGAATACTTATCAAACTCATCTTTTAAAAAATGCAACAGTTAGGGGTTGACCCTTAGTGTGATGTCGTAATCCGACAGATTGCTAGCATCGAGAATTCCTTCTTCTACTAATTTACCACAGTACTTTATGTTACCTATGTATCTTTCAGATTTATTGGCCATATTTCACCGTGGATTTTTTTTTGTGCACAACAAGTCTATTATATAAAAACTGCATAACTTGTACTTTCGAGTGGTATGTAGAATGATCTATTCTTACATGTTTCCTAATTGCCTTTCATGTAATACCCCTGTTCAGTGGTGTAAGTCACTAAAAAATATATGTAATATTAAGATGAGTTTGCGTGACACGATCGTTCGAATCATGTTCGATTTAGAGTCATTCAAAAACATCATCTTCTTCTTGGGGCCCACCCCCAAAATAGAATGATTCTATATACACGGTATTGTTGGGAAATAAATTAGACTAAGATGATTGCGCTGTTGCGCTTTCTAGCAAAAGGGCAGGGATATTATTACATAAAATAAAGAGAGGGTGAAGGCGGGAGGGTGTGACTCTACGAGGGAGAGTGGTATTGGAGTACGGAAATTCAAAGATTCTATAGTACAAAGGGGATGTAGCGGAAAAGGTCGGTGACAATCCTGGTATTTAATTGAGAAAACACCAGGATTGTTTTTAAGAAATATGATCAGTCATCACTACCGCCGATAAAGCGGTACGTTACTGCACCAAGAACACCGCCGATGATTGGTGCTATCCAGAACAACCAAAGTTGCTGGATGGCCCATCCTCCCTGGAAAATGGCAACTGCTGTGCTACGGGCAGGGTTAACGGAGGTGTTTGTTACTGGTATGCTAATCAGGTGAATTAGAGTGAGACATAACCCTATTGCAAGGGGCGCAAAACCTTGTGGTGCTTTTGCGTCCGTTGCACCCATGATAACGAATAGAAACATCATGGTCATGACTATTTCGGTGAGAAAGGCAGCGAACATACTATACTGGCCTGGAGAATGCTCACCGTAACCATTTGAGGCAAAACCGGAAGATGAGTCAAAGCCTACCTGGCCGCTGGCGATAAGAAATAGAACCCCACCGGCGACAATTCCACCTAAGACTTGTGCGACTATGTATGGGAAGACCTCTTTTGCCGGAAAACGACCACCAGCCCATAAACCAATAGATATAGCAGGGTTTAGGTGACAACCAGATATATGGCCGATGGCAAAAGCCATTGTGAGAACAGTTAAGCCAAAAGCAAGAGAAACACCAAGTAGACCAATTCCCACCTCTGGGAACGCTGCGGCAAGTACTGCACTACCACATCCGCCTAGAACGAGCCAAAATGTACCAATAAACTCAGCACCATATTTTTTCATACTATCCTCCTTGTTCTTTGTGTTTTGACAGCTCTCTGGCTATCTTTTAGTGAAGCACTACGTTGCGTAATTATGGATAAAAATCAATTTTAACCAAACTCTATGAGCGTCATTAGAAAACAAATCAATATCCTCTGTTATGAGGTTAGGATGAAAGTAACATTATGTCGACTTTCCTAAAAGTAAAGTCTTAGTAAGAACAGCAGGATGAATACTTTATATAAGGTGATATCCATTTAGGATTGTTGGAGAAGTGTAAGGGTGGTGTAATTAAACAGTTTTGTGTTGATACGTGATTTTTCAGTATGGTTTGTACTTTTCCTGACTGGATAGAAGGCATGAAAACCATGAAATGGTAGCAGCATAACGCTTGCTTTACAGTTTGTTCCTAAGAGAAACGTAAAATACGTGCGCCGGTAAATGTTGAGTAAGAGGGGATCAATGTAAATTGAAAAGAACTGTGTACCGGTTAGGCAGTGTGCATTACCGAAATACGGATTATGAAAAATAGATCTGTTCAGGGTGATCTAGAATATCGTATTGAACAGAAGTTTCCATAAGTCGTTTAACCTCAGTTGGTTCAGTAGATTTACCAAGCGCCCACATAAGCTTTGGTACGAGAGCCTCAGTATTCATGTCTTTACCGTAGATTATTTTATCCAGTGGCATGGACCTGCCCACTTTGTAGATGTGCAGATTAACACCTTCCTGTAAACATTGGGTGGTAAGTACAATAGCTATTCCAGCTTCTGTAAGTTGATGTACTTTCGAGGCAATATCAATAATTTCTGAAGAAACGCCTCCAATTCCGTAACTCTCTATGATTACTCCCTTCATATTATCCTGAAGATAATCAAAAATAGCTGGATCAAGTCCCGGAAACAGTTTGAGCACAAAAATCTTTTCTTCAATCTCTGAGGCCAAGGACAATGATGTTTGACGATTTTCACTATCACTTTGTCTCTTTATAAAATGAGTGCATACCGATTGATTGTAGCTGATTCTATTGTGCTTGATTTCAGCAACAGGTGGATAATTTACACTTTTAAACGCATCATAACTTTTGGTCTTCGTCTTGATTGCTCGGGTCCCATTGATGAGCTTGCCGTCAAAGGCAATGAAGACCCCTATAAGTTCTTCACAGGCAAAATGAATTGCATCATTGAGGTTTTGAATGGCATCCGTTTCACTGTCCACCATTGAATACTGAGACCCAGTTATAACCACCGGTTTTCCTAGTTTTTCAAGAAGATAGGTCAAGGCTGCTGCGGTATAGGCCATGGTGTCTGTTCCATGGGTGATGACAAAACCATCATACTCTTTGTAGTTTGCTTCAATTGCCTGTGCAATAGTAAGCCAGTATTGAGGTGTCATATTAGAGCTGTCGATATTCATCACCATTTCACCCGAAATGGAGTGATGCTTGTGTATTGGTAAAACACATTCTAATACGTCTTCAACACTGTAATGGGGGAGGAGGCCATTGTCAGTATCGGCACAAACGATCGTACCACCTGTTGCTAGTATTAAGATATTTTTAGATGTGGGTGTGTCAGTCATAGGTCCAAAATCTCTGGGTCTTGAGTTGCGAAAGTGTGATGAATACGGTGATTTCTCAAAATGCTGCGCGCTTTTTTAAGGTGTGAGTCTGCAGTACAGTATCTACAAACGTTTTATATCTACTGTCAACAAATACGGAAGATTAATTAAATCTACCTATTACTTAGGCTGACGTCTTCTCTCTGGGTATAAATATCGGAGAAACCAACTTATATTTGTTGCAGAGTTGAGATGATTGTAGAAATGAGCTTGGGAGGCGTTAGTGTTGACTCAGGTTCGTCTGTTCAGCTTTTAAAAATACTGTCTGGTAGGATGCAAGTATCTTCAGCGTACAGAGTGAAATAATGCACAGGACCGTGGAATAATTTTATTGAATTCCAAATCATTTTGTAGGTGACCTGGTATTAGAGTTTTGGTATGAAGCTTACGGTGGAGTTGTAGAGTTACATATGCTTTTGATTTGTTTTTGACGCAACGTAAACACGTCGTAATCGTACTGGCTTTGATCATAACAAGGGTGTGGGTAAACTCATCCAAAAAATTCGTTTATAGGAATTCGCCATGCTCGGTGTTCTATTTAATTGTTGGGCGCTGTTTCTCGGGTTGGGCTTGATTATGCTCGGTAATGGTCTGCAGGCAACTCTCATCGGAGTTCGTGCATCCATCGAAGGGTTCGGCACCAGTGTCACCGGCCTCGTTATGTCCGGTTATTTCCTAGGTCTGATTGCCGGTTGTCAGATTGTTCCTAAAATGGTTGGTCGTGTTGGTCATGTGCGTACTTTTGGCGCTTTGGCTTCACTTGCTTCCACCTCAATACTTGTCCAGGCAGTCTTTGTTAGTCCTTTTGTCTGGTGGCTCATGCGTTTCGTGACAGGTTGTGCCTACGCCGGTATTTTTATCGTTGCAGAAAGCTGGATCAATGAAGCGGCTGATAATAGCTCTCGGGGAAAATTGCTGAGTTTTTATATGCTGGTTACTTTAGGTGGATTGGCGGGAGGGCAGATGCTACTTAATCTTTCTCCACCTTCTGGCTTTCAGCTCTTTGTTCTTGTCTCCCTGCTCATCAGTATTGCAGTCATTCCAATACTTCTGTCCACTGCTCGGGTTCCACAATTTGATGTGCTGGAAAATATTAGTATTTTACAGCTCTATCGCGTGTCGCCTCTTGGGGTATTTGGCATGTTTGTAAACGGGCTTTCGATTGGAGCCTTTTTTGGTATGGGAGCTGTGTACGCAGCCGATATAGGCCTGTCTGTCAAAGATATTTCTTTGTTTATGGGGTCTCTGATTTTAGGTGGTTTTCTCTTTCAATATCCTCTGGGTTGGTTGTCTGATACTTTTGGACCTATCAAAGTTATTTTATTTAGCAGTATGGCCGGGGCGCTCGTTTCTTTTGGAGCAATGTACTATGCACATGATGGCTTGGAGATGTATATCATCGCGGCAACCGTAGGTGGTCTGGTGATGCCTCTGTATGCTTTGTGTAGTGTACACACCAATAATTATTTGACTTCAACTCAGATGGTCGCTGCCAGTGGTACGTTAGTTCTTTTAAGTGCGATAGGTGCCGCAATAGGCTCTCCACTCACCGCATTTGCAATGGATATTTTTGGGTCAAAAGCTTTTTATGGCAGCATAGGGACAATGATGACTATCATTGGTGGCTTTGCCGTGTGGCGTTATCCTCAGAGAAATGATGTTGAACTTGATGAGCAAGGTGACTTTGTCGTGATGGTTGCCAGTCCTTTGACAGCGTCTTTGAATACAGATGTTGAACTCGATGAAATTGAGGCTGCTGGAGAAGAGGACGCTGAAGATATCGTTACAAGTTTTGAGGAGCTGGTGAGTGACCTTGAATTAGCTGTAGAAGAAGCAGCAGAAGAAGCAGCAGCAGCAGAAGAAGAAG
The DNA here is from genome assembly GCA_047622095.1 of Desulforhopalus sp. GTDB lineage: Bacteria > Desulfobacterota > Desulfobulbia > Desulfobulbales > Desulfocapsaceae > Desulforhopalus_A. Next base: position 6,067 of record JBLHNU010000045.1, read on the forward strand.
AAGAAGAAGAAGAAGAAGATAGTGAGCAGGAAAAATGAAGATAAAAAATGAGGAATCAGTTGAAGCTCAATGTTAAACCTGTATTTCTCAAACTTTTAATGACTGCTTCCTGCAAGTTTTCATGTTTAATATAGCGACTGATAAGACGTTTGCCACTGGTTACAAAATTCGGCTGTAACTCAAGCAACACATCTGTGGTTTAATGCTACACCTAAGGTCAAGGTACGCGTCAAAGAAAACATGGCGGAGTTATTAGAATTACACCAACATATGTGGTAGTGAAATGAAATGAAATTGATTTATTTTAAAGTTCATTTCATTTCATTTCATTTCATTTCATTTCCATATTTTTCCCTGAAAAAAACGAAATATTTCGAAGATTTTATCGTGATCAACATTCCGCGAAGTCTGCAAAGATTATCTTCGTTGTTATAAAATCCTGCGGTATTGGCAACACTCTTATCACTCAAGGGCTCAAAACCGACAAAGTGAGTATAGACTGTTCCAGAAAAGTTGAGTAGAAGAATTAAATAGAATGCTGGCAGAAGAAGGCGTGAAAATAACTAACAGATAGAGTAATGTCTTGCAGGGAGTCTGGTTGAGTTTGCATGTAGATATTTTAACAAATACTCTTCCAAGAAGAGGTCCTGAACATGAAAAAACCTTTGATTTACCTCCGTTCTTCACTCCTCGTGTTTTTTTTGTGTTTATTGATACCAATCTTTCTTTATGCTTCAGAGCCTAAAACTTCATCCACAATCAGTGATGCAGAACTTGCTCAGGAACTGTCAAACCCAGTGGCTGACCTCATTACCCTGCCTATTCAGATGAACTATGACCAAAATTATGGTTCCACGGACGATGGTTGGAAGTTTCAAACAAATATCCAACCAGTATTACCTTTGAGTCTAAATGAAGAATGGAACATTATAACCAGAACGATTCTTCCAGTAGTCTCCCAGGAAGATATTTTCCTTGGCGCTGGCTCCCAATTTGGACTGGGAGATACAAGCTTTAGTATGTTCTTCTCCCCAAAAGAACCAACATCAGGCGGTGTAATATGGGGTGTCGGTCCAATCTTTTTACTGCCAACGGCAACCCAAGAGGAACTTGGAACTGAAAAATGGGGAGCAGGTCCAAGTGCTATTGCACTTACCATGAAAGGTCCATGGACACTTGGTGTGCTTTCCAACCATATCTGGTCATTTGCAGGGGAATCACAGCGGGACGAAGTAAATAATACTTTTATGCAGCCTTTTGTTGCCTATACATGGTCCAACGCCTGGACAGTCTCTTTTCAATCTGAAACCACCTATAATTGGGAATCAGGAAACTGGTCTGTACCAATCAACTTCGCAGTAGCCAAGCTTGTGAGAATTGGAAAACTACCGGTAAGTCTTCAGGCTGGATTTGGTTATTGGGCAGAATCACCAGACGCAGGACCTGAAGGTTTACGTTTTCGATTACAGGCAAACTTCGTACTTCCGAAGCCGAAGTGATCGTAAATTTTAAGGATACTGTTTTGTGTTTTACACTTAAGAGTAACGAGAGGTACCATTATGAAAATGTCATTATCAAGAATCGCCATGTCGCTTGTGGGCACAACATTCTTATTGTTTTCCGCTTCACTGCCTGTTTTTGCAAGTGAAAATCAGAATGATGAGTGGCAGTTTCAACTCGCTACCTATGGGTGGCTAGCGGGGCAAGAAGGTTCCATTACCCCTATCAATGGTCTGCCGTCAGTAGGTATAGATCTCGATTTTTGGGATGATATTCTGGGTAATATTAATGGTGCCTTCTATCTCATTGGAGACGCACGTAAGGGTCCCTTTGGTCTTTTCATGGATTTTGTTTATAGCGATATCGAATTTGAAGGTTCTACACCCGGCTCAAAATTCTCTTCAGTATCCTCTCAGTCAAAAACATGGATGTTCACAACAGCCGGTCAATATCGCCTTGTTGACGACAAATCTTATTCATTAGATCTACTCGCTGGCGCGCGTTACTGGGCTCTGGAATCTACTGTAGAGCTAACAGGTGGCCTTTTCCCTGGCAGAAAAGTGACAAACACAAAAAATTGGATAGATCCTCTGGTTGGTACCAGAGGGTATGCGACCCTAGGTCAATCTAAATTTTTTATTGGAGGTTTCTTTGTTATAGGCGGTTTTGGCGCTGGTGCAGATTTGATGTGGGATGTTGCGCTCAACCTCGGTTACCACTGGACAAAGATGGTCTCCACCACCTTCGGATATCGATATCTGGATGTAGATTACGAAGACGATGGTTTCATTTTTGATGTGAGCCAGCAGGGACCTACTTTAGGCCTCTCCTGGAGGTTTTAATATCTCTGTTTTGCGCAAAGGTTAGCGAGTACCATACTCATAAGTATGGAAACTATATATCTACCACCGAATCTACTTTTTTACCGAAGCCTTGGAGTCTATTTATACATCTGTAAATCCGGTGCCTCGTATATCCAGCAAACTTGCCAGTTGATTCATATGCCAAAACCAAACCAGGCAGCTATGAACTAACCAAGGAAAATGTTGGAACTCGTTATGCCTATTTGATCATCAGAACTTTTATGGACGCAGATTCTACAGAAGATATCAAGGAAGCTAACGTACTTCAGGATGCTATAAAAATAGAAGGTGGAGGAACTGACCTCCTTGACATTCCTCATTGGAATGTGGAGCAAATGCTTCAGGCAAGAAATGCTTTAAATACCCTCACCAAACTTGGTGCAAGTAATGTGGGCGCTTTTGGAACTAAGCAAGAAACTGACCCGATAAAGCATTTACTTTTTGCGGCAGCAGGTTGGGGTGGTCTCCCCTTGAAAAAGCCTTTGCTGAACTCGGCTCAGTACCGGGAAACGATGGAAGCCCACACGTCCTTAATGTTAAGGATGTGCCTGGTGATGCTTTTTGGTCTGTAATAGTATATGACGCCGACGGTTTTATTCCTGAAAATTCAATTGGGGTGTACAGCTACATTTTCACAGGAGGCAAAAAAAAATCCATTACATCAAAGGTTAAAAAGAAAAAGAGAAAATGAAAAAAAATCTGGTTCTTGCAGAAAGTCTGCTTATTCTACGTATATTAAGTACTGTTTGCATTGGTCAGGAACTTGTTGCTTAGCCTGCCGGCGGGCAAGGGTGCTACTGAGGAGCACTCGGTGGATCCATGAAACAGAAAGATCAACAACGCCAATAAAACCAGGTAGCAGAGCAACAAGCTGCAACCTACAGCAAAAACCGAGAAGGATATACCCGGGCACAAAGTGTGTGCCTTGAAGACCGTGGATGTTCAGTCAAATAGAAAAATCCTTTTATCAAAGGAGTCATCAGTTGTTTTCTAAAACAACGGTGATGATTATCAAGAAGTCCAACTTTACGGGGGAAATCCAACATGAAAACCATTTTTCGTATGACACTGATCACATTGTTATTTTCATCGCTTGTAACTTCAGCCTGGGCAGATAAATTCTCTGATACAGAGAAAATGTTTGCGGGTGCCGGTATTTCTGAAATGTTTGACAGCGCTTACGGTTACGCCCTCTTTCCAACCATCGGCAAGGCGGGTTTTGTTGTGGGGGCAGCACTGGGCACAGGTCGTGTCTACGAGCAAAAGAAGTATATTGGAGATGTTACCATGGGGCAGGCTACAGTTGGCTTTCAGGTTGGTGCATCGGGGTTCAGTCAGGTCATATTCTTTCAAGATGAGCGGGCGCTAGCTGAATTCACAGGTGGTAATTTTGAATTTGGTGCAGAGATTAGCGCTGTTGCACTTACCGCGGCGGCGGGTGCTTCTGCTAAGACAGGAGGAAGTTCCGCTACAGCAAGTGGTGGCAAAAACAATGCCGCAACAGCAGGGGCAGGCTACAATAAAGGAATGGCAACCTATACCATCACTAAAGGTGGGGCAATGGTAGAAGTCAGTGTTGGTGGTCAGAATTTTAAATTTACCAAACTGGGTAAGTAAGTATTATACAGATTGATTTCTTGTTATTTTTACAAGAAATCAATCTGACTCAAGACCGCTTTTTCTGACTAACGTCCCACCGCTAAGCCAAACATTGGTATCAAATCAGTTCTTCCTGAAGCACTTTGTCTTCCGCCTCAACCATATCAACATCCACCCGGCCATGATTAAAGAGCAGGGTATAGAGGAGGTAACCGTAGCAGATAACTGCAGCAAAGGCTGGAAGGGGATAAAAATATCCCAAAGGACAGAGGATCAGGACTGTCACCCAGTGGAGAATGATAACTTTCTGGGAGTGCAATCTAATAGGAAAGTCGCCATGCCTGCTGATAACTGCAAGGCCGCTCAGGTTCCAGCCATAGAGTGCAGTAAAAGCGTGCATTCTTAAAAGAGGTAAAGCGCTCTCGTGGGTGTAGGAATCTGAAAATTCAAGAAAGATATAGAGAATCCCTGTTATGGATGTGATCACCAGAAAGACGATGCCTGAGGTGAGAAAGGATTTCTGTTGCAGCCGTATTCCCTGTTTTAAATAAAGATAAAGGACAAGGCTTACTGTGAAAAAGAGGATAGTGGAAATAATTACCTGAGGGATGAACCAGTTGGCAAGGATAAAGAGAAAGAAGATAATGACCCCAAGGTTAATCGTCCAAAATGAAATTTCTTTCAGAAATGCCGAAAGGGGTGCACTGTGATTTTTCATAAGGGCAAAGATCACAGACATACTGATAAGTGAAATAGGAAAGGAAAAGCCAAGAAAAAACGTATCTAAGGTGAGCTTTTCAAGAGTAAACCAGTGGGTATATTCGCTGTTTACTATGGCCAGACTCGAAATAACTAATCCACAAGAAAGGCAAAGTAACGAAGCCTGATGAAATTTTCTTGAAGTGGGCTCACCTTCTGAAAAGAGTTCCTTTGGCAGAATATTACCAAAGTGGTCTATACGCACTAACTCAATGATTACTGAAAGAATAAGAGGTATAACAAGGGTTGGTCCATACCACTCCATGAAGGCGCAAAAGGCAAAAAGGAGTGATAGAAGCAAGAACGTGAGCCCTCTTCGGCTGAGAGTTCTTGTGTTTTCTGTAAAATAGACAAGCAGGGTTCCGCCGCTTACCAGGTTGAACAAAAAGATGTGCAGCCGTTCAAAATTAAGTACCGACGATGGGATAAGGTGATGGAGGAAACCACAGGAAAGTGCTGTGATCATGATACACCACAAGGTGACCTTGAAAGATTTATTCACTACTGTTTTCCATGTTTAAAGATATGGGCGGGGCGATATTGTCCTTTCCAAGTAATTTTTTCAGTGCAAGCTCAAGATTGGGGTGCCGGAATTGAAAGCCGGATTCTGTAAGCTTTCTCGTTGAGACATGACAGCCAGAAAGTAATATTTCGGATGCCATCTGTCCATATACTATTTTTAAGAGTGCTGCGGGAATAGGAATAAGCAGTGGGCGCCTGGCAACTTTTGCAAGAGTTCTCATGAATTCCGCATTAGTTACAGGTTGTGGAGCCGCAATGTTTACAGGGCCTTCGAGTGTCTCACAGGCAAGACAGTGGAGCATTGCAGAAATCATATCATCGGTACTTATCCAACTGATATACTGGTCACCACTACCAAAACGACGCATAAAGCCAAGTGGTGACGTTTCAAGAATCTTTTCAAGAGCGCCGCCCCTAGGGGTGAGGCCTACGCCTAAACGCAAGAAAACTGTTCGGATTTTTGCGTCTTTTGCTGCCTGGGCTGAGCCCTCCCACTTACCGCACACCTCAGAAATAAAATCAGCCCCTTGGGGCTGTGTCTCTTCAAGTTCAATTTGTTCGGTATCGCCGTAGTAGCCAACAGCAGACGCACAAAGAAACACCTTTGGTTTTTGAGCAAGGTTGCTGATCACCGTGCTGAGAAAGGTTGTACCTTCTACACGGCTGCTGATAACCCGTTGTTTCTTTTCTTCAGACCACCTGGAAAGGCCTATATATTCGCCAGCAAGATGGATGACCGCGTCTAGTTTTGGGAGCTGGGAGGTGTCCAGACTATGATTTTCTGGATCCCAGAAAATTTCGTATTTTTTAGGATCAGGCGATCTTCTGACAAGGGTCCACACCTTATGACCGCCGGTTGTGAGAAAGGGAATAAGTTCGCGGCCAAGAACACCACTGGCACCTGAAATGAGGATGTTGAGGGGTTTACTACTGCACCTCAAATGCACTTTGATGTCTTCACTTATGATATTTTCACGGTGGTGAAAGACCTGTTGCAGACTTTTATGTACATGGTTTTTTAGAAGGGTTGGAAGTCTTTTGCCTAAGGGAAGGCTGTATTCGACTTTATCGTAGAGGTGCGAACCTGAAGTGCTATCTGTAAAAAAGTGGGAGTGAGACCAGCTGGCAAAAGGACCTTTTTCCTGAACGTCCCGGAACATTTCACCAGGAACGTTTTCGACGTGATGGGCATGAAAGTGAAAAGGGAATGGACCAGAGCGCATTTTAAGTAAAACTCTGCCTCCCGGGTCTATGCCGCCTATTCGTGATACGATCTTTGTCTTTTCCCAGGGGGGTAAAAGTCGCTCCAGTGCACCAAATCGACTATGCCAGTCGTACAGCTGTCTTGCTGTACAAGGATAGTCTGAATGGTGTTCAAATAAATCTGTTGTACCTTCGTTTTGCATTATGTTCGTTTACCAGACAGCTTATTTATGAGCCCGTTGATTTACTGCCTTTTGCCCCGACATCTTCGTTATACGGAAATAACAATCCTCGGAGGTAAGCGCAGACTCCGATATCAATTATATGCCTGTGGTTGTTTTTTTCGTATGCCTAGATCTCGAACCAAAATCCTAGTAAATCAACAGACTCATTTGTTACGTTTTTTACCTGATGACCTGGCTGGTGACTTTTTCTTACTTCTTTTCTTGGCAAGGGCTCTTCTTCCTGCTGCAGCACGTTTTTCTGCACTATCAATGAGGAAACGATGGACACATAGGCTCTCTTTTTTGCCGGTTGACTGCAGTTGGATGTAGCCACCATCACAATTCATTTCCCATACATTTCGCATATTTTTGAGTTGGAGGTCTAAGAGTTCCCGGAGGAGCTTTTTATTCTTACTTGATTCAATGGGAGTACAGACCTCAACTCGACTTTCAAGGTTGCGTTTCATAAGGTCTGCAGAGCCTATGAAGTACTCTTCGTTACCATTATTTTTGAAGTAAAAGATTCGGGTATGTTCTAAAAATCTTCCTACAATCGAGATGACTCTGATGTTTTCAGATAATCCTTTTATGCCAGGTCGCAGTCGGCAGCTGTCTCGAACGATGAGGTCAACATGGACTCCTGCCTGTGAGGCTTTGTATAGTGCCTCCACAATATCACGGTCTTCAAGAGCATTTGTCTTAAATTGGATGAGTCCTTGACCTTGATTTTTGGCATAGGTAATTTCTCTTTCAATTTTACTCAGTAGCGCCTTTTTTAAAATCTTAGGAGAGGGCAGGATTTTAGTGTACTGCCGCATTGGTGTGTAGCCACTTGTGAGATAATTAAATAGTTCGGTGAGGTCTGCACCAACGTCTGGATTGCAGGTGAGAAGGCCAAGGTCCACATAGGCCCGGGCAGTTCCTGCGTGGTAGTTACCTGTGCCGATGTGGGCATAACGACGAAGGCCGTTATAATCTTTTCGGATAACAAAAATGAGCTTTGAATGGGTTTTAAGTCCGACAACTCCGTAGGTTACGTGGATACCGGCTTCTTCTAAAAAACCTGCCCATCTGATGTTTGCTGATTCGTCAAAGCGGGCCATGAGTTCGACTACCACTGCAACCTGTTTGCCGTTAAGTGCTGCATCGATCAAGTATTGGATGATTTTTGAATCTTTTGCTGTCCTGTAGAGTGTCATCTTGATGGCGAGCACTTTAGGATCGTGGCTTGCCTCCCGTAAAAACCTTTCAACTGAAGTATCAAAAGATTCATATGGGTGTTGTAGGAGGATATCACCGTGTTCCCGAATGGTGTGGAAGATGTTTGGATCATCACCGAGCAGCTCAGGGTTGTCTGTAGGGTGGTGCTGGGTGAAGTGAAGATCAGATCTATCAATGGCTGAAATCTCAAACAGATCTCGCAGACCAATGACGCCATCTACTTCAAAGACATCCATATCTTCATCGACGCCTAGCTCAGCCGCCAGTTTACCTTTATGGTGATCGAGCATGTTGGATTCAACTTCCAGACGGACAATTTCTGCAAATTTCCTGTCTCTAAGCGCAGTCTCAATCATACCGAGCAGATCGTTGGCCTGTTCTTCGTGTCGTTCTGTAATGGCGTTTCGAGTGACTCTGAAAGTCTCACAGGTTTCGATCTCCATGCCCGGAAGGAGGAGTTCCAGATTGTTCGCCACCAGGTCTTCAAGAAGGATATAGGTGTCACCTTTACCCACTTTAACAAACCTGGGCATATCAGAGCTAATAGGGATCTTGATACGGTTGAGATAGCTATGGTCGTTATCCTGGTAACGACAACTCACCAGCAGATTAATAGATAAATTAGAAATAAAAGGAAATGGGTGAGCAGGGTCCATACCTTGGGGCGTAAGCAGTGGATAGATATCACTCACAAAATAGCTGTCTACACTTTGTTTATCCCTTGAGGTAAGACCGGAATATTTTTTTATAAATATTTTTTGTTTGGCCAGAAGCTGTTGTAGATTTTGTTCAAGACTGAGCTGTTCGGCCAGGATTTCCCGCACAGATTCATAACAGATATCTATCTGTTCCTGAGGGAGGCGACCGTCTATGGAGAGTCTTTTGACACTGGCGCCCACCTGTTGCTTGAGGCCCCCGATTCTTTTCATAAAAAATTCATCGAGGTTAGCCCCCACTATTGCGAGGAAAAAGAATCGCTCAAGGAGAGGGTTTCTGTCATCCTGGCCCTCATGTAAAACTCGTTTGTTAAATTCAAGCCAGGTGAGTTCTCGATTGAGGTACCACTCGGGAGACTTAAGGTCAAAGTTTTTTGGGATGGTAATAGGCATTTCTGTTGTCATAGGTTCCTGGGGGTCGGGGTTGGTGTGCAACAGCTTTGGATCGCTTACAATTTTACTTGCCTTCGGACCTAAATCTTGCAACTGGTGAGTTCGGAGTCTGCGCTACCTAACGGATATGCAGTCCCGAAGGGTAGCAAATATGAGAAAATAATATTCATGAAATATGATTTTTTGTAATAAGTATCATGAATGTAATATACTGTTTTGCAAAGTTAAAATATGTTCTTATTTTGCGTATGCAAGATGTAGGTCTCATGTAAATCCTCATACATTGTGCTTTACCCTTTGCATTTTAGCAGATTTTTCTGAAAAGCTATAATGTTAACTCACTAAAGTTTACGTTTTGTTCGAATTCTGTGAGCCGAGAGAAAATGGGTTAAATTTTGAGGGAAGTGAAGTAGCTTGCCTGTCGGTGTCAAAAGTTCATGAGAATATGACATCATTATATAGATGTCTCTTGAGGTAGTTGATATGGCACAAGATAAGAATAAAGCACCTCTCTACGCCTTGATGCTAAGGAACTAAAGGAATTGGAATTGCTCGCTGTGGTGCAGGAGGCGATCATTCAGAAAAGAGTAGAGAATTTGGTTAAAAAATACATAGAGGAGGTGATTCAATATGGAACCATTTGTCTATATTGTTCATTCAGTAGTAAAAGCAAAAAAACTGAACAAGCTGCTAGGTGGTGTTGCAGGTTATACTATTCGTGACGAAAAAGGTGAAAAGATCGAAGGAATGATTTTGGATACCTTTGATAATGTGCTACTCAAAAAAAGCCTCATGTTGTTGAGTCTGGAACACGGACTCGTAGTTGTGGATCTTAAGGAAGGCAGCTTTGTTGAACAAGAATTTTCCAGCGATTGGAGGTTTGCAGGTGACTTACCTGCTGGACCAGTGGCTGAAGTTCTAGCAGAAGTCTCACTTTTGCGGGCGTTTTTACCTCTTGCAAAGGTGAAGATTCGTCAAGATAAAGGGGCGCTGATAGATGATGAGGGTAAAACCCGTGCGCGCTATACGAATCTTACTCTTTCGCGTGATGACTCTATCATAAGCCTGGGGGTAGTGACTTCACTTCGAGGGTACCAGAGTGCATATAATGATCTGGTTGTGTTGTTGCAGGAATCAGGGGTAGCTTCTCTTGCAGACACATCTGAACTTTACAACCTTTTGGGTATCAAACGCTATAATTACACAAGTAAACCTGAATTACGTCTTGACGCAGAGGCTCCAGTAAAAGAAACGGCGACATTAATTATTCGTTCTTTTATGGATGTGGCAAGAGCTAATGAGCCAGGCGTGATTGCCGACTACGATACAGAGTTTTTGCACGATTACCGAGTGAGCTTTAGAAAAGTCCGTTCGGCTCTCAGTCTTTTTAAAGGTGTTTTCAGTGCGGATAAAACTGCTGAATTAAAGGCTGAATTTGCAGAAGTAATGAAAAGCACCAATCGATTGCGGGATCTCGATGTTTACCTTATGGAAAAAGAACTCTATTTTTCCATGGTGCCGGAGCCTGCATTGGATGGTCTGCGATTACTTTTTGACTATTTTGCTAAAGAACGGAAAAAAGAACTAAAAAATGTAAAGACGACACTGACAAGCGAGGCTTACGAAGAGGATGTTGCTGCGCTTGCTACGTTCTTTGTAGATACGAAGAAGATTGCATCAGGTCCTAAGGGTAAGTTGCCTTCGAAGGTGTTGGCTGGGAAGCTGGTTCTAAAACGGTATGCCCAGGTGTGCGGGATTGCCGGTTCTATAGATAAATCTACAAAGGATGAGATCATTCATGAGCTCCGCATTAGTTGTAAAAAACTGCGTTATTTGATGGAGTTTTTCACACCCTTATTTGATAAGGACGCTATAAAGCATCTCATAAAATCGTTAAAGGTGTTGCAGGATAATTTAGGGAAATTTAATGATTATTCTGTCCAGCAAGCGTTTTTACGCCAAGTATTAGATCATGATCTCAAGCGTTTCAAAGGTAATGAAATGCAGATTACCGAATCTATTGGAGCTTTGACAGCTATGCTGTACAGGTTGCAGAAAAAAGAGCGTAATCAGGTGATGAAGAACTTTGTTCGCTTCGACAGCGAGGAGACGAGAGGACTGTTTAAAGAGTTATTTCAGCAGAAGGGAGACGCATAAATGAAGATTATCGCCTGTTACAGTAATAAAGGTGGGGTTGGGAAAACTGCAACCTCTGTTAACCTGGCCTATGCTTGCGCTATGAGTGGAAAGCGAACCCTTCTCTGTGATCTTGACCCCCAGGGGGCTTCTGGCTTTTATTTTCGGATAAAGCCTTCAAAAAAACTACAAGATCGCGCTTTTTTTAAAGATGTTGAACGTTTTGTCGATGCCATTAGGGCAAGTGATTACGACAATCTTGATCTGGTTCCTGCTAATCTGACCTTCAAGGATTTTGATATATTTTTATCACGGATGAAAAACAGTAGATCACGTCTGAAAAAAGCACTCAAAGCAGTGGATAATGATTATGATGTGATCATTCTTGATTGTCCACCGAATATTTCTTTACTCTCGGAAAATGTATTTAAGACGGCAGACAAAATTGTAGTTCCGGTTATTCCCACCACCTTATCACTGCGTACTCTTGAGCAACTCTACACCTTTTTTGATGAGAATGGATACCCCAAGAAGAAGTTGTTGCCATTTTTCTCCATGGTGCAGTTGAGCAAAAAATTACATAAAGAGAGCATGTTGTCGTTGCGAAAAAAATATAAGAACTTACTTAAACCTTATATACCATTTTCCACTGAGATTGAGCGGATGGGAGTATACAGAGCTCCTGTGACAACCTATGCAAACAAGAAAAATATGGGAAATGTGTATGCGGAAATGTGGAAAGATATTGAGGTAAAAGTGAAAATTGTCTAAAGCCCATCTCGGGTTCAAAAGAACGAGATAATTGATTTACGTTTTTACCTTGTGATTATGTTTTACTAGGAGAAATTGATAGTGTCTAAAAAAAAGAAAAAATGTTGTGGCAAATATAAAAAAAAGGACAAGTTTTGTAAAAAATGTCCTGAAGCTGAAGATTGCAAAAAGTGTTCTGACTCTGAAGACTGTGACAGTAAGAAAAAGAAATAGACATCCAGGCCAGAGGATGGGAAAAAACAGCTAATGTCAGTTGGTATATACCTGGGTTGAGGAATATCCTGTTATTTATGGGTCTGTTTTATCTGCAGAACTAAATGAATTTTTAAATAACTTTCTCCATTATTTATTTTAGCAATATATTCTGAAAAAAATTCAATAAGGTAGGCGTAGGAGAATCGGATGTCTTCGAAAACCTCGGTTTGGCTGATGTGCCTTTTGATATTTATACTCGCTGGATGTGGTAAAAAGAGCTGGCATCCCTCGTGGGAAGAAGCCGGCCAGGCCACAGGTTCAACCCAAGGTGAGCAGTTATATCTCGAAGCTCGAGAAAAAATTGATATTGCAGCAGATTATGAAAGCATTCTGGCAAGTATGGAATTGCTGCAACGGGTTTTGGTTGCTGAACCAATGCACCGAGAGGCCCTCGCCTATCTGGGAAACCTCCATATACTCCTTGGTACTGCTTATTCAGTCGATAGAGACGAAAAAAACGCACATTTCCGACAGGCGATGAAATATTGTGAGTTGTCTATGTATGTCAACCCACAGTTCCGGGAGGCTGTTAAGAAAGGTAGTGAGCCCTGGAACGCAGTCGATACACTCCAAAAAGAAGATGTCCAAGCTATGCTTTTCTGGGTGATAGCTCTGCAGTACGAATTTAAGGAGGGGATGACAATGCCCCAAAAGATCATCAACGTCGGCTGGCTCAAACATGGTATTGCCTTTCTAGATAGAATTACACTGGTGGCCCCTGAATTTGGAAATGGTGCTGTAGAATTTGCCTATAGCATCTGCTATTTCGCTTTACCAACATTATTTGGCGGGGACAATGAGTTAGGTGAGGTGTATATGGAAAAATCAATTGCCCGAGGCCGAAGCTACCTGCTCCCCAAATGGGGAAAAGGAAAATATTATCATCAGGTGACTGGTGACTATACTCGTGCAGGTAAAGATTTACAGTGGGTGGCTCATCAAAAAGCAGAAGATTTTAACGATCTCTATCCTTGGAGGGTTCATTTTATCGCTGATGCTAAGTTGCAGGTTGATTCTTTATAACCTAAATGTTTTGCACGCATAATTTAGGTATAAAAAGAAAGAGGACTGTTTATGATAACATTACGTATTTTTCTTTTAATCTTTGTCATGATCTCGCTCTCTAGCTGTTCAACCAATGCGCCCCTCGAATCACTCTATTATAATGCTGAAGAATTCAAATCCCAAAAGAGCCTTATTATTTTTTTACGGGGGAGGGGAGGAAGTCACAAAGATTTTGCTACAGAAGGTTTTATAGATTCAGTAAAAAGACGAAATTTACCCTACGACATGGTCGCTCCCAATGCACATTTTGGCTATTATTTTGGAGAAACCTTGGTTGGTCGTCTAAAATCGGATCTCATTGAACCGGCTAGAACGAAAGGGTACGAAAATATTTTTCTTGTTGGTGCTTCTATGGGTGGTCTGGGAGCCATAATTTACAGCCGTTACTATCCGGAAGATGTGACTGGGGTGTATGTGATTTCTCCGTTTCTTGGGTACAAGAAGATCATAGGTGAAATTGTAGATAGTGGAGGGCTCCAACAATGGCAGCCTGGAACATACGATCCTGATGATGATTGGCAGCGTATGGTTTGGGATTGGCTTAAAACAAATATCGATAAACAAAAGCAAAACCCTAAGATCTATCTTGGATATGGCACAGAAGATACCTATTTAAAATCCCAGAAAATTTTGGGAAATGCTTTGCCGAGTGACCAGGTTATAAAGACTGGAGGCGGGCACACTCCAAAAACAATGAAATTACTTTGGGACATGTTTCTTAATAAAGAAATTTTGTAAACTAAATGGTGACGTCATCTCGTGGTAGGTAATAGCTAGCAAAGAATCCACTATTATTTATCGTTATTTTTTTCAGGATGTCATGGACAACCTAAGGTTTGTAACACCGATAAAAAATTTCGAAATCAATAGATACCTAGGTAGTTGGTGCGAAATTGCGCGCTTGAACCATTGATTTGAGCGAGGATTAGAAAAAGTGATGTGGGAAGTTTTAAAAAAGGAATAAATGTTGTAAGAAGTGTCCCGAGGTAGCATTTCGTGAGACAATGAAAAAGAAGTAAACTCCCGCCCCTCGTGCTCAGGATGAGTTATTACTACTACCTTTGCATGTCTTGGAGATTCAACTTCAAACAGTAATCCACATTTTCAAAAACTATGCGTGACGTATTTCCCGTTTCGCGGGATGAGAGATTTAATGAACATTCTTTTAGTTAATCCCCCTAATTGTGGGCGCAGCATCCCAGAGGAACGATATGGAATAGATTCTCTAAAGCAAATTTTTCGTGGTGAACCCCTTGCTTTAGAGGAACTGGCCGGAAATCTGCTGGAGTATGATGTCCGTATTGTTGACCTTAAGGCAAGTCCTGATGATTTAGATGAAATACTGTCTGGTTTTATTCCAGATGTGGTTGGAATTACCGGGGTGACCTGCGAGGCAAATACCATGCTGAGCATCGCCTCTCAAGTAAAAAAACACTGTCATCCGACTGTGGTGGTCGGGGGAATTCACGCAAGTAATGATCCTGATTTTTTCAATCATGAGTCTGTTGACTTTATCATCGTTGGCATAGGGAAGAAAATATTTGCTGAGCTGATACATTTACTGGAATTAGAAAACCCTGATGACATTACCCTGTCCGGCCTGATTCGAACAAACCCTGGGCATAAAATCCAGCGGCCGTGTCACTGTAATTCCCTTATGGATCTGGTCGAAGATAAACCACCAGCCTACGACAAGGTGAGCAGGTATCGCTCGCACTATAAGTTGGAGAAATTAGGTGTAAATATGGGTTTTGTCGCTTCTGCATACGGCTGTACCCATCACTGTTCTTTCTGCTGCATCAAGGGGCAAACCGGCGGGAAGTATCTGACAAAATCAATCGACGCTGTGGTAAGAGACATTACACTGCTTGGTGACATTCCAGTCATCAGGCTTGTTGATGCAAATACCTTCGGAGATATTGATCGTGCAAACTCTCTTTGTCGGGCTCTTGTTAAATCAGAGTTGAATAAACAGTATCTTGCCGATATTCGATCAGATACCGTTGTTCGTTATCCAGAAATGCTTCGGCAATGGAAAGAAGCGGGTCTGCGTGCGGTTATTATCGGCTTTGAAGAGATCAGTGATGCAAGCCTTTCAGCTATGAATAAGGCCAATAAGGCGAGCATCAATACAGAGGCTATTTCGATTCTCAATGATCTGGGAATCACCATTGTCGGAGATTTTATTATTTCACCCGATTATGACGAGAGTGACTTTGAGCGTCTTGGCACTTATCTTGGCGAAAAACAAGTTGATCTCCCTATGATTACAGTTATGACCCCGTTGCCGGGGGCCCCCCTTTACGATCAGCAAAAAAAACGAATTGTGAACCATAATCTTGATTATTACACGCTGACCAATGCTGTCACGAAAACCAAGCTTACTGAAAAACTTTTTTATACGCTTTATGCTGAACTTCTTTTAAACAGCCATAAAAATGCACGGATATAAACGATGAATGCTTTTATCACCGCAGTTTCTGCTTTTCTGCCCGGTAAGCCTGTAGACAATACGGAATTGGACGACTACTTAGGGAAAGTAAACAAGGTTTCGAGCCGAACCCGGCAGATTATACTTGCGAACAACGGTATCAAGACCAGGCACTACGCTCTGGATCCTAAAACCGGTAAATCCAGCCATACGAATGCAAAAATGTCGGCTGAGGCTGTTCGTCTTCTGCGACCTGATAATGATGCCTCCAACTTGTCTATGGAATGCCTGTGTTGTGGCACTTCTTCGGCCGATCAGATTATGCCGGGGCATGCCTCTATGGTGCATGGGGAATTACCTGAATCCGGAGCGTGTGAAGTTGTCTCTTTTGCAGGGATCTGTCTTTCTGGTATTACCGCCTTAAAATTCGGTGCAATGTCGGTGGCGTTGGGAGTGTCCCAAAATGCGGTAGCGACAGGTTCTGAACTTGCTTCAACATTTATGCGGACATCATTTTTTGAGACTATGACTGGAAATACCAACCAGAAGGATGAAAAGAAACGTCACTCGGCTTTTTCTTTTGAAGCGGAATTTTTACGCTGGATGCTCTCCGATGGTGCAGGTGCTGTGCTCATAGAAAAAGAACCGAATCCTGAGGGGACGAGTCTTCGGATCGACTGGATTGAAACGGTTTCTCATGCACATCGACTAGAGACCTGCATGTATGCTGGTGCGGTGAAACAGGAAGGTGGGAGTGTTGTCGGCTGGCGAGAATGTGCTGTGGGCGATTCTTTGGTAAATAGTGGCGTGATGACCATTAAACAGGATGCCCGTCTGTTAAATGAAGAAATAATCAGCGTCACGGTTGGTCAGAGTTTACCATCGATAATTAAAAAGCATGACCTCAAACCGGAAGATGTTGACTGGTTTCTCGCCCATTATTCTTCAGAATATTTCCGAGAACCGCTTATGAAGCAGTTACAGGATATCGATTTCCCTATTCCTGAGGAGCAGTGGTTTACCAATCTTTCCAGCAAAGGTAATACAGGTTCAGCCTCATTTTATATTATGCTGGAGGAGCTGTTCTCTTCAGGTAAATTACAAAAAGGGGATCGTATACTGGGGATGATTCCTGAAAGTGGTAGGTTTTCTGTCGGCTGGATCTCTTTAACCGTGGTGTAAGTTTAAACACGATGTACAGCACCACGCAATTGTCGGCAAACAATTAAGTTTAACCATTTTCAGGCAAGTTCCAGGCCGCATTTCTTCAGTCCATTGACTGTCGACTCTGTCATGTCTTGATATTTTATAAATCTGCTTATCAAGATACGGCCACGGCTTGGAAAATCCGGTTTGAGGGCGAGCAAATCTTCAACACAGTTTTTCCCCTCTTCCAGTCGCCCAAGATTTCCAAGGGTGGATGCCTTTATTAGTGGTTCCCAGAAAATCTGTGGATTTCTGAAGTGCATTGTTTCCTGATAAGCCTGTTCGTAGTCCTTCTGTCTTATCCAATTTGCCCAGAGTGCATGGTGCACATGATCATGGTAATATGGGTTGCTTCTGATTGCTTTTCTGATCAATTCTGTTCCCTGTTTCCAGTCTCCCGACAGGGCCATCACATATCCTATTAAGTCTAGTAGAACAACTGAATCGGGATGGAGTTCATAGGCTAGATGAGCCTCTTTTTTTGCAGCAGTTGATTCATCGGTTATAAGTCTGACGAATGCAAGAATTGTATGTGTAAACTGGCTGTCGGGTGCAAGACGTGCTCCTTTTTCTGCATAGGAAACTGCCTTTTTTTTTGCATCGCCGAGAGCAAATCCAGGAATTTCAAGAGAGTATATAATGATGTAAAGACGTGCAAGCATGGGCCAGACCCTGCTACACAGAGGCTCAAGTTTTTTTGCATGTTCCAGACCGTACAAGGCCTGTATAAATCCTTCTTCAGTTGGAGCTTGCTCATACTCAAGAAATCTCAGGATTGCTTCATAGGTCTTTAATTGTTCCGGAGCCTTATCCGTAGATTCAGTAAGAATTGTATTTGCAATAACTCCCTTTTCACATCCTATCTGGGCAGCAACAGTCTGTACGATTTTTTTCTGAAATGCAACCAGTTGCAATGGATCACTGCCGCAATTGAGCCCTTTAGGCCAGAGTTGCTGATTATTCAGGGTGTCTGTCAACGTGACAATTACGTTGATCCCTTCTGTTTCATTGAGAATTTCTCCATCAATCACAAATCTAGCAATGGTATCTGCTGCCCGTCTATTGCTTCCGTCAGGAATGTCTTTTATTACCTGAATATTCTTGTTCAAGGTCATTTCCATCCTGAGTTCACTTGCAAAACCCAGTCCCAGCCAATCCAACGAAGCGTCGCCCGTAAGGTTTGAAAAGGAACGAATGAGAATTGTGGGCCATGCCCTTTCAGCGTCGATAGCCTTATCAGCACCTGATACATATCTCACAACAGGTTCTTGTAGTGACTGTTCGATGAAAACCGGGACATACGTACCTTTTGGGATATCAATGCGTAACGGATCCCTGTGGCCGACAACAAGATAATAGCGCTCTAGGGCCAGTCGTAATTTATTGGCCTGAATGCTAACGATGGGATTGATTGACTGGTCAAAATCATCCCCCCTTCCGAATACACGGGTCGCCACAGTAAATCCTTTAATTTCACTACTATTTCCTGCAAGTGTTTCCGAAACCACAAAGTTTAATAAATTCCGTTGACTCTTGGTGGCGATAAATTCGGAACTATCGAGTATTTGCTGAAGCTGACTACGGACGACATCGGAAGAAATAGTGTCACAAGAGGATTGTCGAAGAATAGTCATTTTCTCTCAAATCGAGGTTTTTAGAAAAAACCATATATCTGGCTGATATCACAAGTTTTATTAATTAGGTAATAAAGAATTATGGGGCAAATTCGTAGACTTATTTCTCATGAAATAGGACTGATTGATCTTTCAGAAAAAGTGCAATTCAACCATTAATTACTCTATTATTACTGCAGTAAATGGTTACAAGACTTTATCCTAAATTAGGTTACAAAGAAACATATAATTTTGTAGTTTGGGTTAGTTAAATACCTCCTAAGTTTTGCAACTCGCACGTTTACCGGAGCAGCAGACGTATACTTCAAGGCTTCGGTAACAAAGCAGATTCGGTGGAATTGCACGTCTCGAAGGGCGTGGGGATTCAGTCCAATAGAAAAAATATTTAATCAAAGGAGTCACCAGTTGTTTTCTAAAACAACTGATGATTATCAAAAAGTCCTATTTTACGGGGGAGATCCAACATGAAATTCATTTTCCGCATGACACTGATTACATTATTATTAT
Source organism: Desulforhopalus sp. (assembly GCA_047622095.1). Classification (GTDB taxonomy): domain Bacteria; phylum Desulfobacterota; class Desulfobulbia; order Desulfobulbales; family Desulfocapsaceae; genus Desulforhopalus_A. The sequence continues at coordinate 25,072 of JBLHNU010000045.1, forward strand.
CATCGCTTGTAACCACAGCCTGGGCAGATAAATTCTCTAATACAGAGAAAATGTTTGCGGGTGCCGGTATTTCTGAAATGTTTGACAGCGCTTACGGTTACGCCCTCTTTCCAACCATCGGCAAGGCGGGTTTTGTTGTGGGGGCAGCGCTGGGCACAGGTCGTGTCTACGAGCAAAAGAAGTATATTGGAGATGTTACCATGGGGCAGGCTACAGTTGGCTTTCAGATTGGTGCTTCGGGGTTCAGTCAGGTTATATTCTTTCAAGACGATCGAGCACTTGCTGAATTCATAGGTGGTAATTTTGAATTTGGTGCCGAGATGAGCGCTGTTGCACTTACCGCCGCGGCGGGTGCTTCTGCCAAAACAGGAGGTACTTCCGCTACAGCAAGCGGCGGCAAAAACAATGCTACAACGAAAGGAGCTGGCTACAATAAAGGAATGGCAACCTACACAATCACTAAAGGTGGGGCAATGTTAGAAGTCAGTGTTGGTGGTCAAAATTTCAAATTTACCAAACTGGGTAATTAGAAATTTACAGATTGATTTCTTGTTATTTGTACAAGAAATCAATCTGGCCGAAGGGCACGTATAATTGTTAAATTCAACCATCATGGCGTTCATCTATGAAATTAGATTTTGATGGTCTAAAAAACGAATTTGGTAAGGTTAGCGATGATGTCAAGTACATCCGTCCGGCCTTCAGTGCTTTAACAGGGGCAACAGGGAGTATGATGTCACTTTTGAGCATTTTGATTAGCGCATTTAAAAAAGGGAAAGAGAATAACTCTCAAAATTAACATCGGTGACCAAAATGGAAAATATGAAAAAAATGATGGGAGAAAAAAAAGCTGAGATTGAACAGCTGCGGGATGAGATCAAACTCAAGGCACACCTTGGTAAAGCAGAGGCCAAGGATGAACTTGATAAGCTTGAAAAAGAATGGGATGCATTCCTTGTCAAGTGCAAACCATTCATAGATGAGATAGACCAGACTACCGATAATGCTGGATCAGCTCTTGGTCTTGCCGCTGATGAACTTAAGGCAGGATACGAGAGAATTCGAAAACTATTCTGATAGGCCAAAAAAACGTAGTCTATGAGAGTCTCGAAACTGATGCTTTTTTTGAGCAGATGGCTGGAACGATACTATGGTTTTTCCTGAAAGAGCAGCATATCTGATAGCGCCACTGCAATAATACAACAAGATGGAAACTTCGGCTGTATACCTTGTACATCAATCAATTGAAATTCAGTAAGAGATAAAAGATGCCATGAATGAAAAAAGTCCTACCAGTTTGCGGGATACGGTTCTAACTCTAATGGGGATTTTGGTATTGCTTGGCATAGCACGCTATGCATCAGCTATTATTGTTCCTCTTTTGCTGGCACTTTTTATTACCATCATTGCATCCAGTTACTTGGCTTAAAAAGCGTGGATTACCAAGTATCCTCTCTGTTGGGATTGTCCTCCTTGCAGTCATTGCACTTCTCGTGCTGGTCTCTTTAATGCTTGGCAGTACGATGACTCAGTTTAACGAGGCCCTGCCCGACTATCAGACCAAACTCAATGGGTTCATTGATAAAATAACAGAGCTGCTCTCAAAAAGAGGTATAGATATTAAGGCTGCAGGTATTTTAGATGCTATTGATCCTGCTATGGTCATGACTTTTACCAACAGACTGGTGACCGGCTTAGCCGATGTGTTTAGCAATATCGTGCTCATCTTATTCACTACTATGTTTATGCTGTTTGATATGCTTGATTTTCCACGTAAGATGAAGGCGGTTGAAGACGGTAGCAGCGAAAAAATCCTGGAACAGATCGCCCTACTTGTAAAAAGTACTAACGATTATGTTGTCATTAAGACAATTATCAGCATTATCACTAGTATTCTAATATGGCTTGGTCTGAAACTTATCGGACTTGACTTTGCCCTGCTGTGGGGTGTGATCGCTTTTGCCCTTAATTTTGTGCCAAACGTTGGCTCCATATTAGCAGCTGTACCCGCTGTCCTCCTTGCCGTACAACTCGGACCAACAAATGCTGTTTTTGTTATGGCCCTCTTTCGCATGGTTAACACCATTATGGGAAGTGTGGTCGAACCAAAAATAATGGGAGAACGACTTGGACTTTCCACCCTCGCTGTTTTTCTTTCTATCGTTTTCTGGGGCTGGTTTTTAGGTCCTGTTGGAATGCTCCTTTCGGTTCCGCTGACGATGGTCGTTAAATTTGCAGCAATGAATAGTCCCCAAACGAAATGGTTTGAGGTACTACTTAGTCCGGTTCCAGAAGAAAATGAGCTGTCACCGATCCCCAAATAAGGAGAAAATTAACCGAAAATACGACTTTGTTGCAAAAACAGTATCCTGTCTAGTGAATAGAGCGTTTCCTGGTGGTCATGCCAGCGTAACAGGATTATTTTAGTTTGACTATTTTTTATGATTTGTGTTTTTGCGATAATTTGTATCAATTGCAACAGAGTCGTATTAACTCAAGCTATGCAATAATAATGGTCAGGGATTTGGACAAGGAAGCCTATCACCAGTACTCACATTTTTGGGATGGCCACTAGAACTATCAAGTTTTAATACAGGAGGTCAACAATGAAAGTTTCGTTTGATAGATTTGTAGTGATCTTTGTTCTGCTCTTTGCAGTTAACACAGGATATGCAGCTGAGAACCTGGAAAAAACTGAAGAGGCAACCACGAGCAAGCCTCTAACACTGACAGAAGCATACACCTTGACCAACACACTACCTATAAAGTTAATCGATCTGAGTAAGCAACTTGATGATCTGGTTGATACAAACGTTATATTCACAAAAATTCAAAAGCTCAGTTCAAGGGTTGGAGAGCTTGAATGGAAAACAACTACGGCGTCTACCAACCCCAATCTGAACGCTCAGCAAATCTTATCTCTTGATACGAAACTGGTGAAACTAAGTGTACGAATTGCCAAACTGAACAGACGAATCGAATCAAATATCCATGCCCTGGAAATTTTATCTAACGAATGGCTTGCTAATGATACGCAATTACAGAAGTTCATTATACAGACCAGTGTGCAAGCCAACTTGACAGATTCTCTCCCAACGGCTGATTCCCTCGACCAGATAATTAAAAAGGCTCAACAGTTGATTGAAGAGCAAGTTCGCCCAACGCTGCTGGCTGGAAAAAAAATAGGGGAAATTCAGGCGAGGGTTTACACACTTAATGATACGATGAATGATCTTCTCCAAGAAATGACTGATTTCGGTTTTCAGCAGGATTCACCTTCTATGCTTTCGGCTGGATTTTATAGCCGTTTCGGACATAAAATTCTGAAGCAAAGTTCGGAAAATCTTCGTTTGTTCAGTTCCTATCAGAAAAGATATTTGAAAAATAATTTCATAGTTGTCTTGATAACCTTGGCATGTATTGCACTTGTTACATTTTTAACCCGGATGAGCAGACCGCTGGTGAAAGCATCCTATCGATGGCATCAGTTTACAGATAAACCGTTGGCTACTGGAATTTTTATTGTCAGTACAACTTTTGTGTTCATTGTAGCAATACGCTCAGATATCTCTGTACCGGATAATTGGCAAGTTTTCCTGCAGATCCCAATGATAATTTCAGCAGCATTTCTTGCTGGGTATGTCTTTATCAAAGATTCGTTGTACAGAACGGTCAGCTCTTTTCTGATTTTTAGTCAAACGGGGATTATTTTTCTCCAGGCAATTAACTTGCCTCAACCGCTCGTTCAGCTTTGCTTATTTGGGTCATCCCTTTTTTGTCTCACATATTCATTTCGCATGTTATCCAGAAGAAAGGTGGTTCATTCAAAGCGAATAGATTTCACTCTTAATCTTTTCTTTTTTATTTTCCCAATTGTCGTCTTCTTGGCTGGAGCTGGAGGATATGCACAAGTAGCTCTTTTGATTTTTGAAAGAGTAATGAGCATAATAATCATCACTCTCATAGTGTGGTTGATGCAAAAAATCTTATCTGGTTTGATTGAGCTGATATTGTTCAACATCCCTGTTCCGATAATTCGGCAAAATGCGGCTAAGATCGTCTACGATATAAGCCCTCCACTTATTCTGGCACATTCGGTTATATGGTTTTCACTCGTCCTCAATTATCTTTCGATATTTCCAACTCTTGGTGAAACTCTGTCAGCTTTAGTCTCTATAGAATTTGTACTTTTTTCACATATAATTACGCCTAAATCAATTTTAGTCATAGTTTTTGCATTTTACGCCACCTTTCTCACTTCTCGAGGGATAAATGCATTTCTTATCCAGGAAATCCTACCACGCTACCGTGTTACCCGGGGCGTACAGGCTTCTATTACAAGACTTGTACACTACTCCATAATTGTCATCGGCCTTTTGGTTCTTTTGAACCTGCTTGGATTTAAATTAGGTGATATTGCAATTATAGGAGGTGCGCTAGGTGTTGGTATTGGTTTTGGTTTGAAGGAAATTGTAAATAATTTTGTTAGCGGTTTGATTCTCCTGTTTGAACGGCCGATTAAAGTTGGCGATGTTATTGTGGTTGGTCAGGATATGGGGGAAGTAACGTCCCTCGGCTTAAGAGCGACCACTGTTCAGACCTTTGACAATGCCGAGATTGTAATCCCTAATGCAGAGCTTATAACTTGTTCTGTGACGAACTGGACACTTACAGAAAAAAGAGTTCGCGTAAAAATTCCTATCGGAGTTGCCTATGGAACAGATATATCCAATGTACTGAAAATTCTCTTGTCATGCGCCGACAGTAATCCAACAGTTATCACGCAACCACCTCCAAAGGCGCTGTTTTTGGCTTTTGGGGACAGTTCGCTGGATTTTGAATTGAGAGCTTGGATAGCAGACTTTGATGACTTCCTTACGGCTCGTAGTGAATTAAACCAAGATATTGAAAATGAATTCCAAATGGCCGGTATTGAAATTCCTTTTCCTCAGAGAGACTTGCACCTTAAAAGTGTTGATACTGATGCGATAAAAGCCTTCCAGCAAGCTACAATGAGTGGAAGTTCTGCATAAATGTAAAGGATGTTTTAAAAAGTATTTATCTCGGAAGGGCGGACACTCATGTCCTGTCTGATTTGAAAACTCTTCTAAGTTACGAGATGTCTCATGGCTATCTGAACCATTCAAGACATATTGTATGGTTACCTTATTCCTGTATCTCTCTCATTTTATTTCGGCCTACCCTAAATCTCTTTGAGTGGGTAGCTTCACAGTAGTAAGGTGAAATTGAGAGAATTTATGGAAAATGAGAGGTCTCCACTGGCTATACACAATCTGAAATCGTGGTCTGTCTCGTATTGAGTTCCCTTGTTAACTGGACTGTTGTAGGAACTCACGATAAACTTGAGTTCCTACTCGGAAACTGTGTCTCGGACGAGATCCCAGGGCATATTCAGTATTCTATCAACATGTTTCATTAACAGAGAGAGACTCTACATTTGAACCCAATCTATAGTTTCTAAGGATTCATCTTCGTAATTTTAGATCCCTGAATACCTGCACCTGCCATTAATCCCTTTTGATTAAAGGTGAAAACATAAACAGATTCTGTAAGGGTTGTATTATTCATTGTTTTCGCCATTCCTTCATCAATGAAAACAATACTGGGCCCCACACCAATCTCCCATCCTGTATTATGTTCAAGAAGATAGTTGAGGCCCTCATCATCCATAAAGAACATCGCATAACCAAAGGATTGCCCTCCTATCTGGAGTCCGTAGGAACCTGCAACCGTATTGTAATAGTCAACCGTTGTACCTGTTTTGCGCAGTACCCCTTCTCCATATTGACCACCAATTCCTATACCGGCTTTTAGTATCTTGGGAAATACTAAAATTGCCTTTGCTGTTTTTGATAATTCTGCAGCAGTACTTGAATTTTCAAACAATTTATCCAGCGCAAGAGTGGCTTCTTGATCAGTCTTGGTTGTTGGCACCCCGATTCCAACCTTTTGTCCAACACCTTTTACAAAATCGCCAGCACTGGATGCTATCCCGGAAATGGTGTCTTCTACTGCCAAACTGTGGTGGGGAATTGACATGGCTACAAGGAGTGTGAAAAATAACATTCTGCTATGATTTGACATACATTTCTCCTTTTCTTAATCTGTTGAAATTATGGTAAATCTACGCTCAAGGTGAGCAGACAGCAACTATCGTATTCCTCGGTTAATCGTTGAACTTTCTATAGCAACGCATCCGCCTCAGCCTGACAGTCACGTACAAGAGGGAGGTTTTTGGTGCGAAGGATCGCAACTTCAGCTTTTGCAGCTTCTAATTCGACCCGGAACTCAGAGTCAGCATGTAGCCTTGCCACAGCTGAGGCGCCCATGAAGCGTCCCTCCACCACATCACTGTGCCAATGGACGTTACATATGTTACGGCTTTCACCAAAGGCCCGTCCTCGGGCAAGGATCGTATCGGCTCGGTCCGGTGCAATCTCCGCCAGGATGAGTGCCCAGGCCCAGCCGATGGCGGTGTGTCCGGAAGGATAGGATCCGTCCTTCCTCAACCCCGCTTCTTCATCCGGCGTACAGGTTGGTTCATTGTTCTTCATAAATGGGCGCTTGCGAGCATACTTATTCTTTGCTGTGTAAGTAGAAAGACCCGCATCGGCAAGGGTGCGACGCAGCAGCATGTACAGATGTGGTGTGTCTTTTTCGGTAATCGGAATACCCAGCACACAGGAAAAGGTGCTGGCTGCTTCCGGGAACATCAGTTCGGCATCTCTAGCAGCAAGATCCCAGCGTGGTGTACCGCGCAGTGCAATGGCCTTCCGGCTGACCTCTTCATCCAGTGCCAGGGCCGCCGAGCCTTCAGCAGGAGGCGGCGGAATGAGCGCCAGGCTGTTGGGATGTTCTTCAGGTTGTAAATATCCCGCCAAAATCCCCGGATGTATCTCCGGAACATCTGTAGGCTTGCTTTGTGCTTCGAGACCGGCACAACCTGCGGTGATTGCAACGTACACCAGAACAGGCAAGATCCATCGCATTGAAGTCTTGTGAAAATGGTGAGTCATTTGTAAAACCTCCTTTCGTTACTTTTACCTTTATTGACCGAATTCCTTCAGCAATATCAACATTGCCCAAATAAACTGATGCCCATGTTTTTCCATCCAGATTCAGCACAAAATCGGTTTTTTCATCAAACGTCATTATTTAATTTTTGGGCATTTTAACAAGTGGTGGATTAACCCATTTTCCTTCAAGTGCTTCTTCTTTTGGACCGTAAAGTCTCATCACTGCATAAAAAGGTCCTTCGGGAGCTGGTAGCCAGTTTGACTCTAGATCTTTACCTGGTGACTTATTTTGTACATAAATCGTTAAAGAACCATCTTCGTTAAATACAAACTGTTCCATCATAGGGGAATTGAGCAGATATCTGTTTATAGGATTAGCTATAAGCAGTTGCGTTTTACCATCATACATTGTGATAGACCAGAATGCCTTTACCGGTGGCAATGCATCTTTTTTAAATGTTAATGTATATTTGTTCTGTGAAGCGTCAAATGGTTTACCATCTGCATCGACCAAGTAAGTAGGATAGATGGCTTCAACAGCTGAATTTCCATAGATACCAATATGTGATGCAACAGCACGCATTACAAAAAAGTTATCTAAGTTATAATTTTCTTTTGCACTCTTGTTCAAAAAGTCTCTTGTACCAACGATTTTAGCACTTGCTAGTGGGTCCGTAGTAGCTTTTATTGCAAATTTTTCTATTTCAGAAAAACCCTCTTTCACGCCATCTTCTATGGCCTTTTGTATTTCAGGAGAGAGTTTTTTGATATCAAATTGATCTTCAGTACCCAAACCAAGTTTTGCAAATTGTTGCATAAGCGCTTGCTCTTTTTGAGGTGTTTTCACAAGACTCAGCATAAAATCTAAATAAACAAACGCTCCAACATTAAATTGCTCACCCTCTTTCCATTTTGGAAAATCAATAACTGCTGCTATGGGTGGAGCTTTCGTCCCAAGATAAGTGCTTAACGGCTCAACGCGATATCCATTTTGAATGTTTTTAACATTGTCTGTATCACTTGGATTAAAGAGTTGGGTACGATAAATACTAAAAAGAAATTGTGTTTCACAAGGAATAGCTTTTTTAATTCCCTCAGGTAATTTCCCCTTCCATTCAGGCCCAGTTAAGAGATACTTCCCTGGAACGTTTCCCGTTGCGATTGTACTTATGTAAGAAAAATTATGTGTGAATATATCAATAAGTTGAACTTCATAAAATCTCTCTTTCTCTATCTCTGGGATGGTGAATACAAGAGGCTCAGCTCTCAGATCTGCCCATGCCATACAATAAGGCGTATCTGAGTTTGGTGTAACGATAGTTTTATCTTCTGGAGTATAGACTCTAGCATCACATTGCAAAAAATTAAAACCACCTTTGTACTCAGGCGATTTATCATTCACAGCATAGTTATACATCGTTTTGTAGTTAAGAACCAAAGGCAAGCCATAAACATAGGCTTCTTTGGCTATCTCCTTGGCCTCTTTAGGGGTAAGTTTTGTCTCAAGGGCAAAAGATGAACTGACGAGTAGTAAACTCATCATAAACATTAGGTAAATTTTTTTAATTTCACACACTCTTTTTTTTTGCTAGACTTGGTGACTTTTGGCAATACTTATAAGGGCTCAAGACACGCTGGTTTTGGCTAGTAAAGTCTGGCTTGTAGAGAAATTTTTCCATCACGGGCTGGTAACTAGTGTCTGTCCATAAAAGGCTATTTTCTCCTAACTCTTCGTTGCTCTCAAAAATTAATCCTCGGAGGTAAGCGCAGACTCCGATATCAATTATATGCCTGCGGTTAAATTTATCGAGCGCCTCAATTTAGAATAAAATATCTCATTAATGGACAAACACTAACTAGTTGGACACTTTATCCGCTGAAGGTTTTTCTTTTTGAATAAAGAAACCTTCTTTATTTTACCTTGATTGGTGTCGGTAATTTGTATGCTTCCAATTGGTCTAATTTGGGCTCGTATACCCGCATTACAAAGTTCCAACCTTTGGTGATAGGCAAGTTGTTTTTAACGTTGTCACCACATTCACCAAAATTAGCATCAAAACTGCCATCTTCATTAAAAGTGATGTTGTTTTTGTTCAAAATTGCTTTTTCATTAAACATCCAGCCTTCGGCATCATACATAGTGATTGAGAAGAAGCCAGGGGCATTAAATGGAGGTATTTGATAATTAGCCTGGTAGCAAACACCTGTGTTGTCTTCCGGAGCATATGCGATGTATCTGGCATTGGCATCGGGTAATAGTCCCCACCCAACAGCTGTACCTAATAAATGCAAATGCTCATCAACTGTGCCACGAGCTCCCTGCATATTATTTTGCGAACCCAATGCAATAGCTTCATTTGCAAGCTTGACTCTGAGTTTCACGAGTTGACCCATATCATAATTAGGTTGTTTGAAGACTTTATCGCCTTTGACCTCTAACTTTATGGCTTGTTGTAAGGCGACTACTTTTGCAGCATCCGCGGGATCACTCAGATTAATCCCTGTACGTACGGCAACCTGAACAAAATCGCTGTCTGTATCGCTTTTAATCTCGTACGTACCCGCACCCATAAAAACGTCATTAACATAGTGATCGTTTTGCACGATCATTACAGTTTGATAACGACCATCAGTTTCTGGCAAGGTTATGGTTGCACCTTTTGATACATCAACCACAGCAGCACTGTAAATGGTATCTTGATTCATACGCACAACCGTTTGATTACTTAAATCAAATGCTTTTACTGGAAGGTGGACCAGCTTATTTGCCGCGCCAAGTTTAATAACATTTCCATTAGTGACATCTGATTCTGCTACTTTATAGTTTTCAAGCGTCACAGGGATCGTATCCGTCGCATGAGCGATAGATGCTGTCGCAGTCAATAAAATTGCAATGAATGTTTGCTTAAGCATAATAACTTCTCCGTCTTAGTCGTAATTTAGTCAACAAGCTCAAAATCACCGGGCTTCCATGTCTTATCGAACCAGGTTTCCAGTGGGCCATAGAGTCGTAGTAGAACATTGTAGCTTTTTCCGGGTATCGTTTGTATCCAGTTGCCCTCGTGTCCTTCTGGTGCAACTGGTCCGAACCAAATCGTATAAGATTCATCTTTATTTGGTTTAACAGAAGGACTGTTGCTGTCGAGGCCGGCTGACTTCTGGTCCGTCTCCAGCATGGAACGATGGTGGCCAGAATAGACCATGAAGGACCAAAAATTATTGACCGGAATCGGTGCGGGAAGTGTCACCTTATATGTTTTTCCGCCATCGAGATAATTGCTTTTAGCGTCATGGGCAGCAAATGCATAGGCCGATCCTGTTCCTACTTGCGGCATGGCCATGGCTGGCGTAATACCGGTAGCAGCATAGTGAAACATAATGCGGTCATCGAGAACCAGTTCACCGTTGTTCATGAAGTCATGGCCGCCGGCAAAGGAGGTGTACCATTGACGATCCGGGTAGAAATGGCCAGCCCTGGTGCGCGGTCTAAAAACGATAGCTCGTGCCGAGGCATTGCCGATTGCAGCGGCATCGGTCAGAATTTTTTCCATGCGTGCATCCGGTGCAAACGGTTTTCCTTTCTTAATACCGATTGAGGCGAAGAGTCCAACCAACTCTGGATTGAATGCATCTGCGGGCTCATATTGAATCACCGCATTAAGTTCTTCATAGTAGTGCTCATCGTTTGCATGGATGGTGTTGAACTGCTTGCCGGAGAGATAAACGATTCTTTGCTTCGGTGGCTTGTTTGCTTGAGCGAGAGGATAGCAACGAAATCCTTCCCTAAGAGCTCTGGTAGATTCTTTCAGGTCGCCGTCTTTCACAAAGACGCGCATGAGTAGCCAGTTACGGTAGGTCATTGATTTTGCGACAAAATATCCTTCGGGGATCTCCCCCTCGTAGTCTGGGCCGATAAATAGATATTTACCACCCTTACCCTGATCTGGCCCGGTCAGACCAACATCACTCACGAAACGGAAAAATGCGTCGTCAACTGTGCCAAGGACAGGTCCTGGAATCTCTACGACAACCGGTCCATTTTTTAAGTCAACCTCTGCAAAAGCATACGGAGTCGTTGATTGTGCTGTCAAGAATAGGGTGCGGGCATCCATCAAGCCTTCGAAAAGCGCCAGATCGCCTGGTTTTACGCCAGCGTCTTTCAGTCCCTCAAGCATGGCATACAGGGAGGTCGCTGGCATGCCGTTAAGAAAGGCACCTACTCCGCGTGATAGATCGAGAAAATCATAGGCTTTCTTGACCGTAGATTCACTAGGCATCCCATCAAAAAAGTCGAGTTCACCGAGGAACTCGGTCTCTACCTTATCCGGAGTAAGCAAGAATTCCGGTACATCTGCTGCGTATTTTAGTTTTTGAGTCTCGTTTGCCCATGCTGATAAATTCAGCACCAGAGTTATCGATGCAAGCACCATTATAAAAATTACTTTTTTACCACTCATGACTTCTTTCCTTTTCAGAAAAACGTAAATTTGATTAGTTCGCTAATTCAACATCACCCGGAATCCAGGTTTTATCGAAATAGGATTTCTCCGGACCATACAGGCGAAGATAAGCAAACCATCCCTTGGCCGGCTTGGTCTGCACCCAGTTTTTTTCGGGTACGTTTTCAGGAAGTTTGGGGCCAAAGTAGAGGTCGAATGATCCGTCTTTGTTGGGCGTTGATCCATGAACCGACCCCATGAGAGGACGTCCCAGGTCATTCTGAATCAGGGACCGGGTTTCGTTGTCGTAGGCGGTCAGGGACCAGAACATGCTAGCAGGCACATCTTTCGGGAAATGGATTTTGTAGGTGTTCTCGCCGCTCAGCCATTTATCACTCGCATCCATGTAGGCACCGATATACTGAGACCCCTGTCCCGGCACCGCTACGACCATAGATTTGGCTGTACCGATCGCCTCGAATGCATATTTACTTCGCTGATCAATCGCCATGTAATCCGGTGTCTGAAATGCCGGATCGCCGAAAAATAAATATTTCCAATGCCTTTTTCCCGGGTAGGCATACAGGGTATCCTTTGGTATCCGTGATTGCCAGGCCAGGGTCTTGGCCATAGCCCGTCCCACTGCTGCCGCTTCGGTCAGGATCGCTTGCATACGATCATCCGGCGCAAAGGATCGCCCATGGGCGATACCTAGGGTCTCCAGCATGCCCAGCATGGCCATGTCCTGGGAGCGGGGTGGGTTTTCATTGATGTAACGGGCCAGGCTTTCAAAATATGCCAAGCCCTCATTGGTCAACATGTCGGCTTCTTTCCCGGCCATGGAAATAAACTTCATCTGTGGCGGCTCTTTTACTTCGGAAAGCTTGTACTGTTTGTATGTATGGATGAGCTCGACTAACTTAGGGAAATCATCGCGGGTTTGCGGAATGGCCCGCAGGTAAAACACCACGATATTACTGTCCGCCTTGACAGTATGGTAATGAAAGGCTGGCATGGGACCGTCATAACCAGGTGGCAAGATGAGGAATCTTCCACCTCGGTTTTGTTCCGGAGAAAACGGCCCGCCCAGATCGCACAGGGGCTGCTGCCAGATATTGTTCAGCGTTCCGAGAAGCCCGGGTGGCAGTTCCATCACCATGGGGCCATTTCGCAGATCCAGGACACCCGACATGTAGACGGTATCCTGGTTGGCGGTTAGAACCAGTTGCTGCTGTTCCCCGGATTTATCTAAGACGACTACCGCGTTGCTGCCGCAACCCAGCCGGATGTGCTCGTCGGCCATTGCCCCATAGGACGCCATGGGCAATGCCCAAAGATAGGTCTGCACGGCACGCTGAAAATCAAGCTCGTCATAGATTTTCTGTACCGTTTTGTCCGTCGGGTAGCCACTCTCAAACTCTAGATTCCCAAACTTGGTTGTTATGGTTTCCGCCGATAGCGGTGCAGCCACAGCAAATGACAAGCAGGTGATGGCCATCATGGCGAGCAAGGCTTGGGTTTACCGCCTAATAACAATTTCATTTTAATTCCTCTTTTATAATTATTGAAACATTCAACATTTCAAACTTTGCGATCCACATTCGTCACTAAGCATTCTCCATTGACGACAGACCTAGGCGTACGCGTTTCCTTCTCAAAATGGCAGCGAAAAAGTCAGCGATCCGTTCCAGCCCTCTGGACGATTATCAGCACCGAATTCCCAGTACGCTTTGAGGTTTAGATAGGTATCTTTTTCACCTATTTTAAAAGAATAGCCTGCCTGAGGTCCTATGCCGTTGACGCTGGATTTAAAGTCTCCCAGTGTCGCGCCTTTTCCGCTGTCACCGGTGAGCTGATAATAAAAATAACCAACTAGACCAACGTGCAGCTGTTCTGACAGGAATTGTGAGGCTCCCCAGTCCAGATGCGCATCAATACCGTTTTGGTAGTCGGTATCAGGATTTTCGAAGTTATAGGTGAACCCCAGTACCGCTGAAAACTCACGACCGTTTTCCATATTAAGGTAGGTGTAGCCACCGCCCATATCGATCGCCCAGTGATTGGTCCCGATATTGGCTAAATCATCTTCATCATAGCTGCCTACGGGGACACCAAGCATGGTGTAGGCCTTGGTGTTGTGATTGCCGTTATTCCAACGCAGGGTTGTCGTAGGATAGAGATCCCCAAATGCAGTGCTGGAATCACTGTCGTGACCAGATAAAGACTGACCGCCTGGCCCGGTCAGTGTAGCATCCACATCTACTGAGGCATTTCCGTAGACAGTCGCCATACTGACAGCTGCCTGGGCACCCAAAAAAGGAGTAGTAAAAACGTAAGTGGGTACAGCAAACAGCAGATCAATATCGACATCTAGTCCGGCGGTTATATTACCGCCTTTAGAGAACGTCTCGCTGCCACCAGCATCAACAGAACTGTGATAATAGATCAGAGGTAATGACCATCCCGGCGAGGCAGGCACCGCAATAAGACTGCCGTATTGCCCAGGAAGCCAGAAACTCGTACCCCCTTCGTCGGCGTTTGCACGTGTCGATACAAGCGCACCGGAACTGCTCAACACTGCTAGGACCAATACGGTCATTACTGGCTTTACCAGCACTCTGTTCTTATTCATTCCAATCCTCCAAATCTATTTGGATTATCATCTGTATCACCATTTAGGCAGCAGAAATTGTAGCTGAACACGCAGAGTTCAGTCCGGTCCAAGGACATCGGGTTTTTCAACATTATAAAATGCCTGGCACTGCGCATTTACAGGTAATTTCCCTATTTTAAACAACCTGCCGAACCCGCCGCCCATGGGTACCGTCCACCTGTTATCACTATCCGCCTCCCAGTTTGCAGTAATAATCGGCGAAGAAGTGAGATACCATCCATTTGGAAGGTTATAGTTGACAAAATACTGGGCCAGCATCTGATTCACATCGTCCTCGTCGCTAGGACCTGCAAATGACCAGATGTTTTGAGCCAATCCTCCGACAACCCAGGGCCCCTGCATGGTCAAAACAACCGCAGCTGGTCCTGCTCCCCATTTTTTGCCTCCCAGGCGACTATCCGTTGCTGTTGGAAGCAAAAAGACAGGACCCGCACCCTATATAATTTTTCCTGGTTTGCTCGGCCCCACGAACAGGGACTGAGTGATATCACCCAGTCCAAATTCCGTTCCTTGACCATTACTGAATTCCGGTTGACTGATAAGCGGAGCAACGGTTCGGGAGATGAGGTGCCAATTGTCATTCAAGGTAAAAGGAAGAACCGGTTGAATATTCGTCATGTTCTGCGTTTCATCAAGTGGCCCATATCCGAAATTGGTATTGTTTTGAATTGGAACACTTATCAAATCGGCCATGGGATTCTGGGCTGCCTTACGCAGATCATCATCCGAGGGGGCTTCAGCATGCAGAGCCGGTGCTATCGCAAATATTGTCATAAAGAATATTGCATAAAAGAATCGTTTCATTTTTCGTGATTTCCTTTTTGAAAATTGATATTAAATGTCATTCTTTTGTCTATATTGTAACGTGGAAACGTGCCGTTATATACGAAACAACGTCATTTCCTGAAGTCTCAAATGATAAATTTTGCACTGTTTCCTGTTCAAGTTCCTGCAGAAGGGACGAATATTCCTGCTTCCGAGATGATGCTTCCTGGGGCGATACGTTGCGCCAATAGTCCAAGGCCTTGCGGCAATCATGATAATCCACACAGGTTTCTCGAAAAACAGCACTGTGAAAATAGAGGTGTTCTATTAAAGGGCGATGAGGAGAGAAATGTTTCGAAACTGTACAGAGGCTTTTTGGAATAACGACCATTTATCCCTTCATCGATTTGATATTTTTCTTATTTTTACTACTAAACATAGTATATGTTTTTTTGTAACCTAATTTAGGATAGGTGTTTTCAAGTAACCTATTGTCAAAGTAATTGATTTCATATAAATAACAACAATAGTCTGCTTCATTTATATGTTAAAAGCAAAGCCGTCAATTTCATGCTCTGCTCAGAACAAAATCTCTGCTGAGGCCATCCGCAATCAACTTCAGCGAATTCTTGGAAGTCTTGAGTTTACGGCCACAGAAAGCCAACGAAAATTCCTGAACTTTGTGGTCTTGGAGACACTTGCCGGAAACAGCAATGAAATTAAAGGGTTTACAGTGACAACTCGTGTATTTGGACGACGAGATGACTTTGACCAGGCTACCGATCCACGATCTATCCTTAGTCGTTGGTCTCGGTGGTAGTGAAACCTTTTCAGATAAGGATCTTCTTTCCGGCAATGTCTACAACGTCTATCTAACGATGAGTTGGAAGGTAGATGTTTGGGGCAAGTTGCGTCAGCGCGTTGCCGCCGGGAAGCCGCTTTGACAGCTACCACCGCCGACTTTGAATTTGCCAGTCAAACAGTACGAAGTGGGGCGAACTGAAGTGCTGAATGTGCTGCAGATTCAGGCACCTGTGCTGGCTGCACGGTCGGCGCTGATCCGGATCCAGAGCGAACGCCTTGCCACGAGAATTGATTTACACCTAGCATTAGACGGAAGCTTTAAGGTTTCCGAAGGTCAGTAAGTGCCTTGGCCAGGCAAGTCGGTGAATCCTCCACTTGTTAAATATTGATTAGGGGGAAATATCAATGAAAGTAGCTGACCTCACATTGGGTAAGCATATAGTCGTTCTGTTGGTTATGGTAACTGTGGGATGTGCAACGACTCGTCAGTATGCCGGCCCTGCGTTCCTGGCCGACGTAATGGGCTACCAGTAGTAGCGCCTAACTTTCTTGACCCTTTTTTTTGTGTGCAAGATTTAGGTATTATGTGACAAACTCTCTGCTTTATCGTACGATGAAGTTTGGGTTGTAATCAAAAAAACTTTCTACAGGAGATCATTATGGCTAAAGAAAAAGATAAGAAGAAAGATAAAAAGAAAGATGATCAGAAAAAGGTATGTAAGAAGAAAAAGTGCGAATCCAAAGATATGAAAAAAGATAAGAAGAAGAAAAAGGATAAAAAGAAGGATAAAAAGAAGGATAAAAAGAAAAAATAATCCGTCTTTATAGTCCGAGCAGCATGCTGCTCGGACCACTATTTAGAAGTGAAGAACTTCTTATTTTCTGCAAGAAATTAATCTGTCAAGGCACACAGCCTGGCTTACAATATCCAGGGAACAAACATCTTCGTCCGTTGCATGTAACTTTTATACGCTGCACCGAAAAACCTGACATTCTCGCGCTCTTCCACCTTGGCTACAGCGATGAGTAAACCGCTGACGGCTAGAACCAGTACAATATTTAATAGCGTAATATGTTTAAAGAAAGCACCCCACGCAAGAAAAAGCAGGGAGCTATACATAGGATGTCGAATAAAGCGATAAAGGCCCACGTCCACCACATTGACGGTATTTTCAAACGAAAGGTTCTCCGGCATATCTTCTCGTTCTGCATGTCCACCACTTTGTTTGAGCATCATCAAAGAATTGATAATAAAAACAATCGAGGTGAGTAAGAGAGACCAGGACAAAAGATGTGCTGGTGCAAATGGGTTCTCGAACCAGTATGGATAGTTGAGTAAGACTAAAAGTAAAATCCCTTCAAAGACAAAAAAACGGTAGAAACCGTGGGTCCTCGAGTTACTTAAAGCACGCTTGGAAAACCAGATAAGAAAAAGAGTGGCAATGATAAACAGAATAATGCGAATCAAGAGAGGTTCCTTATAAATGGATCATTTTTTTAAACTCATCTGTACCCAGTATTAACTTTACGGTACTGAACGAGCCCATTATGGTGCCGATGACTCCGGGAGCGGTGACGTTTTGTCCGGCAAGATACAACCCCTTCACTGCGGTTCGATTGAGCAGGGCCGTGGCCAGCATTTGACTCGATGATCGCAGTACCCCGTAGGCGCTGCCACCTGGGCTGTTGACCCAATCCCGCATTGTCAGAGGTGTGTAAGCGTCAAGGATCTTTGCTCCCTTAAAGGTGCCAAACATCTGTTCTGCCTCTACAACCAGGCTGGCGGCGTGTTGCTTTTTTAATGCA
>JBLHNU010000046.1:0-42538 GCA_047622095.1 Desulforhopalus sp.
GGCAGTTACTATTTAAATCTTTTACTCAACGATACTGTTAAGAACACCCTGGGCCCACTCTGTACCAACATCTTCTTGGATTTGCGGCCAAACAACAGTTCTTACTTTTTTGGCGATTGCATTAATCTCGTCGTCACTAATTGGCAGGATTGTCGCTCCATAATCAGCGAGGCGCTGCTCATTGGCTTTCTGGTCTTTTTCTGCGACTTCCCATCTACGATCTTCAAATTGATTCGCAACGTCCTGAATCTGTTTTTGTCCTTCAGGAGTAAGTTTGTCAAATTTCTTCTGACTTATGATCAGGTACCAGACTTCAAAATGGGTATTTGAAGGAAGATAGTTTTTGGTTACATCCCGAAATGAGGAGTAGTAACCTTCTGCGCCGGATCCGATAACACCATCAACTACGCCGGTCTGTACTGCAGTAAAGGCATCAGAAAATGGAATTGGAGTTCCAAGATATCCAGTTGTGTCTGCAAGAAGCTGAAAGGTTTTCATCGGTGGAACACGCAATTTAATACCTTGTGCAGCGTCAGGATTCCCATAATCCTTTACATCGGTGTTAAAAGCTATGCCACCAAAATATACAGGCCAGGCAGCAAGCAAATGAATGTTCTGCTTAGCATAAAGTTCACCCACAACCTTTCTGAGCGGTGCGCCTGCTGAATAATTTTTACGCGCTTGGTCCCAGTTTTTCATCATATAAGGGAAGTACACCAGCTGAAACCGCTTGTCAGCGGCAGATGAAGGTGGCTGGCATGCCATATCTACAGCGCCAAGCCCAACTCGTTCCTGAACGATGGTATAATCACCAAGGGCACTGGAAGGATAAAGTTTAGCCTTAATTTCTCCACCAGATGTCTCTTTAAGAGTCTCTGCAAACCATCGCAAATCGGTATCAATTGCAGTTCCTTGTGGGCGTAGATGTGAAATTTTAAGGGTTTTCGCCTGAAGAGTTCCAGCAACCAGCATTATACTTGCTGCAAGAACGAGGGAACGAAAGACAAATTGCTTTTTCATTACTAACTCCTTTTAATGATTGATGATTAGTACCCAAAAACTCTCGGGAAAAAGAGAGACAGGTCTGGCCAAAGTGAGGTGAGAAAAACAACCGGAACATAACCGCAAACAATCAATATCATTGCGGGTTTAATAACTTCTGAAAATTCGACTTTACCGATACGGATACCAAGGTAGAGAATAGAAGCATAGGGTGGGGTTACTCCGCCCATAGCAGTATTCACTCCCATGATTGCTGCAAACTGGATCGGTGACACTCCAATGGCTTCCATAAGGGGGAGAAGAAGTGGAGCAATCAAGATTATTGCTGTGATGTCATTTACTATCATGCCGACAAAGAACAGTAGGAAGTTAATGAGGATAAGCAGTAATACCTTGTTGTCTGTAATGGTAAAGATTCCCTCAACCAGGGCCTGAGGTACATCTTCCATGACAAAGATCTGGCTGAGCATCAGGCTGAATATAATCATTACCATGATTGCCCCGACAGCAGTCGCAGAGCTTTGAGCAGCCTTTAAAAAGACTGACCAGGTCAAACCCTTGTAAATGAGGAAACCGACCGGGATTGCATAGATAACTGCAACTGCGGCAGCCTCAGTCGGAGTCATGATTCCCCCGTAAATTCCGCCAAGAATAATTATTGGCATAATAAGGGCGGGAATAGCTCTTGAACAACAAGTCACACCTTCTTTTACAGCCTCTGCTCTTGTTACAGGGGGATCGATTTTTAATGGGAACTTTCGGGCCATTACTAGATTCACTACTGAAAACAGGAAGGTAATCAGTAAACCGGGTCCAAGTGTTGCTAAAAAACAGGCCAAAATCGATGTGTCCGTGACCCAGCCGTAAATAATCATGGTAACACTGGGGGGGATGAGCAGGCCGAGTACTGAGGAGTTAGCAACGAGAGCTGTGGCATATCCCCGGGGATACCCTTTTGCTGCCATTTCAGGGATCAAAAGAGGTCCCGTGGCTGCAACACCTGTCAGCCCACTGCCTGATATGGCACCGATAATGGCACAGCTTACCGCAGCTACAACACCGAGTCCGCCGCGGATACGTCCGACAAACACGTTGACAAATTTGAGTAAACTTGCGGCAATCCCGCTTTCACTCATGATTGTTCCGGCAAAGACAAAGAGGGGGATGCAGAGGAGAACAGGATTTGCCAGCTGTGAGTATCCCCAGACCATAGTCCCTTCCATTGCGGCATCCCCGACATAATACATAGTCATCAGGGCTCCACCAAAGCAAAACGGCAGTGGCACCCCGAAGGTAAGCATTACGACCAGAACACCAAGGGCAAGTAGAGAAGCAGTTACTATTTCCATCTTAAGACTCCTTTACTGGTGAAGGAAGAGCTGTGCTTTCCCTTGAAAGTTTCTTTATGTTTTTAAAGAGGTACCAGCAGTTGTAACCAGTCATCAGTACCATTCCGACAAACAGAGAAGATTCTGCCCAGAAGGTTGGGATGTACAAGGTGGGGCTTTCTTTCCACACAGTTTTAGCATAGAGAAAATAGTCCCATGTCCAGTAGGTGAGCCAGAACGAGACAGTAACAGTCATAATGTCAGCTATAACCCTGACTATGAGCCTTGATTTATCTGTTTTTAAGAAGACATCAAGCACATTGGCCTTTATCTGTGTATCTTCCCGCGCGGCGTTAACACTACCGAGGAGATAGAGCCAAAGAGTCGGATAGATGACGAGTTCATCAAGCCCCATAACAGGGATTTCAAAAACATATCTCATCAAAACCTGGTAAAACTGCATAGCTGCAACCGTACTGATGAGCAGTGGCAGGACGTATTTAAAGAATCGATCCATTGTTCTCCTCCGACCTTCTTAATCTTTTTTAAAAAGTTAGAATTATCAGTGATAAAGCATGTCTGGTTTTTACAAAAGACGATCAGCTACTTTTCGTTACTTTTTAACAGCTGCTATAACTGAAATTTCTACAAGAAGGTCAGCTCTTGCCATTCTGGATTCAACGCAGGCCCTTGCTGGAGCATGTCCCTCAGGAATCCAGCTGTCCCAGACCTTGTTCATCTCTACAAAATCTTTCATGTCGCGTACGTAAATTGTTGCAGATAAGATTGCGTCGCGACCGCTACCGGCTTCAGCGAGTAATGAGTCAACCTTTGCCAGCATATTCTCCGTTTGACGACCGACGGGGATCGGACCTTCAGGGCTATCGCCGACCTGGCCGCAAAGATATACAGTGTCATTATGAATGACTATTTGACTCATACGTTCAGTGGTTTTCATTCGGGTTATTGCACTCATGTTCTTCTCCTGCTTGTTATTGTCTTACTCCTGAATCCCAGTCACTCTTTTTACCACCACCTCGGAGTCTGTCGCTTACTTGAGGGGTGTAAAAATAAAGAAATCAGAAGTAGGTTTGACATTATGACCTGAAAGTAACTTTCAAGATACTTATCCACTACAGGGA
This sequence comes from Desulforhopalus sp., assembly GCA_047622095.1. Classification (GTDB taxonomy): domain Bacteria; phylum Desulfobacterota; class Desulfobulbia; order Desulfobulbales; family Desulfocapsaceae; genus Desulforhopalus_A. The sequence continues at coordinate 3,473 of JBLHNU010000046.1, forward strand.
GGGGCTAAACTGAGTCCCACCCACTTTGGGATATTCGTTTATTTACCTTGATTCTTAAATAAATTTGCCGGATCAACACCATCTGCGACAATGTCCATAGCAGCCACTTCTTCTAGAGGAATCTGCTTTAGGGGAGGTCTGATGGTCAAGAGGCCGGCATCAGGCACCTTGGTATCCAACTCCGCCGCTACTATTTCCCCTAAAACTGGCCCGCACATACGCCCCTGGCATGGTCCCATACCGCATCTGGTTATGGCTTTTACCTCGTTGAGGTCTGTCACGCCTTCGCTTACAATCTTTTTAATATCGCCAACGGTCACGTTTTCACAGCGACAGAGAACTGTCTGATCATCAAAGGTGAATTTTTCTGGATCAAATGCGAAAAAAGCATCGATCAATGGGCGTGGATACCCGTCCTTTGAGAATGCTTCCCGTTGAGGAGTAGCAAGGCTATCCCTTTCATAAGCTGGAATAATGCCGAGACAATGGGCGATCTCAAGTGCAGATAATTCTCCCTTAATTTCAGCCGCTAGTGCTCCAGAAACACCAGTGCCGTCACCTGCTGCAAAGATTTTCTCAAAGTTCGTCCGACCCCACCTGTCTGTTTGTGGAAACCAGTATCTGTGCTTTTCATTCCATTCCATATGGCAGTTAAGCATTCTGTAGATGTGGGTTTCCGGAATGACGCCAAAATGGAGCATGAGCATATCGGCAGGGAACGAAAGCATTTTAGAACCGTGCTCAGCTTCCACAGAAGTAAGCACCTGATCCCCAATCGCTTTTATGTTTTTTACACTCTTATAATGTTTAACCCCTGATTTTTTGATATCCCAAAGCATCTTGACCCCTTTTAAAAGGAACGGGGTTCCAAGAAGAGCCTTAGGGACTACAGGGAGAATAGATGGTGAAGGGATTTGTGGAGTGGTTTCCAGGATTGCAGCAACCTTGACTCCTTTCTCCAATAAGAGAGAGGCTTCCAGTAAAAGAAGAGGACCGCTTCCGGCAAGGACAACTGTACCAGAAGGAGTGAGATCAGCTTCCTTAGAAAGACCGTTTACAGCACCGGCACCGAATACTCCGGGAAGGGTCCATCCAGGAATAGGTACGGGCCTTTCCATTGCTCCAGTGGCAATAATAACATAATTAGCAGTAATTCGTGTAGACACGCCATTCCTTGAATAACAGACCCGTCCTTCGGGTTCTACATTCCATACGCTGCTTTTATTGAGATACTCGGCTCCGCTTTTGTGAAATCGCTCAGTAAGGATCAAACCTCTACGGTATTCCACGCCCATCTTTTGAATATTCTGCGGAGATGCACCCTCAATATTTCGGTAGATTTGACCACCTAACGTGCTCTGTTCGTCCAGGGTAAGTACTTTTAACCCCATCTCGGCCAAACAAGAGCTCGCTGTAAGACCTGCTGGTCCTGCACCGATCACAATTGTATCATAATGACTTTCCATTACTTTTCTCCCTCCACTACTTCAACCCTGCGGTTGATGACCATATTTTCTTCTACTTCAGTCATACATGCCTGGCGTTGCACCCCATCTATCTCCATTAAGCATTCAAAGCAGATACCCATCAGGCAGTGTGGGGCTCGTGGTTCTTTAGCTGTGGGTGATATGCGCGCCGTGATCGTGCCGATAGCCAGCAAAGCGGCAGCAACACTGACGTTAGCAGGGACATGTGTGTTTTGACCATCCAGTATAATCTCAACTGTGGTTGTTTTTACTTCTTGCTTAAACATTGAACCTTCCGTTGCTAAAATGAGAAATTTGGGGGGCTTCTTCCTTTTCGAGTATCCAGTCAGCAATCTGCTTCTCTTTAACAGGCGCAAGTGTTACTGCAGAATGCCCAGCAATCACGTATATATTTTTATAATCAGGAAGCCTTTCATAAATGGGAACCCCATCAGGAGTCATTACACGAATCGCACCCCAGCCTCTTACCCAGTTCAGTTTTCCGAGTTCTGGAAAAAGCTTTATAGCTCCGCTTGCCTGGCTTTTCATGGCTTCCGTCGTAACTCCGATACCGTGGGCAGTATCTTCAGTAGAAAGGCCGATCATGAATGTGCCGTCCATGGTCTGTCGAACTGCTAGAATTGGAAAATCTAAAACTTTTTTTACACGTTCGGTCACCATTAGCTGGCCGCGTTGTGGGTAAATATGAAGCTTAGTGCCAATTTCTCCTAAAAATCGAGTGGAGCCGTGACCTGCGGCTATAACCAGTTTTTCGCAGGAAAATTTCCCCTTGGAGGTTTCGAGCTCGACACTTCCGTCGCCTTTGGGTGTAATAGAGGAGACGGACGTTCCACCGTAATAGATTCCGCCGAGTTTCTGGTAGGCACAGCGTAAGGCTCCGAGGAGAGGGAGTGGATTGACATGACCTTGCTCAGCTGAGTACATGGCACCTGTTACCTCTTCTCCAAGTTTCATGTTCGGAACCTTTGCTGCAAACTCCTTTCTGTCCAACATTCTAACCGGGTAGTCGAGGCCTTCATCACTGCAGACTGCGGTCATCTTTGTAACAGACTCAGAGTAGGCTTTGAACTGGTCTTCACCGATGGCGTGCATGGCACCGCCATTCCATTCAAGCTCCACATTGTAGCCACTTTCTTCTTCCAGTTTTGCTGCAAATTCGGGCCAGAGAGTGGTCGCCATTCGACACCACCGTGCATAGGTCGGATTGTTGGCGCCTTTAGGCATGAACCATGTCAAGCCGAAGTTGCCCCGTGAAAGCCTTTGAGTCGGAAGCTGCTCATCAAACATTACCACCTTTCCAGCACCTCTACGAACCAGACCAAGTGCCGTCGAGGCTCCGGAGAGACCTCCGCCAATTACTATTATGTCAACTTTTTTCACTTAATTACCCCATCAGTCTTTAGTGCTGCTCAATGAGCAGTGTGCTCACTCAGTGTTTATTATATGAACTAAGGTTGCTATAATTGTGCCATTTGTCCGCTCGATACTGGTTTTTCTGTTTTTAAATGTACGAATTAGGTTTATTTGTAGAGTAAATGTCTGAAAACAAATGGTTTATATGAAGTCCTGATGGCGACGGGTGAATTCGTAGCAGATGTCCGAAGGGAGAGAGTAACGGGAATTTTATTTATGTGTCATATTGAGACATATTTTATTTGTGTTGAATGTTAGTGCTTAGAATAACACCGTTTTGACGGTGGTTCTCAATATGAGACATGTTTTAAATTGAGAATAATTCTAAAAGCAATAAAAAAGGTCATCCTCAGAAGAAAGAGAGGATGACCTTGGTAGTGCATGCTGTTGCTTAATACAGGTTCTGAATTACAATGTATATACGGACGAAATTGTCTTATATTACAGCAATCTAGGTGATACGCCGGGGTCCATAACTGTATTGTCGAATTGTCGTGGAAGCAGGCCCGCCTGAAACCATTGTAAGAAACTGTATATAGAATAGACCGGTAATGTTGTAGCCTGTCTGATTGCTGCTGCATATGGACCCATATTGGTACATTCTAAAACGATTGCTCCAACATCAGGGTTGCTTTCTTTTAAGGTTAACGCAGCGTTAATAAGGTCCTCGGTGGCAAGACGAATATTAAGTTGATCTTCATCTCCAAGTACAGCTCTGGTGAATTCCACGCCCTGCTCGGTGCCCATGATTGGTGTATCCAGAGGCACTCCAACGGCTTTGAGGTGATCGACGGAAAGAGATTCTTTTTTCACGGTTATCACACCAGCTCGTTTTCCGTTGCCGAGCATTTTATTCACTAAAGAAACCTGCATCAAAGAGGACGAGGCAACAGGTACCGGCAAGCGATCAGAGAGTTCTTTCTGAAAGAGTGACATAAAGCCACAACTGGTTGTTATTCCATCAGCACCTTGAGCGACCAGTTCGAGTCCGGCCTCAACAAATGTGTCTAAAAGGCCATCAGCCCTTTTGTTGACAACCTGGTCAAGCGAAGCACCCCGTACAGACTTTAGCATAACGGGAAACGGCCAGGTGGTACCATTGCCAATGTCCCCATGTACACGTGGAAACCGTGTTTCCAGCATCAGGATACCAACAGCCGCACCATAAAAATTCTTTCCCCCGTACGCGATATCATTATTCATCCGATAACTCCCTTTAATCATATTTTTTGTCGTGGTTACTCTGCTTCCCTGTTTATTTTACTGATCAATTCTTCTCAGAATCAGTTTGGAAAGAGGTTGTGAACAGGTCTTTCGTAGCAAAATAGTTGCCACTTTTCACGAAAGGAATTTATGTATATATTGTAAAATGGTGCAGGAAATTGCCATGTAGGAGCGGTGAGAGAGGTCAAAGCCAGCGACATCATTATTTTTCTAAATGATACTGCTTCACCTTTCTATAGAGAGTTGCGCGGGAAATCCCTAGCTGCCGAGCTGTCTCCGCCATATTCTTTCCGGTTTTGATAAGTGAAGCAGAGATCATGTCTCTTTCCATTTCTATCAACGTTCCTGTGGGGATATTTTTTGAGACCTGGTCGACGTTTATCGAAAGATCTTCCGTATGTATAATTTTTGCGTCACATACGTGGAGTGCTCTTTGGATGGTGTTTTCAAGTTCACGTATATTCCCAGGCCAATGGTATGAAGCAAGAGCGTTAATAGCATCTTTAGTAAATTGCTGTTTCTGCCCGTTCTTTTTGAGGAAATAGTTTGCCAGAGTTTTGATATCCCGTGCTCCTCTTTCGCGAAGGGGAGGAATTCGTATTTGAAGTATGTTGAGCCGATAATAGAGATCCTGTCTAAATCGGTTGTTTTGCACAGCAGTAGATAAATTGATATGTGTTGATGCTATGATTCTGGCATCCGTACGGATAATTTTACTAGAGCCAATAGGTTGAATTTCGCCTGTTTGCAGTACTCTGAGTAATTTGACCTGCATGCCATGTGGCATGTCACCTATCTCATCTAAAAGAATGGTTCCCCCTTTGGCTAAGGCAAACTTTCCGGGACGCCCGCCCTTTAAGGCACCGGTAAAAGCGCCTTCTACATAGCCGAAAAGCTCACTCTCAAGGAGTTCTCCAGGGATTGCTCCGCAGTTTATAGGTACAAAAGGTTTATCTGAAGCACTTTGGGCGTTGTGTATAGCCTGGGCAAAAAGCTCTTTCCCTGTTCCGGTTTCTCCGAGCAGCAGAACGGTTGATTTAGACTGGGAGGCGCGCCTTGCCAACTCTATGGCTTCTAAAAACGCTGGCGAAGAGCCGATAATTGAATCGAATGTAAAGAATGGTTTCGTTCCTGAAATTTTATCAACGAGTTTTTGAATATTACTCAATTCAGCAATGTCGATTACACATCCAATGAGTTTATTTTCACTGGATAATACCGGCTGTGCAGAATAAAAAAGGTGGATATCCTTTCTGCCGGATTTAATGATACATTCCCTGTTTTGCCATTTTTCAGTGTTGTTATGTATGGATTTGAGGTCCAGGTCGAAATCCCCAAGTGTCGAAATGGGTTTTCCTTCAAGATTCACGGAACGAAAAATTCGTTTTCCCTGACGATTTATCTTTCTGATTTTTAGATCTTTATCCAAAGTTATCATGCCAGTTGCTGAGGACTCTATCACGCTGTCTAGAAATCCGATGTACATGGACATCTCTTTGTTTCTTCTCACCAGCCGCATGTTTCTCTCAATGGAACGAGCAGCTGATGTTATCATTATCAGTGTATGTGGGTGTACAAGACTTGAATCTCCAACAACACAGAGAACACCGATGAGTACTCCTTTGTGACCAAAAATAGGGGCTGCAGAGCTGATGAATCCGTGGGCTCTCTTGCAGTAATGATCCTTGTCATTGAGTTGTATCGGGATTTGTAATTTGAGACAGAGACTAGTGGCTGATGTGCCTACATCCCGTTCTGTCCACCTGTATCCAGATGAAAACTGTCTCTCATCCGAGTTATGTACAGCAGTTTCACCACCGGCAATATTGAGGACATACCCATCCCTATCGGCAAATCCTACACTGAAATCGTCAGGAGACATAAATTCATAAAACTCTTCGACGGTTGCTGTCACCTGTGCAAGAATGTCGACATTATCAGCTATTCTTTTCTCAAGCTCTGTTGGTGAAAGTTTAAAATGGTGAGTACCGCGTTGGGTGCGACTGATGCCATAGGACTCTGATCTCTTCTGAGAGTCCTCAATAATCTCAAGCATTTGTTCACTTGTTGGAATGATGCCGATTGTATTGCTTGCATTCATGGAAAATCTCCAGATCAGGGGCGAGTCTATAGTGAAACTGTATAATTTTGAGATAAAAAGGTAACAAAATTATTTTTGAACCGCAAATCTATTCATATAAGCGCTTACACTAAATTTAAGTTGTTTCATGTATATCAACAATGTAGATGATTGCCAGGCCGAATATAAAGCAAACTACCTTGCGTTCAATTTGAGATGCTTACTATTTCTCCCAGATAAAGTCTCGGTCAGGAGGGAGAATTACCGCAAATCAGGGGGGCTCAGAGAAGAATGCGCCTAGCCTGCTTGCAGCAGAGCTGGCGCATATAAAGTGATTCTTCTTATGCCTAGGAACTAGTTCTCTAATAGTCCAATAAACGTGCTCAGAAAAATATCCATCTGGTCTTCAGTGCCGACAGATACCCGAAGATGATTTTTAAGTTGTGGAGTATTGAAATAGCGCAGCAGTATTCCTTGTTGCTCCATAGCATCCCGCAACTCTTTTGCACTTACTGTCTTGATTCTCATTAGGATGAAATTGGAGTGCGATGGATACACTTCAAGTTCATCCCGTTTTTTCAGCGCTTCGATAACCCGGTCACGTGTGGCTATCATCGTATCAACTTGGTTCGCAAACAATTCCTTTTTCTCCATGCATACCTTGAGTGCAACCTCCGCCGCCATATTAACACTGTATGGCGGCTTGATCTTCATGATCGCGCCCTGAAGCACAGTCGACATAATCCCGTAACCGACACGAAGCCCAGCGAGGCCAAAACATTTTGAAAATGTACGAAGAACAATGAGGTTATTGTGCTGTTGAATACGACCAGCGTAGGTTGACCTGGAAAATTCATAATATGCCTCATCAACCACAACCAGCATATCTTTATCGAGAAAGAATCTCAGCACATCCTCCTCCAGCATATTACCGGGAGGATTGTTCGGGGAACAGAGCAGGACAATCTTTATCCCTTTCATATCTAGGGCGGGTAGGCCTTGCTTGTTGATGGAGTAATCTGGGTTTCGTTCAACATCCACAAACTCCCCGCCATTTAATTCGACTACATGCTTATAGTAAGAAAAAGTCGGGGTAAAAGTGAGTACCTTATCGCCTGGATTAAGTACCAACCTGCAGATCAGGTCAATCAGTTCATCTGCTCCGGCACCGGCAACAATATTTTCTGCTGTACAACCAACATATTCAGCAATGGACTGCCTGATAGCTTTTTGCGCAGGATCGGGATAGATGGACAGATATTTGGCCTGTCCCAACTCTGTAAGCACTTCAGGCGCAACGCCATACGGGTTTTCGTTTGCATCAAGTTTGATGATTTTCGACTCAGGTATGCCTAAACGCAGGGCAATCTGATCTGGTGGTTCAATGGGGCTATATGTTGCCATTTCCATGACCCCATCTTTGAAAAGTGACTCTATTGTATTCATTTTTTTATCCTGAAAAGTTTCTGCTGATGGTTCCACATATCAGACAAGCTGATATACCGCCTGGGATGCAAAACATGGTATCAGCATCCAGCCAACATAACATTATACTCTGATTTGTTTAAAGCTTCGACTAAGAATCATTATGGACAGAACTGGTACGCAAAAGTTGACAGGATAGGTTATACAGCACATTCTGGCGACTTGTCAGTCGCTAACATTGTCTCTGACAATCCGTAGGAAATTGTCACGGCTGGCATGGACTGTGTTTTCCCGGTACACGACATGTATTTCTAGGGTTGGAACATCACCCGTGAGCTTTTTGAAGACCACCTGTTCTGGAGATCTTCGAGCAAGGCTTTCCGGGACGATTGATATACCAATACCAGCTGCGACCAGGGCTAGGGATGCCGCCTTGTTGGATACCTCCTGGACAATGTTCGGACTGTAGTTGCAATGGTTGAAGGCGGTCATCCACGCATCATGCAGGCGTGGCTGTGCATTTCGTGGAAAGAAGATAAATTCCTCTCCACCAAGTTCTGAAATGTCGACGCTCTCTTTGCCTGCGAGCCGATGGCCGGTTGGAAGAATGAGGGCATAGGACTCCTGATGGAATTTTTTACTGCATAGTCCTTTCATGTCGTGCATGAACAACCTGACCACACCAGCGTCTATATCACCTTTGCGCAAAACCTCCAATTGTCTATTCGTAGACATTTCCGTTAGTCCTAAACGTACTCCGGGATATGCAATCTTAAACTGCTTTATGATAGCGGTAAGGGGAGTATCAAGGGCGGGGGCTATGTAGCCGAGCTCAAAACGACCGCCAAGTCCAGTTGCCACAGCCTTAAGGTTCTCCTTTGCGAGTTCCATCTCCTTTAGAATGTTCTGTGCATCCAGTAGGAAACATTTTCCTGCTGACGTCAGGGCAACCGAACGTTTATTTCTTGTAAATAAGGTTACGCCTAGCTGTTCTTCGAATTTCATAATCTGTTGGCTGAGAGGCGGCTGGGAGATATGAAGTCGCTTGGCTGCCTTACCAAAGTGCAGTTCTTCGGCTACGGCAACAAAGTATTTGAGGTGTCGAGTTTCCATGACTAATATCTAACATGTATCACAGCAGGACTAAAGATGTATTTTACATATCACTGACAGCTGTATATCATTCCGTCATACCAATCAAATCTACAAATGGAGCAAAGCTATGACTGGAAATATTGGATATAAGCAACTTGGCAACAGCGATATCACGATTTCTGAACTTGGGCTGGGTTGTATGGGGCTAAGTGAGTTTTACGGTAAACCGCTAGCCGAAGAGGAGGGCGTACGCCTTATCCACCGTGCATTAGAGCTGGGAGTAAACTTTTTTGATACAGCCGACATGTATGGAAACGGGCATAATGAGCAACTGCTCGCATCGGCCTTGGAAGGCAGGCGTGACAAAGTTGTGATCGCTACGAAGTTCGGAATTGTTCGCGAAGGAAAAGAGTATTCCAGAGAAATCTGTGGCAAGCCGGAATATGTGCGTTCCTCATGCCATGAGAGCCTTCGCAGGCTCAAGACGGATTATATCGATCTCTACTATATCCACAGAGTGGATGGTTCCACGCCCATTGAGGATACAGTAGGGGAGATGTCACGGCTTGTTTCTGAAGGAAAGGTGAAGGGGATCGGCATTAGCGAACCGTCTGCCGGTACAGTGCGAAAAGCTCATGCCGAAAGCCAACTTTCAGCAGTGCAGTCAGAATATTCAATGCTCACCAGGGATCCTGAAGCTGAAATACTTTCGCTGACACAGGAACTGGGTATTACCTTTGTTCCTTACAGTCCAATCTGTCGTGGCATTTTGAGTGCAGGAAGTCCTAAGAGAGACGACCCTGGAGATGTTCGTAAAAAATTACCTAGGTTTCAAGGAGAAGCGTATGATAATAATAGAAAAATTGCCAAGAAGCTGTCACGAATAGCGTCTACGAAAGGGTGTAGCCTTGCCCAGCTCTCTCTGGCTTGGGTTATGGGACAGGGGGATCATGTTGTTCCTATCCCTGGGACCACACGACTGGAGAACCTTGAGGCTAATGTCAGGGCTACGCAGGTTGAGTTGACCGGTGATGATCTAACTTTTATTATGGAGGTATTGAATAATCATGCGGTCCAGGGAGAGCGATATACGCCTGAAGGAATGAAAGGCGTCAATGTGCAAACGATTCGGAATTGTGGATGAAACCTAAAGTTGCAGAGTTTTTTTGAAGAAGAGTCAACAGGTTTTGTTAATGACAATTCATGTTGGCTCGTTGATTGATGTTGTAAAAGTCACCGACGAAACCAAACGTCTAAATCAAGATATAGATAAGCGGCAATCTCATGTGGTTGATGTAGATAAGAGGGTTGTTCGTTTATAAATTTTGATTTCCCTTAGGTAAACCCCCGGCTTTGCCGGGGGATAGTTACTTTGAGACAAAAAGGTAACAAAATTATTTTTGAACCGCAAATCTATTCATATAAGCGCAAGTACTAAATGGAAATCTTACTATGAATGGACGAAAGTACAGGGGTGACATTGTCGTAATTGTGTTGTCATTTTGCATGAAATCTGCTTAAGTTTGATCGAAATGAAAAACTCAAAAAATGTTTTAAGCTAGCAGAAAAACCTATGTTACGAACACAATTAATAAAATACACAAGCCATATCTTGCTGATTTTGAGTTGTTTTCTACTTCTCTCCGCTAGCTTGAGTAGAGTCGCCTGGTGTTTTGATATTCAAAATACACAAGATACGGAATCAATCCTTGTTCCTTTTGAGTGTCTTTACAACGTCAATAATTGCCAATCTACTCTTGGTAATATTCAATCGCAAAGAAATGAGCCTGTGCAAGATGAATGTCAATTTTGTATTGAGTACACATTTGCAGATATTACACCCATAGGTCTAAATGAACGCCAGGTTCACTCTGATATATCGGGAATGGTACTTGCTCTATACCAGCCTCGGCCAATTGAAACCCAACAATTGGTGATGAACCAAGCAAAACATTTTCAAAAGATTCATCTCCCTGCATTATCCTCTGAAAAAACCCTCAAATCTACCATCCTCCTTCTTTGATACTCATAAAATTGGGAATCACGTTACGCATTGATACCTCTGTAAATCTCTGATGGCGAGTACCGTTTTGAGATAGATGGTCAGACCTCCTGCGTGCTGTTGATTCCAGACTACTTTTTGTAGTTGTCGCATTATTTCGCTTCTCAAAAAGATTTCATCATTTTGACGAAGTGATCTGTGCAATTTTATTATTGAAAAATGAGGATGTAATACATGAATAAACAGAAATTTTTAACCCAAAACATGGTGGCAATTGTGCTGTCGCTAATGATCGGCTTTGTCGGAGGAGTGGGCTTTGCTGTCTACAAAATACCGTCAGTGCTATCTCAATTACCTGCAACTAAACAATCTGGAATCTCTGAAGAGGAAGCTGCTCGACATATAAAACATCTAGAAGAAGAGGTGGCGAATGACCAGGGTGATTCTGAGGCATGGACAAAACTTGCGCATGCATATTTTAAGGCTGATTTACACGAAAAGGCTATCAAAGCATACAATCAAGTAATTAAGTTACTACCGGGGAACCCTTCTGATTTCAATGACCTCGGGGTAATGTATCGGCGGAATAATCAACCAAAAGAGGCGATTGATTCTTTCAAGAAAGGAATTGAATTGGATTTAACTAATGTTCACGCACAATTCAATATAGGCATCGTCTTATTTCACGATCTAAACGATAAAGAAGGTGCAATCAAAGCATGGAAGAAAGTTGCGTCATTGCAACCCGATTACTCTGTGTCAACAGGTCAAACAATTCAGCAACTTATAGACAGTCTGGAATAAGGACAAACACAAGGTGATTTGATGATGATAAAACATAATCCGGTTTGGAAGCTATTTTCGACGGTTCGATTAGCTCTCTTTCTTATTTCATTAATATCGGCAACTTCGATATTAGGTACGATTATTCCCCAAGGTGAACCGTTTTCCTTTTATGTGGATGGATACGGGCCTAGATTGGCAATGATCTTAGAAATATTAACAATTAATAATATGTATTATTCTGTCTGGTTCAAAGTGCTTCTTTCTTTGCTTTGTCTCAACTTAATCGTTTGTTCTTATACTCGTTTGCCGATTGTTTTGAAGGTTATCAACCAAAACAATTTTGACGTAAATAAGGTGAAAAATAAGTCAAATAAACAATCCATTACACTACATTCCTCACAGGATATCAGCAGTGTTGTTGCGAAAATTGGTTCTGTCTTAAATAAGAAAAACCATTCGTTTCAAGCAAAAGAAATTGATACAAGCCATTTGTTCTTTTATGAAACTGGAGCCTGGAGTCGTTTCGGGGCGTATATCGTCCACTTAAGTATTCTCGTTATCTTTTTGGGTGCAATAATTGGGGCCTTTTTGGGCTTTAAATCTTTTGTTATGATACCCGAGGGTGAGTCAATTAAGACGGTATACAGTCAAGATGCCGACGGCAAAGCAATTTCGCTACCATTCGAGCTGTTTTGTGAAAATTTTAACGTCGATTATTACGATAGCGGCACTCCCAAAGAGTACAAATCAGATTTAATTGTTTTAGATGGTACAAAAGAAATCTTACGAAAAAGCATAAAAGTTAACGCACCGTTAAGTTACAAAGGAATAACTTTTTATCAAGCAAGTTATCAACAGATAAAAGGTCAATACACTATTGATATTGCCAAACAATTCAAAAACCCTTCGCAGGGCAAAACTCCGATGCACGGTAAGCTTTTTACACAAACGAGTAGAAAAGAGGTTTGGGAAGAAGGTGCGGCAAGCTTTAAAATTGTTGCCAGTAGTACTGATGGGCATGGACATGGACCATACAAAATTGAGTTTGATGACATCGATGAAAAAGCGATTGATTTTATCGTCAATGATAATTCTCCGTTCACACTAGACAGAAGCTCTGCACAATACACCTTCACAATTAATCAGCGCTATGCAACTGGTTTACAAGTGGCAAAGGATCCTGGTGTATGGCTGGTTTATCTCGGGTCTGGATTAATGCTTTTTGGTCTTTTTGTGGCGTTCTTTATGTCTCACCGAAGGATCTGGGTTTTAGTAGAGAGTAAGAAGGAAACTACGGTGGTCCATATATATGGCAACACCAATAAAAACCAGCCACTGTTAAACAAGAATAAGGAAACTATTGCCTCCATGCTGATTGCTGATGAGTCAATAGAATTCAGGAGAATATAATATGGATTCCTCTCAACTTTTAGGGGCGACTACGTTTGTCTACTTAGCTGCAACTTTATGTTACACAGTTTTTGCATTTTTTAAAATCAAGAGGGTAGGGGTTTTAGGTACGATCCTCACCATTGCTGGTTTACTCCTGAACACATCTGGTATTGGGTTGCGTTGGATTGAAACCTATCAAAGTGGTATTGGATATGTACCGCTTTCGAACATGTACGAGTCACTGGTATTTTTTGCCTTATCGATCTCTACTGTATACCTTGTTATAGAGCATTGTTACAAAACCAGATTTTTAGGAAGCTTTGTGATGCCGTTCGCGTTTACCGCAATGGCTTATGCATCGTACTCCTCAGAATTTGGTAAAGAGATAAAACCGCTTTTACCAGCTCTGCAGAGTAACTGGTTGGTTTCCCATGTAATCACCTGTTTTATTGGCTATGCCGCATTTGCGATAGCCTGTGCACTGGCGATTTCTTATCTGATCAGGTGTTGGTCTGCAAAGTCATCGAGTCGGGAACAATCTTCATCTCTGAGTTTAGAAAAACTGGACGAGATTATTTACAAAATGATGGTCTTTGGTTTCCTCTGGTTGACCGCTGGAATTATTACAGGGGCAATCTGGGCAAATTCCGCATGGGGTACATATTGGAGTTGGGATCCCAAAGAAACCTGGTCATTGATCACTTGGTTTATCTATGCACTAGCGATGCATGCACGATATACCCGTGGATGGGACGGAACACGCATGTCATGGATGGCCTTGATCGGTTTTGTATCAGTAATAGTCACGTATTACGGTGTAAATTTTTTACTTTCTGGTCTTCACAGTTACGGCGGGTAGTTAAATTGCTTTTCCAGCTTAACTATGAAATGAATTTGTTAATATTACGATGTATGAAACCTTAAAGGAGTCAGTTTGAGAACATTCATGAAAATCATTCTATGTGTAGGTTTATTGTGCTTTGTATATGCTCAATCAAGCTTTGCCACGGCGCCAGTAAGCGGTGAGAATGGCAAAGTAGAATGGACACAGTTAAATACAATCAACCTACCTAGCCAACCTGTTGATGTTTCACATTCCTTGGACGGTAGATATTCTTTCTTCCTGACAAAAGAGAGAGAAGTGCTCATTTATGATCAAAAAGGGAGCTTGCTGGGCAGAGTGCCCGTTGCAAAGGGCGTGTCAGCAATTGACGTAGACCCACGCGGTCAACATCTGTTTTTGATAGATAGTGACAAATCTATCGCAGCTACTCTAGCCATAAATTTCATTGTTAATATAAAAACAGCCGACTCACCCTACAAAGGCAAGGTTGATGCTCCTGTAACGATAGCTGTTTATTCGGATTTCCAATGACCTTACTGTGGCAAAATTGTGCCACTTCTTGAGCAGGTGCTCAACAAAAACCAAGGAAAAGTTAAAATCGTATTCAAAAACCTCCCGTTGAAGATGCATGATCAGGCTCAAGCGGCGGCACTTGCGGCACTTGCGGCTGGCAAGCAGGGTAAGTTTTGGGAATACCATGATGAACTGTTTGCTGAGAAGATAATCACGCAGGTATCTTTTGAACGCATAGCGACTGAGCTTGGCTTAGAACTTGAAAAATTTAAAACGGATATGCAATCAAAAGAGCTTGTCAACCGTCTACGCAACGATATGGCTGAAGCTCAGGAAAATGGGATCACAGGCACTCCGTCGATATTTATCAACGGTCGAAAGCTTCAGCAGCGCTCTCTCAATGGTTTTCAGAAACTGATTGACGAGGAGATGGAGAAGCTGAGTAAATAGTTGCAGAATACTAAATAATTAACCTTTTTATAAATACTATGTCTAAGAACAAACATTTATTAGCAGCGGTTTTCTTTATGCTGCTTGTAATGCCAACAGAAGGAAAAAGCGATAATGCGCCACAGGATACGGGAGTTAGCACCTGTGAAGACTGCGTCGCAGCGATCGATATTAATGTTCTTAAGGGAACACTTGATGCCATTTCATTCAAAGCATCGATGTTGCAGCTGGCGACTGGCAGCGAGACCAAGGTGATCACATTTAATGATGATACAATCCTAATCGGTATCGAAACTTTCAGTAGTATCGAGCCAGATTCGGACCTTGAAATAGAGTACCTCAAAGAAAACGAGGTACTCCTTGCTGTCAGTATTCAGGTTGCTATTAAGGCAACTACTCTAGAAAACAACCAGATTGACGCAAAGGCACTATCGAAATTAATCTCAGCCAACACAACACAGTTCACCCTGATTGATGCCAGGATGGATCATTCCTACAGTCAAGGACATATCCCTGGAGCTATTTCCATATACGCCGGGGTTTTTTCCGAAAATATCGACAAACTACCGATCAATCAAGAGCAGCTTATCGTTTATTATTGTGATGGGACTGCCTGAAAGCTCAGTGCAAATTCTGCTCGGCGAGCAGAAGAACTCGGTTATAGCAATGTGAAAGTTCTCCTTGGTGGGCTTCCGGCCTGGCAAGAAGCAGGTTTTGGGACCTCGACTGGTAGCAAACCTCGGACAATTGCCTATACCTCCAGCCCACCGGAGGGCTTGGTCGATACCAAAGATTTTATTCAGGTTGCAACTGTCCAGAACGGTGAAACTCTTCTTCTCGATGTGCGCTCTATTGAGGAGGTTACTCAAGGTGTGATCACGGGTGCTGTTGTCATCCCAGCGGATGAGGTTATGGATAGGCTGGCTGAAATTCCTTATGGCAAGCGGATTTTTATCTACTGTAAATCTGGTGTAAGGGCAGCAATGGTGTATTCACTTCTAAAGGATAAGGGATACACGGTAAAGTATCTGGATAAGATTGTCACTGTCCAAGGTGACGGCTCTTTTTCCATTCAGGACCACAAGCAAAAACTTTAAATTTACAGAACCGTCTTGGCCTGTCAGAAACACATGAAAACCTCAATCTGACAGGTCAAGTATCAGGAAAGACAAAATCACCAAAACATGTCTTCACGTTTTTCTACATTAAATTTTCCATTGATTAAATGTATCCAGTAAATCAATGGAAAATTCCAATCCTTGTTGATAACGAGTTTATACCTTAAAAGTATTAACAATATTGTGGAGCCGTGAGGCCAACTGACCAAGCCCTTCAGCGCTTTCTTTCACAGAATCGCTGCTTTTTGAAATCTCTCGTGCAGCCATGTTTACATTACCTATATCCTCAGTAATCGAACCAGCAACGGTAGTTATCTGATTGACATTTTCATTTACTTCTCCCATCCCCTGCGACGCTTGGGAGATATTCGTTGCAATCTCGTTTGTAGCTGTGGATTGCTCGTTAACGGATACGCTAATTGTCGATACAATCTCATTGACTGAGTTTATGATCGATGAAATCTGATTAATTTCATCAATAGTTGAAGAAGTGGTGCCCTGAACGCCATCAATTTGCTTTTTGATATCGAGGGTGGCTTCTGCTGTCTGTTTTGCCAATTCTTTTATCTCGTTGGCAACAACAGCAAAATCTTTACCGGCCTCACCAGCTCTAGCCGCTTCAATAGTCGCGTTAAGAGCCAGCAAATTTGTCTGTTCAGATATTTCTGTTATTGTTTCTGTAACTTTACTGATAGCCTGTGCAGCATCACTGAGCTCATTCATCTTATTCGAGGTGTTTTTAGCCTGGTTTACAGCTTGTTCTGTAATGGAATGTGCCTTACCTGAATTTGCGGCAATCTCATTTATGGTAGCAGTCATCTCTTCCGCGGCACTGGCTACCATGGAGGTATTAGTTGTCGACTGTTCCATCCCGGCAGCTACGCTGTTCATGTTTACACTCATTTCTTCTGCGGCTGCAGCAACATTCTCAGAACGCGACGAGGTTTCAGAAGCAGTTGAAGAAAGATTATTGGAAATTTCTGTAAGTCCACCTACAGCAGTATCCACAGATCGTGTATTCTCGCCTATTTCAGTTATGATTTTCTGTAGCTTTACGATAAAGGTGTTAAACCAAGTGGCCAGTTCTCCTATTTCATCACTACTCGTGACTGGAAGCCGCATTGTGAGATCGCCTTCACCCTGTGCAATATCTTTAAGACTAGCAACAGCATTATTTATAGGCCTGGTTATAGATCTAGAGACAATAAAAATTGCCAGACAAACCAGCGAGACTGAAATAATTGTGATAAAAATGATATAATTTCTGATAGCCATGGATGCTTCAAGAAAATCCGCCTTATTTTGGGTAATAGCGACGCTCCACCCAGTCAGCTCAATCGGGACATAACCGGCAATTTTATCAACCTCCTGAAAAATGTACTCCTTAACATCACTATTTCCAGCCAGCATTCCCTTTGAGATCTCTTCCATTCCAGCAACTGTTTTTAAATCAAGTTTCAACACATGTTTCTTGACAGGGTGGGCTATGATTATGCCTGAGTTATTAATCATATAGGCGTAGCCAGTTTTACCAACCTTTTTGGCAAGCACAATATCAGTAAAGTTAGAAGACTGTCATCGACAGGCCGAAAATTCCCACAAATTTACCGTCGTGTGAAATGATGGGAGCACAGATAACCGATATGATATCTCCGGTTACTTTTGACCTGGAGATATCACCAACAACAGCTGCACCTGTCTGTCTCGCCTGTTTAAAACATTCACGATCACCAAGATTGGCACCTTTATACTCAGTGCCATCCTCTAACTCACCAGTGTAGATTGTACCATTTGTGTCGGTGACGAAAATGCCAAGATATTGTGATCCAAGCGACTTATATTTCGTCTTCATTATTTTACGGAGATTCTGGATCTCCATTGTTGCACCGTCAATGGACTTTTCCTGGATAATCTCCCCGGTAGAGCGAACCAATTCATCCGAGGCAAATGCCTGAACAAGTTTCTTCTCTTCATCCAGTATTTTACCAATAAGGGCTGCCATGTCTTCTGCTGCTGCATTGATGCTCACTTTCGAGAGCTCCTCAAGCGCAGCAGATGATTTATAAGTGGAGATGGATCCCACAATTGCCAAGGGTACCTCCGACGATAAGCCTAAACCCAATTGATTTCATGTTCATTTTTTTCTTCTCCGGTTATGTTTAATAAAGTTGGATTTATTGTGTCAGAACCGTAATTACTTTGCCAGGTAAAATTGCAAATTATTGATTGATTTGGTGGTTTTGGTAATTAGTCTCATTTGCAACAGAGCTGATCAGGGCAATTTTGATTGAGGTTCGATACGATTATGGACGTATTGCCCGTACATATCCGGCCTTTTGCGTATAAAATGTGCGGGAGGGCCCACATTGATCCCCTATTCCCCAGGTTCCTACCTGGATTCCCTTGTTTTCAATCCAGTAATTTCCCTCAAGCCGAATCCTGACGTTTCCGTACATTTTTAAGTCGAAGTAGGAGAAGAGTGTATACAATTCCTGTTTGGTGGGTAGCCTCCAGTCCTGATACTCTCCCTGATTCAGCTCATTTAGGTATTGTTCCGCGGAAGAGGCAGTTTTTAACCGTTTCGATTTTCGCATCTGCCACATTTGGTCGTTTCTGGAGTTCTGAAATATATCTTCTGAAATCTGATTGAGTACTGGCTCGCCAGCTGTAGATGCGTCAGGTGTATTGAAAACTCCAGCAAGCAGCAGTAATACAAGAGTTATGCTTGAGAATCTGTTCATGGTCGTTCCTGTGGTTGAATGTCGATTACTGAATTGGAATCAGGCTGTATCCTTTTGCCTGATAGCCGATGAGCGAGATGAATGTGTTACCGACAACTCGTATACCAGGAAGCAGAGTTGAGTTGTCAATCTTGAACAGATTGGTCGCGATAGAACAGGCTTCAATCACAACACCAAGCTCTTGCAACTCTTTGATAATCGCAGCTGATTTAGCTAGGCTCTTTTGGTCTTCTTCTGATAAGGACCATGTCTCACTTGAAATAAGCCGGACTGATGCGCCGCGAAAGGCAATGACAAAATCCGGTTTTTTTCCCTGGTGGATAATATCAGCATGGGTCTTTTTGATAACAGAGAGGTAAAGCTCAAGTTTTGCGGCATGGGTCAGGTTAATATCAAATAGACCCTTCCCAATATCAACACCCTGTAGTGCATTTTGATCGGTGTAAGTTGTCTCTGCACTGATTATTGTGGTGCCAGTCAGAGCAATACACACCAGTGTAAGTAGTATTAAAAGTGTTTTTTTCATGATTTAACTCCTGATTTTATGCCGGGTCGGGGCAGTTAAGATTGGTCTGTTGAAACTTCATGCTGCAACAGATCTCCAGGAACATTCCCAGGATTCCGAAAGGTACTTTGAAAGACTGTGTTCAAGGACACCATCAAGTTTAAGGAAAATAAGCCTGATTGGGCCCCCAAAAATGCTGGTGGCGGCTATATTCAAATCAATTTTCAAAATTTCTCCTGTCGCGATTCCTGATGCGACGATCTCTTTCATCAGTGAAAAAGGCCGGGAGGAGCAGACAGGCTTTTCAGATGGTAGGAACTCGCGGTGCTTTGCATAGAGCATGTAATGCATAGATTCAGGATTGGATTCCGTAACTTCAAAAAGGTAGTAGATAATAGCCTTGCACCGTTCCTCAGAGGTGCTGTACTCAGCCATAATATTGGTAATTGCCGTATACATCTTCGCCTCAATCGAATCGAATAATGCCTTTGCGATAGCTTCCTTATTGTCAAAATGGTGATAGATAGAGCCGATACTTACCTGCGCTTCATGCTGAATGTCATGCATTGAGGTATTGAAATACCCACGCTCTGTGAAAAGCCTGAGAGCAACATTGAGTATGCGTTGTTTGGTATCTTTTGGTTTTGTTTGCAGTGCCATCATAGCCTCATTTATTAGAACGAACGTTCGTTCTATAGATACAGGGTGTTATCTAGTTTAGCAATAAGTAATTTACTTAAATAGTGTCATGCTGAGAGTTGTAAATCAGAAGGACGTAGACTCTGATTTCAACAAAGACTGCCTGATAAATTTACCCTACAAGACAGACTATTTTGAAAAAATTTATTGTTTTTCTGTTTTAGAACACCCATACCCATAATGGGATCAGAATTAGGAAAATTACTGCTTTGAATAGCCCCCATGAATTACTTGATTTCGTTTTCATAAAACTTCTTTTAAAATTATTAGCATAACCATACCACCACGATACGTATCCCAATCGACGGGGTTAAATCCCCAAAAGGTAGTTTTTCCCCTATTTAATTATCCCTTTCTTTCGTAATTCATTTTCGTATTCATTCAGGTTTTTCTCGAATCGAGGGATATAATCATCAGGGAAATAGTACCCTCTTCCACCAACCTTTGGACTAGATTCGAGGAGCCCTCGTCCCTCAGGGCTCGCATTTGTCATGAGAAGGAGCAGGAGATCATTACTCACCCAGGGGTGACTGTACCAGGAGTCATGGGCACCTCCCAAGTTTAACGCTTCGGAACCTCCGACATTTAAGACATCCAGCTTTGAGGAAAACGTCGCATCAATATATACCTGTTTATCCTCCTTGGATAACTCTTCAAAGTTCGGTCTACCCAACCTTGATTTTCCATTTTGAAACTCCGACATCCAAAGAACCGAATCATTGAAATTCATGTTTATGGAAGTACGGTCAACAATATCTTTAAAAGTCAAATACTGATCGGCAAATGATTTAAATTCAGCATCAGGGCCTGTAAAATAAACCTCACCAATCTTTAGGCGCTTTTTTAAGACATCAGCCGATTCATCGGCATACAGATCTCGTAAATAGGCAAGCCCTGGCGCTACAATTTGTGCTCCTGCACTATAGGCAATAATATTTATCTTTCTTGCCCTGGTTCTTTGAGCGAGTATCTCAACAAGGTTAGCAAAGGAAGGTATCGACTTTTTTGCATGGGTAACGTCGAGACTATATTTCAAAATATTCTCAGCGGATGGCCACGAATAATTCAGAACCACGGTGTTGTGTCCTCAAAAATGATAGAATTGAGCCCCCTGCGCAGTCCCTCTGTAAAAATTGCAATTTGCTCCATGAACATAAATCAGAAGATCTTTGGAAAAACTTTTATCAAGAGTCTGGTTAAGCTGATCAAAGAAACCATCTCCTCTATCAGTCTGCTCCTTCATGTTATCTTCTTGATCAAAGACCGCCAGTTCCCTTAACCAAAACCGTTTTATGAGTAAATCTTCCCCCCTTTCAGTCTGAAGAGATTGCCTATAAATATCTTCCCATGTTGCACCTTCTTCACCAACAGTGTGAGCCACATATCCAAACCTCAGATATTGAGATGGGAAAATAGAGTATCTCATGCCTTGATCGGGATTCTCCTCAAACGGCAGGCGATTCGTGGCATAAAAGGTATAGAGAATATTGCCATCAAGACTATCTTTTGATAAATCAAAAAACTGACTTCCGGGTTTTAAGCTCATAGGCGGCGGCATAAGATATACCTTTGGCTGACAACCTCCGAGAAATATGATAGATGCGAGCAACAGCAACATGCGAGTTGTGAATGAAATAGTCATTTTAATCACCTTCTATATTGTATCTAATACCACACGACCAAAAGGGTTATTTCAAAATTCAGTCGAAAAGATCGATTATCAAAGTTAGCGGTACCTATGTTGGCCTTGTCGTCATCGACCAGCACCACTTTTTAGTTCAGGAACCCCTTCTCATACCAAGACAGATCGACGCCTATACGCTTTAGTTCTTTGATATAAGCTCAGTGTGTAAGATTTACTAAGGGATTATCTGTTTTTCGGGGAATCAGAATTCTCACATCCACCCCGCGCAATACAGCAAGGTGGAGTGCTGTGATAAACTGCTCATCAGGAACGAAATATGGACTAGCTATCCACAAACGAGTTTTCGAGCTCTGTATGACTTTCATAAATAAAAGTGTGCAGGTCTCGAATTTATCGGCGGGCATAGCTTCTTGACGATCGGGAATTACTGTCTAGGTTTTACCCGCTTCAAAAAATCCCACAACGGTATCGCCGTTAAACCGCCTACAGCACCCGAGACATAATCTGGCAGCCCGAAACCGAACAGGGCTTGCCATATTAATCCAGCAACGAAGCTGGCAACAAGCATTGCTACCAGTGTTATTGAAAATCGTTGCCAGAATTTCATGTTGTCGTCTCTAAATTTAAGTTTTCAATTTCATTACGCTAGCTATAAGCAGCGTCCAACATCTTTTTTCGGTCTACCAGCAATCTCCGGCTCGCTGCTCGCATTGGCCTTGATCACGTCTGCCACTACGTTAAGAAGAAGGATCACGCCGATGATAATTTTGCTCCACTGACGCTGTTAAACGCCTTCCAGTTAAAATGGATCAATTCTTTCATACTTTCTTATCAGTATTCCCAAATTTTTCATTCCATCTATGTCGAAAGTAACCCCATAGCAAACCTAAAGCACCATAAGTAATTGCCCATGAAATGGAATTTACTATTTCTATTAAAAGTTTTTTATCGTCAGTTATAGGTGTATGATCAGAAACCAAATTAAGAATAATGGCTACCTTGATGCCAGCTTTAACATGGATATAACTTGAGTAAAAACCAAGCTGACCAAACTCTTCAGAGATCGGCCAGGCAAGATGTAAGGCATGTAAACCGAAAGAAGCATGTGTGACCACCAGACCAAACGATACACCGATAGCGGTGCTTCTTAATATTGGCGATTCATTTCGAGTTAAAAACCATACAACAAGCGGAATAAGCCACAGGAGATTTGAATAAATTTCTAGCTCCATTCATCTGCGTTTGCATAATCTGGTGGTTATGGACATGAGTACACCTTCATTAAATTTTTGAAAATTAAAAAACCAATATAACCCTTAGTCCTAACACCCTGCTATCATCTTTTTCCTACTGTTATTAATAGCCTTCTTATCCATGACAATTGGTGTTTTCACTATCTCAAACTGCATGGGGTATATCAGCGGCCCCGTGACTGCTCATACACCAGCACTATTACTTTAAGGTGTTTTTGAGGACTTTGCCGTCATTCATAATCGCTTTAAAGTTGTCCTCGTAAGCCAACATCACGTCGATATCTTCCAGCGGGTCACCCAAAGTGAAAGGCCAAATCTATTTCTTCGGATCCGCTTTGAGTCCGTCGTATTCTGTAGGCGTAACATAATCGCGCACCCATTTCTCTGCAGAGGCAGGCACATGGCGTCCAGTTTCCACGACTGGATACCGGATCGGCTGTCCAAAGGTCGGTCTTTTCTTGGAGGTTTTGGAATCCCTGACAACGAAGTTTCCGTTGACGATCACATAGGGAATGCCGGTCGATGCCAATCCATTTTCACCATTCTTATAGGTCGCGTTGTCCGTTGCTGTCTCCGGATTAAAGATGGTGATGTCGGCCACCATGCCGACCTGCATCCGTCCGCGCTTTTTCATACCCTCAAGGCCTGCATCACCAAGATGAAGAGCGCTCCAGTAGCTCAACTGCGACAATGACTGCATCAACGGCACGTCTTGTTCACGACCCAATCGAAGGGTCTTTGCATGAGAACCAGCGGTACGCGGGTGCCCTTTGTATTTACCCATAATATCGTCGTCCCAGTCTACCGGGCCGGACATCATCATGGCATCCGCGGCAACTGTCATGTGAGGCATCTTGAGCCAGTAAGGCAACCATGCTTCGCGCGGCTTCATGAACATCGTGACGATATACGCGGGGTTTTTCTCGACCTGCGCCAGGAATTCTTCCTTTGTCAGGAACTTGTCCAGATTCGAATCGAAAACCGTCTCCTCATACTTGTTGCCCATTTTAGTTTCCCAGATTTCAGGGGTAAGGAATTCGGACCCGATAGTGGTCGAGGCGGCAGTATAAGGGTAATGCTCCGACCATGCGTTCATACCCTTGGCCCGCGCCATTTGTAGCTTCTCCTCGATCTCCCACCAACCGTAGTCGTTGTTGTGCGTATACAGCAGCGGCGCGTCGAGCAGTTGAGCGTTGGTGTATACCTCGTCGAACCCCAGTGCCGCTTCCGGATTCGATGACTGTAGGTGGAAGCGGCTATGGAACGCTGACAGGCGCCCGTATCGTGCTGCGGCGCGTTGAACCTCGAACAATTCATAGGTCGTCACGCCCTCACTCATGTAACCAACCGTCGAGCCGACCCCAAGCGCACCCTCACGCAAACCATCGTCGAGGATCTTGGTTATCTGGTTCATCTGTTCCATACTGCTGCGCGCCAACGACCACTTGGTCTCGGTAGACTTGCCCCGAGAGATAACGGCCCCCGTGACGTCGGTTGCGCCTTTGGCTTTAAAGCCTTCATGAACAACGTGCCGCGCGAGTTCATGACCGACCGTTGCACCGTAATTGATAGGCCAATTGTCTTTCTTATCTGAATACCAGGCGGCGACGTTAATGACGCCAGCTTCCATGTCCATAGCCGTGGTAACCCCATCGAACATAGACAGTTTGATCGCGTTGTCCACGCTGTGAGTATGGGTATCGATGAAACCGGGCGCGACCACAAGTCCGGTTGCATCGACGCTATCGCGCCCCTTAATGGCTTTTTTGGTAATGGCGACGATCTTGCCATCCTTTATGCCGATATTGCGCACGCCGTCAAACATGGTCTCCGGGTCCATCACCCGACCGTTCTGGATGACGAGGTCATAGTCCTGGGCAAATGAAAGTGACGCAATACATATCACCGTTATGAACAATGCAGCAGAACATCCCATTCTCTTTACTAGATTCACAATTTCTCCTTTGTTACTAAGTTCATCTTTATTCGGGGTTCCTATTCTGCCAAGTAGATCGTCATTCCACCCATCACTGTCTGTTTAATCTTAATGTCTTTGATCTTCTAACCCTACAAACCTGGGATATATGAACATCTGGCTAGGGGTTGGACTGGGTTTAGGCTACCTTGAAAAATTGCTAATTCGACCAATTTCATCGTTATGCTCAGAATTTTATCCTCGGAATATCAAACATATGCCTGTGGTAAAATTCTTCACGTGCCTCGAACTTGAACGATTTTTCTAATTTTTCAAAGTACCCTTTAGTTAGAAAATGATTCGAGCACGAAGACCAAAGATCCAGCTATCGTTCTCCTCGGGATTGAGCGCTGGATTTTTAATATATTGAATATCCGGTGTAATCTGGATGTTCTGTGTCACCTGGAGGCGGCAAAACAGTTCACCAGTATATTGGTCATCGAGATCAGGCCCGAAAGTGTCCTCATTCGGCTGCCCCCAGTTTACGCCCAACCCAAGCAAACTATTATTTTCCCCCCAGTGATAGCCAAGCCCGGTACTGAGCGATTTCTGCAACAGGCTGCCGCCGTCATCGGCATAACCGCCGCGCACAAAAGGCATCCATTTTTCGGCAAAGGAATGAGAGAATGAGAAGTTGACGCCCCAGCCATCTGAAATGCCGACCTCTTCACGTTCATCCGCATGCCAGAACGTAAGGTGTGTATTGTCGAGGTAGAATCGATCCGGGGCAGTTGTCCAACCTACTTCAATCGTCTTGAAATACTCATGGTCATCAAAAAAGGTGTCGAAACCATTAAATGGGTCGGTGGAGTCCGCGTTGGCATCTGCAAGACCGCCAATTACATACAGCTTTTCGGTGAGCATGGCATTAACATAGGCCCCGATCGCTGCGTCATCTGGCACAGGTATGGAAGCATCGCCAGTGGCAAAGACAAAATTAGAAAAACCTGTCCAGGGCGAAGCAAGTGCATAGATGTCAACCCAATCCGTGGTGTCTATCATACCAGCTATAACCTCAACCCGCCCCTGGCTGAGGTTCTGTTTCCAGAAGAGGTTTGTAAGCCGCGTACCAATGTCCGAAAGAGTCGGGTTGGTAACACCTGCCAAGCCGATCTCGGATGCTACTCCGTTTGGCGGTATATCACTGTATTTATGCCGATGCTCGACCTTCCAAACAAAGGTTCCGGTATTGCCGGATTCGCGTCCGATAAGATCCCATGAACCGAAGAATCGAGCCGCACCGCCAGAGAAAAAATCTTCATCATTGAGAGTGTTGGTGGCACCAACGAATCCTGCGGTATAATCCAGTGAAAAGGAGAGTCCATGGTCTTTCTGGATGCGCTCCTTCCAATTCCAATATTCCTGCATCAGGCTAAGCCCGGTTAAGGAGTCCTTTTGCTGTGCATCTTCCTTCAATCGATCAGAAACCGAACTGGGCCCACCAAACTGGGGAGTATGAGAGGATTCATCAACACCGGAAGATTGTGAGTCCTGTGCAAGGGATGGGTGAGCCCATAAAAAGGACAGCAAGACAACAGCGAAACAATAATTGAATGATTTCCAGAGCGACTTCATGCTCTCCCCCTTCACGCTTTTTGTTACTCAGAGCCCGATGATGATCGGTGATTAATAGCATCTTCATCGGGTAGCAATTGGTAATGACAGGCAGTAGCCGACTACCCCATCCAACCGGTAAACGGTTTGCGCATGGCTCCGTCGTGCATGAAGTTCGCCATGGTTGTGAAGTCCCACACATTGCGACGAATCGCATTCTGGATGGCGTGCGCGTAAGGGGGGAACTCTGTACATTCGAGCACAACAGCTCCAACATCGGGGTGCTCTTTGATCATCTTGATTGCCAGGTCTACCAACTCCTTTTCCAGGGCTTTGGGGTTGAATCTGCCTGTTTCACCTGTAACTAATTTCATCTGCTCACCGTCCTCGTTCCCGTAGACCACAATTCGTTTCATGTCCTCAGCCGTTACTCCGACGTTCTTGAGGGCAGGTGAGGGCATCAGCAACTTTTTACTTGCGGTCAAGATACCAACCTTCTTGTTGGATCCGACGCTGACCAAGAGCATAGGAACCTGGTTTAAAGAGCTAGGGAAGAACTGCACACCGGGATCGAGGGACTCCGCAACTTCGGGCTGGTAATTGGCGAAGAAACCGCAATTGCCAATGATCGTTGTGACGCCCTGCATCGTTAGTCGTTTGCATGCCGCTATGACCTTTTCCATAACTATCGGATGCGGTTTTTCCGCCAGTACCCAGAAGGGATCGATTTCTTCAATCAGCTCATACAGAACCGGAAAATCAAATGTGGTCGGATTACCCACATCACCAGGCAGCATGGGGATATTCGCAGCTAGCTGAAGAATGCCCACGGTTGGACCGTAAACATACCTCCCTTTCCAGCCGGTTACGTCTTCGTCGCCATAACCACTCTTCTCGTTGTAGAGGTCTCCGGGCTCGGCAGCCCAGCGGGGGGAAGTGTCAGGGGACTCTGCCTCTGGTGGAGCCACAGCGGCGCTTGCAGTAGAGGCTGCTCCCATAATACCGAGGGCTGAACCTGCTGCAATGGCGCTGGCTGTTCCCTTTATAAAGTTGCGACGTGAAGGATCTGTTTCGGTGTTGACTTGTTCTTTGGCCTCAGTGGGGCTGTTTTGGATTTCATTTTTCATTGCAATCTCCTTTGTTAATGGCTTGCTAAACTAACTAATCAGATAGCCTTTTGCGTATCAAACCTGCATGTCACCAATAAGTTCGACGGAAAATACTGACAGATGCAATCCATAGAGTGCGTTCATCACCCCGGACAGTGCAGCCTGGTCTTTCAGACTACCAGTCAGTATCGACATAGGTTGCTTATCCTCTGTAAAATCTCGGGTAATGACCATGCCACCCAACCGATCGGACCAACCGGCATCAAGATGTCCCTGCACTCGGATCTGATATGAGGCGGGGGCCTCGAATTTCAGGTCTTTCCATGATTGTATGTCTGACATAGCGCCTACCCCTCTTGTCCATACTGGTTGTTCAATTGATTTGAATGAAACTATATAACTAATACATGGGTGCGGTCAGGTACATCCCCCGGAAAGTTGTAAAAATGGAGTTGTAGAAGAAGTTGTAGAAGGGATGTGGTTTTACTTACAGGAGGTGGTGATCGAGCTTAGCAGAAAAATGAGAAAAGAGTGTAGTAAGGCGGTTATATGACCCCCAAAGATCTGGCCCTGACAATCACCTGTTTACGGTTCTTCACGCCAAATTTCTGGTAGATATTGTACAGGTGACGTTTAACCGTTTCCGGTGAGATGAAAAGTTTCTCGGCAATTTCGGGGTTACTGAGTCTTGTCGAGAGGATCAACAAAATCTCGATCTCTCGCTTGGTAAGAGGATCAGCCAGGGCCTGGTTAGGTAGGGACGTTATGGCGATCTCCTGAATATCAGTCAGTTCCTGTCGCAATCCATTTTTTTCATTGCCAAAGGCAGTAAGGATGTGCTGAGCATAGTCGAGACCTGGGTTATGTCTCACCAGCCGTTTTAGAAGATCGTCCATTTGCTTGCCAAGGTCCAAAAATGGACGAATAAACCTCTCGGGCTCAGCAAGACTCAACGATTCGCTCAATTTTTCAAAGGCAATCGATTCCTGTTTCAGTGTATCAGCCAGAAGTGCCTGCATGCCGAGAATATCGATCATGAGCCGTCTATTGTGGATCTGTACCAGGAGCTGATGCATCGAATCAAGCTGTTCTGCAGCAGATTTCAGGCTTTCAGGAGTGTTGATGGCCAGCATGATCCTGATGGAGGTCAACTCGGCATTAAAAAACCGCTGCATACCATGGGGGGGAGGTGGTACGAAACCTCTTGCCCACTTGACCGCCTGTGCGGAGCGTCCCTGGATTAGATCAAGATCAGCCTGGAAAGCTTCTGCAAGGCCGGTAAACATCTGGTTTTCACGTTCAAATGTGAGCTGTGCAAGTGACTTTGCAGTTTTACGAGCCTGCTCCGGAAGGCCCAGAGCCTGGTAACAAAGGCTCAACAGAAAAGAACAGTGGACAACGTTCTGCATGGGAAAGCGATAAGGTTTGTCGGTGATGATTTGCAAATGTTCTACGGCTTCATCCAGCTCGTTTCGCTCGTAATGGGCAAGACCGAGGAAATAACGGGCGAACGAGTGATTCCATAAAAGCCTATGCTCAAGACTAATTTCAAGCAGTCTTGAAGCAGCTTGCTGTAACTTTCGTGTTTCCCCCTCCGGCCAATAACCGAGACATAGAGACACAATAAGCCGAGCCTGGGAACTCGGGTTTTTAAACCGCCCGTTTGTAATATGAGACCACAGTAGTTTTTCGCCCCGCTTTGCTTCTCCAAGCATCTGGTACAAGGGCCCCCAGCCGAATACTGCCGTGCTTCTCGTGCATTCATGTTCAACTGGCGAATCACGAAACGCCTGATCGGCCTGGGCCACACCTAGAGAAGGTTTGAGCACCCAGTACGAAAACAAACATCGCATCGCGGCTATCTCGGCCTTCAGTATAACAATTTCATGTCTTTCAAGTGATGAATTTGCCAGTAAAACATCTGCTCGCGCAAGGTCCGGCACCAACAGATCCAGTCGATACCAGAGATACAGATCAAGCCAGCAACTCAGTAAAAGGAGATGAGGGTTCTGCTGTATCACTTCATGTGAAAATGACGTCAGCCATCTCGCAAGCCGGTGCCATTGCTCCTTGTTCATGAGATCATGACGGGCATGTCCCACTATTTCAACTGCCCTGCCGATTTTTCCACCAGCCAAGGTGTGCAGGATAGCCTCTTCGAAATAGCCGTTTTCTGCAAACCAGGTCCCAGCCTTTGTATGGATTACTCCTATCTCATCTGGTGTAAAGCGTTGCTCAAGTTTTTGCTTCAACAGGTTATTAAATAGGTGGTGATAGCGGAACCACTTTCCCTCATCATCGAGGTGGATGACAAACAGGTTGGCATTTTTCAGCTGTTGCAAAAAAAACTGGCCGTTTATTTCACCGCTACCTGATTGCGAACTTGAATGAAATACTGCGTCGCAAAGTGGCCCGCAAAAGCGATCTAATATTGAGGTTGAAAGAAGACAGTGCTGCACAGTCACTGGTTGCTGGGAAAGAATTTCGTCGACGAAATAATCTAGAACATAACGATTCGTATCTGGCAAATTGGCAGCTGCACTCCCTATATCGTCAGAATTTCGCAGAGACAACGCGGCCAGACGTAAGCCTGTGATCCAGCCTTCTGATTTTTCTTCTAATAATGAAATGGTACTTTCATCTATCGTTCTTTCTAGCATCTGCTGTAAGAATTTAGAGGTCTCTTCACGTGAAAAGCGAAGATCCCTAACCCGGATTTCAGTCATCTGCCCCTTGGCGCGCAAGGAAGTCAACGGCAGTGGTGGATCAACCCGGCTTACCAGGACCAGATGCATCGCATGGGGGGGATGTTTGATGACCCCCGAGACAAGATCGTGTACATCGTTGTTTTGAATGAGATGGTAGTCGTCAAGAGCCAGAATGAAGGGCGTGACAATTTCGTCCAGATCATTCGTCAGCCGGCCTGCCAGAACTGTTGCGGAAGGCAACTTTTGTCCTTTGAGGAGGGCCTGGATTTCCCCTCCGATTTCAGGGAAAATTGTCTGAATGGCTGCGAGAAAGTAGGAAAGAAAAAGCCGAAGGTCGTTCTCGGCCTCGTTCAGGGATAACCAGGCAACATGAAGATTGCTACGCTCTATCCAACCGCTCACAAGAGTGCTCTTACCATACCCTGCAGGGGCACAAACCAGACTCAGAGGGCGGTTGAGACGGTTGTCAAGCCGATCAAGCAGCTGCTCCCGAACGATGAGATCATGCGGAACAGGGGGCCGGTGCAGTTTTGTATGGATTATCTCAAGATTTGATTTTTGTGAGACCATATTGCTATATATTTACCGAAATAAATTTCTGTTGAAGGAACAAGTGGTACTATAAAAAACAGTATAACACATTCATCGCTGATGATTGTATTACAGTGAAGCATATTTTAAAAAAAAAGGTTTCTGAAGGGAATCTCAGTGTAGACAGGAATATGCTATTTGTTTTTTTGATATGTTGCTAATATTGCGGTACAAATGCGCCATTCAATGCAAGGAACTTCAGTCTAAGTCGTCAGACGTTAATGATCTGCATGTACGTGTTTGGCGTGTACGTCCTAGTTAATTGTTTGTCTTGATTATCTTTTGTGCCCGGTAACGTTACCCCCTTAAATAATTCACGCAGTTTGCAGTTACTGCCAAGGGGGGGGGGGAATAGTGGCCTGTTCATAACAGGCATATGTGCTTGGCCCTGAAACAGAGTAGGGGATAATAGAGGGATTACCCCCTACAGGGTGTTGGCTATTACGCCAAGTCAGGGATCTACATATTTTTAATCCGGTAGCTATTTGCTCAGGTTGAGGCTCAATACTGAGACAGGACAATGCCTGAAAGTTTTTTCCGAGGTTGTTCCGAACATATAGTCATGGAAATTTGTTCTGCTCTTGGAGCTCATGATAACAAGGTCGGCTTTTTCTGTATCAACAACCTTTAGAATCTCCTCATAGGGAACTCCAATCATGATAATGATTCGTGTTTGAACTATTTTCGGCACCAATTCACGAATCATATTTTCTGCATTGTGTGTACGTTTTCTTGTTTCATCATCGATATATTTTTCAAGTGTAATTGTTTCCGAGTCTGTTTGTTCGCAGACGGTTTTGATGTAGTCAATTTCCTGCTGCTCTATGACGCTTACGATGATAAGTTCTGCCATATTCCTCTCTGCAATTGATGCAGCGTATTCAAGAACCCTTGAGGAGAAGATAGAAAAATCAAAACCGACAACAATTCGTTTTAAATTTTTCATTGTCATGCCTCCTTATTCCGGTTCTTCTGGTTCCGGGTAAATCGTTCTCGGCTTCTCGCACTGAACACCGGAACAGGTGAATGACGGAATACTTTTTCTCCATTCGAACCATGAAGGGTGCCCACAAGATTACTCTTTCCTTTATTGGCCAAAACTACTGCATCAACATTTTCAGATTCCACAGCCTTCAGTATTGCTTCATAGGGTCGGCCGACACTTATCTTGATGGTCATTTTGTGTCTGTCGTCAGGAAAAAATTCAACAAACATATGTTGAATTTTTTTATGTCGGTCAACTTTTGCCTGTTCAACATAGCTCTCGACACTGATGCCTCCGGGGAGGTATGGGCTTGCAATCCTCATAACATCGAGATCTTTACTGTCGATGACATTAAAGAGCAATAATTCTGCATCTAAGTCTTTAATGAGTGCCAGCGCATGTTCCACGGTCAGAATTGTATAGTCTGAGAGGTCTACACAAACCATCACCTTTTTTATTTCTATCATTTCAGCTCCCATTCAACGTGGTGTTTGTAAAGATGTGTAAATAATTAGAACAGAGGTTTTATGGCACCTCTTGCTCCTTTTCCTTTTTTTAATCTTTGATGTCCCGAAACGACCTATTTATCAATGACAACGCAATTTCGGTGCCATTCTTCTTCACCTGCGATGAACACCAGATTTATGGATAGCGTAAAGGTGTAAGTGCTTGATAGATAATAAAATACAGAAAGTAAAACCTATTTGAGAAGAAGTATACCGCATAGAGTCTCGGGGGCGGCGCACTTGTTCACGAAAATATATGATAAAGATCTTTCCAATCTGTAAAGAGAGCTGACACTAGATTCAGGTTCTCTGTCGTAGCCTGTTCTCTGTTGAGAGATAAAAAAACAAGCTTTTTTAATGGTAACTATCCGATATTTAGTAAATAAAATAGACAAGTAGGTAGGGTTAAAGAAGATTCTCGCTGTTGCGAAGGGGAGAAATAACAAAAAGTGTCCATGGCATGAAACGTGCTAGTTGTAGGCAGAGACTTTAGGGCTTTTGCATAACTGCAGATAGTAACATCGCTGTTTAATACAGGAGGATTAAAAATGTCATCACTCGCATTGTTGTCTTTGCTAAGATTTCTGCATCAATATCCCATGAAATTAAAAATACTCTGTCAATTATTAACGAGAATGCGGGCCTTCTTGAAGATTTTGCACATATGGCGGAAGAAGACAGTGGAGTTGCGGTTGAACGGGTGTTTTCTGTCACAAAAACCATCGAAAAGCAGGTCGACAGGGCAAACACCATAATGAAAAATCTCAACCGATTTGCCCATAGTGCCGACACCAGCTTGGGCCATGGTAATCTTGAGGAACTCTTCAGACTAGTCGTGGCGTTGACGAGCCGTCAGGCAGATATGAGAAATATTAGAACGACTTTGAGATGTCCTTCGGAGATTGCTGTAGCTACTTATCTTATTTCACTTGAATCTCTTATTTACCTCACTCTGCTTACTTTGTTTATAAGTGCTGAAGAGGGCAGTGATCTCGCAATTGACGTCACAAGCGAAGCTTCAAAGATCAGCGTTATTTTCACTCTTAAAAACACAGCTGATCTGTCACGCATCGGTTATCCGGATGATGAACAGAAACTTCTGGCAGAGCAGCTTGAAGCCACGTGGAGATGCGAAAAAAAACGGTTATTTCTCCACTGTCCTGCTATCATTAGATAGACTTGTTTTTCTCGGTTGAGTTTGTTTACGAAAAACGGTTTATCGCGAAGGAGAATACAGGTAGGAATGGTCTCACCTAGGAGCCTGTCGGATTATAGACATTTTTTCTCAGATCAAGGCATTTTGAGGAAGTCAAGCACAGCCATATAGTTGATATCGGAATCTTCGTTTACCTGCGAGCATTGATTTTCTGAAAATAACACAGAGCTGGGGAAAAAGGGCATTGTCCGACAGACTTCTAGCTCGTTTAACCTTGACAAGTTACGTTTTATTTAAAAGCACAAAGAAATATCCGGTGAAACGAGGTTTATATTTGCTTGTGACAATGGTTGTCAACGTGAGGTAAGGAGTATGCCGTCTCATTTAAGTCTTAGAGGTAAAATTGTTGGAATCTTTAGTGCCATGGCCTCTATTGTTTTGGTGGGTGGTCTTTGTATACTCTGGTATACGTACCAGATTGATAATAGTTTCCGCACCATGGTCAATAAAGAGCTTGTCTTGTTTAAAATCGCAGGGGACATGGAGCTTGGCCTGGCGAACCAGAAGGGTCTTTTAACATATTATCTGGTTGATGGTGACGGAAAATGGCTTCAGTCACTGGGCCAGTATCGGCAGATTTTTAAACAGAATCTTGACAAGTCGCTCTCTCTCGATCTGAGTCCTGATCAGAAACAAGATCTGAATACTATCGTTGAGAAGTACGGTGTCTATGTTGAGGCGAAAGACTATGCCATCGAGAATTATAAAAGCCATAATATCTATGGGAATATTTCCAGTCTTCACGAAAAGCAGCGAGATATTTTTTTCGCTTTGCTTGAAAAGTGCCGCTCTTTTAGCCAGAAACAATGGGCTATAATTGAAAAGACAAAAGATAAGAACACCCGGCAGGCCATAAAATTGCGGGCTGTCGTCACCGGGGCCGTTGCCGTCTTCATGTGCTTTTCCTGTATTTTTCTCTTTTTTCTGTACAAAAATATTCTTCGCCCGATTCGTCTACTTGCTCTTGAGACGGGTAGTTCTCCCCAGGACAGTAGTCAGGATGAGGTTGAGTCTTTGAGTCAATCTTTAAAAGGGATGATGCGGGATTTCGACCAGACCTATGATGAGCTTGCAAAGAGCCGTAAACATCTCATGCAGGCAGAACGTATGGCTATGGTGGGAGAGCTTGCCGCAGGAGTCGCTCATACCATTCGGAATCCATTCACATCAATTAAGATGAGAATGTTTTCCCTGACCCGTACACTCGATCTCAATGATGTACAAAATGAGGATCTACATGTAATTTCGGATGAAATTGCCAGAATAGACAGGATTGTGCAGAATTTTCTCGAATTCGCCCGTCCCCCCAAAACTTAAGCTCCAGCAATGTAACCTGGAAGAATTAATCCAGTCTGTGATCACTCTTCTTGAATACAGATTGAAGGAGTACGATGCTGAACTCGTGTACGAGGCAGGAGCCGATCTGTCAAAGGTATGTGTTGATCCCGACCGGATAAAAGAGGCGCTGGTGAATCTTGTGACAAATTCCTGTGAGGCTATGGAAACCGGTGGGTGTGTGTATATTGCAGAGTCTCGTGAGCATGACAAAAAAATGGGAGATGTTGCTGTCATCAAAGTCAGAGATACTGGACCTGGAGTGCCGGAATCGATCCGGTATAAGATTACTTCCCCTTTTTTTACGACCAAAGAAGATGGTTCGGGCCTGGGCTTAAGCATTGTTAATCGGATTATGAAAGAGCATAACGGCAGACTCATTGTTGAGTCTTCCATTCATCAGGGTGTTGAATTTATACTTAGAATACCCATAAATAGGGATGCATCATGAGCTCTATACTCATCATTGATGACGACCAGCAGCTTTGCCTGAGTTTTACCAAGATTCTGACCCAGGACGGCTATCAAACGTCGATGGCCTTCAGTGGGCAGGAGGGCATCGATAAAGTCAAATCGATCAAACCTGATATGGTTATTTTAGATATTCGCCTCCCTGATATGACTGGAATAGAGGTCTTTGAAGTCATTCATGACTTTTTTCCAAAAATGCCGGTTATTATCATTACTGCCTATGGCAGTACAGAAACGGCAATTGGAGCAATCCAGAAAGGCGCTTACGACTATATTTACAAGCCTTTTGATGTACCAGAGATGCTTCTGCTTGTTGCAAAGGCGGTGGTCGCCGGACGATGTATGTCTTCTCCTGTGGATGTTAATCCGGATGGAGAACCGCTGTATGAACATGAAGCCCTTGTAGGTGATAGTCTTGAAATGCTTAATGTTTATAAGGCCATTGGCCGTGTCTCATCAACGGATGCGACCGTTCTCATCAGGGGCGAGTCGGGGACAGGGAAAGAACTTGCATCGAGGGCAATTTACAATCATTCTTTACGTTGTGATAAACCTCTGGTGGTGATCAACTGTGTGGCGATACCGGATACACTTTTAGAAAGTGAACTGTTTGGCTATGAAAAAGGTAGCTTTACCGGAGCTGTGCATAGAAAAGTTGGCAAGGTTGAGCAGGCAAAAGGGGGGACAGTATTTCTCGATGAAATTGGAGATATGCCTCTTACTATTCAGGCAAAGTTGCTTCGCCTTCTTCAGGAAAACAGTATTGAAAGATTGGGTGGTAAAGAACCAATAGATGTTGATGTCAGGATAATTGCTGCAACAAACCGTGACCTGGAAGAGGCCGTTTCTCAGGGGACATTTAGAGAAGATCTTTACTATCGTCTGAGGGTGGTGACTGTTACAATGCCGGCTCTTCGGCAAAGAATAGATGATATCATGCCGTTGTCTCAATATCTTCTGACACGGCTTGCAAGAGAGATGTCTATTGTCAATCCCGGTGTGTCTGCAGAGGCCATTGCAAAAATAAAAGGTTATGACTGGCCGGGTAATATCAGGGAGTTGTTAAACACCCTGAAAAAGGCTCTGATTTTTAATAGAGGCGCACCACTTCTAGCCGAAGATATAACTTTTCACAGCCGCGGGCCAAAAAATAGTGAGGACGATAAGGTTATAGAGGAAACTGACCCGCTTCGGGGCTGGATTCGTACATCGTTAGGTGAAAATAAAAGAGAGCACTTTTTTGAATCCTGCCTGGACCATGTAACCGAAATTCTTGTTCATGAGGCCCTTGTTATGACCAATGGCAACAGATCTAATGCGGCAAAGCTCTTGGGCATTTCCCGGCCGACCTTACATGCGAAGATTGATAAATACAATATAAGGCCAAGATATTCTAGAAAAATTGGCATGTGTTAAGCGTTTGTATTGACAATGAAAAATACAAATCATAAGAGGTTGGTTGTTGAGGTTAAACGACGTAAGAATACCTTAGAAAAGGATGAGACAGATGGCACTTAGTAAATTTGAGATAAAAAGAACAGAATAAGTTATTCGGAATTTTATGGAGAGTCGTCGACCAGATCCTCATATACGGCTGCAACTGGAGATCTCTTTTCGTATGAATAATCAGAGCTTTGAGGCTTTTGAAATCCGTCCTTAATAAAATATTCCCACGAATAAGATTGAACAACCGGTGGCGAAAACCATTTATGTTAAAACGAGAAAAACCTGACAACTCTATTGGATGAGAGCAAATTAGGTAGACTAAATACCCGCCAAATATTTTTCACAATAATCTTCTTGGGCAACAGGAAAGTCACTGCTGATTTTTTCTATGGGCCACCTATAGATGTGTTTTTTTTCTAAGCTCAGCGAGTGAGCGTGCACATTCCTCAATTATTTTTTTAAGCGGGCCAATGCTTGATGCAGTTTTTTCGACAATATGAATTTTCTCATCTGCTCTCGGGATGTAGAGATATTTATCGAAAGTATGGATAATTATATGTGTTGATGGTGGTTTATCGAGGAATTGGGTGAAAAATGATTGGCCGTAGGGAGAGATGAGGTCGGGATCGAGGATGATGATATCCAAAGAATCAATCTCACATATGCTGTTATAAGCTTCTAATGGGCTACTGATACTGTCAACGGTGTAACCTTCTTTTTCCAGTTCCCGCCTTATAAAGTCTCTAACATGGTGATTGGTATCAGTTACAATGATATGGTAGATCGATTGTTTATACATATCCGGCACCAATTTTTATCATTTTCAGGGTGGTCAATATTCTGTTTTACAGGACCGATGTTTCAGATGCATGTTTTAAATTATCCGATTACTTTTTGCTCCGATTTGAACTCTATAAACTCTTGTCTGCAAACAGGTTGCTTTACATAATGTAAAACTTTTTGACACTTCAATTTCGAATTATTCCTCGAATGGTTATTAGGTCGTTTCTGCAGATCTGTAAATTGTCTACTGAGCCGGTTTTCCAGATCTGCTAATGAAAAAGGTTTAAGGAGATAATCACTGGCACCAAGAGCAAGAGCCTGACTTCTGCATCTTTCATCCAAACACCCCGTTGCCACGAGTACGATAGAGCTGCTATTAATGCTCTTTGCAAGCTTGATGACCTCAAATCCATTGGTGTTTCCCATCTCCAGATCGGTGATAACAAGGTCAAAATACCCTGACCTTAAGGCTTTTTCAGCCAAAGAACCATCGCCTGCCGTAGTTACGCCAAAACCCAAATTACGTACTATGGCTTCCAATAAATTTCGAAATATTTTCTCATCATCAACAACGAGTGCCTTGGGCTTCATATCAGGAGTCCTCTTTTGAAAGTTATAAACTGTAGCTCTGGTCATAATCCTATTTGCATATTGCGTTCCAGTTATCACCGTTCTGTTATGGGAATCTGAGACACAAAAAAAATTGAAGGAGGGGGGGCGATTGGTTGTTTGTTAATTGAAAGAGAAAGCGATCTGAAGCGCTGTTCTTTGTACTTCGCCGTCAACTCAACAAAAAGGAGGTGCTATGCTAATAAGACAATGGATGAGCAAACCAGTAACAACCCTCAATTATCAAGCGCGCTTGAATGACGCGGCAAGACTCTTTGCGACACGCCTTATTTCAATGCTGCCGATGTTAAAAGACGATGAGTTTGTAGGTATTGTCACAGATCGTGATGTTAAAAATGCTTCTCCCTCTGAGGTTCTCGATTTCTGGTCTTCCGGTGCTAGATAAAGACGGACGAATTGGTGGTGTCATTAGTAAGGGTGATATTTTCAGGTCTATGCCTCTTTTACAGGCGTTACAAGTTAAGGACAGGTCTTTGCCTTCAGGCTACTCGACAGACCAGGGACTATACATAATGTATCCAATATCACCTAGATCTTGCAATCGGTGCAAATATAGCAAAACCAAAAAGGTATATGTATCTAGAACATCTAATCTGGCTTTTTCCTAACTGTTTTATTGTGCAGATCAGTTCCGGATAGGTACTCCACTGTGGTTGAGACGTCGCCGTTAAGCATATTTTTCAGAAAAAAGTCGCAACTGTCCCCACTGTTATTACCATCATGCATTTTCAGGGCTGATCGTTTAGCTTAAACCAACTGCAACCCAGACATCCCATTGTTTCGGATGTAAATGATTTGCAGGTGTATTCGGGGTCAGTACATGATACGTGTAAAAAGTAGGCACATCTTTCTCATGCTGTGGTGTCACACAAGTGATCCTAACAATACTTGTGGTGCTTGAAACTGCAGATCTGTGCCATTTTCGTGGAAAGGCTCAGGTCCATAGATACAGGAATAGTCCTAAGTGCGGCCGGGCAAGGTCGTATAATCAAGCGGGTGGGAATCCCGTCCCGGAAGGTAGGCCAACCACTGGGTAGCGAGTCTTTGGAGACTTTATGGTAACGTAAAGTTTTAAGCGTAGGATA